>CAVIAJ010000001.1:0-141126 GCA_963640855.1 Candidatus Methanomethylophilaceae archaeon
AAGCGGCAAAGGTTCGGAACTGACTGTGTATGGTACCGCAATCCGGAAACTTATGGTTTTGATCAAAGGATTTTATTACATCATCTCCAGGATAAAGGATTTCGATATTGTTCAGCAATTCAGTAGTCATACTGGGTACTGCAGACCCGACATTCATTCCCGATAAATCATATTCAACAAGGAAGAAGTACAGATATTTGCCAAGCCATTCTTTTTTCATTTTGGTATAAAACATTGTGTCAACAGACCAAAACGGTTCACAAACATACATTACATTATTCAAAGTACCTTTTCTGGGAATCAAAACTGATTCTTTACCTGAATACAGCGCTCTTTCTACATAACGCATTATTCCGCCAGAACCGTAAACAGGGACATTACCATCTTTAAGGAGCTTGTGGTCCTTTCCATAACATACTTCTGCTATATCAGAAAGTAATACTGTACTTTCGGATTTTATCAATAGTTGACGGTATTGGGTTTTGCATTGAATGAGTAAATTATCATTTATCCCTGCGCATTCCGATTTTATTCAATGAATGCACAGATAGAAATGGGTGTAGAAGTGGTTTGAGTTGTTAGTGGGGTTCGACATTCATTTGCAGAATAACACAGTTCCACCCACGATCATGTTTTCTTTTTCTTTTCAGATTCTTTGTACATTCTCGTAGACTGTTCTCTAAGGGGGCTGTCAAATGAAACTTTTTGGATAATCTCACATACCAAATTGAACAACTCAGAGCCTTCGCTATAGTCTGCTTTGCAGTAATGGGTTATGCGATTGTTGTACATGAGATCGTTTACAACATCTTTGGAACGATTGTAAACTCCGATTGAGTATCCGCCGTATTCTTTCACTATCTTCATGCAGGGTATGTCACTCATGCCGTCTCCTATGTAGATCATATTTTCGAACGGTATGGGACGTTCATCATGAAATGAAAATTCGTTTACGGCTCTGTCATCGGAAATATCCAATGATCCTTTGTTAATGCGGAAGAGGAATTGAGTCTTGGTTGTAAAATTAACGAGGTTCTTCAGCCAAACCGGATTGCCATTTTCATCGTAATAATATTCGCTGGCAAAAATTTCTCTGAATTTACCAGCAATGAAAGTGCCTTCGATAATCTCTTTGAGTCCGGATGAGATAACATAGTGTTCTACGACTACACCATGTTCCAAAGCGAATTCGGAGATTGAATCAAACCAAGTTTCGACACCGTTGTAAAATTTGATGTCTGTCCCAAGTTTCTTAAGAATATCACGATTGAACGGTTTATCCTGCTTCATACTCTTATTTTTCATCAAGAACATGTATGCGAGATTCTTATCCATTCCCTTTTCTTTGGAAAATTGATCATTCTCTTTCCAGAATTCTTTAGGCTCCATTCCGAGACTTTTGATGAATGAATCCTGCATTTCGGAAGTGCTGAGAGTCCTGTCAAAGTCGTAAACTATTGCCATTTTGGTTTTCTTTTTGGGTATCGTTTTCACTCCCCATTAACACTGATTTTAATTGTGAGTAAGCTTAACAGATATAAATAACAGTATGTGCGTTATTTGTACAACAATAACTGTCGTTTCAATACGACGGTGAAACGGCGTATCTGTTCTCTGATGTCGTATCATTTGTAAATTTCAGAATAAGTGGAGCACTCCTTGTACCTGTATAAATAAGGGAATCTCTTTCCCTCACTCATGGATGTCTCTTCAATCAGGCAGGATTTCCCGACTGTCCGTAACGGGAATGGTGTGTATCTCGACAGTGCCTGTCAGAGTCTGAAGCCGGACTGTGTCATTAAGAAAGTCTTGGAATACTACGAGGAATACCCCGCCTGCGGAGGAAGAAGCGTTCACTCTATGGCTACGCGTGTTTCTATGGAAGTCGACGAAACAAGAGAAAAACTCGCTTCCTTCTTCGGATGCGACAATCCTTCCGAATTCATATTCACCAGAAACACCACCGAAGGTATGAACACCGTCGCACGCGGTTTCGGACTGAAAAAAGGAGACGCCGTACTTACGTTGGATGTTGAACACAATTCCAACCACGTTCAGTGGTTGGCAATGGAAGAAGACACCGGAATCAAACGCAGATACTGTAAGACATCCGATGACGGTGTATTCGATATCGAATCCTTCAAAAAAGTCATGGACAGGGATGTGAAACTTGTATCCATGGGGCACATGAGCAATGTTACCGGATGTACAATCCCAATCAAAGAAATCACCGAGATTGCGCATGATTATGGCGCAGCAGTACTCATCGACGGTGCGCAGTCCGCACCGCATATGCCTGTAGATCTCAAAGATGCGGACGTTGATTTCTTCTGTGCTTCGTTACACAAAATGCTCGCACCTACAGGTACGGGTTTTATGTACGGAAAGGAAGAACGTCTCAAAGAACTGAAACCTCTGATTTACGGCGGAGGTATCGTGGGACTTACAACATACGATTCGGTAAAAATCTCACCCGCACCCGAGAAATTCGAGGCAGGTCTTGAGAACTATTCCGGAATTATCGGGGCATCTGCGGCATTGGACTATCTGAAGAATATCGGAATGAAGAATGTCGCCGAACACGAACGTCATCTTCAGAGATTGATTCAAAAAGGAATCGAAGATATCAAAGGTCTTCACATCATCGGTCCCGAAGATCCCGATAAAAGGGGCGGCGTATTTTCATTTAACATCAACGGCCTCAACCCTCACGACATAGCAATGATGTTGGATAATATGGACGGAATAATGATAAGGTCCGGGATGCACTGTGCACACCCGTTCCTTGTTTCAAGAAATATAGAAGGCACCGCAAGGGCTTCTGTTTATATTTACAACGACGACAGCGACATAGAACGTTTCGTCAGAGTTCTGAGGAAGATCGTAGAGACCTTCGTCAGATAATACTGATGATTACTCTGTTATCCGCTTTGCTGAGAGAAATCACATCGTTGTGACTGTAACTGTCTCTGTCGCTTTTGATGTTACAGGAAGACATCGATACGAATTCTTTCTCGCCGTCTGTGAGTATAACAACGGGACCGTTGAATCTGAGTTCCGTTCCGTTCGGAAGGAGATCTTTCACAGGAAGGGTCATTTTTTCCACATCCGAGTTGTAGAACATACTCACTGCAGACGCGATGTTATCGGTCTGTTCCTGATATTCCGTATCGTCCCGGTCTTCCAACATGGCAGCCACGGGACTTACCAGGGATGCAAGAAGTAAGATTCCCGCAACACCGAGAACGACACGTGCCAGAGTGAATTCCATCATTGCACTGTCACCTCCAGGGCATATCCGTTTCCGGATCCGATGCATTTCAAAACCAGAGAACAGTGACCGGAAATCACTGTTTCTTCGGTGAATTTGACCGCAGGTCTTTCCATATAAGTTACCGACATCTCATTTCCCTCATAAAATGCAGAAATTCTGTATGCGTTCACTCCCTCTCCGCCGATTCTTATTTCACATCCTTCCGGGAGTCCTATCTCGAGGGTCCCGGAGGATCCGATGCCGGAGTGGTAGACGGATCTGGCACAATCCACAATCCGTCCGCACTCCTGTTCCATTTCGGCGGTCATCATGGTGTCCTTGTTCATGTCCACCGCGCTGCACACGATGGGCATCGAGGCCACCAGGATGACCATTATTATCATCAGCTTCAGAGGTGTTCCCAAGACTCCTTTCCTGTCTCTCCTCAGGCAATGACGATGAGTTTGCATGTCGAATCCTCTCCGTAGCCGGGTTTGGAAACGTTGATCGTGATGTACGCTGTCGTGCCGGATATCTTCAGTTTCAACGAACCGCCGCTGAATGTTACCTCTCCGTTGCTGTCGGTAGTTTTGTGCGGGGTAGTTCCGTCGGATGTCTGTATTCCGTTGCCGGAAAGTGTGACGACTGCGCCTTCAAGCGGATTTCCGTCCTGATCTGTGACATACACAGTGAAACTGTCTTTTATTGTCTTGTTGAGATTGCTGTTTGTTGTTGCGGTGGTCTTGTTCTTGTTGTAGTAGTTGCTGTAGTAGCTGCCGGAGGATGATGAACTATCAGTTTCAACACTGCCGACATTAACCGAAACTTCGCCGATTGAATCCGGTGTGTCGATGTTTCCCATCCATCCGATGATGATCGCAGTCGCAAGCGTTGCGATCAAGATCAAGATCATGAGTTGGAGGGGAAGCCCCTCGATTCCGTCTTCGTTGTCCTTTCTTATGTTCCTGTCGGTGAAAACCGACTTCCTCATTTGAGTCATGAATGGTATGTTGTTTTCCGAGGATATTTGAATAGGACAGTACGGTTAGCAGTTAGTGACTTTCCTTCAGTGTAATACACTTAATTACGGTGTGACGGGCACCCTTCGGAGTGAGTTCGCTCTTCATGACATTGACAGAAGAGCAATGAAAGCTGCAGAATTCTTCATCTTTGTATTTTGATATCAATTCACGGATATCAGTACCGTCACGGGATCTCGCCAATGTAACGTGGGGAACGAACTTCTTGCCGTCGTATTTCAGCCCTGTTTTCTTCACCGCTTTGATTGTTTTCTCGGAACATTCCGACAGTTTATTTTTATCATCGATTCCCAACCAGATAACGCGCGCATGCTTTGCATCGGGAAACGCACCCATCCCTTTTACGGTAACATCAAACGAATCTGTGTCGGAAAATTCACTTTCAAGAGAGGAACATAACCTCGGAATCTTGGTTTCATCTACATCTCCGAGGAAACACAACGTTACATGTATCTGCCCCGAAGGTACGGGTTTGACATTGCCGATACATTTTACGGCTTCCGACACTGCATTAATTTTATCAGTAATAGGCATCTTAACGGATATGAACGTCCTGACAGTCTGTCCCATACTCCGACATACCGCCATGAGGATAATAAAACCGACTGATGATTTTAGGATAGACTAAATATCATAAGTCATTACACCCGCATATTAAAAAGGAGCAATCCTATGACAGAAGAATGGCCGATAGAGATCGAGAACCTACGTAAGGAGTATGGTGACTTCGTTGCGCTGAACGGACTCAATCTCAAGATAAAAAAGAACAGTTTCACGGGTCTTCTCGGTCCGAACGGTGCCGGTAAGAGTACTACGCTGAAGATTCTTACGCATTTGATCAATGCAACATCCGGAAGTGCATTCCTCGACGGAGTCGATGTTACGGTGGATCCCAAGAAAGCTCTTTCAAGAGTGGGTACTGTTATCGAAACACCGGAATTCTACGGTTATCTGACTCCCAGGGAGACAATGAAGTACGTCGGAGAACTCATCGGGATGCCCCGTGAGAAAATTGCGGATCAGACGGAAGTGATTCTCGAGAAAGTCAAAATGACTCAATGGGGAGACAAGAAATTGAGTACATTCTCCAAGGGTATGAGGCAGAGAATCGCCATAGGTCAGGCTCTCATGAACGATCCCCGCATCATTATTCTCGATGAACCTACCTCGGGATTGGATCCGAGAGGTATGGCCGAGATGAGAGAAATTCTCAAGAATCTGAGGAACGAATCCAAAGATCTTACAATTGTCATGAGTTCGCATATTCTTCCCGAGGTTCAGGATCTCTGCGACCGTATCGCAATGATCAATCACGGCAACCTTCTCATGGACGGCGACATCAGTAAATTCACTTCCATCGCGGGAGCGAGGAACATGATCGTTCAGACCAAAGAAGTTCCCACAGATGAGTTCATATCGAAAGTGGCATCGCTTGAATACGTTCACGATGCGGAACGTTTCGGAAACGACATACAGGTTGTAATCAACGAAGATCTCGATACAAGACAGAGACTCTTCAGCGATCTTTCCGCAATGAACGCCGGCGTTTATTCCGTCTACGAAAGCTCTGCACTCGAAGAAACATATCTCAAACTTATCGAGGAGTCGAGATGATGTCACACATTTACATTGAAAAGGATGATTTCAGACAGTCATTAATCATTGCAAAGAATGAAATCATCAAGAGTGTAAGAGGAAAGAGATTCC
Organism: Candidatus Methanomethylophilaceae archaeon; assembly: GCA_963640855.1. Taxonomy (GTDB): domain Archaea; phylum Thermoplasmatota; class Thermoplasmata; order Methanomassiliicoccales; family Methanomethylophilaceae; genus Methanarcanum. The sequence continues at coordinate 6,001 of CAVIAJ010000001.1, forward strand.
TCGCAGCTGCGATTCTTACCGCTATTGTGTGGGCATTGATTACGATCGTTCCGTTCTTCACAAGCAAAGGATGGAATCAGATGACTCTCGGAGATATGCTTTCGTCATATCTTATGTACGCATACATGATGGTGATTCTGATTGTCGGTCTCGTAGGTTCGGTTGCTTTGGTATCGGAATACGAAGAACGTACCGCTCTGATTTTATTCACAAGACCTGTGAAGAAGACGACGATTTTCCTCGGAAAGTTTGTTTCGTCGTTTGTTCTTTCGGCTCTGCTGATGATCGGATACTATGTCGGAGTCATAGCGATGACGCTGATTTATCATCAGACAGTACCGTCGAATCTCCTCTTCTCGTACATCATGTCGTGCTGTTTCATCGTTGCCGCAACGGGAATTTCATTCATATTCAGCGCACTGATGAAAAAATCGAGCGTCTGTATCATTTTCACGATATTGGCGGTTATGGTTGTTATCCCTATCATTACAAAGATGATAGGCGGAGACACATGGTACATGCTCACAACAGCGGCGGATTCTATCCTTACGTGTGTTCCCGAGTATGTCGACTCATATAATGCAACAGTCGATGAGATGTACATAGCATTGGATAAGATCTACGAAGCGATTGCGACTTCGACCGATCCTGTAACACAGTCGTATGCACCGTTCATTCAGCAGTTCACTGCAATGATGGGATCGTTTATGTCACCTATTGCACACCCCGATCTCTTCAAAGAGGCTGCAGTAATGCTTGTCTGGGGAGTCGGCGCGTCTGTCGTTGCGTGGATATTATTCCTCAGAAGAGAATTCTGAGGAAAAAAACCGAAAGGAAAGGGGTTAATCCCCTTCCTCTCGGATAAAATCAGATTTTGATTAATTCATATTCCGAAGAACCCATTCCGATCTTTTCGGCATGATCCGTTGTAATCTTCCAATCGGTCTCGGGATTGGTTCTGAGGAAAATATCTCCTGGATTGTCATTATCCGCGTGAGATCCCGGGATTACAGTCTGTTTGTTAACTAAATCGGCACATGCAACATCGATTGCGACGGGATCTGTGGATGCCAAAATTCCCACGTTGGGAACAATCGGCAGTTCGCAGCTTGCACGGCAGTCGCAGTTGGGTGAAACATCGGCGATTATGTTGATGTAGAAACACGGTTTGCCCGTAACGGCGGCTTTCGCATACTCCGCCATCTTCAGACACATTGCATCCTTGCTGCCGAAAACAGCGTTGATGGCATCGTAGTGACATGATGCGATACAGAGTCCGCATCCGGTACATTTGTTTTCATCTACTGTTGCTTTCTTATCTTTCACGGAAATAGCTTCTGCGGCACACATCTTTGTGCATCTCTTACATCCGATGCATAAATCGTGATCGACACTCACCTTTCCGTTTGCGTGCTGTTCCATTTTTCCTCTTCTGGAAGCACATCCCATGGCGAGATTCTTCAGTGCCCCTCCGATTCCCGCCATCTCATGGCATTTGAAGTGACTGATCGTAACAATAACATCCGCATCCGCAATCGCACGTCCGATTTTTGCGTTTTTGACGTATTCCCCGTTAACAGGAATCTCCACATCGTCATCGCCTTTCAGACCGTCTCCGATGATGATATTGCATCCCAGGGAAGCGGGACAGAATCCGTTGGCTGCAGCGGTATCGAGGTGTTCCAATGCATTCTTCCTTCTTCCCGCATACAGTGTGTTGCAGTCGGTAACAAACGGCATTCCGCCGTGTTCTTTCACTATCGAAGCAACGGTTCTCGCATATCCCGGTCTGAGATACGCCATATTTCCGTATTCGCCGAAGTGAATCTTGATTGCGGTGAATTTCTTATCGTAATCGATATCTCCGATTCCCGCTTTGACGATGAATTTCCCGAATTTTTCCAGGAAATTATCTTCTACGTCATGATGGAAATCCGTGAAGTAGACCTTCGAAACAGTCATGATAATTATGTCATAATTGCCTGAATAAGAATATTCCGTAAAGTGTGACTTTATTTTCGGAGAAAGTAAACTTTTCTCCGATTGATTCTATGTATCTCCCCATGTCGATTCCGTATCCGCTTACGGAAGGTACCTGCATTTCGGGATAGGGGCAGGGTTTGTTTTTCTTTACGGAGCAGTTATCTTTACAGTATCTGCATGGACCGTCCGCAAATGCCATCGCATCCGCTCCGTCTTTTCTTAATTTAATGAGAATATCTCTGCATTCGGAACGGAAACCGTCCATCATGTTTTCCATGGCTTCGCTGTCTTTGAAGTCGACGTTACGGAATTCGTGAATGTAAACGTCCGCATAACCGTAACTTTTGATTTTTTCAAGACATTCTTCGTTTGAACCGCAGTGCGGAGGACAGGTCCATGACGTATTGTAATTCTTACACTCGTTGCCTTCGCAGATTTTCCTGAATTTGATAATGTCGTCGGAAGTTACGTCGGGAACGTGAACATCTGCGATGATTCTGATGTCTTCATTATTATCGGCGTATCCTTTGACTGAGAATCTGCCTTCGGCTTTCATGAAACTACATAGGCGGAATACAGGTATAATTCTAACCTGCGGCAATCGTTATATTGAATAATGCAGATTTCGGAATCAATCGGTTTATCGGATACAATATTTTTTCCTAAGTGTGCGAAGAATTCGTAACACTGGCATTATTGTAAAGATGATGTAACACGAATCGGAAAACAATCTAACTGATTTGTACAATTGTACTAACGATATACTTGTGTGTTAATATCAGTGGATTTATATCCATTGAGAAAACGTTCGCTATCCATTGAGAGGCGGTAGGATGAAAAATCAAACAATCGCGATGACCGTGTTCATTGTCGCATTCATATTGGGTGCCGGTATTTTCATAGCGGTATACGAGAGCAGCAGCGACGAGGGCAGCGGAGATGCCGTGACAGCGGCACAGATAATCTCCAGGGTGAACACGGACGGATCGGGAATCTATATGAAGAAGACATATGAAGGTACGTCTTTCTTCGATTCAGATAACAATCCGATCAGGGAAGCATGGGACGGAAAGGTATTCGGAACGCCCGGTACCGCATCCATTCAGCATGTGCAGCTTCAGAGCCTTGTCACAGGCATGGGATACAATTTTACAAAATACGACGGCAGTAAAGCCTCGGGCACAGTGTATTACATTGACAATGTAACCAATGCGGATGCCGCAACGGGAACAGTGGCGGCACAGTTGGACGGAGGAATCCTCTGGGAGCCTCAGTACAGTAAGATTGTCGCCAGCGACATGTACTACGGATTAATCACAACCAATGAATTATTCCCGGGTCACACATGCTGTATTATCGCGGGAAGCGAGAACTTCCTGAACAACAACGGCGATACCGTTGCCGCATTCATCGCAGGTTACATCAAGGGAGTCGGTTGGGTAAACAATGCTCTTAAAGACAAAACATCCGATGATTACAAAAAACTGGTTGAAATCTGCAGGAATCACACTACGGGACTGACCGACAGCGTTATCGCCGACGCATTGTCCAATGTGAAATATGTCGCAGACGATGACGGAAAAGGTTCTCTCAGTAAACTGAAGATGGATGTCGCAAGTCTCGAGGAGAGTCTCAAAGCGGGCGGAAACATCACCAAAGACATCAAATCCTATGGTTTCAGCGATTCCACCGAATTCGCAGACGCATTTGTCAACGATACATTCCTCAAAAAAGCCGTAAGCGGAAGCGATGTGAAACTTTCTGTGAAGAAAACAGTCCGCGTAGCCGCAATTGAGGGAGATATCCATCAGATTGCACTGCACGCAGCAAAGGAACTCGGTTTCTTCGATGAGTACAACGTAGACGTAAACATCCACTCTGTCGCAAAAGGACCTACCGTCGCACTCGAAGTCGTACAGGGTAAAGAAACCGATCTCGGATTCGCAGGAGCTCCTCCGATGACGATCAACACAGTCAACACTGACGGAGGCATTCACAGATGAACGGCGAAACACAGGAAATCCGTAAAAAATTCAAATACGACGAGAACAACAAATACCACCGTTTCGCAAGAAATATCCTGATTATACTGGTGTCTCTGACGATATTCATCGAAGTTTGGTGGATTATTGCCATTCTGGTGAATTCCGCGGTTATCCCTACGCCGAAAGAAACATGGATTGCATTATGCGATTTCATCAGTACGGGATACAAAGGAACTCCCGCATGGAATTACATCAGTTCAAGTCTGATACTTTTCATCAAAGGATTCCTCATGGCATTCGTCATCGCACTGCCGTTGGGACTTATCCTCGGTTTCTCGAAGACACTGAACACATTCGTGACTCCGATTGTCGAAGTTCTCAGACCTATCGCACCTATGGCATGGGCGCCTGTATTCATCTACGGTATCAACTACAGTACAGGTCCGATTCTTGTCGTGTTTATCGGCATATTCTTCCCGCTGCTGACAAACATCATCTTCGGTGTGAAGAAAATCGACCCCAGTCTGCTGGATGCCGCACTTACGATGGGAGCGAATAAGTTCCAACTGTTCACCAAAGTCATGGCTCCGAGTGCGATTCCGTACATGATGAACGGTATCAAAGTCGGTCTCGGTATCGGATGGATGTGTATCGTCGCAGCCGAGATGTACAGTCCTCTCGGATACGGTGTGGGATATTGTATTTCCGATATGTGTCAGAACGGACTGTGGTCACTGACGTTCGCGATGCTCATAATCATCGCGGCATTGGGTATACTGACCACATCCGTCGCAGAATATCTGCAGAAGTATGTTTCAAAGAGAATGGGGGTCGAATGAGATGGACGAACACAACACTCACACTGTTACGAATCATCCCGTTTCCGAAGGCGAGGATTTCATCCACATAAGGGATCTTTCCAAAATCTACAAACGTGATGAGAAAGAAACCGTTGCGATAGAAGATTTCAGTCTCGAAATTCGCAAAGGAGAACTCATCTCAATCGTAGGGCCTTCCGGATGCGGTAAGACCACAGTCCTCAGAATGATTGCGGGTCTTCTTGAACCCACTGCGGGTTCGATTACGATCGGAGACCGCCCGTGTACAAAACCCGGACCGGACAGAGGCATGGTCTTCCAGGACTTTGCCTTAATGCCGTGGAGATCTGTCATAAGAAACGTGGAACTCGGATTGGAAATCAAGGGAGTTCCGAAGAAGGAACGCCGTGAAGCGGCGGAGAAGTATCTTGAAATCGTAGGACTTGAAAAATTCAAGGATTCGAGTATCAACGAACTCTCCGGAGGTATGAAACAGCGTGTGGGAATCGCACGCGCTCTCGTCAACCATCCCGACGTTCTTCTTATGGACGAACCGTTCGGTGCGTTGGACGCACAGACAAGAAACCTCATGCAGGCAGGATTGATAAGGATCCTTCAGAAGACGGATCAGACGATTATTTTCATCACACACTCCGTCGACGAAGCGGTGTATCTTTCAGACAGGATTATCGTTTTGACGAAACGTCCCGCCAAGATCAAGGAGATTGTAGAAGTCCCTTGGCCCCGTCCGAGGGACCGTGCGTCACCCGAATTCGTTGCACTGAGGAAACATATTCTTGACGAACTCGAGAAAGAGAACGTCATGCAGTGAACGGACCGACAGCCGTACTGAGTCAGTACGGCTGTCGGCCCCGACGGTTTTCAGTAATTGGTTAATACCTATCCGCCGATACAGGGGACATGAAGATCTATATCCTCGGGGGATTCCTCGGAAGCGGAAAGACCACGATTCTGATGAAAATGGCCGATATGTTCATCAGTAAGGGAAAGAAAGTCTCGATTCTCGTCAACGAGGCCGGAAACATCGGTGTTGACGGCGCCACAATCAATTCACAGGGATATAACGCCGTAGAACTTCCCAACGGATGCATCTGCTGCTCATTGGTCGGCACGATGCACGAATCTCTTATGAGGATTAAGGCCGAAATCGCACCCGATGTGCTGATCATAGAACCTACTGGTATTGCATTCCCCGGCAAGGTCAGGGAAGCTATCGACCTCATTGACTACGGAGAGGAATTCACACAGATCATCGGTATCTTCGACGGTCCGAGATTTAAGCTGTTCATCGAAAAGAAAGCCGATTTCTACAGAAAGCAGCTGGTCGATTCCGAGATTCTGATTATGAACAAGATGGATCTCACATCGGATGACATTAAGAAAGAAGCAATCGGGTGGATGAACAGAGAAGTTCCCGGAGTGGAAGTCATTCCCGTGGTTGCAACGACAGGCGAGAATTTAGATAAGGTGTTTGCGAGGCTGAAACAATGAGTGAAACATCAATAGAAGAAGCAAACGGTTCCGCTGCAGGTTTTTCGGGACACATCCACGGCTTCAACGCGGATGCGGAGGCAAGACTCGCAGAGATGATGATGAAAATCGGAAAGTGGGTTGAAAAAGAGTCCGGAATGTTCCTGGGACACATCAAAATGGCCGTAATTTACGAAGGAAAAGGAGTAACACTCAATCTTACCGATTTGGATGAAGGTGTATTACACCACGGCTCCCTTATGCCCAAGCAGAAAGTCGATTTCGATTTCATGGCAGCCGTTACGGATGTCGACGAGGAAGAATTGGAACATGTAATGCTCCATGCGATAGAAGACTCAGGAGTCGATTTCTGTCTCGATGAACACGAGTGCTCCTGCGGACACCACCACGGACATGACCATGAACATCATCACGAACACCATCATGAGCATCACCATGAAGAAGAGCACGCTCATGGGCATCATGAAGAATCTTCCGGCGATGAACACTGCTGCGGAGGCGACCACAAACACAACGACGGTCACTGCTGCGGAAAGCATCATCAGTAGACCTAAAGTGAATGGTGCCGGGGCTGGGATTCGAACCCAGGAACCTCTAGGGACAGGATCCTAAGTCCTGCGCCGTTAACCAGGCTTGACTACCCCTGCTTAGCCGACAGAATGTCTAGGATGTTCTTATTAATTTGCTAAAACGAGTAAGAATTCCATCGCACAGATTATAAGTGCGGGACATATCCTTGGTAGCGTAGGGGCAGTCAAATGGTCGATTTATTATCAGACAGCGGAAGGCAGTTGTTGCTCGGAAACGAGGCGATTGTCAGAGGATTGATCGAATCCGGCGTAAAGTTCGCTTCGACATATCCCGGTACACCCTCTTCGGAAGTAGGAAACAACCTGGAGAAGATGGGTGACAAAGCAGGAATCTATTTCGAATTCTCTTCCAACGAAAAAATCGCATTGGAAGTATCCGCAGCGGCCGCAACGGCAGGTGTCCGTTCATTCGTGTTCATGAAACACGTAGGTCTCAACGTCGCAGCGGATCCGTTAATGACATTGGCATACGCAGGTGTCAACGGCGGTATGCTTGTCATGACTGCAGACGATCCTTCATGTCACAGTTCACAGAACGAGCAGGACAACCGTTACTATTCACAGTTATCTCTCCTTCCGATGATTGAACCTTCCACTCCCGAAGAGGCAAAGGAGATGCTTCCGACTGCATATGAAATATCGGAAGAACTGAAACTCCCCGTAATCTTCAGGACAACCACAAGGGTAAACCACGCCCGCGGTATTGTTGAGTTCAGGAAACCTATCGACAAACCTTCCAAAGGACACTTTGTAAGGGATTTCAAGAGATATGTGAACATACCCGCACACTCAAAGTTCAACAGAATCATACTCATCGAGAAGAATAAGAAAGCAGAGGAATTTTCCGAATCATCGGAATTGAATTTCATTGTCGGCGACGGAAAATCGGAAGTCGGAATCATCACATCGGGTGTTTCATACACATACGTGAAAGAGTTCACGAAAGGTGCGGATATTCTTAAGATCGGATTCACAAACCCTCTTCCCGAGAAGAAAATTGCGGATTTCATCAAAGGAAAGAAGAAAATCATCGTCGTCGAGGAACTCGACCCCTATCTCGAAGATCAGGTTTACAGGATTATCGGTCAAAACGGTCTTAACGTCCGTGTTTACGGTAAGAGGGACGGTACACTGCCGAGAGAGTGGGAGTACTCACCCGACACTGTAAGAAAACTCAGAGGAATCACCGAAATTACGGAATTCCCCGAGGCTATGGGTAAATCGTCGGTTGCTCTTCCCGGAAGGCCTCCGACACTCTGTGCGGGATGTCCTCACAGAGGACTTTTCGCCGCAACAAAGAAAGCGGTCGGAAAAGACGATGTTATTTACTGCTCGGATATCGGATGTTATACACTCGGAGGACAGCCCCCGTTCAATGAGGCAGACTTCATTATCTGTATGGGAGGAGGAGCCGGAGCCGCCGGAGGATTCTCCGAAACCACGGATCAGAGGTCGATTGCATTCCTCGGAGATTCGACATTCTTCCACTCCGGAATTCCTTCGCTTATATCTGCGAAGTTCAACAATCACAAGTACACAATGGTCGTCCTCGACAACCGTACCACGGCTATGACGGGACACCAGCCCAACCCCGGTACCGGAAGGCACTTCGGAGGAGTAGACACAGACATCATCGATGTAGAAGCCATCGTCAAATCCATCGGAGTCGGATTCATTGAGACTGTGGATCCGTACGACGTGAAGAAAGCGGTCGACGTAATGAAAAGAGCAAACGAATACGACGGAGTTTCCGTTGTCATATCGAAATGCCCCTGTCCTCTCGAACTCAAGAAGGAAAAGAAACTTGTACCGAAGACCTGCGAAGTGGATCAGTCGAAATGCGTTCAGTGTATGACATGCCTGAAGATGATTGCGTGTCCCGCACTCATCAAGAAGGACGGTACAGTCGCCGTCGATGAGACTCAGTGTATCGGATGCGGCATGTGTGCGAATGTCTGTCCCAAAGATGCAATAGGGGTGAGACAGTGAAGTATACGATTCAGATAGTCGGAGTCGGCGGACAGGGTGTATTGCTTGCATCCACCGTTCTCGGTAACGCCGCAATGAAAGAAGGATACAAAGTCGCTATGAGCGAAGTTCACGGAATGGCACAGAGGGGCGGAAGCGTTCTCTGTACGCTGAGATTCGGCGACGATGTCATCAGTCCTCTCGAAGCGGACGGAAATGCAGACATGATTATGGGATTCGAACCCGTGGAAACATGCAGATACCTTCACCTCGGAAACAAAGAGACGGTTATCGTCATGAACCTCGATCCCGTTTATCCCTCAATGGTCGCCGCAGGAATGGAGAGCTATCCTGCAATTGACGATCTCATCAAAGCCGCAAAGGAACAGAATCCGAATGTACTGACACTTGAAGCAACATCCGCCGCAATCAAGGCAGGTAAAGCTGTTGCCGCAAATGCAGTCATGATCGGTGCCGTCGCAGGTGTTAAGGGATTCCCGCTTGACAAAGATAAACTCAGGGAAACACTCGCAGAGAGCGTTCCCGAGAAGTTTGTCGATCTGAACCTCAAAGCATTCGACATCGGCTACGGACTGAGCCAGTAAACATATTTTACACGGGACTTCGGTCCCGTGAAATTATATTATTCTTACAGAAAATGAAAAGTGTCGGCAACAGGCTGCAACCCGTTGCCAGGGAGAATTGATCGTTATCAGAACGTAGCGATTCCTTTCGGAACTGCAGCGGAACAAACATCCTGCGAATCCGTAAGACCGCCGCGGAGCATCTTCATTGCGATGTCCTGCTGTCTGTTCATGTAGCTGATGATTGTCTGATTCACAGCTGAGAAGACTTCATTCATCGTGAGGTCTCCCATTGTTTCCAATGTTTTGTCGTTTTCAATAACGACGGAAGAATCACAGACATCTTTCATGCGTGCGATACCTTTCTTCGCAGTCACTGTACGTCCGGATTCGAATCCGAACGGAGATATCAGGACAGGGTGTACTGTAAGTCCCATCCTGCAGGCAATATCGGTAACGACAGGTGCGATTCCCGTACCTGTGACACCGCCCATTCCCGCCACAACATACACTACATCATATTCAGAAAGCATGTTTCTGATCAGTTCGAGATCCATGTTTTCTATGTCTCCGCCGACGAGCATCTTCACGTCTGCGTCAGATCTGTCATAAGTGCTGCGGTCGGCTGTAATGATAACGGAGTCCATAACAGAACGGTCGAGACGTGCGTCTCCGACAACATTGCAGCCTGCTCCGCCTATCCCTATCGCAGCCGTGCGTAATCCGGTTCCTTTCATATCCGTCATCTCTTTTGATCGCTGAAAAGGCCGGCGAAGGCAACGGTCCCTTTCGGTCCCGAAGTCCCATCCCCCTTTCGGCCTTTCAAAGGCGTTTTCACATCAAGAAGGCAGTCTATCCTTTCGGATCTACCGCCCCATCCTCCTTTTGATGTATCTCTTTGGTTTTATCTTGTCAGTGAAGAGGCTGCAGCGAACTTGCTCTGTGCGAGTTCCGTCATCACCTGAGTGTTGACGATCTTTTCGCGAACCATCGTTCTGACCGCGTCCGACCTGTCGATGTAGATCCCATCTTCTATCATCGAGTCGATCGTATCGATCTCGGCATTCGCGAGACGTACTGCAACCTCGTTTCTGTGAGTCTGTGATACGCCGGCATCCCTATCGACGTATGCACGTATGGTCGACCTTATGAACAGTGAACGTCCTCCTAATTCGGGGTGATCCTGAAGATACTCATCCATTTCGCTGAGTTCTTCGTTACTCATCCTGAGGGAGATGATTTTTCCGTCTTCCATTTCGGTCACCTGTCGGCTTTGTAGAGTGCTTCTTTCCCTTCAAGCTACGATATCAACATAATACTGCAGGTATATAAAATGTATGACAACGTCATACGAGCCGTAATACAGAAATCATACAGACACAAAGCATACGGATGCCCTGTGTCCTTTCTCTGTTCTTCCTTATTATAGATAATATAGGCAACCTATATAATCGGATTGTTCATTCAGCCAAACGGAATCAGGTGTACAGATGATTTCCGATTACGGCGAGATGGAACTTAAATGGCAGAAGAGATGGGCGGATGCCGGTCTCAACTGTGCGAACAGAGATGAGAAGAAACCCAAATTCATGGTTATATTCGCATATCCCGGTGTTACGGGATATCTTCACGTCGGTCATATGAGAGGATTCTCATATGCGGACGCTATCGGAAGATACAAGCGTATGACAGGGTATAACGTCTTATTCCCTGTCGGTACACACGCTACCGGTAACGGATCTATCAGTCTTGCCAACAAGATCAAGAAGCGTAACGAGGGCATGATTGACTACATGCTCAGAAACGGCTGTCCCGAATCCAAGTTCTCCGAACTTGAAGATCCGATGGCTGTTGTCAACTTCTTCAATGATGTTTATCAGAATGAATATTGGAAGAGATTCGGATTCCTCGCCGACTGGAGAAGATTCACCTGTACCCTATACCCCGACTATTCCAAATTTATGCAGTGGCAGTTCAGAAAGCTCAACGATGCGGGACTGCTGATTCAGAAGCCGTATTACGCCCCGTCGTGCGTATCATGCGGACCCGTTGCCGTAGATGCATCCGAGACGGATATCTCCAAAGGAGGTAACGCCGAGACACAGGAATATGTTCTTCTCAAGTTCAAACACGGAGACGAATATCTTGTCGCAGCGACACTCAGGCCCGAAACCATCTACGGACAGGTCTGTTTCTGGGTGAATCCCGATGTGGAGTATGTAAAAATCACATACAAAGGAGAAACATGGATTGTTTCGCCGCAGGCATATGAGAAACTCGGATATCAGAAAGACGGTGTGGAGAAGATCGGAACGGTCATGGGTAAAGACATGATCGGATGGATGTGCACCGCACCCGCCCTTCATAAAGAAATTCCCGTATTCCCGGCAACATTCTGCGACCCCAACGTTGGTACCGGACTTGTCACATCATGCCCTTCCGACGCGCCAGACGACTGGATTTCACTGGAAGCGGTGAAGAAAGACCCTGCAATGAAGGAAAAATACGGACTTTCGCAGGAACTTATCGATTCTGTGGTTCCTGTATCGATCATCGACATCGAAGGCTACGGAGAATTCCCCGCTCAGACAATTATTAACAAACTGGGAATCACCGCACCCGGAGATCCCAAACTTATCGAAGCCAAGAAACAGGTCTACAAAGACGGCTACCACATGGGTAAGATGAAACCGATCTGCGGAGAAATCGCAGGTATGCCTGTCGAGAGAGCCAAGGATAAGATGAAGGAAATCATGATCGCTGCAAACGAAGCCGATGTGTTCTTCGATCTTACCGAGGAAGTCGTATGCAGATGCGGACAGAAGGTCTACATCAAACGTATCGACGATCAGTGGTTCATTAACTACGCCGATGAAAAACTCACGGAGAAAGCACACGAGCACTGCAAAGGTATGCACATCGAACCTCCGGAGTATTACAACAACGTTCACGGCGTTCTCGACTGGTTCAGAGAGAGGGCATGCGTACGTCTCGGTAACTGGCTCGGTACAAGGTTCCCGTTCGACGAGAAGTGGATTATCGAAGCGATTTCCGATTCAACACTCTATCCGATTTACTATCTTGTTTCGATGTACGCAAACCGCGGAGACATAAAACCGGAACAGATGACTGACATATTCTTTGATTACGTCTATCTCGGAAAGGGAGACATCAACGAAGTTTCGTCTTCAACCGGAATCTCCGTTGAACTGCTCGACCGCATAAGGAAGGATGTTCAGTATTGGTATCCTCTCGACCTCAACCTCGGCGGCAAAGAGCACATGACTGTGCACTTCCCCGCATTCCTGTTCAATCACGTTGCGATTCTTCCCGAAGAGATGTGTCCCAAAGGCATCATGGTCAACTGGTACGTCACAGGTAAGAAATCGCCTTCCAACGTAAACGGAAAGATTTCCAAATCAAAGGGTGGAGCGCAGCCCATTCCCGGTGCCGTCGGCAAATTCGGTATCGACGGAATGAGGCTGTTCTACGCACACTCCGCCTCGCCGTTCGTAGATGTCGAATGGGATGAGGACAACGTATATACATACAGGCAAAGAATCGATAAGATTGTCAAATTCACTGACGATATTCTCGCCATGGACGGTAACGTACACGGAACAATCGACGATTGGCTTCTTTCAAGATTCCACACCCACATCGCACAGATCAGGGAAGCAATGGATTCCTTTGACATCAGGCAGATGGCATCCGTTGTCTACTTCGAGATGTTCAACGACTTTAAATGGTATATCAGAAGGGGCGGAAACGATAAAGATACAATCAGAGAAGCCGCGAAGATTTGGATTACGACGATGATGCCTGTCACACCCCACATCGCAGAAGAACTCTGGGAGGAGTTCGGATTTGAGGGAATGGTTGCGGAAGCACAGCTCGCAGATGCAGACGTAGACATTCGTTCACCCGCCGCAGAATACGGAGAAGATCTCATCAGAGATGTCATGTCCGATATCGCGGAGATCATCAAGGTCACGGGAATGCAGCCGAAGAACATCATCGTGTACACCGCGGCGGCATGGAAATGTCAGATTCTTTCCAAAGCTGTGGAACTTCACAGAGAAGGAAAATTGGATGTTCCCACACTCACAAAAGCATGTATGGCGGATGAGAATCTCAGGAAGATGGGTAAGGCTGTTTCCGATTTTGCGAGAAAGACCGCACAGGACTATATGAGACTGCCTTTGGAGAAGATCGAAGCCGTATCGGGACTTGACGAAACGGCACACCTTTCCGCAGCCGCAGGATTCATGTCCGAAGAGCTGGGATATGAGGTAAAAGTCATGTCCGCGGATGCAGAGAACATCTACGACCCTCAGAAGAAATCCAAGGTAGCGACACCCGGCAAACCCGGTATCTATCTTGAATGAAAGGTGAAGGCCCCGCACAGCGGGGCATTCACTCCCATTTTTTGTAAAGACGGTGTTCCAGACCTACCTGATCCAAACATCTTCCGACAATGAAATTAACGATATCGTCCAATGATTCCGGTTTTGAATAGAATCCCGGATTCGCATCGAGGATACAGGCACCCGCAAGGGACAATTCATACTCATTCCTGAGGAAGATTGTACTCTTCGGAGTTTCTCTGGGTATTAAGACAAGTTTCCTGGATTCCTTGAGTGCCACGGCAGCAGCTCTTGTAATCAGCGTATCCGCAATACCTGCGTGAATCTTCGCAAGAGTGGAACCGCTGCAGGGTGCGACGAACATAGCATCGAAACGGAAACTTCCCGACGATATCGAAGCGAAGAGATCGTCATCAGAAAACACAGTGTCAGCCATCACTTCCACTTCTTCAGCGGTGTATTCTGTCTCATGCGCAATGATCTTCCTGCCCATCTCCGAGATGACCAAAATCTTCTCTCCGGGAAGGTTCTGCAGGAGGCGTATGCCGTACATCGAACCCGATGCACCGGTAATCGCGATGACGAATCTCATGTTCGGGTGATACGGACAGGCAGTTAATTAAAGTATCAGACGTTTTCCGAAGATACCGAACGAATCGGGAAGCATACAACCGCGGTATGAAGATATGCCATACCGTCCTGAATTCCGTCTGATTCTGCCAACGGTTATATAGTAGACTATTATAACAAGCCCTATCGCAGCATAGGCTATAGCCTGTATGCGGTGAAGAACAAAAAAGAGGTAACAAAATGGTAACCGTCTATGACGTGCCTGCCGAGAAACTCATTCTCAAGGTCGCAGAGAAGCTCAAGCAGAACTCTGCAATCGTGCCCCCTGAGTGGGCTGAGTTTGTGAAGACCGGTGTGCACACAGAGAGGGCCCCCTCGCAGGAGGACTGGTGGTTCACCAGGTCCGCCTCCATTATGAGGAAGCTCTATGTCAAAGGTCCCATGGGATCTTCGAAACTTGCAGCCGAGTACGGTGGATACCGCGACAAGGGTACAATGCCCAACAGAGCGGTCAAGGGAAGCCGTAACATCGCCAGAAAATGTATGATTCAGCTCGAGCAGGCTGGCTATCTCGTCTCGAAAGACAAGAAGGGCCGTGCTATCAGCCCCAGCGGAATGTCTCTTCTTGACAACGCCGCCAAAGAGGTTTATGACGAGATGAACGCCTGAGGAGGTATCGGCATGGATGATCCTGAATTGGAAGCATTGAGACAGAGAAAACTTGCGGAGATGCAGGCAAACCAGCAACAGGCTGCGGCGCAGCAGCAGGCGGCGGAGAACCAGCGCAAACAGATGGAACTTCAGAAACAGATGATTCTGAGGCAGATTCTTACTCCTGAAGCAAGGGACAGGCTCGCCAACGTTAGGGTAGCAAACCCTCAGATGGCGGACATGGTCGAAATGCAGCTGATACAGCTTGCCCAGTCGGGCAGACTCCAGGGAGTCATTACGGACGCCATGCTGAGAGACATCCTTAGAAAGGTCGCCCCGCAACACAGGGAGATCAAAATCGAGAGGAGATAATCATGTCATCAACAAAACCGCCAGCCATGAAAGCCAGGCTCAACAAACTGGTTAACCAGAACCGCCGTGTTCCCGCCTGGGTTATGATCAAGACGAACAGGCAGTTCCTCCGCCACCCTAAGAGAAGGTCCTGGCGCATGAGCAAAATCAAGGAGTGAGGGATAGAATGAGTGACGAAGTAGAGAGGATTATTACAATCCCCATGAGAGCCACCAAGATGGCCCCCCGTACCAAGAGAGCAGCACGTGCGATCAAGGAAATCAGGGACAACATCGCAAGGCACATGAAAGCCGATGCAGACAAAATCTGGATCGACAAAGCACTCAACGAGAAGATTTGGGAGAGAGGAATCCAGAGCCCTCCCAAGAAAGTGACTGTCAAAGCAGTCAAGTTCGAAGACGGTCTCGTCGAGGTTTCACTCGTTGTGCCCGCAGAAAACAAAGCCGCAGAGTGATCGCAATGATGAGACGTTCGAACTACGACGGTAACCCCAACATTGGTGTATTCGCTGTAGCAAACGAGAGTCTCGCATTCGTAGCTCATGATGCCGTCGACGGTTTCGTCGACAGCATCGATCGGACACTTGGCGTCGAATGCATAAGGACGACCGTAGCAGACAGTTATGTTGTAGGCTCTCTCGTCGCAATGAATTCAAACGGCGCCATCGTGTCAGGGCTGGCCGGGGAGAGGGAATTGGATGTTATCCGTTCCAAGATCCCCGTTGCCACCCTCAATGACAAACTTAACGCAGCAGGAAACAACATCCTTGTCAATGACAAGGGAGCAATTGTCAATCCCGAAATCGATAACAAATCGATGAAGGAAATCGAAGACGCACTCGGCGTAGAGTGTGTAAGAGGAACAATAGCGGACATCGTGACCGTTGGTTCTTCATGCAGGGTCACGAACAAAGGTATTGCAGTCTGTGCGGATGCAACGGACGACGATATCGCACTGATTAAAGATGTTCTCAAAGTAGAGAACATCGTGAGGACTACACTCAATCACGGATGCAAATTCATCGCACCCGGCGTTCTTGCCAACTCCAAAGGAGCATTGGTAGGCGATCTTACAACACCTATCGAGATGGGTAAGTTGGAAGATGCTTTGGACCTTTACGACTGATTATAAGTCGAAGACCCAGCATTCTCCGTTCTGAGGAATTTTATCTTTTGTTATCTCAGTACTCTTTCCGACTTTCACAATCTTTCTTCCGCCGATTCTGCTCAGGAAAGGTTCTATGCCGGAGATCTCATCGATCGTCAGTCCGTCCGCGTGATAGTGCATCGGAATCACAATCGAGGGATTGACTTTACTGACAAACTTCACTGTCTCATCCAAACCCATCGTATAGAATCCGCCGACGGGAACCATCAGGATATCCGCATTCTTTACCGCACTCATAACATCATCGGACGGCATACATCCGAGATCTCCGCAGTGACAGACAGAAACACCGTCAAGAGAGAAGAGATACATTGTGTTCTTTCCTCTTTTTGCACCTTTGACCTCATCGTGGTACGTAGGAAGTCCTTTGAATCTGATATTGTGCGAAACGAAATCTCCGTTGCGGAATTTGCAATCTTCATGTTTTCCTGAGATAACATCCGATGCATTGTGATCGTAATGATCGTGTGACATCAGTACAATATCTGCGGAAACCTCGGGTTTCTTCAATCCCATTGTTTTACCGTCATGGGGATCCATGACAACGGAAACATTATCATTCTTCACCGAGAAACATGAATGGCCGTACCACGTAATGCGCATGAATCCGTATCTGCATCGGAATATATCCAATCTCTGATTCTGACAAAACGATAATTTATTTATCGTCGCAGACGGAATATGGGTATGTGACGAAGACTCTTGTGATCGCTGTCGACAGAGACGACGATTTTGGTGTTAAAGGGGGTGTCGAAACTCCCGTCATCGGTATCGAGGCAGCCAAGGATGCAGCTATGCGTTTCGGTGTTGTCGATCCTGAGGATTCCGATCTCAATGCATTGTTCGCCGCGATCAACATCTACAACGATTTGGTGTCCGATAACAAGGACGTTGAAATCGCACTTATATGCGGTGACAAGAAGGTAGGTCACAAATCCGATTCCATGCTTATCGAGGAATTGGAGAAAGTCATCAATACGGTACAGCCCGACCGTGCAATTCTGGTCGGAGACGGAGCCGAAGATGAGTACATCTACCCTATTATCTCATCACGTGTCCCCGTAGATTCTGTCAGACGTGTTTACGTCAAACAGTCTCCCGGAATCGAAGGTTTCGTATACATTCTGACAAAAACACTGAAGGATCCGGAAAAGAAGAAGAGATTCCTTGCACCTTTGGGATCGTTGCTGTGTATCATCGCAATGATCTATCTGATTGCGAATCTGTTGGCATTTGCCGCAACAAATTCACTGTCATATGTGTTTTCTATGACAGCCCCTATCGTCGTATTCCTGATAGGCGGTTTGATTTTGGTGTATGCTTACGATGCCGCCGAGATAACGTACAGTTACATCGACAGGATAAGAGCAGGGCTCAAATCTCCGAGTATTACACTCACATTCAAGATTCTGTCAATTCTGCTGTTTATTACAGCCATAGTGATAGCAACGTTCTCGGTGAAGGATATCATCAACAACGGATTCTTCTTCACTGCGATGATATTCGTCTCGAATTTCCTGTGGCCTTTCATATTCTGCATTCTGTTCAACTACATGGGTGTCGTAATCGACGATTACGTCGAAACAAAGCAGCTTACTTACGGTCTTGTGGCAACATCCGTGATGATTATGGGCGTAGGTTTCATCGTTCAGTTCGTTATCGATTTCCTCAAAAACTACATGGGATTCGGCACTGTCGAGAATATCATGATGATGTTCGAATTTGCCGCAGGTGTAGCTTCCATCATCGTTTCAAGTATGATTATGGCAGTCGAGAAGAGGAAAACCGCCAAGGTGACTGTCAATGATGTTCAGTGAATGGTCTCCGGTTTATGAGGAGATCTTAGCCGATATGGGATACAGCAAATCTTCGGATGAGACTTCCGCAAGGCTGCTGAAGACACTTATGCCGAATGCGGATCTCATAACGGATGACGAACTGTCTCTTTTGTTTTCATCGGGTACGGCGACTGTATTCGGTGCGGCTGCGAGTCTTGAAGACGATATCGGGAAAGGAAATGTCAAAGGTACAACAATATCGGCAGGTTCCGCCACGGAACGTGTGACG
Organism: Candidatus Methanomethylophilaceae archaeon; assembly: GCA_963640855.1. Lineage (GTDB taxonomy): Archaea > Thermoplasmatota > Thermoplasmata > Methanomassiliicoccales > Methanomethylophilaceae > Methanarcanum. Next base: position 24,635 of record CAVIAJ010000001.1, read on the forward strand.
GCATTGGGTATTGTTCCGGATATTGTAGTTACGGACTTAGACGGGGATGTGAAGAGTCAGGCCGAAGCATCGGCTTCGGGTTCCGTTACGCTGATACATGCACACGGAGACAATGCGGATGCGTTGCTCAGATACTGCAAAGATTTCGAAGGCAAAGTAATCCTTACGACACAGTCGAAACCGGACAACCTTCTCCGTAACTACGGCGGATTTACAGACGGCGACCGTGCGGTATGTCTTGCGAGACATTTCGGATGCCGTGAGATAAGACTCTGCGGATTCGATTTCGAACACCCTTATCTGAAGGAAGGAACCGACCCTTCGGTAAAATTCAGGAAACTTCAGTGGGCGAAGAGGATTATCGGAGATTCCTCCGATATCATATTACCATGACAACGATAATCAGCGCCACAAATGCCAATACGACATAGGTAACCGACATACCGATTCTGTCTACGAGTGCTTCCCTCTTCTCTTCATTCTTCATTCCTAATTTTTCAAAGAGGAAACTCAGTCCGCCCATGAAGAGGAAACCTCCGTCGAACGGTACTGCGGGAAGAGCATTCGTTATACCGAGGACCATATTGAGCCAGAATACCCAGAACAGGATACTTATGCCGAACCAGAACAGATTGTCGGGGACACCTTCGCTGTGGTACCACCAGTGTGTCGATTCGGGAACGGGTGAGTATCCGCTGAATGCATTTCCGATGAAGGACAGAAGTCCGCTGTATTTCTCGGAGAATGTAGTCTTGCCGTAGAATGGATCTACACCTGCACTTACCATTGTATTCGGAGTAGTGAACCCTAAACCGGATGTGTTTACGGTTATTCCGAGATATCCGATGCCGTTCTTTTCACCGAGCGTAACATTACTCGTAACAAGTTCACCCAATGCGGAATCGCTGTACGAGTACCATTTGATATTCACGGTTTCACCCGGGCTCGTTTTACTCATAATATCGGTAAAAGAAGAATTCGAACCGATGATGTGTTCCGTTCCGTCGGATGTTGTGATACTGTACAGCATCGTATTGCTTTTCATATAACCGTGGGCGGCCGGCGAACCTGTGACTACTTTGTAAACATAAGTTCCCAGGATAACATTCTTCTCGGAAATCTCGCCTTTGTAATTGTATTTCACAGAATATTCTTTACATTCCGTGATGCTGTTCACAAATTCACTCAGCGAACCGACATCATTTCCGTCGACTGACATTATGATAGCGGTACTCGGTATTCCGGAATCGTATCCCGGCGACGATTCGACAGTACCGTAGACTGCGGGACTGTCGCCGTAGTCGCTTGTAAGTCCGCAGGTCATACCTCCGAGCATGAGTCCGAACGCAAGCAATGCAACGAAGAAGTTGGTAGTGATACCTGCGGCATAAAGATCCATCCTGGCTCTTCTGCTGCATTTGCTGACCTGTTCTTCATTCGGTCTGACGAATGCTCCCAAAGGTACAACACAGTGGATTACACCCGTGTTCTCGACTTCCATGTCATTCGCTTTGGTCTGAATACCGTGTGCGGTTTCATGGACAACCATGGCAATAATCAATCCGACCCACCCGTAGAACAGCGGGAGTGCGGGGTTGATTCCGGGGATCGCAAGGACATATGTCACTCCGAGACCTGCTGTACCCCCCATTTTGGGAATAATCATCATGTCAAGTACGAGAATCGAAATCATTCCGATCATAAGAATCGCGGTAACAATCCACGAAACCACTCCGCAGACTCTCCAGAAACGTTTGTATTTCCCGAGACGGGTCATCAGATTGATTCCCCATTTCGTGTTGAGCATGATAAGGACACTCGATGTGACCAATCCGTGCTCTTTGCACCATTTACTTTTCTTAACGATAAAGTATGTCGGCACATAGATAATGAGCAGGACAATCAATGCTAGCAACTGCGGATCCATGAATAACAGTACACTGAAACAGACGGTACTATTTTTATTCTACCTAGATAACCGCGCGTAAAGAGAGTTTTGTTTTAGTAGTAGGAATGCATAGACGGATATATGGAACTAGATGGCATTGTCAAAGCGATAAGAGAGTTCCCCGGCATTACGAGAAAGAAAACCATTCAGGATGTTGTAAGATTCCTTCCTACAGACACGTTTGCGAATGTGTACGCTTCGGAGGGAGAGGATGCGGCCGCCATCGAGTTCGGTGACAACTATCTGCTTTTCGCTGCAGACGGTATTATGGAATCGCTTCTCAAGACCAATCCTTATTACGCGGGTTATTTCGCGGTATTGGTCAACGTGAACGATATCGCCGCCATGGGCGGTAAGGCATTGGCTATGGTCGATGTCATTTCCGTGAAAAACGATAAAATCTGTTCACAGATGCTGAAAGGTATGGAGCGTGCGGTTAAGAAGTTCGACGTTCCTATTGTCGGAGGACACACACATCCCGACTGTATGTATCATGCAATCGACATCTCCATCGTCGGATCGGTTCCTAAGGATCAGGTTATTCTCAGCAGTACCGCCGAAGACGGCGACGATATTGTGTTTGTCATAGATACCGACGGATTCTATCCTCCGGATTTGGCATATGCATGGGATACAACCACGAACAAAGACGATAAGATCGTTCAGGATCAGATGGATGCTATGTGTAGCGTAGCATCCGAGAAACTGGCACATGCTGCCAAGGATATGAGCAATCCCGGCTGTATCGGTACTATGGGGATGCTTCTCGAGACATCGTCAATGGGCGGAATCATCGACGTAGATAAGATTCCCAAGCCCGAAGGTGTCGATATGATTCAGTGGGTTCTCTCATATCAGGGATGCGGATTTACATTCTCCTGTGCGCCCGAAAACTCACAGCGCATTATCGATCTTTTTGCGAAAGTAGGATGTGATGGTGCGGTTGTAGGAAAAGTCGATTCTTCCCGTATTCTCAGACTGAAATCGGGTTCCGATGAGAAAGTACTTTTCGACTTCAACAAAGATATCATCACGGGATGCAGACCCAAAGAATGATTGAAAAGTGCCAGGCCACAGGGGTGGACGTCATTTCCACGCCAAGTTTAACACATCGCTTCTCGACTCCGCTACCCTGCGAACTTCAGTAGTTCAGGGTAAGGCTGCTCCCGTCAGGACCTGACCCGGTTTCCCCGATTGGCATGACCTAGGCCACCCTCCGGCGGCTTCGGAAATGGACACTGATCCCGCAAGACAGAATCTCATTGTCACTTAGTGGGCTTGAGGTTTCCACGGCGTCGCCCCCTGCTGTCACCTCCGCGTGTTGACGGTTTCGGTATACAAGGATACGCCAAGCATCCCGGTCAAGCCTAGCAAAAACCCCTAGGCTAGTACTGTATTAAATTGTTTCCCGTCGTTTTTCCGTAAAAATGGTATAAAGAAGACCCGGGCAGGAGGTCCAGGGCGGTAAATCTGTCTGAATTCGGATTATTTATCCGAACATTCTGTCCGTTTCGACGGGAATTTCTTCTGCCGAACATTCTTTCAGGAGGTTTTCAACATCCGATTTGCTGATGAAATAGATTGATTTCACGTTGTCCGCGGGGATGTACACACAGTTTCCTTCGGAAACGATGTGATATTCTCTGAAGTATTTCTTCCTCATACCTTTCTTCACATCTCTTTCGGACCACGCTTTCGTTCCCGAAGGATCTTTCAGAACGAATTCGTTTCCGTTATCTCTGCCGAACATAATCGCCATAATTTCGTTCATTTCTCTGAAAACTCCGAATATTGTTTCTTTATTTGGTATTATATCGCCATTGCGATAAAACCGTTCGTAATTTAAGAATTAAAAAATGTTTTTCAAATAACCGACAACATCCAGCATTCTTCGGTCGAAGTGTGATATTTATATATTACGTCGCAGTTGGGGTTGATGCCGTGATAGGTGTTAGCACGGCACAAAGGAGAGAATGAGATTGTTCGGAATCACTGACCCTATGATTTGGGCCGCATATGCAGCATCGATACTAACTGTGGTATTCTGTTGTGCATACGGTTGGCTTAAGAGAGACGGCGGTGATGAATGATGGATGCTGCGATATTCTTTATCATGGCGGGAATCTTCATCGCTGTAACACTGATCTTGGGTCTCTTCGCTTATAGGCGTGTAAAGGGTTCCGATGAATTTCTGCTGGGTGACAGAAACACACATCCCGTTGTTCTTGCGCTGTCATACGGCGCTACTTTTCTAAGTGCATCCGCCATTGTAGGATTCGGAGGACAGTCTGCAAAATACGGACTGTCGATGATTTGGCTTGTATTTCTCAATCTGTTCTTAGGACTTGCCGTTGCCTTCATTGTGTTCGGTAAGCCTACTAGGAAACTCGGTGCAAAACTGGGTGCATTTACTTTCGCGGATTTTCTCGGTAAGAGATTCAAATCAACTTCTATCAGAACATTTACGGCAGTTATCGTTCTTATCGGAATGCCGATTTACTGCGCAGCCGTTCTTCTCGGAGGGGTGAATTTCCTCGATGTTATGCTGAATGTCGACAGGAACACCGTTCTTCTGATTTTCGCAATCATCACCGGAATCTACGTCGTGTACGGAGGTCTCATAGCCGTGTTGTACAACGACGCACTTCAGGCCGGTATTATGTTTGTCGGTATGATTGTAATCTTTGTGTTCGCTTTGGTTACATTCGGAGGCATCGACGGCGATTTTACATCCGTATGGAATACCGCAATAGCATCTTCCGACAAACTTCAGCTTCTGTCGGAACAGGGACTTACAGGATGGGGTGCGATGCCCGAAACCGGTTCGCAGGTTTGGCTTACCGTCGTTACGACATTCCTCATGGGCGTAGGCATTGGTGCACTGGCACAGCCTCAGTTGGTCATCAGATTTATGACTGCCAAAGACGACAGGGCAATGTCAAGATCGCTGATAATCGGAAGTATCTTCATGATTGTCATCGTCGGAAGCGCATACACAATAGGTGCATTCTCCAACCTGTTCTTCTTCGACAGACACGGAGAGATTGCAATCGATTACGTTCAGAATGTGGATATGATTATTCCCACATTCATCGTGGAACTGTTTGAAAACGTCACATTCGGAGATGTTTTTGTTTCACTGTTTGTTCTTGCACTGCTCTGTGCTTCAATCAGTACCATGAGCGCACTGCTTCATGTAATGGGTTCCTCGGGCGGATACGATTTGGCTACAGTCCTTGCAAGGAAGAAAGGATTGGTCGAGAAGGACAAAGACTACAGATCTCTCAGGCTTAACAGAGCCGTTACCGCAGTCATGCTCATTGTCGTCGTGATATTGGCATACCTCATGCCCTCGAATATTATTGCAAAGGCAACATCAATCTTCATGGGCCTTATGGCGGCAACACTGCTTCCCGCATATGTCTATGCATTATACTCCAAAGGAGAGCCGGATAAGAATGCGGCGATAATCAGTATCGCAGTCGGTGCAATCGTGTGGGTGGTTTGGGGATTCTTCGTTTCCTCGTCTATTGCAACAGTCATCGGAACACCGATGTTGGATATGGGAATGTGGAACTACGTCGATCCTCTCGTGATTGCGCTTCCTCTGTCTGCGATTGCATTGTTCATCGTGACGAAAATCAAAAAGAATCCCGTCACGGAATGAAAACATATTTCTGCGGCACCCGGAACGGCAAACGGGTGCCGCATTTACCTTCTCTCAGGAATTATTATGTTATTACTGCGCGCGTTACGGGGTAGTTTCATAAGCAGGAAGTAGTTACGGTGTGAATATGGAAGAGTTCGAATTCCTTGTGAACATGACAGTCATGCTGCTGAGCGCAGGTATTTGTTCTATCATTTTCAACAAGCTGAAGATGCCGCCTATCATAGGATACCTGCTTGCCGGTATTCTGATAATCAACGTCTTCGAAGGACCGATGGAGATGGAGATGAATAAGGAGATTATCGACAATCTCTCGCATCTCGGATTGGTCATGTTGATGTTCGGTATAGGAATGGAACTCGATATCAACAAACTGAAGAATGACGGTAAATTTGCGATTACGGTTGCCGTTGTCCAACTTCCGCTGATGGTGATGATCGGTTATATGGGAGGTTCTTTCCTCGGTCTTTCGCCGTCTGCATCGATAGCACTCGGTGCAATTATCTCAGGCTCTTCCACAGCAGTCGTCGCCGAAGTACTGAAGATGCAGAAACGTATTTCCAAGGAAACGGCCGAGACACTCATTTTGGTAACAATTATGGAGGATATCGGACAGGTTATCATTCTGTCTATGGTGACACCGATCTTCGCGGGAAGTACCATGGGTATGTCCGAAATGATTGCATTGATTCTGAAGATCATCGTGTTCATGATTGTTATCATACTTTTGGGTGTGAAATTCGTTCCCCGTATCCTCGATTGGATCGGAGACAACACATCGCAGGAAGTGCTGTTGATTGCATCCATCGGATTATGTTTCGGAATGGCATACCTCTCGCACCTTATCGGACTCTCTATGGCGGTAGGTGCATTCCTTATGGGTGTCACCCTTTCGAAATCCAAGTTCAAGATGAACCTCTTCGAGAAAGTCGAACCGATGAAAGAGCTGTTCATGTCCGTGTTCTTCATTTCAATCGGAATGAAGGTGAACGTCGTCGAATTCATGGACAATTTCGGACTTGCCGTCGTTATCGTCTGCATATTCATGGTAGGTAAATTCTTCACGGTCTTCCTCGGTTATTTCATCGGTAACAAAGGATTCACCGAATGTTTTGCATGTTCCATCTCACTTATGGCTATGGGAGAGTTTGCATTCATCATCGCGGGCGAAGCCCTGAAGATGAATGTCATCACCAGCGGTTTCTATTCCGCAGTTATCGGAGCTTCATTGATTTCGATGATTGTACTGCCTTTGATCTCAAGGTACACGTTCAAAGTGGTGGACAGGGTCGAGGAGAAGGAGCCGAGAATACTGTATCATATAGGCAATTGGCTGCTGAATACGCGTGAGCGTCTGAACAGACAGCTCGAAAACGCCGATATCGGAAACAGAATCCGCAGCAACATCTACACAGTGTACGGATCGGTTATTCTGATTATCGTGGTTGAGATTGTGTTCACATCATTCATGGATTTCATTCTCGATCAGATCAAATCGTTCCTCGGATGTGATGCAAACATAGCATTCCTCATCCTTATCCTGATGAATCTCACTGCATTGTTCTCGCCTACGTTCTTCCTTGTCAGAAGTGTCAAAGGAATCAACAAGGTGCTGATCGAGGCAAGCGAAAGGAACGGAACGGACAGAGACAGAATCTACTACGGAATCCTTCAGTTCAGTACACTCGCATTTGTGTTCCTGATTGATCTCATCATAATGCTGTTGGTTCCCGGACCCTTCGGATACTATTATCTGATCAGCATATTGCCGGCAATCCTTGTATTGCTGTTTGTTTACTTCATATACATGAGGTACAAATCGAGGAAGGGCGAGGATGTATTCGACGAAGGATTCAAGAAATAATCCTTTTCAGAGGTGTCCGTTATGTCTCTGTTCGGCAGGATGAGCGAATACGAGAAAGACCTCAGGAAAAGGTCCGATGACGCTGATGTCGACGCAACAATTCAGTTGTTTCTCGATTACGCCCACGGTACCAACGGTATAAAGGCCAACGAACAGATTGCAATCAAATGGCTGAACAGGGCACTGGAAGCGGGCGATGCAAGAGCGATGGGTTACAAAGGAATTCTTCTTCACAAACAGAAGAAATACGTCCCTGCAGCGGAAATGCTCACGAAGGCTTATGAGAACGGTTTCAAAGACGTCGCTTTCACTCTTTATATGTATTACAGCGAGAAGCCCCTTCTCAACGAAGAAGAAGCAACACGTTGGCTGATTATTTCCGCCAACGACACCCAGTCTCCGGGTGCACAGATCAAGGCAGGAAACAGATTCCTTCTCGGAAAAGGCGTAAAAGCAGATCTTGTCACGGGAAAACAGTGGATAGACAAAGCATTCACCAATCCCAAAGCCGATAACAACGACAAAGCGGAATGCTGCGGATCATATGGTTACATCCACCAGGAGAAGGGAGAAACACAGAAAGCAAAGGAATTCTACCTTAAGGCTGTCGATATGGGCAGATTTGAGTATTCCTTCCTTTTGGGAACACTTTACGAAAAAGAGGGAAACACGGAGAAGGCACTCGAATATTACGGATTCGGTGCCGACCGTAAAATTCCCGCATGTAGAGATGCACTTAAGAGACTGAAAAAGTCTCTTAAGTGAATCATTCATACGATCTGTTGTCGATGACGTGTTTCGATTTTCCTTCGAATCTCTGAAGTGTCTTGGGGAGTGCGAGTTTCACATCCGCCTTGATGTTAAGCACTTCTTTGAGTCTTGCATCGAGTTTCTTTGTCATCTTTGCGAGTTCCGTGGTATCGTCGGTGAGAGAGTTCTCGTTGAGTTCCACTTCCACAAGCATGTGATCGGAGTAGTTCTTGTTGTCCAACGTTATCATATAGAACGGGCTGAGGAAAGGCATCTCGCCGATAACCGCTTCAATCTGAGATGGGAACACATTGATTCCTTTCACGACAAGCATATCGTCGGATCTTCCGGTAATTCTGTCCAACCTGGGGTGTGTTCTGCCGCATTTGCATTTTTCCCATGTAATCGAAGAAATATCTCCGATTCTGTATCTTATCAGCGGGAATGCTTCTTTCCTGAGCATTGTGACAACGACATTTCCTTTCTGTCCGTCGGGAACGGGGTTGCCTTCATCGTCGAGAATTTCAATCAGTGCCAGATCGGCCCAGATGTGAACTCCGCACTGTTCTGTGCATTCAAGGAACATAGGGCCGTAGAACTCGGATGCACCGTAACAGTTGTGAACACGGATTCCCGTTCTGTCCTGGAGTTTCTTTCTCATAGATTCGGACCAGGGCTCTCCGCCTGCGATGGCCATCTTCAGTTTTGTATCCTTTCTTATGTCGATTCCTCTTTCGTCGCATGTGTCTGCGATGTGGAAGAGGTATGATGGTGTTCCCGCAATCGTCGTAACGGGAAGATCGCACATAAGATCGATCTGACGGTTGGTGTTTCCGGTGCTTATGGGCAATACAGTGGCACCCAACCTTGTCGCTGCATCGTGAACTCCGATACCGCCGGTAAAAAGACCGTATCCGTGTGCGTTCTGCAGCATATCTTTTTTCGACATACCGAATGAGACCATTCCCCTGTCGAGTGATTCCGCCCAGTTTTCAAGATCGTTCGCAGTATATCCTACGACAGTGGGTTTACCGGTAGTACCCGATGAAACATGAATTCTGACCAAATCCTCATAAGGTCTGACGAAGAGTTTGTCGGGATAGTTGTCTCTGAGATCCGTTTTTTTCATGAACGGAAGTTTTCTGATGTCGTCGAGGGTTTTGATATTCTCGGGTTTGACACCTGCGGTATCCATCTTCGCACGATAAAAGGCCGAATCCCTGTATGTGTTCTTGATAAGATTCTGCAGGAGTTCAAGCTGCATCGCCTTAAGGTCTTCCGCAGGCATGGTTTCGATCTTCTCGTTCCAGTATGTCATCTGATCACTCGACCGTGCTAAAATATAACACGGATATTTGGCATAAAGCAGACACCGATATATATTAATCGCTCAGACAGTGAGTAATGAACGGATTATTACTCTGTTTCATTACCGTTACAGATGAATTTCACCCGAATAATTTGAAGAAAAAAAAGGAACGGACACAATTCTGTGTCTGTTCCGTTTTAATGATAATTCACTGAATAATCAGTAGACGTAACTCTTTGCCGCATTCACAAGAGCTTTGGCGTTGGTCACAGACACATCCCTCGGCAGTTCGCACCCTCCTGCAAGAATGAATCTTCCGTTTTTACCGGCTTCTTCGATACATCTGAGAGATTCGCTCTTTATGAGTTCCGGTGTTCCGTTCCGAATCACATCGATCGGATGGACATTGCCCATAAGTGTCAGTTTATCACCGACGGTTTCTCTTGCTTTGACAAGGTTGAAGGCATGATCTGCCGAAATTATGTTCGCGTCTGTTTCCGTTACGGATTCCATTACAGGTATCGTGTCGCCGCAGATATGAAGCACCACAGGCAGTTTTGTGTCATCAGGAATTATATGTTAAAATGTTTGAAAAAAAAAGTGTTCTGCGGCCGTTCATGACATCCGACTCCGTGAAACGGAGAAAGATGTCATGAATGCGGCACACAGAGTATTCCTGCACTCAGTTTACCTTACGGCCTTCGAAGTACACTTCATCCGGAACAATTCTGCTGATCAGTTCGGTACGTTCTTTGGTTAAATCGACAGGCAGCATTATGAAATCGGCACGTTTGCCGACTGCAATCGATCCTGTCTCCGATTCGATTCCGATCTGTTTTGCACCGTTGATTGTGTATCCGTCAATCATACAGCCGATATCGACGGCCTGTTCGGGAGTCAGTGCGTAGTCTGTCGGCTCGACGTAATCTTTGTTGACATTTTCCTCACAGTATCTGCGCATGATACCGACTTCCATACTCACGAAAGGATTCCAATTGGAGAAGTCGTCGAAACCGATTTGATCGCATCCGAATGTTACACATGCGCCTGCATCGTGAATATCCTTGATACGGTATTCATATCTGAAGCGGTCTCCGAGAGCTTTCTGCATGTGTTCGTATCCTCCGGATACCTGCGGAGGTGCAATCCACCAGGGTGTGAAGTTGGCGAATACGCCGAGTTCTGCGAATCTGGGTATGTCTGCATCGGAACAGAGTTCGTTGTGCGCGAGTGTTACGGTTGTCTTCATCTTCCTTCCGAGTTCCTTCTGTGCGAGTTCGACTGCATCGAGACTCATCCTGATGGATGCATCTCCGATTACGTGAAGATGTACATCGAGACCGTCTGCATCGCATTCCTTCATTATGTCCGCAAGCTGACGTGCTTCGAAGAGCCTTCCTCCGGTGAGTCCGTTGTCAAGACGGGGTTCGAGCATACATGCGGTGGAGATTGCGGAAGTTCCGTCGATCCATGCTTTGAACGTACGGACGTTCATGTGTTTGCTTCCGGCGTATTTCTCGCGGTAACGCTTGACCTCATCTACGGCATTGCCCACATCCTCGGGGAGCATAACTCCGTAGGAACCGTTGACATACACATCCCATTCTCCCGCTTCATCGAGTTTTGCGATAAGATCGTAAATTTTCTCTCCGAAGGGCTGAGCTACACACATCGCACAGTCTGTGATTGTGGTAATTCCCATCTTTCTGCAGTAGGCGTTGAGACGTTTGAGTTCGGATATGAGGTAGTCATCGTCAATGGAATCTACGTTCGCAAGAACCGCTCTCATCGATACGCCCTCATAGAGCCATCCTGTTATGTGTCCGGCTTTGTCCCTGACGAAATAAGACAGTCCCGGAACGGGGTCGGGGGTGTCGTCACTGTAGTTGAGTTCTCTGAGCATTCTCGTGTTGGCCCAACCGCTGTGTGTTTCTTCTTCAAGGATGTAGATACATTCATCGGTACTGATTTTGTCGAGATCTTCCTTCGTGATGGATGCTCCTTCGAGGAAGGTTGCGAATATCATGAAGTAGTGGAACTTTTCGCCCCTGTCGGCACGGACTTTCTCGGCGATACTGTCGAGAATTGCCTTTTTGCCGTGTTCTCTTATTATCGGATATTTGAACAGCAATCCCACGGGAATCGATGCGGAGATGTGTGCGTGCGAATCGAGCATTCCGGGCATGATGAACTTACCCTTCATGTCACGGACTTCGCCTTCGTATTCTTTTATTCCGTTATCATCACCGACATAAACGAATTTTCCGTCTTTGACTGCCAAAGCCGTTGCTTTGGGATTTTTTCCGTCTTCAGTGAGGATGTTTGCGTTTTTGATTATCAGATCGGCTTTCATAGCATTCACTTCTGCGAAACAATCATTCCTTGTCGATGTTGTAGCAGTCATTATACATTTTTTTCAGGACGTTATTGTTGAAATAATGGCCTTCCTGAATCTTGATGAGATCCATATAGAGTTCGGGGTGACGGTCTTTGAATAAGTAAAGTCCCCATCCGTTGGTGACCTGAGCCTTCTTGTTGTCGAGTACGGGCCATCCGATGTCTGCAATTGCAATACCTTCGGGTTCATCTTCAGGTGCTTCCGCAAGGACCAATCCGCGTGCATTTACAACCATGCTGTGGTGGAGTGCACCGGGGTTGCCTGCATTGGCTGCGATGATTGTAAGTCCGTTGCTCATAGCCTCGGAAATAATCATGGATTTGATGAATCTGTATGTTGCATCCGTTTCAATCTTCGAATCCTGGAATTCTCTCGGAATGCCTGTAAGGAGCAGAAGGATATCCACACCTTTGATTCCGTATATGCGGTATGTTTCCTCGAAGAATGAGTCGTAGCATATTGCCATGCCTATGCGGCCGATTGGTGTATCGAACACAGGGAATCCCTGTCCGTTGGAGTTGATGAGCTGTTCTCCTCCGGGGAGGTGTACTTTGTCGTAACGTCCGATGTAACCGTCGGGTCCGACAAGGACGGCAGTGTTATAGTAGATTGCAGGATCGATTTCGCTGCGTCTTGCCATACACCACGAGACGTACACTTTCTTTTCTTTTGCCTTCTCTATGATTGCCTGACAGAATTTGCTCTCGGGAACATACTCTGTGAATTCGTACAGGTATCTTGCCGTTTCTTCGTCGGCACTGCCTCTGATTGAGTTGGCGTAATCTGTCCTGCTTGATGAAATTCCGTCGCCTGTTCCTTCGGGGAATACGATGAGTTCACATCCTTTTGCAGCACACTGATCGATGTATTCCAGTACGCGCTGAAGGTTGTCCTTTCCATCGGGATGCAGATCGACGTCCATACCGACGGCGGCTGCTTTGACGTTTCTGGCTTTGCTGAAGTCTACTTTCTTATTCATACCCTGCGAATGACACTCGTGACACATAATAACTACCTTCTTTAAAATTCTGTCAAATAATATGATGAAAACATAATGAAATTAACCGACGGGAGGTGTTGTCCTCCCGTCTTTTGTTTCTGAGTACTCAGTCCCTCTTGAATCTGGTGATACCGTCCATGATTGTCTCGTGGACTTTCACATCGTGGATGGTGTAGGGATCGATTTCAAAGAGGTTCTCTTCCAGAACAACCATATCTGCGTACTTTCCGACTTCGATCGAACCGATCTTGTCTTCCATGCGCATGACGTATGCGTTGTTGATTGTGTACGCTTCTATGATGTCTTCGATTGTCAGACGTTCGTCGGGCTGAGAGATGTATGCATCTTTCTTTCCTTCGGGCTGTCTCGTGAATGCACATTCGACGTTAGGCATAGGCTTGAATGTGGTGAGATCCGTAGGATAATCGGAACTGAGAGAGAGTTTTCCTCCTCCGTTCTTGATCGATTTCATCGGGTAGGCTTTTGCCTGTGTGAGTTCGTCGATCATTTTAATCAACTTTTCATCCGCAATAGCAGCGAACCAACGTCCGGTACTGTTACCGACGACATTGTATTTTCCGAATTTGTCAAGATCTTCGGGGAATACGTACGCGGAGTGCGAACACACGATACGCATGTCGTTGTATCCTGCCGCACGGAGTTTACCTGCGGCTTCGAGCAGATCGTGGACGGTAAGAGAACCGATTGCATGTACGTTGAGATCCAATCCAGCTTTTGCGGCTTCCTCTCCCCAGTGGAAGAGTTCATCTACACCCATTGTGGGTTTGACTACATCCGCGTCGGGATATGCATTGGGAATTGCAGCCGAGAAGTTCTCCAACGTTCCGTCGTTGAGAATCTTCAGGAATGTGCAGCGGATCCTGTCGGTTGTGTACTTTTTCTTGAGTTTCTTGGATTCCTGGAGAGCGAATTCGATGTTCTGTTTGTTACCGATGACACCGCAGCAGTCCAAACGGACGGGGCACCTGATGTCGCCGACAATGTCTACGAGTTCGTCCCTCATCAGGAACTCGCCGAAGTCGTAGTTACCGCAGTCGACGAGTGATGTCAGTCCGAGTTCGGAACACTCTGCAAGGAACTCTTCCGTGGATTTGTCGAGAAGGGATTCTTCGATGTAGTCTCCCGCAGCAAGAATCTTGTTGGTGGCCATGCTCTCTTTGACGTAACCAGTGGGGTTGCCTTCGGAGTCACGGTAGTAGAGGTGACCTGCCTCACGGTCGGGATCGGGAGTGTCTTTGTTGACGCCCGCAAGCTCCAGTGCTTTGGAATTACACCAGCCGCAGTGACCGCTGGCCGAGAAGACGGCAATGGGTTTGTCCGAGCAGATTTCATCGAGATCCGCCTTGTTCGGTCCCGTCTCTCCGAAATATGCATCATTCCAGCCCATTCCCATATATGCTTTGAGTTCGGGGTGTGCGTCGATGAAGTCTTTGATTGTTTTCTTCATCTCTGCAAAGTCGGCAGTAGGAGAGATCCTGATGAGGCCCCTGATGACGATGGACATAACTGCGTGAAGGTGTCCGTCGATGATACCGGGTATCATGAGCCTTCCGCCGAGATCCTCGACTTCGGCTCCGTCCTTTGCGTATGCCATCGCGCCTTTGCCGTCACCGACATAAACAATCTTGGTGTCTTCCGTAACTACTGCTTCCGCCCAAGGCTGTTTCTTGTTGACCGTGTAGATCTTTCCGTTTTTGAATACTCTTGTTTTTGCCATAATGACAGTTCTTCCGATTGTTTTGCCGGATATCTCCAGCAATGTGTTCAACAACTCCCTATTATAGAAAGATAACTGCATTATTCATCGGAATGTACGTCGATTTTTATCGGCTCATAATCTATCCACATGAGCAGACCGGCTCTGTCCATTGTTCTGAAGAAGATATTAACCATCGGACCTACGGCAATGATGAACATCACAGTACCTTCCCTTATTCCGCTGATTTCGGGAAGGAATATCAGAGAAATAACAATCGATGCCACGATACAGCTGAAGTCGAAGACTATCTTCGTATGTCCGAAGTTGAGATCTTTTACGCGTGCTACAAACCTCACGAAGAAATCGCCGGGGAGCATCGAGATTGACGATACCATACTCAGTGCGATACCGAATGCCAAAAGTACTGCGGAAATCAGTTCGATTGCCCACTGTTCAAGATAATTATCCGGAACAATGCCTTCGAACACTGTGAGGAAAACATCGCAGAGGTAACTGAATATAATCACGAATACCGCACACAGTGCGTACATCGGTTTGTAATTGTGTTTCATTACGAGTATTCCCGCAATGAACAGAATCATGTTGAAAGCAAATGTCCACGCACCGAACGAGAGCGTACCGGGAATGAGGCTGAGCGTATACGGAACCGAAGAAATCGGAGATACGCCCAGCGATGCCTTCGTAGACAGTGAGGCCGAGAGGGCCATGATCGTCAGGGCAATCACGAATACCGCTGCTTTCCTGACGATGCATTTCATCCCGATGCTGTCCTCATTCCAGAATGAATGATCCTACTACTCTCAGCTTTCCGCCTTCGAGGTACATCATGATTGCTTTGTCGCCGGGTTTGTGGATTATGTCCACTTCCGTTTCCATCGTGAGTGTCGGGGATCTGAAATCTCCTTCATCCGAAGAAGATGTTACGCGGCAGGGAACCATCTGCATCCAGTGGCCGATGTGCATAACCATACCCTCTTTGACGGGAGTAGGCCAATATTTTACAAGCGTCGCTTTCGCCGTAATCTTTTTGGTCATTTTGACCGAAGGGTCGGTTGTGGCGACATATCCTCTGTCCAATTCATCGGATTCGATGCCTCTGAGAGCAAGACCGACATGATCTCCCTTGATACCGTCCTGAGCGTCGATATCGTGTTTCTGTATCGATTTCAGGATGATTTCCTTTTTGAGAGGGTAGATTGTCATTTTGTCGTGTACTTTGAAATAACCGTCGATGACGGAACCCAAAACCACCGTTCCGACACCTTTGACGTTGAAGTGGCTGTCGATAGGACATGAACCGCATGTTCCGGCACCCGCTTCTTTCTTGGTTTCGCATGCGAGACCGATTAACATTTCCCTGGTTTTGATGGGGTCGTCTTCGAGGGGTTGGTATCCCTCGAGAGATGTGCCCGCCAATAAGGGTTTGAGCTGTTCGGGTTGGATGTAGTTCCTGAGAACAATCCATCCTTTGTCGATACCGACGGAATCAATCATCACAATCGTCTCGCCGAGGTGACTGTCGATTTTCTCCACGACAAGGATAGCATATTCCGCCATCGATGCCGCGTAGAAGAGCGATGAAAGCTTGTCAGGGTATTTTGTAGGCTCAATCAATGTAACGGAATCGTTTCCCTTCTTCAGTTCGAAGAAGGTCATATCGGTAACCGTACCTTTCTTACCTACATCGGAAGCAAAGCTGTTGCTTCCGGCGATGACGACGTTGAGATTTCCCATAGGCTCACAGGTCCTTCGCTGTGATGACCTTCATTCCGGCGTCCCTGAATGCTTTGATGGCTGCTTCGGGTTCGTCGACTCTGAGGAATATAATCGGTTCGTCGGAACCTTCGTGTGCGTAACCGTACTCGATGTTGATGTCTGCTTCACCGAGAACATCCGCAGCGGAGAAGAGACCTCCGGGTACATCCGCAACCGATACCGCGACGAGTTCCGTTTTCTTGATAATCAGGTTCTTTGCTTTGAGTTTCTCATACGAATCCTCGGGATTGTCGACGATGGCCCTGAACACACCGAATCCGGAGGATTCGGAGATGTTGAATGCCTTGAGGTTGACACCGCATTCTTTGAGCGCTTTTGCCATGTTGGCGAGGCTTCCCGGTTCGTTGTTGACGAATATGGAGAGTTGTGTAATCACGTCTTTGCCTGTCATTTATAACACCCTGTTATCAATCACTCTTTTGGCCTTACCTTCGAATCTCGGGAGTGTTCCCGGTTCTTTGAGTTCAATCCTGACAGCGATGTTCAGATATTTCTTCATCTCGCCTTCAATCTTTGCTTTGAGAAGCATCATATCGGCCATCTTATCGCTGAATGCTTCGTTCTTGAGTTCGACCTGAACGGTCATCTGATCGAGCGAACCGTTCCTGTTGACGATGATCATGTACTGATTTCCTACTTCGGGAATCTGCATGAGTGT
The DNA here is from genome assembly GCA_963640855.1 of Candidatus Methanomethylophilaceae archaeon. Classification (GTDB taxonomy): domain Archaea; phylum Thermoplasmatota; class Thermoplasmata; order Methanomassiliicoccales; family Methanomethylophilaceae; genus Methanarcanum. The sequence goes on from CAVIAJ010000001.1 coordinate 41,746, forward strand.
GTGCTCCACCTGCGACGGGAACACGTTGATACCTCTGACGATGAGCATATCGTCGGATCTTCCCGTGATTCTTTCAATCCTCGGTGAAGTCCTTCCGCAGGGACATTCCATATTCATGAGACACGTAAGATCTTTAATTCTGTACCTTACGAGCGGGAAGGCTTCTTTCTTAAGCATGGTGACGACCATTTCACCTTTCTGTCCGGGTTCGAGTACTTCTCCTGTTTCCGGATCGATGATTTCCACATACACCATATCGGACTGCATGTGGATTCCCTTGCGTTCCTCGCATTCGGTGAACATAGGTCCCGCCATCTCGGATGTTCCGTAGATATCGTACGCTTTGACACCCATGGATTCTTCGATGTGAGCTCTCATTCCTTCGGTCCACGGTTCCGCACCGACTACAGCTTTTCTGAGTTTGGTGTCTCTTCTGATGTCGACACCCATCTTCTGTGCGACCTCTCCGATGTGAATGAGGTATGAGGGCGTACAGGCGATTGCGGTAACGCCCAAATCGCACATAAGTTCGATCTGACGTTCGGTGTTACCTGTTCCCGAGGGAAGTACGGTTGCACCTACTTTCTCGGCACCGTAGTGAAGACCGAGACCGCCCGTGAACAGTCCGTATCCGTAGGATACCTGCATTGTATCGTCTTTTCCGATACCTACAGACGTAAGGGATCTTGCAAGTGCTTCGGTCCAATAGCCGAGATCGTTTTCAGTGTAACCGACGAGTGTGGGCTTACCTGTGGTACCGGATGATACGTGGTACCTGATAAGATCCTTCTGAGGCGATGTGAAGAGACCTGTGGGGTAGTTGTCCCTGAGGTCCTGTTTGTACATGAACGGGAGCTTGGAAACATCGCGCAGACAGCGGATATCATCCGGACGCACGTCTGCCGCTTTCATTCTGTCATGGTAAAACTGGTTGAATTCGTAGAGGTGTGAAATAAGTTTCTTCACGCTTTCATACTGCATCTTTTCCATTTCTTCTTTCGGCATGCATTCCATTTTTGAGTCCCAATACATTATTCAGGCCTCCTAAATCGCCCTAAATATACGTCTTTAATAAATATTACGTATAACACATCAGAGAGTCAATCCGTACCGTTCGGATAACATCTGACTTTCAGACATGATTATAAGAGCAGTCCCGTATGCATACTCTATGGGCATACGCAGCGGATTGGAAGATCTCATGGCAAAATGCAGAGAGCATGCCGAATATCTCAACGACGGCATCTCCAAGACCGAAGGCGATCCCAGAGGGACATGTTTCTGGTCGATGTACAACAGAGTGAAGATTACCGAAGAAATCATTTCGGTTTACGACAGAAGATGGGGTCCCGACATCATATCCAGATTAGATGAATCCGGTGTTTCCGAGATTTACGACAGGATTGTGACGGTTACCAGAGATATGTATGTGGATATTGTCTCAGCAGTCGAGAAAGCAGTCAAAGACTGTCTCAAAATGTATACTTCTTCGAAAGTGAAAGAGAATGCATTGGATAAAAACAACCGTCTTTATCTCAGAAATATTCTGATGAGTTCCTGCGAGGCAGGTGTTATCGACAGGAACACAATGAAAACCTGGGACGATCTGCTGATGATAAGGAATCTCGCCGTTCATGAAAATTCGGTATCGGACAGAACGATGATTTTGAAAATCGGAGATACCGAGATTAATATGAGAGCCGGAAGAATGATGAAAGGTCCCCTGGGGACCTACGTCATTCTTACCGACACCGTCACGGATCTGTTTTTCCAATGGCTTACGTCGATGCACAAAACATTCAGTCAATCCTGACCGCACCTTTGTTCACAAGACCTACTGCGATTTTCAGCATCTTGTGCATGCAGGGTTCGGCGTAGAAATCCTTCCTGACGGTAAGTGCGCTGTACATCTCATCGGGATCCTTTCCTTTGAGATCGGATATCTCTCTGATTCCGAGCAGATACATTCCGATACAGCATTTTTCACTCACGGAAGGTATTTTCATGAGTTTCGCAACGACTTCTTCCTGTTCTCCCATGACTGTAATTAGGTCACTGTCCGGTAATAAAGTAATCGCCGTTAACAATCCTTATTACCTGTTTTCATAATCACCGGATATGGATCAGAGGTCCGCATGGGAATCGTTCTATCACACCAACGACCGTCCGTGGAGAGGTATGTCGAAGATAGACGGTATGCCGTTCGCGGAAGGTTCCTGTATTCTGGAATTGGGATGCGGTAACGGAAAGACGGCATCAGCACTTACCGAGATGGGGTATTCCGTTACGGGAGTGGATTTTTCCGAAAGTGCGGTAAGAATGTGTTCCGAAATGAACATCGGTGCGGAGTTCGTCTGTTCTCAGGCCGATAAGCTTCCTTTTTCCGACAATACATTCGACGGTGCCGTCGCTTTTCATGTACTGGAACATCTTTCTTCCGGGGAACTGAAAGACACGGTTTCGGAATTGATCAGAACGGTGAAAAAGGGCGGACACGTATTGGTAAGAGTATTTTCCACGGGAGATATGCGCTCCGAGAAGGGAGAGCGTATCGACGAATCCACTGTAATCAGAGGCAACGGAATTCTTTATCACTACTATACAGAAGAAGAACTCACGGAAGCATTCCGTCCGATGTTATGTTTATCAATAACAACAATCGAAGAAAAGACAAGATTCGGTACCGTCCGCAGCAGAATACATGCGGAGTTCGTCAACCTTTGATGTAACGTTTTAAACCGAATGAGTGTATCATATTGTCTATGAAATGTCCTAAATGCGGTCACGAGAACACGGAAGGGGAGATTTTCTGTTCCGAATGCGATTGGCAGCTGAACAGAAAATTCGAATCCGAACCGAAGATACAGAAGGTTGTCGTAACAACATACGTCGGTCTCGTATTCGGTGTCGCGGCATTGATTGTATCCGTTATGGGACAGGGCATTTTCGGTGCGGTGTTCGGTGCAATCGGTATGGTGATGAGCAGTTATTCTCTTACTCTTACAAGAGTGGCTGTCGAAGAAGACAGAAGGATGCTTATGCTCGTAATCACCGGAGCATCCCTTGTGGCATCTGTTATCGGTTTTGTTCTCGGGTTCACCCGTATCTTCTGAGTGGGTAAGATGGCAGTCTACCGCGACAGATATATTCTCGACGGATTGGATGAAATTCCTCCCGACATGCTCCGCGATCTTGACATTGCGTATGATGTGTGCCAGAGGCTCAAAGACGAATCTCCCTGCGAGATGTGCGGTAAGTGCTGTCACCAACCCTATATCGCTGTACGCGATGAAGAAGTGGAGAGTGTTGCGAAGCAGGTGAATATGAACCGTCTGTCATTCATATTCCAATATCTTGTGTGGGACGACTCCGAAGACAAATGGCTGTTCAGAAAGACAAATCCCTGTGCTTTCCTCGGCGAGGACAACAGATGTAAGATTTGGAAGGGAAGGCCGGAAATCTGCAATGAATTTCCGTATATGGTGTCAATGTTCATGAGCAGAGTATATCTTGCGATAGTGAATGAAGGGCACGATATTCTTCCCGATTTGGATTATATGGACGATACGTGGCCGTGTACACGTATCATTAAGGAACACATCCCCTCAATGGTCGATGAGGCCAGAGAAAAGAGAAAATCACTGCTTGGGATTTCCCGCAATGAATGAGATGAAACGTTCTTTGTAAAGTGAAGGGTGAATCACATGTCCCACATCGGGTATGCGGTACACCTGACATCCGGGAATATCCGATGCAACCTGATCCCCCATCTTCGGTTCCACCATGATATCGTCGAGACCGTGAATCGAAAGTACGGGTACTTTAATCACACCGAGTCTTCCGCGGAGATCGTATCTGTCGAGACAGTGCATCTGCTGGTGGAGCCTCTCGGGTGTTGTCGTGTTGATTGTTTTCACTTTCTGTCCCTTCGTACGTTTTGCATCGAAGTAATTCTCGGTAAAACTGAATGCGTTGACCATTGCATAGATGTATTCAACATCCGTACCTTTCATTCCCGCATCGATCATGGTGTTCATCATGTAACTCGATCTTGCGGGGCAGTGTTCGAATGCGGATACCAGAGTAAGGGTCTGAAGCCTTTCCTGATATTGGATTGCGAATTCCATTGCAACCTGACTTCCCATGGACCATCCGAGCATATGTACTTTGTAAATATCCAGATAATCCAAAAGTGCCTTTACGTCATCCACATATGTCTGACATTCCACATCTCCGGAATACTCCGTAGTTCCGGAACCTCTGTGCTCGAAAACTATTACCTTATATTTTCCGCTGAGATCGGGAATCAGCGAGTGGAAGAAATTGATATCTCCTCCGAATCCCGTCAGCAGAATGACGGGCTCTCCTTCTCCTGACATCTCATAGTGTATTCTCGCTCCGTTCACTTCGGCGAAAGGCATGAATCATGCGAAATACAGCATATAGTTAAACGTTATCTTCGTCAAATCGGCATTTATGACATCAATATCCGCATAATCCGAAACATCATTCTGTTGAACAATCAACAGGAATTATGATGTTTCATCTGCGTTATAGTCTGTGTTTTTACCGTTAATTATATTAACCTAACCAATATCGATTCATTTGAGGTAAAATAATGTCTGACACGAACAAGGTCGGAAAGAGAGTCAAAAAGTACAGAGAACAGCTTGGTTTGACCCAGGAGCAGCTAGCGGTCAACTCTTCTTTGGAACTTTCCTTCATCAAAGACGTTGAGGACGGAACAATTTACCCCCCTATCGGTACGATGATCAAGCTCTCCCGTGCACTCGGACAGAGACTCGGTACATTCATGGACGATCAGTACGTCCCCGACCCCATCATCGTAAGATATGCCGACAGGAAAGAGGAAACTGCCTCATCCAGAGAAGGAAGCGCAAGAGGTCACTACCATTACTTCCCCCTCGGAAAAGGTAAGTCCGACAGGCACATGGAACCTCTCTTCATTAACATCGAAGAGGATGAGGAGAAAGCAATGTCTTCTCACGAAGGAGAGGAGTTCATGGTTGTCGTTCACGGAAAGATTCTCGTGAGGTACGGTAAGGAAGAGTACATCCTCGAGAGGGGAGACAGTGTCTATTACAACTCCGTCGTGACACACTTCATCGGTGCAGTCGACGGACCTGCGGAGATTCTCGCTGTGATGTACAGCCCTATGTGACGGTGTTCATATGGTCTGCGTACCCAGAAAAGAACCCACCAGCAACGAAAGGCTGGGGGATCTGTTGGATAAATGTATCAGGGAACACCCTGACAACGATGCTATCGTTTATGTCGACAGGGAACTCCGTTACTCATGGAAAGAATGGGGTATCGAAGTCGACCGTGTCGCAAAAGGTCTCATGGCCATGGGAATTCAGAAAGGAGAGAAGGTTGCCGTATGGGCAACTAACGTTCCCGATTGGATTACACTCATGTTCGCCACTGCAAGGATCGGTGCGATTCTCCTTACAATCAACACAAACTATCAGGCTGCCGAATTGGATTATGTCCTTAAACAGTCGGATATGGAGAATCTCTTTCTCATCAACGGTGTAAGAGATACCGATTACGTGGATATAGTCTACAAGCTCATTCCCGAACTCAAGGTTCAGCCCAGGGACAATTTCCACTCGGAGAAATATCCCCATCTGAAGAGGGTTGTCTTCCTCGGTCCCGAAAAGTACCGCGGAATGTTTTCGATGTCCGAAGTGAAATCCAAGGCAGTCGAAATCTCCAAAGATGAATACGAGGAGAGAAAAGCATCCGTCGATGTTTATGATGTTACTATGATGCAGTACACTTCCGGAACCACAGGATTCCCGAAAGGTGTTATGCTCACACACTACAACATCGCAAACGACGGTTATTGGCTCGGAGCGAACATGAACTACGGTCCCGAAGACCGTCTTTCGCTCAATGTTCCGTTATTCCACTGCTTCGGATGCGTTCTCGGTGTGATGGCATGTATCAACCACTGCGTTACAATGGTGTTCTGCGAGGTGTTCAACCCCGTAGATGTTATGACATCCGTCGAAACCGAGAAGTGTACTTCGCTTTACGGTGTGCCGACGATGTTCATCAATATCCTCAACCACAAACTGTTCAACAAGTTTGATTTCTCGTCGCTGAGAACAGGTATCATGGCGGGTTCTCCGTGTCCCATTAAGGCAATGGAGGAAGTCGTCGATAAGATGAACATGAAGGAGATTACCATCGTCTACGGACTTACGGAAGCATCTCCCGGAATGACACAGACACGTTACGATGAACCTTCACTTGAAAAGAAGTGCTCTTCCGTAGGAAAGAAACTTCCCGGAGTCGATGTTGTCATTCTCGATCCCGATACAAACGAACCCTGTCCCGACGGAAAGATCGGTGAGTTCTGCTGTAAAGGATTCAACGTGATGAAAGGATACTACAAGATGCCCGAGGAAACCGCCAAGATCATCGACAGCAACGGTTACCTCCACTCGGGAGACCTCGGATACAGAGATGCGGACGGTTACTTCTACGTCACCGGAAGAATCAAAGACATGATTATCCGCGGAGGAGAGAACATCTATCCCAAAGAAGTGGAAGATTTCCTTTACCGCTGTCCTGGAATCAAGGATGTTCAGGTTATCGGTGTGCCGAGTCAGAAGTACGGCGAACAGCCCGGAGCATTCATCGTCAGGGATGAAGGTGCGGATCTTCAGGAACAGGATATCCTCGAGTTCTGCAAAGGACAGATTGCGTGGTACAAGACCCCGAAGTATATCGCATTCGTATCGGAGTTTCCGATGAATGCTGCGGGTAAGATCCTCAAATACAAGATGAGGGAAATGGCCCACGAGATGTGGCCCGACGCCTAATACACCCAAAGGTGTACTTTCATGTCCATCGGGCCGATTACGGCCTGAGTACACTCATACTCGGACGACAGCGCATCATGTGCCTGTCTTCCGAGTGTGATATTTTTATCTTCATAGACAAGAGACATTTCGTACCCGTAGATTTCGGGAATCATGTCGTCCATCATATCACTGAGAATCTCCGCCATACTGTCTTCTTCGCCCGATGACATTCCCGCCGCAATCAGCAATGCAATGGGAAGGACCTGTGTGTCCGTCGTATCGAGAATAACGCATGAACTTACTTTTACGCTGAACAGATCTTCGCAGACTTTCTTTGCCATAGGTTCATCGTTCATACCGTCGGAACCGTCGTATGCGAACAATGTAACCGAAACCGCAGACAGCAGCATCAGAAAGATCATCGCATCGATTATCGCGATGTTACCTTTTCTGTCATTCTTCAGTGCCAATATACCACCTCATAAGTCGCAAGGACAGAGGAACCGTCGTTTCCTTCGATTCTCAGCGTACCGGATTCGGATGTTATGTTATCGGAATCGATTGACCCGCACATGAATCTTTCAGAATCGTCAAAAAGAATGCCTATGGGTTTGATATCGACTCTGATACCTTTGAGATTGTACTTTTCACGTGTTTTTTCCAATTCATCGGAGATATCTCCGGTAAGTTTTCCGTCTTCAACAGAGAAACGGAAACATGACGTATCGATCGAAACGTTGTTGTTTTCCGGAAGCTGATGGTATGCAAAGACTCCGATGAATGCCGTTACCGCGATGAGAACAATCATCATCGCGAACATAGCTTCCATAAATCCGCCGACACCTTTTCTGTCCTTTATCATAGTACATAAGTCGCCGATAAGGACAATATAAGGGAGATACTACTGTTAGCGGTAAGTCACACGCCGCGGAGATAATGTCCTGTGTTAAGAGTGCCGCCGCAGAGTCTCTTGATTTCCTCATTGTACTGAAGATCTCTTTCTTTGAATGCTTTGCAGACAAGTGAAGCCAATTCCGCAGGGCGTTTCCTGAGATCGATACCGAACGAATCGATTCCGGCTTTTTCCAAATCGTTGAGATAGTTTACGAGCATCAGATCGGATGAGTTGAGGATGTGTGCGAAACCTGTCCTGTCTCTGTATACAGGGAAGGAGTAACCCTTGTCGTCCTTTATGGAACCGTTCTTCAGGTGAGGATCTCTCGTAACCATCAGTTCGATACGGCCGAACACCATCATTTCAATCTTTCCCGGATATCTTGAAATGAGGTCCTTGATTTCAGCCTTGGAAAGTTCCACCGAAACTGTTGTCTGGTACATCATATCGGGGAAGTACGAGTTGAACATATTGGTGAAATAACTGCCGTAGATTCTGTGGCCCTTCGCAGCTTCAAACTGACCCATGTTGTGGACCATCATAGGTATTTCCTTGTTTTCGGGAATGTTTTCGGAATATGAGAATCTGGGAAGATACATTACACATTCGGTGTTGTTTTCTCTGCATCTGGCATATGCTTCTTCGAAGTCCTTTCCGTCGTAGTAGATGCGGTCTGCGTAAGGCAGAACGACATCCAAAACTTTGAGTGTGGAAACGTAGAATGAGAGTTTCGAAGGAATCTTTTCACGTTCGATCTTCGGTGCGGAGACCTTAACGTTGGCATGTTTGGTGCTTCCCGTAAGCTTGGGAGGACGTCCTACAAGATTTTTCACTTCGTCGATACGCGGATCGTATGTTCTGTACACATCGTATGTTCCGTCATTGATCTTGAACGGAGACGTAACATCCGTTCCCGCCGTAAGAATCTTGAATCCGCCGACTTTCATATCGCCGTCAAAGAGAGATATTCCGTCGCCCATGTGTAAATCGGTACCGTCGACAGAGAACTTCTTGTTCTTCACTTTGACTTTCTTTATGAAGAGTCCTCTGTTGTCCGGATATGTTGCCTGAACGAGAGAAGAAACACCATCCATGTATCCGTGGCAGAATCCTCTGTTGAATACTGTTTTGAGAAGTCCCGTGACTTTTTCAAGTTCGGGATCTTCGGGATTTTTGTTTGCAAGCGAATATGCGCGTGATGCGAGGTAGGCGTATGCTTCGCTTCTCATCCTTCCTTCGATCTTCACGGATGTAATGCCGATATCTCTCAGTTTTCCGAGGTAATCGATGCAGTACATGTCTGCATTGCTGAGGATGTATCCCGTTCTGTCTTCGGCTTCGTATTTCTTCCTGCAGGGTTGGGCACATTCGCCGCGGTTTCCGCTTCTTCCGCCCACAATGGATGAGAATAAGCATCCTCCGGACTGACAGTAGCACATTGCACCCTGTACGAACACTTCGGTTTCAATCGGTGAATCTTTCACAATCTCGGCAATCTCATCGAAGGTGAGTTCTCTTGCGAGAATTGCTCTGTCGAGACCGTTTTCCGCACACCACTGAAGTCCGGCTTTGGAATGAATTGCCATCTGAGTAGATGCGTGTTTTTTGATAGGAATATTTTTAATCGCTTTCAGAAGACCGATATCCTGAATGATGACGGCATCCGCACCGATGTCTTTCAGATACTGTACGAATGCTACGGCTTCTTCCATTTCGGAGTTTTTGATCAGTGTGTTTACGGTTACGTTGACCTTTACGCCGTGGTCGTGGGCATAATTCACGGCACCTTCGAGTTCCTGATCGGTGAAATTGTCGGCAAATGCCCTGGCACCGAAACTTTTGCCTGCGAGATAGACAGCGTCGCATCCGCCTTTGACAGCTGCTACCAATCCTTCGGGTGAACCTGCCGGTGCCAATATTTCCATAGTTACGACCAACTGTTCATGATTTATATAGTAATCGAGGACGTAACACTGTCGGATTTACGAAATGACTCAGTCGTCTTCAGCAAGCAGGAAATCCGTTATTCCCAGTTCTCTTATTCCGTCCCCGGTAACCGTGTTTCCAGAATAATCCATCAGAATGACTGTTTTCGGATTATTGTCCTTAATTGCTCTTAACGGCGCCAATTCTCTTGTTTCGGCATCATCGCCGTAATAACCGAGACAGACCTGCCAATAAGCTTTCAATCCGTTCTTTTCGGTTACGAAATCGACTTCTTTCGAATCGTATTTTCCTACGATTATTCCGTATCCTCTGCGTCTGAGTTCTAAAAACACAATATTTTCCAGCACTCTGCCTCTGTCTTTACTTGCCATACCGACTGCATTGTTACGAAGTCCCGGGTCGACAGCATAATATTTCGGTGTCGGACTGAAAACAGTGGATTTCAAATCGTATCTGTCTGCGCGGTAAAACATACAAGCACCCTGTGCTACGGAAAGATATCTTTCGACGGTACGCGGATTAATATGCAGTTCTTTTGCCATTCTTGCAGATTCGATCGGATTTCCGATGTTCAGCATCAGATATGTGATTAATTTCTCCAATTCTTCCGGTTTCCTGATCTTTCCGCGGGAGGTCATATCTCTGTAAATTACAGAAGTATACAGATCGTCAAACATCACAGAAACGGCCTGTCTTCCTCTGGCGGGATCGATTCCGGGGAATCCTCCGAACTCGAAGTACTCTTTGAAAATTTCTTCGACTTTCCTCCCGTTGCCTCTGAGCTCGGTGTATTCTCTGAATGAGAGGGGTAACATTTTCACTTCTACGTAACGCCCTGTAAGGTATGTTGTGAGGTCCGTTGAGAGCAGATGGGCGTTGGAACCTGTGATGTAAATATCAGCCTCGGTATCGACCATCAGAGCATTTACGGTCTTTTCCCAATCTTTTACTCTCTGAATTTCATCTAAAAACAGGTAGAAACGGCCTTTCGCCGGTACGCGGTCTTTCAGGTATGCGTTGAGTTCTTTGTGATCGTTTATATTGTCAAATTTTGATGATTCGAGGTTTATCAGCAACATTTCGTTTTCCGATACGCCTTCTGCCTTCAGTTTTTCAATGAATTGAATAAGCAATGTGGATTTGCCGCATCTCCGTATTCCGGTAACGACCTTGACATGTCCTCTGTCATCACGGAAAGCCTCTATTTGAGACATATAGGCAGGGCGTTCAATCATCATTTCCATGATACAGTATCGCTCATATCCTATTTAATTATTGTATTATGATACAATTATTGATTTAAAAATCGGCAATTGTTCTATTATAATACAATTGATTCTTTGAAAACATTCAATAGTTGTATTATAATGCAATTATCACAGAAGGACAAACTAACAATTTGTTGCTGCTATTGTCGGAGAGCAACTGCCCATTGTTTTAGTGAAAGGATTAGCACATTTGTATCTGTAATGGCACATATCATCCGATCACTGGTGTTTTGAGGATCTGACGGCTTTAATTTCGTCATCAATTTCTTCGATGCTTAATCCGTGGGGTATCTTTCTCTGAGTGTGCGTCCGGCATTAAGAAAACCTTCCTATGGGTCTTTTTGCTCCTGTAATTTTACGTCAAAGGGAAATCCTCTGTTGCGTACAAATGCTCTTGCAAACACATTGAATGCAGCAGACATACTCATGCCTAATGATTCGCATACGGCGTCCATGTCATTCTTTATGTCCTCTTCCAATCTTATGCTGTGTTGATTGCGCCATGGTATCAAATATGCTAATAATATCAAAATAAACATATTTGCATACTGTTCTAACAATGTTCGTGAACACTTTCATTTATCTTAGTTTCATCAAAATCTGCTGTAATTACCAAAATTATCCAAATCAATCTGATGATAACAATTGAAGATAATCGGCCTAATTTCTTAATCCGGATCTTTTCCCGGAATAGACAAACATCTGCTTATGGCCTTCTTTCGGAGATTCCTTCGCATATCCCTTATCAATCAGCAGATAAAGGTCATTGCGTACGGTCTGCGGAGACATACCTATCTTCGAAGCCAATTCGTAAACACTCTGAGGCGTATCCGAATTCATCAGAGACGCCAATATGTCAGACTGTCTCTGAGTGATACTGCATTCATCCGTAAGATTCCTAATATTTCTGCGCTCATTGATTTTTTCTCTCAGGTAATCGGAGAAAATTTCCACAGACTGCATCAGCATTCTGATGTTGTAATCGATGAAATATGTCACATCGTTTCCGTCGGTTTCGGAGAGTCTGTACGCTTCTTCATAATCGCTTTTGTGCTCCTTTATTGCCTTGGATATCGAAAGATACTCCATAACTGAGTATCCTTTTTTCATTGTGTACCAATAGAAAAGCGATCTGGAAACACGTCCGTTTCCGTCCATGAACGGGTGGATGTAGGCGGTGATGAAGTGAATCAGTATTCCTTTGATTACCGGGTGGATATAATCGTCTTCGTCATTGACGAATTCATAGAGACCTTCTGTCATCGAATCTATAAGTTCGCAGGAAACGGGTTTGTGACAGGCTTCTCCTGTTATTACGTCCCGTACCGCAACCGAGTTGTCTTTACGGAAATTACCTTCGTATTCCGATTTTTCCAGAGTGTCGCACGTAACAATGCTGTGCAGTTCTCTGATAAATTCCGGCGAAAGTTCTCTGTCGAGATTGGTTCTGATGAATTCCATTGCATTGTAGTTGTTCAGAATCATCTTTTCCGATTTGTTTTTGGGATCCATTGTGTTGCGCAGCATCTTTTTGGCATCTTTGATTGCGGTTGCCGCGCCTTCGATCTGACTTGAAGCAATGGATTCTTCCATCATAGAACCGACTGAAAGCATTGCCTTTCTCTTACCGTCGAATCCGTCGATCGGAAGCAGACCCAGAGACAGTGCCATGTCAATCTGATGAAGAGGTTTGTGAAATCTCTCCAACAGGTTGTAATTCAGAGATAAACTTCCGATATTCACCTTTTTACAGGTGTTCATTCTCATAGTTTTCATGATGTACCAGAGACTTTCACGGCCGTACTGTCCGCAATCGTAATACTGCAGTTTGTTCCAATGAAGATATTTTTCATTGTATTTTCTTGCCAATTCCATGGAATATGTGTCGAGCAATATCTCCGGGACAGGTTTAATCTGAGATAGTTCGGGGGCATTCTGCAGTATCTTCACGTTACTTCAAATAACTTACAATTATTAAAAAATTATTTTTTGAAAGTTTAAAATATTTGCAATGTGCAAGTCAGGGCGATAAAAAGAAATGTGCGCTCCCGAAACGTATGTGCTCATGATGTCCGATCCTACAGGTGAAGGAGTGCGGGGCGTTGCTATTTGCGATATACACGGACGGTTTCCGCTGTCCTTTCTTTTCATTAATTTCAGGACACTAACTGCTAACCGTAGTGTCCTTTTGATATACCCTTACAGTAAGAATATCATTCATGTCATCTTTGAAGGATATCTTCGGAAAGAAAAAGAAGGAAAACACAGACAATACCAATGTCTGCATCGACTGCAGGGAATGCGATGCAACATTCGACATCTCTGAGGAAAGATGCCTCAGATGCTGCTCAGGCAGGATCGCCGACAGCGAAGGAGATGTGATTACATTCATCACTTCGACTGAAATTCAGTACAGAGGAGACGCAGCACGTCTGATCCGCAATCTCGTCGGAGCGGTATCCGGAACATGCAGCATACTTGCGGATGACCGCAGGGGATGTGCGAGATGTCCGTTTTCGAAATCGCATTTCACGGAGGCAATATGGTCCGATATTTCAATCATAAACATCAATGACCTTCTCGACAGATACGGAAGCATTCCGTCTGCATGCGAATCATCGGATATATGCAGGAAATCCGTAGTTGCTTCGCTTACGGCCCTCCGTAACAGTCTCAATGAAATGGCCGATGATGTAAGAACGGCTGCAAACAGAATTGTGGGGGCCTGAACATACCCCGTATCATCATGGCATCCGCTTCTCCCGACGGAGGAAAAGTCGCCGGATCCAACGGAGTTCCCGTCAGGGATTCGGAAATGCCTTCCGGTGTTTTCTCATTCAGCGGACGTTCGCTGAAGGATGCACTCTCCGATATCGGAAGGAGATACATGATGTCCAAACCTTCCTATGCCGATTCATGGGTTGTGGGAAGCCGTAAAGACATCAATGTTCTGGAAAAATACGAAACATCGCACTCGACAGTAGTAATCGGAGATGCAAGCGACGGTGAGATGGAATACAACATCATGCCGAACGAATACACATACTGCAGAGAGCTTACCGCACTGGTCGAAGATGCGATCAAACACGTAAGAGATTCATACAGAAAGGACGGCGGTAAGTTCAACGCATCCGTCGTAAGAACATCCGCGGAAGCATTTTTCAGAGAGAACAGAAAAGTGATCGATGATTTTGTTTCGGATGAGATTCCGTTTGAATGTTCACTGAAAGAATTATGCGATACTGTCGTAAGATACACGGCAGGCACCGGAGTGTTCGAACTTCTTCTCGAAGACACAAGACTTGAGGATATCTACATAGATGCACCCTGCGAATCCAACCGCATTCACGTAACACTCAACAACGTGAGCGGATACAACTCACACGTCAGATGCAGAACGAATCTCATTGCGGGTGAAAAAGAAGTCAGAAATTTACTGAACATCCTGATGAAAGAGAGCGGACTTCCCTTCTGCGAATCATCGCCTGTTTTGGAGACAAACATGGCGGACGGTCTTGCAAGAGCAACAATTGTTGGATATCCTATGAGTCCCAACGGCAATTCCGTAGCGATAAGGAAACACTCCGTGACACCATGGACTCATACAAGACTGCTCGGAAATGGTACGATCGACGAATACACGGCGGGACTTGTGTCGTTCCTTGTTGACAACAGATGCACATTCCTTGTATGCGGAGCGAGAGGTGCGGGAAAGAGTTCGATGCTTTCGGCGATGATGTTCGAGTTCCCCGTATCTCAGAGAATTCTCACGATTGAAGATACACTCGAACTTCCCGGAGAGAGGATGCGTTCATTGGGTTACAAAGTGCAGTCGATGCTTATCGACGAAAGAATGGACGGAGACGTGGAGAAGAGAGCGGATGAAGCATTGAGAGTATCTCTCAGGCTTGGTGAGTCCGCAATCGTTCTCGGAGAAGTAAGAGGGGAGGAAGCAAGGACACTGTACCAGAGTATGAGAACAGGCCGTGCGGGAAGTTCGATCATGGGAACAATTCACGGAGATTCAGCCAAGACTGTTTACGATCGTGTCGTTCACGACATCGGCATTTCGCCGGAATCGTTCATGGCAACCGATTTCCTCATCACCATGGGTACACTCAGAGAAAGAGGAACAAACAGACAGGTAAGGAAAGTTTCCGAATTCGCAGCGACAGCAGATATTCCCGGAGAGTTCATCGATGCGGAAACATCACTGTTCTCCTCTCCTGCAATGAGGAGAATCATGGCTTCGACAATGATGACTGAGGATGAAATCAGAGAAGAAATCATGACAAGAGGAAAAATCAGAGGATTCCTCGCACGTCTTACAGAGAAAGAAGGAGGATACGACGGACCGGAATGGATTATTCTGGCGAACGATCATGTTTCTAAATGTATTTCATCGGGAATGACAGATACGGACAGTATCGTGAAATCTTTCATGAAGAGACTCGGGAAGAGTGATGTACAATGACCAAAGGATGCAACCCGTCTGTTTTGATGAACGAAGCACCCACTGTCATAGGTATGATGTCCGTTGTTCTTACTTCCGGAGGTTCTTTCGAGACTGCGGTAAGGGATGTCTCGGAGAACGGACCGCCGGGAATGAAGAAAATCTTCAGTGAAGCGGTCAGAGATGCCGACTGCAGACTCGTACCGGATATTGCGGAAAATGTCAAAAAGATCCTCTCCAAACTCCCGAAGGAGGCAACTCCTTTCAGGAGAGCGATGGATCTGATGATTACCGCATTCGAATCCTCCGATGTGAAAATTAGAGAAGAACTGATGAAGGATGCGGAAGAATCCGTACTGAAAGGACTGAAGGAAATCGGAGATGCATACAGTTCCGGACTGAGCAGTCCGTGTATGATGATCTTCGGTCTCGGCATTATGCTTCCGATGATCCTTGTGTCGATTTTACCTATGCTGGGTCTGGGAGGACAGTTCGCTGTTTCCTCTATCGATTCGGATATGCTGTCCGTTTTGATTTTGGTACTTATTCCCGCAATAGTGGCATCAGTTATTCTTTACCTCAAGAGCAAGAATCCTTTCCTCAAATCCGAGGGCGGAATGAGAGACATATTCTATCTTGTACCTCTTGTTGTTTCGGTACCGTTCTTCTTCATGCTTGAAGCTACGGGGCTGTCAGTTTCCGACAGAATTGCGGCATCCGGAATATCTGCGGGATTGATTTCCCTTATGACGATGGCGCCGAGGATTATCGGCGAATCCAAGAGACACAAAGAATGCGATATGCTCGGAGACGCAATCTTCGAATTGGGTAACAGACTTTCGATGGGAGAGAATTACGACACGGCGTTGACCAAAACATTCTCTTCGAGAAAGGACATGGCACGTATTTCGGAAATGATCGAAAGAGAACTGATGTTATGCAGAGGGGATGTGAGAGGTGCGGTTTCTTCCGTTCTTTCACCTGTATCCGAACTGCTGTCGGGATTCTACTGCGACATTTACGATGCGTCGACGAAAGATATCAGGGATGCGGGAAGATTGGCACTCTCGATTGCACATCAGATCCGCGATCAGGAATCCGTGAGGAAAGACATCGGAAACAAACTCAAGAGTATGCTCGACATGATGACGGGAACGGCGGCGGTATTCGCTCCTCTGATCCTTGCCATGAGTATGGTGATGCTCGGACCTATTTCGGAGATTACGGGAACCGTGTTCTTTGAAGACATGTCCCTGATTCTTACGGTGTATCTCATTGAGCTTACTGCATTGATTGCGGTACTGTCTTCAAACCTCACCTGCAAGGGAAGCATGTTGGACATGGAGATGAGATTTTGCGCAATGATGCCTGTCTCGATGGCAGTCTTTGCGATATGTTCCAGATTCTCAATCTGATATTATTTTCAGTGAACCGTTCCCGCAGTAATACGGGGACGGTTCACAGACAACCGTTAAAATTCATTACTTCATTCCCGGAGACGTGAGATACAGAAACATCCTTCTGATTGTTACGTCCGCAGCTATGTTTTCGCTCATAGTGACACCTTTTCTCAATCAGTACGGTTCTTTCGTTTCTCTCGACGGTTCCGTCGGCGCGGTAGATCATATGGATCTTTGGTCATCTTCGGATCCTCTCACAGCATTCACGTATATCGTCGGAGATATTTTCTGTCCTCAGATCGAATCAAGATCTTTCATTCTGAACGGTTCTCAGACTGCATTCTGTATGAGAGATGTTTCAATTCTCGCAGGATTGATTACCGGATTTCTGTTTTCTTACACCGATACATTCAAAAAAATCACCTTCGGAAGATTCCGTTGCATCGTAATCGCAGCATTCATCCTCCTGATTGCGGATTGGGGAATACAGCACATTTTCTCTTTGGACATCTCAGTCACCAGAATACTCACAGGATTATTTCTTGGATTCTCTGTTTCCTGCATTCTTTCTTCATACGAGGATTTAATACACAGGATGCGATGGCACTGACATGGCCGGACAGGACGGATTGAAGAACAGAGGATACGCACGCAGCGATGTCGAAGAGAGATTGAAAGCTGTGGAAGAACTCACGGGCGAAGATCTCAGAGAACTCACCGACTACACATTCGATCCTCAGTTGGCATCCAAGAACATCGAAAATATGATCGGTGTGACACAGATTCCTCTTGCATTCGCAGGTCCTGTTCTGATAAACGGCGATGCGGCAAACGGTCCGTTTTTGGTACCTTTGGCAACTACCGAAGGTGCGTTGGTCGCGTCAGTTTCGAGAGGAATGTCCGTCATAACAGCTTCAGGCGGTTCACGTGTAAAGGTATTCGGAGATGCCATGACAAGAGCGCCGATTCTCCGTGTGGACGGTATCGATCACGCGATGGAAGTCATCAGGTGGATATCTCTGCACACCGAAGAAATCGATGCAGTTGTTTCATCGACAACGAAACACGGACAGTTACTGAGTATCGAACCTTTCCCCAACGGAAGGAATCTTCATCTCAGAATGTCATTCCGCACAGGCGATGCGATGGGAATGAACATGGCAACTATCGCTTCTGAGGCTGTCTGTAAGCTTATTTCTCAGAATACAGGAGCAGTCACCGTATCTGTTTCGGGAAACATGTGTATTGACAAGAAACCTGCAGCGCTCAACGCGATCCTCGGACGCGGAAAATATGTCTTAGCCGAATGTACGGTGCCGAAGGATATCGTCGGGAAGAAATTACACTCAACAACAGACGCAATCGTCGAACTCAACACAAGAAAGAATCTCATCGGAAGTGCGATGGCAGGTTCTCTCGGATTCAACGCACATGCGGCCAACATGGTTGCTGCAATCTACATAGCCACAGGACAGGATCCCGCTCATGTCGTGGAAGGAAGTCTCTGTATGACTACCTGCGAAAATGTCGACGGTGACCTCTACATTTCGGTCAGACTGCCTGCAGTCGAGGTAGGAACGGTAGGCGGAGGAACAAGACTTCCTTCGCAGCAGGCCGCTCTCAGAATGATCGGATGCCTCGGAGAAGGAAAAGCTGCAAAATTCGGAGAAATTGTCGCAGTGACAGTACTCGCCGGAGAGCTTTCCACGCTGGGTGCACAGGCGGCCGGTCAGCTTGCCGAAGCCCACAAACAGCTGGGGCACTGAGTCGATATTATTTATATCGCGCACACATACGCGCAGGTATGCCTGTAATCAATTTCGACTATCACGACCTCTGTTCGATGTTAGGCGAGGAAGTTCCCAGAAAGACTCTGCTCGAGAGAATACCGATGATCGGTGCCGATATGCACGATACCGAAGGAGAAGTGGATGATATGTCCGTAGAATTCTTCCCCGACAGGCCCGATCTTTACTGTGTAGAAGGACTCGCGAGAGGTATGAGAGCATTCCTCGATATCGAACCGGGAATGACCGAGTATGAGGTAAAGGACAGTGATATCGATGTTTACGTCGATGACAGTGTTAAGGACGTAAGGCCCCACTTCCTGTGTGCCGCCGTTCTCGGAGTGGAGATTGACGATACTCTTCTTAAATCGATTATGGAGATGCAGGAAAAACTCCACATCACCATAGGCAGGAAGAGATCCAAGATTGCGATCGGTATTCATGATTTGGACAAAGTCGAACCTCCGTTCACATACAAAGCGGTCGGACCTCATGAAATCAAATTCGTTCCTCTTGCGAAGGAAGAGGAATGGAATCTTGAAGAGATTCTTCAGAAACATGAGAAAGGTACTGCTTACGCACACCTTCTGAAAGGATTCGACAGATACCCGATCATTACAGACAGAAACGGAAACGTTCTTTCATTCCCGCCGATCATCAACGGTGCACTTACGGCCGTTACAACAAAGACAAGAAATCTCTTCATCGACGTTACAGGCAACGACAGAAAGACGGTGAAGGGTGCATTGGATATCATCGCGACCGCTATGGCGGAACGCGGAGGAAGGATTGTTTCAGTCAATATGCACGACAGCGGAGAAGAATTCGTTTCTCCCGATCTTTCGCCTTCAAGTTGGGAGTTTTCAAAATCTGACTGTGATAAGTTCCTCGGAATACCTCTTACAGATGAGGAAACCGTACATTCACTGAATAAAATGGGAATGGATGCTCTTATCGAAGGAGACACCGTTCACGTTGAGGTACCTTCCACAAGGATGGACATAATGCATACAGTCGACCTCTACGAAGATGTTGCAACAGGATACGGTTTCGAGAAATACGGTTTCGCCCACATGGTTACACAGACTGCTGGCAGACTTTCGGATGTTACCGCATTTTCCGAGAAGTTACGTGATGCGGTTATCGGATTGGGTTTCACCGAGGTTGTTACGCTTACGCTCAGCAACGAGGATGACGAATTCACCAACGCAGGACTTCCCGTCGAGGAAGTTGTTACCGTACTGAATCCGATTACGGAGGATCACACATGCCTCAGACACTCACTCTTCCCGAGCCTTATGAGACTCTTCAGACGTAACAAGCGCCGTGATCTTCCTCAGAAGATGTTTGAAATCAGCGATGTTATCGTAAATTCCGTGAAACAGCGCAACCTCTGCCTTGCGGAGATGAGTTCTAAGATTTCATTCACTGAGATTAAATCATACTCGGAAGCAGTACTGAGAGAAATCGGCATTGAGTACGAACTCAAAGCGTGTGATTACGGTTTATTCATTGACGGAAGGGGTGCTGAAGTTATCGTCGACGGTAAGACAGTCGGTTACTTCGGAGAAGTTTCTCCGAAAGTGATTATCGACTTCGATATCAACCACCCTGTGATGATGTTCGAACTCAACCTTCAGCCGTTCATCGAGAAGATGGGAGGCGGACTGTTCTGATGTCCGACGTAGGAGATACATTCCCGCATTTCGCACTTCCCGACGAGAACGGCGAGGTCTTCGATTCGAAGTATCTCGAAGGTATCAGGCACATTGTGTACTTCTATCCGAAGGACTGTTCTCCCGAATGTACGGAGGAAGCCCTCGGATTCAATGAGATTTACACCAAACTGATGATAAGAAACGTCCCTGTTATCGGAATCAGCACGGATTCTGCGGAATCTCACAGGAAGTTCATGAACGAAAACGGTCTGAAGTTCAAATTACTGACAGATGCCGATCATAAATTCATGACGGATGCCGGTGTTTGGAACGACGGAGCAGTCCGTTCCACGTTCGTTATCGGTAAGGACGGCAGGATTGAGGCATGCTGGCACAATATAGATGTCAAAGGTCACGCCGATACTGTCTACGCTGCAGTCAAGACTTTGATGAAGTGAACGTCCTGTAGATTACGGTGCCTTTACGGCCGTTTACGGGTGTAACGGAATCGAAGGATTCTGTGATTACCGTTGCAATAATGGGCAGTTTACCGTGTTTCCTGAACATGGGGACGGATCCGGAGCCTTCGGTCTGAAGACGGTTCGAAACAACCGAGATGTCCGTACAATCGATATCGACAGGTCTTTCGAGTTTTCTGCCGAGATATTCTGCGATTTCACTGCCTTTTCTACCTGCGGGAAAGAGAATACACATAGGATTTATTCTTCCGGAAAGATCTGCAAGAGCGTCTGCATACAATACGGAATTATAATTTTCAAGCTGTTTCGATCTGAAATGGTAGATTGTATCGGCGCCGTATGAGAACAGTATGTCATACAGCGGTTTGATGTCTGCAGGCCCTGTGAGCATAACGAATATTCTGTCGTCGGATATCTTTTTCATTTTTCCGATGAGTTTCATTGTAGATTCCGAAATAACTTCATTCTCTGTCTCAGTCCAAATCAACGAACCCAATCCCGTGTCCTGTGCCAGATCGTATTCGGACAGCATTCCCGGAGGCAGTCTGTCATTGTCTGAAGAACAACTGCCGTCGGAGCAGCCTCCGGATGAACAGTTTCCGCTGCAGCCTCCGGACATCATTCATCCCATATCCTCGGAAGCATCGCGTTCAGCACAGATTGTTCGGTGAGTTCTCTTCTGTCAAGCAATCCTTTGCTCAGAACACCGATTGCACCCTGTTCCTTTCCTACATCGTTGTTTGTGTAAACGGCTTTCATAGCTTCGCCGACGGTCATTCCGCCGCGGACGAGTTTTGCAATCTTATCGGGATATCTGAATCCCGAGCCCATGCCTATTGTAATTTTACCTTCTCTGTCGATTACGGCACAGTGCTGCACATCGTAAAGTCCGTCATATCTTTCGAAAACACCCGCTTCGATACCGACAGCCATCGAATGACTGCCGAGAGCTCCTTTCGCTCTGTTGACTGCGCCCCGAACGGTTTCATCCTCGAATGGCTGTTCCGGAACGCCGCTTTTCGAATCTACGGCAAATATTCTTACGTTTCCGTAGATTCTTTCCATAACGTTCCTTACCGCTTCGATCTTAACAGGATTGAGCGAACCTACTGCGATATCTATCGAATCGACAGAACCATTACGTGAGCAGACGCCGTTCATTATATCGGATGACGATAATTTCTCTCCGTCGGTTCTTTTCACTAATTTTACTGCAGAAAGTTCCAACGGCGTATCCGAAAATCCGGATCTCCATCTGACTACTTCTCTGCCGTTTTCCAATGTTTCTTCGGAAACGACAAGAACATCTACTTCACACATCCGATCCTTCGGACCGTACATATCGTCGATTTCGAAGATATCGGCAGTTTTGTTTTTTGAAATAAGATAATCGGAAATCGATTTCTTTCTGAGATAAAAGGGATTGATTCTGCTACGTGAAAGAGAGGCCATCCTGTCGGATGTCACTCCGATTATAACATCGTCGGATAATGAAAACGCTCTTTCGAAAAGAGCCTTATGGCCGTCATGCAGTACATCGAATGTCCCTGCGACAGCGACTTTCATATTCACCTGCTGCCGAGTACAATTGCAACGACCATGGCGGCGGCTGCGAAGAGCCACATGAGCAGAAGTCTGTTCTTGCTCTTGTTCAGTTCTTCTTTCTTGGTGTCTTTGCATTTATCAGAACAGTATCTTCCAACACCGTCGGTGTATGCTTTGCCGCAGTATACGCAGTGTTTGTGCTGGGGGATTCTCTCTGTAGGTTCTGCCATCTTATTCCTTTCCTGTGATTGTTCTGCGATCCATCTCGTTCAGTGCTATCACCATGCAGTGATTGGCGTGATAGCTCACGGGGCCGAGGTTGATCTTGTCATAGGGATACTCAGACATAATCTCTTCTTCCTCTTCCGTAGGATCTCTGTCGTCTCCGAGGATGTAACAGGGTTTTTCGGGGAATTCGTATTCCCTTACGTCCTTTCCGTCTTCTCTCAGATAGATGAATCTGCATGTTTCGGACAGTTCCTTCATTACATCCGGGAATGACTTTCTTGAAATGTAAATTCCGGGAGATGCTCTTACTTCTTCCTTATCCTTTACTTTCTTAAGAAGAGCGTTTCTGATAAGCGATGCGGTACTTCTCTCATCGGGATTCAGATATCTCAGGCTGGGGCCGTGGAATCTTACCGTTTTGGGAGCGTCGTCTCCGCCTTCAAGTACAAGATACACTTCCGAATCTTTTCTCAGATCGTGGCTCAGGAAGAATGCGGAATTTACACATCTCACAAGAATATCCAATCTTCCGGCACCGCCGCAGATATCGTCTAATTTGAAATCGCCTGTTGTGTATGCACGGTGCCCGAGGATGATGAATCTTATCAAGATCATTCCTCGCTGAGTTCGTTTTCCAATTCAGACAGGTCGGACATACCCATCTGCCTCATCAACTGTTTTCTCATCTTACGGTTGCTGACGACACCTTTGATGGCTTTCTTGGATGTTGTGTACTGTTTGAGCAGTTCCCTGACATCCCGTATCGTTGTACCCGAACCCAATGCAATCCTTTGAACACGGGATGCTTTGATGACTGCGGGGTTTTCTTTTTCCTCTGAGGTCATCGAGTCCATAATATAACCGTATTTCTTGAGTTTGGCCTGCGTGGCTTCGTAATCCATCTTGTCCTCGAACTTGGACATTCCGGGGATGAGTGACATGACTTTCTGCAGCGGCCCCATTTTACTCATGGCCTTCAGCTGCTGATACATGTCGTTGAGTGTGAACTTACCGGACATTATGTTCTTACCGGCATCCATAACATCCTGATCGTCTCCGATTTCGGTTTTTGCGATATCGACCAATGCGGTGATATCTCCCATTCCGAGAAGACGTGAGATGAACTTGTCTGCGTTGAAGGGTTCCAAATCGCGGATATGCTCACCTGTACCGATACAGACGATTCTCGCTTTGGTCTTGGAGACTGCACTGAGTGCACCTCCTCCTTTTGCGGTACCGTCCATCTTGGTAAGGATGACACCCGTGACACCTACGGCTTTATGGAAAGCTTCCGCCTGCGGTCCTGCCTGCTGACCTACCTGTGAATCCAAAACAAGGAATCTCTCATCGGGTTTTGCGACTGCGGAGATATCCTTCAGCTCCTGGATAAGATCGTCTTCGAGAGCGTGACGTCCCGAAGTATCGATAATGATTACTTTCTTGTCCTTGAACTTGGCCATACCGTCTTTTACGATTTTGGCTGCGTTCTTTTCGCCGGGTTCGCCGTATACTTCGACTCCGATTTTTTCTCCGAGCTGTTTCAGCTGATCGAGAGCTGCGGGCCTGTATACATCGGCACCGATCAATCCGACGTTGAATCCTTTCTTGTTGAATATATTGGCGAGTTTTCCGGTTGTGGTGGTCTTACCCTGTCCGTAAAGACCGACCATCATAATCGTCTGAGGTGTGATTTTCAGTCCTTCACCGTTGTCTACAAGGTTGACGAGTTCTTCGTAGATGATGTTGATAACATGGTCTTTCGGTG
Organism: Candidatus Methanomethylophilaceae archaeon; assembly: GCA_963640855.1. GTDB lineage: Archaea > Thermoplasmatota > Thermoplasmata > Methanomassiliicoccales > Methanomethylophilaceae > Methanarcanum. Next base: position 66,007 of record CAVIAJ010000001.1, read on the forward strand.
TTTTGTTTGCAGCCGGTTTTTCCTCAAGTGCCCTCTTTTCGATATTCTTTGTAATCTGAAGCACAAGCTGAACGTTGACATCGGCCTGCAGCAGTGCGCGCTGAAGATCCTTAACGACATCTTTGATGAGTGCTTCGTCGATCGAGGTTGCACCGGTGATACGGCCAATCGCACCTCTGAGAGATTTTCCCAATCCGTCTAAGACCATTGAGTACCTTGACTCCCTTATTTATTATAAAGATTCTTGCAGAAGGTACAACAGAATCGTAACACAAAAACAGAAGTTCATAGGAGTAAGGTTAGCCAGTCAGAAGGGATGGGATGCACTCTACAAAGCTAACCTTATTCCCACTGAATTCATATTAACCTAATCCGTATATAAGGATTTGTATGAAAATGTGTTCAAAAACGCTGAAATTCAAGAATTTAGAATAAAATCGTTTGTTTTGCCCACGGTGATTCCCGTGGGCAAAACGATTCAGGATCAGAGGTACCCGGACTTCTGAAGGGCCATAAGGTCCTCAGTGCTGAGTTTCTCACCGTTCTTGAACCTGGCGAAGATGTCGTCTGCCGCTTTCTTGGATTCGGCATCGGTCTTCTTCTTGCGGACAGTCTTCTGCTTGTTCTTGATTGCTGCGACTGCACCGTCGGTCTCGTGGAACGTCTTAATCTGCTCGATGTGCTTCTTGTGTTCCTCGTCTGCAGCTTTCTTGCATTCGATGAACTTGGCCTGAGCTTCATCTGCCTGTTTTCTAAGGGTGTCTGCCTGTTCATAGAGTGCGATCATCCTGTCGTGCTCTGCCTGGGCTTTCTCTGCGTACTCGGAAACGAGCTTGTGGCATTTCTCTGCCTCGGATTTGGCTTCCTTGAGTTCTGCGTATTTCTCGCGGAGGTCGCCGGACTGATCCTGTGTTTTCTCAATCTCGGTGATCTTCTGATCGAGTTCTCTGAGCCTCTTGACGATGGCTTCTTCCTCTTTCTTCTTGAGGGTCTCGGTCTGCTGTTTGTTCTCAAGGTCGGAGAATTCTTTCTTCAGCTGTTTGATCGAGGGTGCGTCTTTGTCGCGCTCGGGCATATCCTTCTTGATTGCGTGGTACTCTTCGGTGAGTTTCGAGACTTTCTGGTTTGCCTCGTCCCTGAGGGCTTTGGACTCCCTTACCTTCTGGTTGAGGGCGTCACGCTCTTCCCTGTGTTTACCTGCCTCTTCGACAAACTCACGTACCTGTGCGTTCAGTTCGTCTCTCTTTGCAACCCATTCTTTGGTCTGCTTGTTGAGATCGTCTCTGAGCCTCTTGTGCTCTTCGGCGTCTGCGTTGATCGCACTTCTTTTCTTTTCCAGTTCTGCCAGGCTAACAGGGTCCTGCTGTGTTTCCTCTGCGGGAGCATCGACGGGCTCTGCTACGACTTCCTCGGATCCTTCCAACTGTTGAACTTTTTCCTCCAAATCTGTCATATCAAATCACTCATATGTTCTGGGCTTGCACCGTGTCAGAGTCACGGCCTACTCTGATTAATGCTCATACGGGTATCGGATATAAACATTTCTTGAGAGAATAAGGAAAGCAACATCGCGTGTAATCATTCCTACAATGTTGTTTTTCATTGTAAGGGAAAGTTTCCGCCGTATTTTGTCATGTCGGGGACAGCATAAATAAAATAATGCGACGGCTTGCATGATGACATGAGCAACCTTTGTCCGCTTGATTACAGATACGGCAGGAAGGAGATGAAGGAAATTTGGTACGAGGAGAGCCGTCTCCAATTCCAAATGGATGTCGAAGCCGCACTTGCGAGAGCACACGCTTCTCTGGGTACGGTCACTGCCGAAGATGCGAAGGAGATTACACGTGTAGCGAATCTTTCCGTCACGAAGATTGAGAGGGTAAAGGAAATCGAAGCCGAGACGAGGCACGACGTTATGGCCATGGTGAAAGCCATGACCGAACAGTGTAAAGGCGATGCAGGAAAATTCGTTCACTACGGTTCCACATCCAATGATATCGTCGATACCGCTACCGCACTTCAGCTGAAAGCATCGCTGGAAATTATTCAGAGGGATGTGGATTCGTTTATTGTCACTCTTACAAAACTCGCAAAGAACGAACGTGACACAATCGAAGTGGGAAGGACACACGCTCAGTTCGCAATTCCGATTACATTTGGATTCAAGATTGCGGGATATGTTCAGGAAATGCTCAGACACAGGGAGAGATTGGAGCAGATCAAACCGAGGATATGCGCAGGAAAGATGGCGGGTGCCGTCGGTACCGGTGCCGCACTCGGAAAGAACTTCTTCAGGGTTCAGGAAGCTGTTATGGATGATCTCGGCCTTACGTACGAACCGGCTGCGACACAGGTTGTCGGCAGAGACAGATATACGGAATTGATATGTCTTCTCGCGAACATCGCAACATCTCTGGAGAGATACGGAACCGAAATCAGGAATCTGCAGAGGTCCGAAATCTCCGAAGCTGCGGAACCTTTCGACAGAAAGAAACAGGTCGGAAGTTCCACAATGGCACAGAAGCGCAACCCCATGATGTCGGAGAATGTCTGCGGTCTTGCAAGGATCGTAAGATCCACCGTAACGCCTATGTTCGAATCTCAGGTGCTTTGGCACGAGAGAGATCTTTCCAACTCAAGCGCGGAGAGATTCATCCTTCCGCACGCATTCACATTGCTTGACGAAATGTTCGGCAAGATGGAGAAAGTGTTCGCAGGTCTCGAAGTCCGCAGAGAGAACATGATCAAAAACATCGAATCTTCACACGGACTTATCATGGCAGAGTCACTGATGATGAAGATGACCGAGAAAGGTATCGGAAGGCAGGATGCACATGAGATTGTACGTTCTTCGTCTATGATTGCCGAAGACGAAGACAGACAGCTGAGAGATGTACTTCTCGAGAGAGAGGATCTCAAAGGTCTGATGACAGAAGAAGAGATCAGGTTTGCAATGGACCCCAGCAATTACACCGGAGGAGCCGGAGAAATCGTCGACAGAACAGTTTCCGAGGTGGAATCCAAGCTTAAGGTGAGGATTTGACTCTTTCTGAAACTAAGAAGCAGAGGCTCAAGACAGGGCTGTTCATCGGTACGCTTTTGGGTATACTGATGACCGTTGCGGTTTATGTGATGACGAACAACATCGTGTCTTTGATCCTTCTGCCGATTTTCATCATTATGAGCGGCCTGCAGTCGATTACAGGCCCCTCAAATGATGATGAGTAAAATCAGTCGGCGATGAGATCGCCGGCACCCGGTCCGGGTTTGACCTGATAGATTTCCGCGAATCTGAGTTTTATAAGGCCCTTCGCAGGAAGTTCGGGTTTCTTTGCGTGCATCATGTCACGTGCTTTTTCGTAGTCGGCACCGCTGTTCTCGACTGTTGCGTTACATTTGACCTGCCATGACATTTTTCCTTCGGGAGTCCAAATGCAGAATGATGCGCGAGGGTTTTCTTTCAGATTCGAAAGTGTTTTCTTCATGAAATTGTCGATTACCCAAAGGTTCTCCTCATCCTGAAGAAACATTGCACCGATGGGGACAACATTCGGTATTCCCGATGCGGATGCGGTTGCGAGATAGATCGTTTTCATAGCTTTGAATTCGGAAATCATTTCTTCACTCAGTTTGACCATGTTACCATCGGACAGTGAATTGTACCGTAGATATTTGACATTGTGGTTCAGACCCAAGGTTTATATCGGATATGCTATTGTAGTGTCACCCGATGGGCAAGTAGATCAGCCCGGTTAGATCGCTTCGTTCGCAACGAAGAGGCCGCGAGTCCGAATCTCGCCTTGTCCACCACTCATATTTTACGGAAATTATCGGTTCGGCGTGAGATGTTCAGGCCGCGTCATCATTTGAAGATTAATTTCGAACCGATTATGTCGCCGGATTCTGCAGATATTGTCATGTTTTCGCGGAGACTGATGTTAATACTTCCTATGATTTCGGCGGAATTGACGCCCGATGTATGGAATACCTTGCCGATAACCTGGTATTCTCCGTCCTGAAGTTCGACATCAACCGACTCATTGATATTGACTGCAAATTCTTTTGATTCGGGTCCTTTAACGGCAACCATAATTGTCCGTCCGTAATCGAATCTGCGTTTGACATAGCGGACTGTGAGGATGTGAGTTCCGGGTGCAGACTGATATCCGTCGGGAAGTGTGACTGTAATTTGGCTGTCTGATGCCGGATTGATAATTTTACCGCAATATGTACAGTAACCGCGGTTTAAGTCCGATTCGAAATATGATTTTTTGTGACAATGCGGACAGTCGGCAATCTGCAATTGAACCATGGTAAAGAAATTGTGATTGGGCGTATAAACAGATTATCGCTTTTCGGTAATTATCCGACAAATTCAGGTTTCAACACATCTGCTCGGAAAACATCGAACAATTATAATCGGACAGTGTTCACCCGACTGTGGTTTGGAAAATCGGCAATCTTGCCGTGGACGGAACGGCATTATTGGCACCTATGTCGGGCTTCACATCAAACGGCTACAGAGACTTCATGAGGCCGTTCGGTGTTGCGTTATCTTTTACGGAGATGACGTCGGATATGGGCGTTATACACGGGGGGAGGCGTACTGCGGAATATCTCGACTTCGGAGACGAAGGTCTTACGGGAGTACAGCTTTTCGGCAGTAATCCGGACGATCTTTCCGATGCTGCGGAGAAGGTTATGGAAATCAAACCCAACACGGCACTTATCGATATTAATATGGGGTGTCCTGTTTCGAAGATTGTCTGCAACGGGGCCGGTTCTTCTCTGATGAAGGATCCGAAAAGATGCGGAGATATCATCAGGGCAATTAAATTAAGAGTAGATGTGCCAGTCACTGCCAAAATACGTCTCGGATGGTGCGAGAGCGAGATGAATTTCAGAGAAGCCATCGATGAACTGCAGTCCGCGGATGCCGATATGATTTCATTACACGTACGTACGAAGAAGCAGAGTTACGCAGGAAGAGCCCACTATGAATTGGTAAACGGATTACGCAGGGAGATGTCTGTCCCCCTCGCAATTTCAGGAGACATCTATTCTCTTGACGATGCAATATCCGCAGTGGATATTACGGGTGCGGAAGGTGTTATGATTGCGCGCGGAGGCGTGGGAAATCCTTTCCTCGTGACTCAGATTGACAGATATTTCAGGACAGGCGAGAAACTCCCCAATCCCAAAGTATCGCAGCAGATTGCATGGTGTTTCGAACTCATGGACGAACTTTCAAAGAACATGGATGAAGAAAACGTCATCAGAAAGATGAGATGTTATGCACCGAGATTCGTTGCGGGATGTCACGGATGCCGCGAATACCGCCGCCGTCTTGCATCGGAGTCGGAAGACCGTGAGACTCTCGTTTCTATGCTGGAACATATCGATTCCGAGATGGGCGACCTTCAGATAGGTGACCGTTTAACCTAATTTCAGAAAATAATAATATGTTTGGTGAAGGGCCGAAGCCCTTCACATTCACTGTTTGGTTCCCCATTCCGTGACGTTACTGAAGTCGAGACCCTGTGTATCGAGATTATTGATGTCGAATACAGGTTCTTCAATTCCTTCGGCCTTCTGTTTCTTCCAGTCGTCCCAAGCGACTTTGACGTACTTGTAGAGGAAGAACAGGGCAGTAATGTTACAGATACCCATAACCGCCATGAACACATCGCAGACGTCCCAGACGAGATCGACGGGGATGATACATGCGACAAACACGACGAGTGTGATGAACACACGGAGCATCTGAATGTATTTCTGATCGTCTTTGATGAATCTGAGGTTGGCCTCGGACATCGAGTAGTAAGCAATCAGACTGCTGAAAGCGAACACGAACATAAAGATTGCAAGAACCCAAAGGATCCAATCTCCGCCGAAAGCGTTGACCATTGCCGCCTGAACGGTATCCATGGCCCATCCGCCTTTTCTATCGCCGGTTGCCCAGAGTCCGTCCCATCCGCCGCTGACAGTTATTCCTTTTGCGACGAAGGTTGTCGGGAGACAGCAGAGCACCATAAATGCCGTGATAGAACAGACGACAAGGGTATCGATGTAAACGCCGATGGACTGAATCAGTCCCTGCCTGATCGGGTGGGGGACGTGTGCGGAAGATGCAACGTTGGGGATCGAACCGATACCGGCCTCATTGGAGAAGACTCCTCTCTTAAGACCCCACATAATACAGCTTCCCGCGAATCCTGCGAATATCTGTTTGAAGTTGAATGCGTTCTCGAATACCTGTCCGATTGCCCATCCGAGCTGCTTCCAGCCGATGATAATTGCGATGATACCGATGATGAGCCAGATAAGAACCATTACCGGAACGAGAATTTCAGACGCCATTGCGACTTTCTTAACTCCTCCGAAGATGAGGAAAGCCGTCATACCTGCGAAGATAACCGCAAGGATGATTGTTATTCCATCGATACCCGCCAATGCATCCATTCTTGTGAATGCGGATGCGGAGTTTGCAGCCTGGTTTGCGATGAAACCTACACCGTATGTGACGATAATCCAGAATGCGATGAAGAGTGCGAACTTACGGTTCTTCAGTCCTTTCATAATATAATATGCGGGACCTCCGTGGTAGTTACCGTCGGATTTCTTCTCTTTGAAGATCTGTCCCAACGTACATTCTACGAAGGATGTAGCAGCTCCGAGAATTGCGAAAATCCACATCCAGAAAATAGCACCGGCACCGCCCATGATAATGGCGGATGTAACTCCGGTAATGTTTCCCACACCCACACGGGCACCCATTCCGACACAGAATGCCTGGAACGAGGAAATCATACTGTGTTTCTCTCTCTTTCCTTTCTCGATGTTTGACATCGGGTTGATGTACTTTATCTGGTCTTTGATCGTCGTAAACTGAATTCCCTTGAATTTCCAAAGGAACAGCAGCGCACCTAATATGATGAAGACGAATGCAATATACCAAACATAAACATCGATATAGTCGTTGACAAAAGTATCCACAGGCTCCAATGCCTTTGTGATTGACTCTTGTATGTCTGATAGTAAGCTCATCGTATCACTTTATTCGGTCAAACCGAACGCAGATGAATGCCTCGATTCTGACGGCATTCAGCCTCATTATTGGTTTCCAGATTACATTATATTTAATAAATGTTGTTTTTTGATACAGATTGTGCTACAATTTGTATTATTTTTGTCAAAACCGATAAGCGTCCCTATACTGAAAATGTGTTTTGTCTCATTTTTACATTTAATTCATATTCATTGTTTTGAGTGAAACTTTTATTCACGGATTCATAGAAGATAATATTATATAGAAGTTTTAACTCTTATCAAACATCAGACTAAAGGAGAGATTCCAACGGCAAAGAAACAATTCAAAACGGAATCGAAGCGTATTTTGGATCTGATGGTCAATTCCATCTATACTCACAAGGAAATTTTCCTCCGTGAAATCATTTCGAACGCATCCGATGCGATCGATAAAATGAACTTCAAAGCGATGACCGACGAATCGCTCGGTCTCTCCAAGAAGGACTTTAAGATTAAGGTGTCAATCGATAACGGGGACAGGACAATTACCGTCAGCGATAACGGTATCGGAATGACACAGGAAGAAATGGAGAAGAATCTCGGTGTCATCGCACACAGCGGTTCACTCGATTTCAAGAAGGAAAACGGCGACAAGAAAGGTGCCGATTCGATTATCGGACAGTTCGGTGTCGGTTTCTACAGTGCATTCATGGTTTCCGATAAAGTCACTGTTATCTCGAAAGCCGCAGGAAGCGATGTTGCATATAAATGGGAAAGTTCCGGAGCAGACGGTTATACAATTGCCGAATGCGGGAAAGAAGGCTGCGGTACAGATATTATAATGCATATCAAACCCGACACCGAGGATGAAGATTACTGTGAATTCCTCGAACCCTACAGGATTCAGGAACTTATCACAACATATTCGGACTACGTCCGCTGGCCCATTCACATGGATGTGGAAGAAGGCGAGTGGAAAGAAACCGGTGAAAACGATGAGAAAGGCAACCCCAAGAGAGAATATGTCACCAAGACTGTCGATAAAGTTATCAACAGCATGGTTCCGATTTGGCAGAAGAGCAAGAAATCCGCCACCGATGAGAAGTGTAAGGAATTCTATAAGACCAAATTCCATGATTTCGAAGATCCTATCTCTGTCATCCGCGTCAATGCGGAAGGTCTCGTTTCCTACAAAGCGATGCTTTTCATCCCCAAGAAGGCACCTTACGACTTCTATTCAAGAGAATACGAACCGGGACTTCAGCTCTTTTCGAACGGTGTTCTGATTATGGACAAATGCGCGGATCTTCTTCCGTTCTGCTTCCGTTTCGTAAAGGGTGTTGTGGATTCACAGGACTTCTCACTGAACATTTCAAGGGAAGTTCTGCAGCATGACGCACAGCTCAAAGCAATCGGAGAGAATCTCAGGAAGAAGATTAAAGCCGAACTGCTCAGAATAATGAAGGAAGATGCCGAGACTTACAAAGAGTTCTACATGAGCTTCGGACGGCAGCTCAAATACGGTCTCGTCGAAGATTACGGCAGAAACAGAGAATTCCTTCAGGACCTCCTCATGTTCACATCTTCGGAGAAGGGCGGATTGGTTTCACTCGATGAATACGTCGATTCAATGCCCGAGGATCAGAAGAACATCTACTACGTAACCGGAGATTCCGTCGAACAGGCGAAGAACATGCCTCAGACCGAACAGGTCCGTGACAAAGGATACGATATTCTCGTCATGACAGAGGATGTCGATGAATTCGTAATGAAGACAATCGCCGAATACAGGGAGAAGAAGATGTGTAACGTCACATCCGACGATCTCGGTATCGAATCCGAAGAGGAGAAGAAGGAAGCGGAGAAGAACGAGGAGACATACAAAGAACTCCTTGATTTCGCCAAAGAAACTCTCGACGGAAAAGTATCCGCCGTTAAGATTTCACACAAACTGAAGAATCACGCAGTACTTCTGACAAGCGAGGGACACATTACACTTGAAATGGAGAAATACTTCGCGGAGATGCCCGGTTCCGATGAAACCAGGATGAAAGCCCAGCGTGTGTTGGAACTCAACGCTTCGCACCCTGCTTTCAAAGCATTGGACAATGCATTCCTTAACGATAAAGAAAGAGCGGAAGATCTCGTCAAAATCATGTACGCTCAGGCTTCGATTAATGCAGGCATTCCTCTTGACGATGCGGTCGGATACTCCGATCTTGTCTTCAAACTGTTCTGAAAATCTTTATCCGGGCGGAAACGCCCGGAATTATTCTGTTTTGACAGCATTACGGGCAGCCATACGCGAGTATCTGTAGTAAAGTACAACATCCGTGAATACAAGTGCGAAATCGAGGATGTAGAAGAACATAACATAATTGATCTGATTGATCACGATTTTGTTGATAATACCGCACAGATATCCCAAAAGTACGACATAGGAGAACAGTACGCTCTTACCTTCGGTCCTTTTCGTTCTCAGCTGTTTCAGAATCGAAAAAGGCCAAGCTACTGCGAAACACAGCAGCATCAGCATTTCGAATAGGCCGTCAATCATGTTATCTCACCGATACCCGTAAGGGCATGAATGATTCGCAGTACCGACACTCATTTCAATATTGCGCCGGTGTAGGGGCATACTTTTGCGTTTTCTCCGTTTCCGGATTCACTGTCAACGCATATACACTCCCCGAATACGAGATCGGGAAGGATGATTCTGTTCTTCTTCGCTTCTTTGAGCATATCGACATCGACATCCAATACCCTCACATCACTGCTTTCGGTACATCCTTCGATGACGTTACCGTCGGGACCGATGAATTTACTCCTGCCTATGAGATTCATGCCGCAGTCGGGTCCGACCATATTGCAGAGAATGACGGGGAGAGAATTTTCGGAAGCTCTCGATTTCACGATGCTGTCGAATCTGTTCATCTGTTCTTCAGTGAATGCGGAAATGCATATCAGAAGATCGACATCGTGTTCTGCGTAATATTTGTAGAGTTCCGTCGAAAGAAGATCGTATCCTACGGAAATTCCTATTTTTGTACCCATGTGATTGATAATCATAGGTTGGTTTCCGGCTGCGAAGTACTCATTTTCGTCGAATGCACCGTCACCGGAGAGAATCATCTTTCTGTATGTGCTGATGTTCTTTCCGCTTATGTGCAGCGCACAGTCGTAGTATTTTCCGTCGATGAGTCTCGGACAGCCGACGATAATCGCACAGCCTCTGTTCACGGAAAGTTCCGAAAGTTTGGAAACAATCTTTGCATCGAGTGTATCCACAGCCATCTCATTCGGCTTTCCGGTGTATCCAGAACAGAACATCTCAGGGAGAACGAAGATATCGGATTCGACGTTGTTGATTCTCATTCTCGCTTTGAAGAAGTTGACAGTCGGATCGTTCATAAGGCCTCTGGACTGTACGAGTGTGATCTTCATGAACGCTGAAACGGAATACGGGATAATATACCTAAGGTATCGCCGGCGATACTTCGCCCCCGTATGCGACAGGTGTTATAATCTATGCCGTCATTAGGAGGAGTATGTCTCAGTTATCCGTCAGGTGTCCGAAATGCGGTAATCTTTGTACTTTCCGTGAGGGTAAGGTATTCGGATACTGCAATAAATGCGGATCGAACCTCGAACGCGATGTAAAGAACATTGCAAAGGTTTACGACAGATCTTCCGAGACGGATGAGAATCTTCTGATGGCGTACGACAGAACGGAAACGTGTACGTCGCTGAAAGTTCCGACGAGAGACAGTTTCGACATCGAAGGATACGATTTCGAGGTCGAGAGAATAATGGACAATCTGATGGTCTTCAACGAAGTCATGGAAGATATCTACAATTCATTGGATTCAATGGAATTCGGAAAAAAAATCCGTACGTGTGAGGCGTGTTCCGATATGACGGATCGTATTTTGAAACAGTTCGATGCCTTCGTCACCGAATTCGAAGATTACGGAATGAAAGACGCCCTTGTTTCCACTTCGGGGAAATACAACCGTCTTTCCGACGAACTGTCTTCCGAATTTTCAAGAATGCAGTCAAAATCTCTTGATGAGATGTGGAAAGGCAGAGAGGAAGAACGCGCTCAGTTGGTAAAAGAACTGAATGAAGCGAAAATCCGTAAGAAATCGATTCCGATGTATGACTTGAGTTCAAATTGGAAAGCGGACAATGAGATTGCGGAGCTCGAACGTAAGCTCAACGGCATGGAGTGATCAGCATGTCGCAGGATTGGACGGAGAAATACAGACCCAGAGTACTGAAAGATGTATTGGGCAATCCCGGGCCTGTCGCCGATCTCAGAGCATGGGCGGAATCGTGGAACAAAGGCATTCCGAAGAAGAAGGCCGTTGTTATGATCGGAACTCCAGGCGTGGGAAAGACAACATGCGCCGAAGCTCTTGCAAATGAACTTTCCTGGGGTTTGATTGAAATGAACGCATCCGATCAGCGTACGGGCGATGCGATAAAATCCGTCGCGCTGAGAGGAGCATACTCCAACACATTCTCCGACAGAGGAGAATATCTCAGTACCAAAGAAGGAGGAAGAAAACTCATCATTCTCGATGAGGCGGACAGTCTCTTCGGAAATGCGGACCGCGGTGCGATACCCGCAATCAATGAGTTGATCAAATCCACAAAACAGCCTGTGATTCTGATTGTAAACGATTTCTACAATCTCAGCAGGAAATCTTCTGCGATAAAGACTGATACAATTCAGCTGACGTTCAAGACTCCTCCTGTGAATACGATAATGAAGGCTCTGAAGAGGATATGTATCTCCGAAAAGGTGGAAATATCCGACGAAGCCCTCGACCGTATTGCAAAGAATTCCAACGGAGACATACGTGCGGCCGTAAGGGATTTGGAATCTCTGGCACTCGGGAAGAGTGTTGTTACTGTGGAAGACACGGACGATCTTTCCGGACGTATCGTGAAGAAGAATATGTACGATCTGATGAAAGTCATCTTCTGGAATGCAGATGCTACTGCGGCAAGGCAGATGGCCCGTGACGTGGATGAAGAACCGGGCATGGTGATGCTTTGGGTTGATGAGAATCTTCCCCGTCAGTATCCCGATACAGGGGATCTTTACAGAGGGTACGGAAAACTTTCAAGAGCCGACGTGTTTTTGGGAAGAGTAAGCAAACGTCAGTACTACGGCATGTGGTCATACGCATCGGATATGATGACTTCGGGCGTGTGTGTAGCGAGGATGACCAACAAAAAGAGCAACGAATGGTTCAAGAATCCTTCCTACCTGACGAAAATGTCAAGATCGAAAGGTGTACGTCAGACCAAAGCCGTATTATGTCAGAAGCTTGCAGATCATCTTCACACTTCGACCAAAAGAATTTCGCAGGATGTTCTCCCTCCGCTGAAACTGATAATGGAGAGAGATCCCGAGTTATGTGCATCTTTAATCAACGATGCAGGCCTCGATGCCGAAGATATCGCATTTATACTGAATACAAAAGTGGATTCCGCCGTTGTCACAAAGGCAATTGACGCAGCGGCGGCAATGAAAGAAACGAATAAGCCGAAGGCCGTTGTCAAAGAAACGGCAGCACCTCCGGTCGAAGAAAAACCGCAGCCGAAGAAGGGACAGAAGAGTCTCTTCGAATTCTGAGGGATATTCATGGATGAAGGTTACCGCAATCTCCTGATCAAACAGCAATACAGGCTGTACAACGACCATGCCGCAGTCAAACTTTGTCATTGGATGAAAGAATCTATGGTGAGGCAGAGGTCATGCTACAAACATGATTTTTACGGTATCGACAGCCACAGATGTCTTCAGATGACGCCTGCAATAAACGAATGTTCACACATGTGCCAGTTCTGCTGGAGAGTGCAGGAGAAGGATTTCGAAGTAAAGGATTGGGCCGAGCCCAAGGATATGCTTGACAACCTTATCGCACAGCAGAGGCTGCTTATTTCCGGTTTTAACGGCGATTCAAGAGTCTCCAAACAGATGTTCAAAGAAGCAAACGAACCCAATCAGGTTGCGATTTCTCTTGCCGGCGAACCGATTACATATCCGTATCTTTCCGATTTCATCAAAGAATGTCACAGACGTAAAATGACTACGTTCCTTGTTACAAACGGCACCTATCCCGAAAGGCTCGCGGAATTGGACGAACTTCCGATGCAATTGTACATCACGGTTGCCGCACCGAACGAGGAAATTTACAGAAAAGTCTGCAGACCGAAGATCAAAGACGGATGGGAGAGACTGATGAAGACGTTGGAACTTCTCCCGTCGTTGGATACGAGAACGGTCATAAGACACACACTCGTCAAGGATCTCAACATGGGTTGGGTTGAAGAGTACGCAAAATTGGATAAAATTGCAGATCCCGATCTTATCGAACCGAAAGGATACGTATTCGTAGGCGGTTCGAGAACGAGACTCTCGATGAACAATATGCCTTCATTCGATGAAATCAGAGAATTTTCATCACAGCTCGGAAGTCTTGTCGGTAAAGAAATAATCAAAGAAAAAGCCGACAGCCGCGTAGTTCTCCTCGGTACTCCGGGAATGGAGACCGATGTCAGAAAACTGCACGGCTGGGATTCTCACCGGATTAAGAAAAGTACGATCAGAACGACATGAATCGCAAGGAAGATGTAGTTCAGTTTGAACTTGATCTTCTGGGTTTTGTGGTGTGCCACATGCATTCCCGCAACCGCACCGAACGGTCCGAGAAGTCCGATTGCAATCAATGCATTTTCGGTTGTTCTCCATTCTCCGTTGACGGCTTTACGTTTGTCTGCGAGGTACATTGAAAATGCGATTATGTTCAGGATGATGTAGAGTATAATCTGTATTATTCCGAGTGTGCTCATATTATCACAATGTTTCGACGTATTCAGAGAGTTTCTTCTTCTTGCCTGAAAGCTGATCTTTCACACCGTCGAAGAAGATGACATCTGCGATACCGGTCGATTCCGAAATCTTTGCCAACTGTTTTGCGCCTTTTTCGTCACCGAACATGCAGCAGACGAAGAGACTTGCGTTTTTCAGCTGATCTTTGTTTGATTCGATGAAAATTCTCATTTTTTTGGAGACTTTTCCTGCGTAGACTCCAGAACCGAGAATTATTCTGTCGTATTTTGACGGATCCGTAGTATCGGAAAGCTGTATCGCTTCCGCACCGATCTTCGATGCGATATATTCGGCGACCTGTCTGGTGGAGCCGAGTTTGGTTGTGTAGATTACCGCCGTAGCCATAAAGCGATGAGTGCACACATATGATAAATAACTTAACGGCGGAAATATCATGTGCCATATGCAGATATTCCCGTATTTTCGATGGATATGTTCCGTCGGAGAAAATCCGCCCGGTCAATATTTTTATTAATGTTCCGGTATGGCCGTCGCGATTCAATTATGACGACCAGGATCGGATACATGGGAATTCCTTTTTCCAACAGCGAAGAGATGGCATTGACATTCTCAAAAAAATTCGATCTCAGGGATATCGAATTGGTTCCTCTGATGACTGCAAGGAATGTTCTCGATGCCCTTCTGTCAAGGGATATCGAATACGGTGTATTTGTGGTTGAAAATAAGTTTGCCGGAATCGTTATCGAAACGAAGGAAGTTATGGAATGCGTCAGAGGTCTGAAGGAATTGGATGAAATGTGGTCTCCGATTCATCACTGTGTGTTCAAAAAGAATAAGGATGATACGGTGAACAGATTGGTGTCGCACATACAGGCTTTACAGCAGTCCAAAGGCAATCTCGCAAAATACTATCCCGGTGCGGAACTTGCTGAATGCGAGGATACTGCTTACGCTGCGGAAATGCTCTCAAAGGGTGAACTGCCCGAAGGAAGTGCCGCCGTCTGCAGACGTGATGCGGGCGAGCATTACGGCTTATACCTTGACAGAGAAAACGTCGAAGACAGCAGTGAAAATATGACGAGATTTTCACTCGTCAGAATGGAATGACAGGTCCTGATCCATTAATGCGATTGCAGTCATTGCTTCTACAACCGCTACTGCACGCGGTACGATGCAGGGATCGTGTCTTCCGTTGATTGAGATTGTATCGTCTTTCATCTTTTCGAGATTGACTGTGTGCTGTTCTTTGGAGATTGACGGCGTGGGTTTGAATGCAACATTGAACGTCAGCGGCATTCCGTCGCTCATTCCTCCGCATACACCGCCCATATTGTTCGTAGATGCCGAGATTTTACCGTCTTTCATACAATACTGATCGTTACTTTCGGATCCTCTCATTTCCGCAATTGAGAATCCTCTGCCGAATTCCACTCCTTTTACCGCAGGGATGGAGAACATCATTTTCGCTACGGTAACATCCAATGCATCGAACCATATGCCTCCGAATCCGATCGGAAGTCCTTTTACCATACATCCTACGACGCCGCCGACACTGTCTCCGTCTTCGGATGCAGATAAGATACAATCTGTCATTTTTTTATCATAATTTTCGGATACTGCACGTGTTTTGAATGCTCTCGATCCGAAGATTTCATCGAAAGTGTGTTCTTCTCCGTCTTTGATGCAGGAAATCTGTTTGGTGTATGCGGCAATTTCAATTCCTTTGGTTTTGAGATACTGTGAAGCAACCGCACCTGCGGCTACCAAAGGAGCGGTCATTCTTCCGGAAAACTGAGCTCCGCCGGATACGTCGAATTCTCTGAATTTTATCAATGCAGGTAAATCGGCATGTCCAGGCCTCGGAGTTATGTTGAATCCCGAGTATGATGAAGATTTTTTGTTGCCGTTCTTTATCGTGAGCATAACGGAGTGTGAAGATACAACGCCGTCGGTCACTCCCGAGTTGAAGATTACTTCATCCTTTTCTTTTCTCGGAGTGCCTATTCCTTCGGACGGTTTTCTTAGTTCCATTGATTTTGCAATGTTTTCGGAATCGATGCGCATGCCCATAGGAAGACCTTCTATGATGCAACCGATGCAGTCCGCATGACTTCTGCCGAAGAGGCTTATCTTTAATCTGTTACCCACAGTGTACATTTCAGCACCTTATTCCCAAAGAACGCATCTGTTCCGTGAAATCGGGATAAGATACGTTCCAACAGCCGTCGTCTTCCATTGAAACAGGGTTATCTGACACCAACGATGCAACCGATGCTGCCATCATCAGTCTGTGATCTCCTCTGTGATCGATTCTTCCGCCTCTGAGACGTTTCACACCGTTTATTACACAGCCGTCATCCGTTCCGCGGATGTCCGCACCCAATGTACCGAGCATGGTTTCCACGGAATTTATACGGTCGCTTTCTTTGAAACGTAACTGAGGTGCTCCGTACAGTCTGCTTGTGCCGTCTGCGGTACTGAGAAGTACGGCAGCAATCGGGAAAAGATCGGGAACATCCGAGATGTCGATATCGCACGCTTTCGGACGGCCGTTGCGTGAACATGTTATTACATCTCCGTCGATTCCGACGGTACACCCTGTCATTTTCAGGATTTCAACGATTTTCTTATCGCCCTGAGGATCATTCATATCCAATCCCTTAACGGATACTTTTCCCGACAGTCCTCCCGCAACAAGCGGGAAGGCGGCGGATGAGAAATCCGTAGGCACGGTGAAGTCGCACGGTATGTACGGCTGAGGTTCGATATGATATCCGGAATCTGTTTTTATGACATCGATTCCGAATTTTTTCATCATAGATATTGTGATATCGATGTACGGCTGAGAAACAGTCTTTCCTTTCAGAATAATGTCTGTTGATTTTCCGATCAGAGGAGACATCATCAGCATAGATGAAACGAACTGCGAGGAAATACTTCCGTCGATTTCGATTCTTCCGCCTTTTACGGGTCCCGTGATACTTATCGGAGCTTTGCCGTTATTAGATTCACATTTTACACCGCAGTCCTCCAAAGCATCGAGGAGCGGCCCCATCGGTCTTTTGCGGATGGATTCGTCACCTGTTATTGTTACGGTTGAATCGAAAAGAGCCGAAATACCGGTCATAAGTCTCATCGTTGTACCTGAATTCAGGACATCTATCGTTCTGTCCGGTGCGTGTATTCCGTCGGTTTTAACGGTAATCTGTTTTTCAGTCCAATCAACTGTCGCACCCATCGATCTTACCGCATTTGCAGTGGCTTTTGTATCGAAAGAATCCAACGGATTGCGGATAACACACTTTCCGCCGGAAAGTGCGGCCATAACTATCGCTCTGTGTGTGTAGCTTTTGGATGCAGGAGGAGATACGGTTCCGTTTGCTTCTCCGCCTGAGAATGTGATATTCATCATCTCGTCTCCGTGATTATGTAATTCTGAGAGATTGTTTCCGCAATCTTCTTTCCTCTGCCTTTTTCCGTAATGACGGTGACAGAAGGTCCCGTGCCCGATATTCCCGCGGCCAAAGCACCGGATTCCAATGCTCTGTCGATGATGTCCGGTTTATCTCCTATGATATTTCCGACATATCTTCCGTTCTCTGTGAGTATGTTCAGGTAACTGTCTTTGATTTCGGGTACCATTGCTTTGTAAATTTCGGACAATTCTGCGTATTTTTCTCTGGGAACTTTACTCTTGGGTATTGTTCTGTCGGGTACGCAGATTATTACATCGTATTTCGGGATGTCATATCTGCCGATAAGTTCGTCGGTTCTGTTATCGGTAACAACCAACCCGTCCAATGCACATCCGCATGCATCGTCGAAAGATCCAGTAATGGTGACCTTACACTCTCTGGCACATCTTACGCCGAGTCTGATGAGTTCGACAGGATCCATCTTTTCTCCGAATGCATCGAGAACCGCATTGATTGTTGCGTTGCAGACGGAACTCGAACTTTTCAGCCCTACGGACGGAGGGATTTCGGTTTTTACGGTTATACTGTAGTCGAGAGGTTCCTGTCCGATCTGTTTCAGTGTATCTCTGACACACGTTTTCACAAGATCCGGGCTCATGTTAGGTCTGTCAACCAATGTGATTTCCGTTTCATCCGAATCCGAAAAGGTTACTTCTGTAGTAAGTCCGACTCCGATAGTGGAACCTATTCCGCACGGGATTGCGTTAAGAACCGATACGGCACCGTGTGATATTCCGCGTCCTTTCATTCGATTGCCCCCCTCATTACATCGTAATCGGGTTCTTTCCCGAACCAGAGACGGAAGGATTCCGCACCCTGTCCGATTAACATTTCTCTGCCGTCGATCAATCTGCAGTTGTTTTCTTTCGCTTTTACGGTTAACGGCGTATCGCGGCCGTAGACCATGTCGAATACAATCTGTTTCGGATGTAAATCTCCGATGTCCGAAGGGTAAGTTCCTTCTCTGAGACCGATTGGAGTGCAGTTAACAATTACATCGAATGTTTTTGCACTTCCTCTGTGTTTTTCACAGCCGAAGTCACTGCATATTCCATTGACATGGGATTCGGTTCTTCCCGAGATCGATACATTGCATCCCGAGTTGACGAATGTGTATGCTGCGGCACGTGCGGCGCCTCCCGTACCCATAATCAGTACATTCTTTCCTTTGAGTACGATGTCCGAAAATGCATAGGATATTCCGACGTGATCCGTGTTGTCTCCGATGAGTTTTCCGTTATCGTTGATTACTGTGTTGACGGCACCGATATGTTTCGCTGTATCGGATAATGAATCCGTCTGTCCGATGACGTCCTGTTTGTACGGTATGGTGACGTTCAGTCCGCGGATTTTGTAATCAATCATGACATCTCCGAGATGTTCGATATCGGGCGATTCGAATGTCAGGTAGATTCCGTTCATATTCATTGCTTTGAATGCGGCATTATGCATTGCGGGCGATTTTGAATGCGAAAGCGGATATCCCGCAATTCCAGTTATGACACAGTCATCACCCAATTTCTCCAACTCATCCGCACTTAACTGACCTGGTGCGGTGGGTGTGCCGACGTAACCGAATGTAAACTCGTTGCCTAACAGCGACTGTCTGATACGCGTGATTTTTCCGATTTCGCCCATTCCGAGGATTACATGTTTTCTCTTCAGATTCTTCGATGCATCCATTATCGAATGAAGATCCGTGAAAGACGATGTCATGAATGCGCCTTTGGAAATTTCCTGATCTCCTTCGGACAGCATTGATACCGTCTCATCGGAATTCGGAGTTCTTTCGAAATCATGGATTGATCTGATCTTCCTGAACGGAATCGGAATATTATTGCTACCTACATCGACGAGTCCTCCGAACCCTTCGGGTATAATGTTCACATCCTTTCCGCAGAGTGTCAGTATAATGTTTTCACCCGTATCGGGAACGGTGTCGAAAACATCCGTGCGGATTTCATGCATTTCCGATTCAGTCCTTAAAGGAACGGCGGAACCGTATGCGGCACAGATTCTCATCTACTTCTCCGAGATGGATTCTTCGACGGGCATTCCGAAGTGTCTTCCGCCCGTTTCGATCTTTGCAAGGATTTTATCTCCGGCTTTGATCTTCGTAACGGATTCGGAACCGTCCTTCTTCACGAGTTTGATAGTCTCCGCATTTTGGAGCATTACCGTGTATTCTCTCAATCCGTCTGTTGCGGTGACCATAAGTAGCGGTCTTTTTTCGACCTTGCATCTTCCGATTGATGCCACTCTTGTCTCTCCTTTTCCGTCACAGAGCAACACACTGTCTCCGCTCCTGAGTTCTGAAAGGTATCTCGTACCTTTTCCGGGTACTTCGATGTATGAGTGCACAGCGCCCGCATTCACTCTGAAAGGTCTGCTTGCGACGTAACCGTTGTCTTCGCTTTCCGACTGTACGAGAAACAGACAGTTGGAGTATGAGCCAATGAGCATACCTTCTCCGGGAGACATCATACTGCATGTGTCGATACATACTCTGTCGCCCATTTCAACGGGAGTGACCGAAACAACGGTAACTTCCGAAAGATTCTCTTCGGGACTTGCGGTGAGCGTATCGTTGAATTTTGAGAGTTCCATGGGATTGTCAATATCTATGACAATACCGTCGACACCTTTCTCCATAGTTGTCAGGTAGAGTTTGGCGTCATGACCGTCTTTTGCGGTTGCGTATACTTCCGTTCCGCTTCCGCCGAACTTTGCGATGAGATTCTCAAGAGGGATGACTGTCCAATCGGATGTTTCCGCAATGACCGCTTTTTTCTTTCCGGCCATGTTCATAGCTTCCGCCTGTGACTTCGGATCGTCGATATTCATTGAAATGATCGAATTATCTGTGAATTCGCCGTCTTTTGTGTAAAATGCATCCATTTTACCGAGATCCTCGAAGGATTCATCCCCTTCTCTGAGGATGAATCTGCATATTCCCGCTTCGAGTCCGTTTGTGACGTATTCCTTTCTCTTTTCACGGTCATCGGACCTGTCGGCCCTGACAATCAGTTTCTTCATTTCAATCACTTAATGAATTTGGCTGCTTCTTCAACAGAGTAACCGTCCAATACGATACTCGAGATGGCTTTGGTTATTCCGTATACGTTCTTGTTCTGGAAGACATTTCTCCCTATGGATACACCGTGACCTCCGGCTTCGACGGAATCGTGAACCATGTTCAGGATATCCATATCGGAATCCATCTTGGGTCCGCCTGCGATTACGACAGGTGCCAATGCACCTTTGCATACATACCTGAATGAATCGATATCTCCGGTGTAACTTACTTTTACGATATCGGCACCGAGTTCGGATGCCGCTCTTGCGCAGTGTGCCACGGCTTCGGGGTCGAAGGCATCTTTGATTTCGGGTCCGCGGGGATAGGCCATGATGATGAGGGGCATTCCCCAGTCGTTACACTGTTCCGAAATCTTTCCCGCTGTTTCAAGCATGGAGGGTTCGTCCTCCGAACCGAAGTTGATGTGTATGGAAACGGCGTCCGCACCGTATTTGATTGCTTCTTCGATTGTTGTAATCTGAACCTTGCTGTTTCTCGAAGGTCCGAGATCCGTAGAAGCGGAGAGGTGCATAATCAGTCCGACATCTCTTCCGGATTTACGGTATGAGTATCTGATAAGTCCCTTGTGCATCAGTACGGCGGTCGCTCCGCCGTTCGATACATCGTCTACGGTCTGTTTCATATCGATCAGTCCTTTCTGGGGACCGATTGATATTCCGTGATCCATAGGAACTATCACCGCGTTTCCGGTTTTCCTGTCGGTTATTCTTTCCATTCTGATGCTTTTTCCATACATCTGAGATGCCTCGTTTTTCTTGATTTAGTGGCCCTATATTTTACTATCCGTTTTTCCGAAGTATTTTCTGCCCGAATCCATTATCGATACGAATTCTTTCGGATCGTCGCTGAGGGATGCTTTTTTCAGATCGTCCACGGCTTTGGTGAACAGATTCCACATTTCGTCCCTGTGGGAGTTCATGTGTTGGATTTCGTAGTAAAGCATCGGATCTTCCGTTGCGACGGAGACGTTGGTATCGAGCCCTTTGTTGAATGTCGTGGATGCTACCGTTCTCAGATCTTCGAAAGTGTATCCGCTGTTATCCAATACTGTAAACAGTGCAATGTTCACTGCATGGGTCAGACCGAGTACGTATGACATGTAACTGTCGTGTTCGGAGATGTCCATTACTCTGATGTTTCCTCCGAGGTCGTCGAATATCGAGATCACTTCGTTTACGGCATCTCTGTTCCCGCAGTCGCATACAATCAGGTTCCTGTTGAACATGGATTTTGCGGAAGGTCCGAACATCGGGTGCACAGAACACACCATTCTTTTCGATGACAATTCCTTCAGTATGTCTGTGACAGGAGTCTTCAGGGATGTGAGATCGAATATCAGCGCATCTTTTCTGCAGATATTATCTAATTCTTTCAGGATTGAGCATGTCAGATGAATCGGGACAGACACTATGACAACGTCGCAGTCCGAGCAGTCGCTGATTGTTTTCCCGTTGTTTACGGCGGGATCGATTATGACTACAGAACTTCCGTTTTCCGTCATCAAATCGGACATCCATCTGCCCATTTTTCCGGCACCGCCGATTACCGCGACTCTGCCGATATTTTTCTTCATCAGTCTTGATTCCGATTCAACGGCTTCGGCGATGAGTGCGGATGCTACGTTTCTCATAACATCTTCACTCAGTCCTTTTGCTTTGCCTTCGTTTACGTATCTCTTAATGACTTTTTCCTCGACCGGGATGTTCCTCAGAGGCCTGTGTGTTTCCATTTTGGTCCTGGCTACGTCCTGTGCCAGAGCAGTGCGTTCGGAAATCAGTCTGATGATTTCGAGATCTCTCTTTCTGATTTCTTCTCTGAGTGTTTCCAAATCCATGTGCCGTCACCTCATTCGAGATGTGCAGCCGCCTCTTTTACCGTTGCGCCGTGAAGCACTATGTCCGAGATGGCGGACATCATGCTTCTGACATCTCTGTGCTGGAAGACATTCCTTCCGATGGATACGCCGCGGCCTCCGGCTTCGACGGAATCATGGACCATATTCAGTATGTCCATGTCGGAATCCATCTTGGGTCCGCCTGCGATTACGACGGGAACCATACATCCCTCCACTACTTTGGAGAAGGAATCTATGTCTCCGGTGTAACTTACCTTCACGATATCCGCTCCGAGCTCGGATGCAACTCTTGCACTGTGCGCTATTGCAATCGGATCGAATGAGTCTTTAATCGTGGGTCCGCGGGGGTATGCCATGGCAATCAGGGGCATTCCCCATTCCATACATTTGCTGGAGATGTTTCCGAGGTCTTCGAGCATTCTCGGTTCGGTTTCCGCACCTACGTTTACGTGTATCGATACGGCATCCGCACCGAGTTTCAGACCGTCTTCGACGGTGGCAACCAACACTTTGTTGTTGGAATTCACTCCTATGTCAGTGGAAGCGGACATGTGAAGAATCAATCCCACATCGTGACCGCTTGTTCTGTGACCCTGAGGGATCATTCCCTTATGCATCAGCACAGCGGTTGCACCACCTTCCGTAACATCATTGACGGTTTTTCTCAGATCCACGATTCCCGGAACGGGACCCATGCTGATTCCGTGGTCAAGAGGAACGATTACTGCGTTTCCGCTGTTTCTGTCGATGATTCTTTCGATTCTGATTTTCTTACCGAACATGGTATTCCGTGTCAAGTGTTAACACGGCACACTATTTAACCGTATCTGTTCCGGTACGTCCGGTTTAACAGGAGACACGTTTCAGACGTCTGGGTACTTTCGGAAAATGATGTTTTTATGCATTAACTATATAAACTATATCCGTCAATATACTTACTACAAGGGGGTGAAAAGGGATGGCACTCAGTGATGCAGTTGTGAACATTTTGAAACTTCTGATCAGCCTGGTGATTATGATTATCATCGGATTGGTTTGTTTCTTAATTATCGCATTCATTGTGAAATGGGCCGGAGAACTCATTTTCGGTTCCGGAAGCGTGTCTGCAGTCGGATGTCTTGTCGCAGCCGCCATACTTTCAGCAGGAATGTTGATCGGCGGCGGTGTCGGTTCCAAGAACTGAACATCAAAACGTGATTGAGAAAACGATTTACGGGGCCTTCCGGCCCCGATAATAAGTTTCAGAGTTTCTTTCCGAGGGCTTTTGCTTCTTCCATAAGCGCCTTGTCATTTGCAGCCGCATCGGGAGCCATCATGTTTCCGCGGACGATGCTTCCGACAACCTCTCCTCTGAAGAAGTTCTTCCATATTCCTTCAATGTCTGCTGCCATTGCTTTTGCGCCGTCGAGACCTGATCCGCAGGTGACGACAACCGCAACCTTCTTTCCGGCTGCGATGTTGGGAACGAAATCTCCTCCGAGGAAGCTGAATGTCCTGTCCTCGAACATCCTGTACTGCGCTGTCCTCTGTCTGAAGTAGTCGGGTGTTGCGAGAATGAGTGAATCCGCTCCCCTGACCGCCTCAAGAACTTCCGCCATTTCGTCCTTTACAACACATTTGCCTGTCTTCTTGCATCCGTAGCAGGACTGACAGCCTTTTGCGTCGAGTTTGTTAAGTTTGAACGTCTTGATTTCGTTGCCGTTTGCTTTTGCACCCTCTGCAACCGCCTCTGCGATTGCATCGGAGTTTCCTTTCCTCGGTGAACCGAGGATAACAACTGTCGAACTCATCTGATTGCCTTCTCTGCGTGTTCAGGCACGCATGTGATTAACAATGCGGAGACAGTATAAATTACATTTGGTAACCAGATTACATTTTAATACTTAGGTGTACATCTGTAATCTATGAATGAGCCGAGATATGACTGTGCAATCGATGCGGCAATGTCCGTTATAGAAGGAAGATGGAAGACTGTTATTCTCTGCAATCTTGCTTACAAAGGATCTATGCGTTTCAATCAGTTGCTCAAGAGTATCGACGGTATTTCATCGAGAATTCTCACGAAACAGCTCAAGGAACTGGAAGAAGACGGCGTAGTTCTCAGAAAAGTCACTTCGGAACCTGTTCTGAAAGTGGAATACTCACTCTCTCCCAAGGGAGAATCTCTTATTCCCGTTATGAAGACCATCGCCGAATGGGGGCTGAAGAACATGTTCCCGAATATGGTGAAGATCGAAGGTGCGGAATCGCTCAGTTAAAAATACATCCGAGTGAGATACACATCCATGGTCTATCAGGTCACTCAGATCGATATCGACGAGGCAGGAAGGATATACAGATCCTGTAAAGACAGAAAATTCATCACCGCGAAAGCGGACATATCGGGAATCTGTGTGAAGATTCATTCCGAAGACAGAATCACTGTCGATATGTGGAGAGATAATTTCTATCCGATGTTGGACTGTGTCCGCACCCATGCAAGGATTTTCTGTCTCAACGACGAAAGCGGTGAACTGAAAGTTCTGTACAACAGAATGACTTCGACGGCATTCCTTTACAATTTCGATTACTATGGATGGATTAAGAGTATCGCACTCGCAATGGCATCGGACATTCTCGAAGATTCCCACAAGATATACTCGGTACACGGAGCCGCATTGGATATCGACGGTACGGGAGTAACGCTGATAGCACCTTCCAAGACAGGAAAAACAACACAGTCGTGGGGACTGCTGAGGATGGAAAACGCACACCTCATCACCGACGATTGGTATTTCGTAAGACTTACGAAAGGAAGGCCTCTGTCTACGGGTTCGGAGAAGAACTGTTACATCGATGCGGATATCGGAGACGTTTGGGAAGAGTTTAAGCCTCTTGTCGAAACAACAAAATTCGACAACAAAGGAAGAGGAATCGCAAACGTAAGATGGGTCACCGGAAAAGATTCCGTCACAGGCAGTACGTACATGAGATACGTCATTTTCCTGAGAAGAGATCAAAACGATGAGGAAATCAGCAGGGAACTGTCAATCGACGAAGCCATGGATTACATTGTGAAGAACGATTTCTGCAACCCGCATCAGATGATCAGAGACGGAAGAAAAACCGCTTTGAGGACGGAATTCTTCAGAGAATTCCTTTCATGCTGCAGAGTATTCCTTGTGAATACGAGAACAAAAGCGGAAGATACGCAGGAAACGATCAGGAAGATAATCCGTTCCGGGTGAGGATAATTTTAACGGAATTTCTCAGCTCTATGGAAGATTCCGTTACTTCGCAGTCGTATGCGACGATGTGTACTCCGTTCTTTTCCGCCTCAATCAGTGCTTCGCCGAATTCCGGATGTGTTTCGTAATTCGGTGTGAAGTATCTTACATCTTTCATCTGAATCAGGAAGAAGATGTATGCTTCATATCCTTCTTTTACGCATTCAATCAATCCTTTTACGTGTTTCAGTCCTCTTTCGGTAGGTGCGTCGGGGAATAATGCAATTCCGTTTTTTTCCAAAGTAACGCCTTTTACCTCGATGAAGCATTTTTTCTTACCTTCCGCAAAGAAATCGAAACGGGAATCGCCGTGAACTGTTTCGCTTCTTATTGTTTTCAATCTGTCTATCAACCCGATACGGGGAAGACTTTCTTCCACAACACGGTTCGGAATCTGACTGTCGATATTGATCAGACGTTTTCCTTTGTATACGGCAATAATATCGTATTTTGTCTTACGTTCGGGATTATCGGATACACTGAGTACAACCTTCACTCCTTTGATCAGGAGTTCCTTACACCGTCCTGTATTTTTCACATGACATTTCTCAACTTTACCGTTGATTTCAACCGAAGCGATGAATCTGTTCGGCCTTTCGATGAAAATTCCCGTAAGAGTGTTACCGTAATGCATCGATTCACATCTCTTTCAGATCGGGATGATGTTCAATCAGCCAATTGTATGTGGAAATCATCCACGGTACGACGGTGTATCCGTCTTTTGAGATTGTATAGAAAACGGCTCTTTCGGTCTCGGTACGTTCGATAAGATCCGCTTCTTCGAGAATTTTGAGATGTCTCGAAAGTACGGCCTGTGTTATCGGAGAAAGAAGTCTTTTCAGTTCGTTAAACCTCTTCGGTCCGTAATACAATTCGTAAAGAATACGTAAATTCCAGCTGTTGCCGAACGATGACAGATAGACGTCGATAACTTTGCAGATATTCTCCCTTTCCGTCATGCCGTCGCGATTATTATCCGATAATATAAACACCGATGCCTGGAACATCGGATTGTTTGATTCCTGAACATAACAAAATCAGTTATATCTTCGTTGTAATCACCGGACTATGGATGTAAGTGCCGCAGATATTCTGCTTATTGCGTTGGGCGGAGCGATAGGTGCGGTACTGAGGTTTTCGGTAGGACAGGTTGTGAATACCGAACAGTTCCCGTGGGCTACGTTTGCTGTCAATATCTTAGGTACATTTTTCCTTGCGCTGATAACATTTTCATTCCCCGGAATATCGACAGGTGCCAGACTGTTTCTTTTTACGGGATTCTTCGGTGCATTTACGACAATGTCTACATTCTCCCTGGAAACAGTGAATCTTTACTTCGACGGACGTATTGCGGATGCCGCATTCAATTTCATTCTGAATGCGGGATTATGTGTCATAGGTGCGATCTGCGGAAGGTATGCGGGACTTGCGATTGTAGGTTGATTAAACGGTATTTTGTAAGATACTGCCTTCTTAATAACTTCGGATGCAATCTATTGCCGATGACCGAAGGCAGGCTCGGTATGATAGTTTGTCCCATGCTCGAGGACGAAGCAATCTACAATATTGAGCACGACAGTGAGGTAAAGAGAGTATACCTTGTAAGAAGTGCTTACAACACCACAATTATCCCCAAACTGAGGCAGCACGGCGTGGAATTCACTCCCGTTGACGAAACAACGATTCTCAACGGAAATTACGAACACGACGGCTACACCGTAATCATTTGGACGATGTTTATGGGACTCCATGAGGACACGGACATGCTGAAAATGGAGATGATGAGTCAGATTGTCAAAATCTTCAGAGCTGTCGATACGATAATGCTCTATTACGGCAGATGCGGAAGGGCATTGGATACCATCTGCGACTGGGCTTATGAGACTGTTCCAACGCCCGTATGTATTTTCAGAAACAGAGACGGTTCCGTCTGCGACGACTGCATATGTATCCCCGTCGGAGGTACCGAGAGATATCTCAGACTTCTCCGCAAATATCCCGGAAGACTGTACTTTACGCCTGCTATGGCAAGTAATTTCGAAGGATTCATGTCATCTATGGAATTATTCAACGGCATAGATACAGGAAATCAGGAAATTATGAGAACAATTCTTGATATGGCGGGTTACACCACAATGATGCGTGTTCAGACCGGAAACGGAGATCAGGAGCATTTCGATGATAATATCAAGGCATTCGCCGAAAAATACGATTTGAAATGCACCGAACTTGAAGACGGATGGGCTACAAACGATCTTGCCGATTTCAATTACGGTAATGCAAAACGTGTTATGTCCCGTTGGATTACCGAAGGAAAGAAGGAAAGGGTGATTCCCGATGCTGAGTGAAAGCGAAATCAACAGACTTTTCGATATGGGATTCGACTGTTCGCAGATTGTCTTCGGAGAGATTGCACCTAGATACGGAATCAGAAAGGAAGATGCATACTGTATCGCAGGATGTTTCGGAATCGGTATGGCACAGGACGGCGTATGCGGTGCGGTAACCGGAGGGATGATGGCTCTCGGATTGGCATTCGGAAACGATTCTCCCGGAGATTTATCGGGGAAAGATGCCCTGTTTAAGAAGAGGGATGAATTGGTTTCGAGATTCAGGGAAATCAACGGAGAAATCAACTGTCCGTTACTGCTGGGTCAGCGTATTCACACCCTAGAGGATCTTATGATTATGAGGAGTACCGGGATATATGAAAAGTGTCCCAAATACTGCGTAGATGTACTCAGAATCCTCGATGAAATGCTCAACTGATTACCTGGTTACACCGTTGTTCCTTACATATTAAGTACTGTTAGACTGATTACGATTTAGGTGAATCTAATGGTAGCAATTCCCAAAGAAGTAGTTGACATCGCACCCAATGCGATCAAGGTTCTGGAGACAGTTTCCGAGTGCGGACAGCCTCACGCAATTGTCTGCGGAAGCATCATGGTCATCGGCGAATCCAAAGTTGCAGTCGGTGAAGTTCTCATGAAGAGAGCAAAGGCAAACATCCTTGCAAACGGAAAAGCATCCATGCTCATCTCCGCAGTACCGAAATCCTACGAACTCGTTCTCGAGAACGCAAAACGCGAGGATTCAGGACCCCTGTTCGACCAGATGAAAGTAGGACTCGCAGAGCACAAACTCCCCTGCTTCGGAGTTTGGACATTCGATGTCAAAGAAGTCTGGGACGAGGGTGCCGGACCTGCAGCAGGCACAAAGATTGCCTGAAAAAACCCAAAACAGGAGGAGGAAATTCCTCCTCTCATTCCAATTCTATATAGAAAGACACGGGTCTGAACCCGTCGTTGCATGAAATCATTGCAGAGTGTTCGTCTTTCATCCATCCGTTGTAGAAGTTTCCTCCGCCGTTGACAAGAATGGTGACGAAAGGTTCGATTGTTTTCCACGCGCTGTCGCAGAAGCCTTCCGGTTTCTGATTTCCGTTCGTAATCCAAACATCTCCCACTTTGATATCGCATGCGTTCTCGAGCGGATTCTCATATTTCTTCATGAGATCGGGATACTCTGTCCTTCTCACCGCCGTGATTCTGCAGTTTACCATAACCATTGAAATGTTGTCACGGATGATAAATTCATACGTTCATCACGAAAGAATATTAACACACCGGCGAGATAACCGTCAGGATGAAGATTATCGCCTTCGATTCTGAATGTTCCCGCGACATCGGGCTTTACTGCGAACTCTGTATGTTCGGTTATGCCGTAGCGGATGAAGCATTCAATATCGAAGTTTCGAAACAGATTTTCGTCAATGCTTCGAAACCTACAGGCAGATCCAAAAAATTCTGCCGTACGGAATATTCCAAATTCAAAAACGCACCGAGATACAGAGTGGTAAGGTCGCAGATTGAAAGTATTCTTACAAAAGAGGATGCGATACTGATTTCACACTCTCCGGAAATCACGTTCAGATACCTTTGCTGTATGGACCGCAGGGAAGGTCTCGGACCGATTGGCTGCAATGTTCTTGACATCAAAACAACGGTCAGAAATTACGCGGACATTCCGTCATACAGCCTTTCGGGAATCGCAAAACTCTTCGGAATACCTTATGACAGCAAAGAATCGAATGTTGATGCAAAAACCTGTATCCGTATTTTCCAATATCTCTGCAGGGAAGAAAACACCGATCCGATGCATCTCATCGAGATGTGCGGCAAAGGTGCCGTCGTGGATTCGGAAGTGGCGTATCATTCCACGTTACTCAGTTTCAAGAAGGAACGTCTTCAGAAATACTACGACGGAAAGATGAATAAAAACGGTTTCCTTAACGGAAAGATATTCTCAATGGCGGAATCTTTCGAAGATCAGAGAATCGAGATAGGTTTCCGTATTGCGGAATACATTACGGGTAACGGCGGAAAGATTACGCGTAAAGTTTCCGAATCCTCATCTTTTGTTTGGGACGGCAATATCGAATCCAAAAGATTGGAATCTGCGAATCTTATGTCTGACGATTCCATGAGCATTATTTCCACAGACGAATTATTCGCAATGCATAATGCGGAGGCTGACGATGGAAATCAGGCCGATAGCACACATTCGGACTGATTTTGACGAAAAGTTCGGCATACCGCGTCAGAGTGGCCTTGTACGTAACATCGGAAAGATTGTTTTCGAAGAAGAATTCAGAAATTCCGAAGCTGTAAGGGGGATCGAAGGGTTTTCCCATCTTTGGCTGATATTCGATTTTTCCGAAAATCACAGAGAAGAGTGGTCTCCGACCGTACGCCCTCCGAGACTCGGAGGAAATACGAGAATGGGCGTATTCGCAACAAGATCGCCCTTCAGACCTAACAATCTGGGTCTTTCTTCCGTAAGATTGATTTCAGTTGATAATGACGATGTTCTCGGAATTATTCTTACCGTTGAAGGAGCGGATCTTTTGGATAACACTCCGATTTACGACATCAAACCGTACATTAAATTCACGGACAGTCACGAAGATGCAGTCTCCGGATTTTCGGAAGATGTTTTTTCCCATTCTCTCAAAGTCGAATACGAAGAAGATCTTCTTTCCGCGTTTACCGAATCGGAACGTGAAACACTGATCGGATGTCTCAGTCAGGATCCCCGTCCGTCATATCAGGACGACGGAAGGGAATACGGGATGGCATTCGCGGATTATAACGTAAAATTCACGGTAAACGGTAACATTCTTACGATAAAGGCCGTCATCCGTATCGCCGAATGAAACGGGTGACGATAATATTAATAGTCCCTCAATCAATCGCGCGCACAGATAATATGGCAGCTCTCATTAGGGACTCATGCACTGTGAAGGTCGGTGACGGAGAGGTCACTGTCAGAGGATGGATACAGGATACGAGGAATCTCGGAGGTATCTCATTCGTCGCACTGAGGGACAGGTACGGAGTGATTCAGCTTACACTCCCCAAGAAGAAGATCGAACCCGAATTGTTCAAAACACTCACAACACTTTCAAGAGAATCTGTTGTAGAAGTGACCGGTGAGGTCAAAGAGAGCAATCAGACCGATTTAGGTCTTGAAATCATTCCTTCCGGAGTAAAAGTCTTCTCCGAAGCGGCAACACCTCTGCCTATGGGTGTTATCGACAAAGTCAACGTGGAAATGGATACCCGTCTCAACAACAGGTTCATGGATCTCAGAAAACCCGAGGTAAGAGCGGTATTCGAACTCAGATCTCTCATGGTAAGGCTTATCACCGAAATCATGGAGGAGAAGAACTTCATTCAGGTCAACACACCGAAGATTGTCGGTTCCGGTGCGGAAGGAGGTGCAACACTCTTCCAGATTGAATATTTCGGAAGGAAAGCATACCTCGCACAGTCCCCTCAGCTCTACAAACAGATGCTTATGTCCACGGGACTTGACAGAGTATTCGAATTGGGTCCCGCATTCCGTGCGGAGAAATCGAACACCAACCGTCACGTCACCGAATTCATCTCATTCGACGGAGAGTTCACATGGATTGACAGTCAGGAAGATGTCATGCGCATGATTGAGACTGTTATCGATTATGTGCTTAAGGGACTGAAAGAGCGCGGAAAGAAACAGTTGGAAATTCTCGGTAAAGAGATCAACGTTCAGCCCACTCCCTACCCCATACTCACATATGCCGAGTGTCTTAAGATTGTCAACGACGCAGGCCTCGGTCTGAAAGACGGTGACGATCTCGGTACCGAGGGTGAGAAGATTGTCGGAGAGTACATGGCAGGCAAAGGAAAGGACCTTTACTTCATCGCAGAATATCCCGAAGCCGCCAAACCGTTCTACATCATGGAGAAGGACGGAACACCGTACTCCTACTCATTCGATCTTGACTACAAAGGTCAGGAAATCTCATCCGGAGGACAGAGGGAGCACAGGTACGACAAACTCATCGCAAGGATGGAGAAACTGGGACTCAATCCGGAAGACTTCACATTCTACACGGATGCATTCAAATTCGGAATGCCTCCGCACGGCGGATGGGGAATCGGTATCGACAGGCTCATCACGAAGATGTTGGACCTTCCAAACGTAAGAGAAGGCATTCTCTTCCCCAGAGATATGTCGAGACTCCTCCCGTGAGGAGTTGAGAAAAAACCCCTTTGCGGGGGATTGTGTGGCTTATCTGTGTTCCACACATTCTCCGCAGAAGGGACATTCGTTGAGTTTTGTTGTTCTGTTTGTGTTCGAAATATAGAGATTCGATTCATCATCGTCTTCGAACGGAACGATTCTTCCCATTCTGATATACTCGCGGAGTTTTTCGCAGCACGCGGTTATAGTGAAATCGTTTGCTATCGTGAGTCTTCCCGTAATCGGGATTGCATCCGCGAGCTTATCGATAACGTCGGAAAGTGCTTTTCTTGAGCCCTGAGTGTGCACTTTGTAAGAACGTCTGTAGAGGCTGTACGCAGTCCACGGATCGGCTTTGATGCCCCATCCGTTTTCATACATCTTGCCGAGGTGTAACTGAGCTTCGCCGTCGTTTTTGATGGCGGCATCCTGAAGATAGATGAACGCTTCGACGTAATCGATCTCTACTCCGTATCCGTAGAGGTACGAGACTCCCAATTCAACCTGTGACTGCAGATCGCCTTCTTTTGCCTTGGCTTTCAATCCCTCGATATCCTTGTAAACCATCTTTTCACCTTCTGCGATTCGGAGGATTCAGGACAATATCCTTCTGCCTCTGCTTACCTTGCATAGAATGCTCGACTTTTATATTGTTCGCAGTACCCCATTCTTTTCCCGTGTAATACATCAGAGTTGAAATCGTGGAAGGAGTCGGAGTGAATATCTGTATCTGTTCAGGATTGGTTTTCAGACGGTTTCTGCAGAAGGCCGAGAGTTCTTTCATATCGTTTTCCGTGCAGCCGGGATGGGCTGCAATCAGATAGTATGTAAGGAACTGATCGTTTTTCAGTTCCTCTTCGATTTTACAGAATCTGTCTCTGAATTCAAGCAGAACATCTCTTCCGGGTTTGCCCATCTGTCTGAGAACACTGTCGCAGACGTGCTCGGGTGCGATTTTCATCTGTCCTGAGATATGATATTTACAGACATCTTTCAGGAAGTCATTTCCGTGTTCTTTATCGGCGACAATCATATCGTAACGTATTCCCGATGCGATCGATACTTTTCTTACACCGGGGACATTTCTGATTTCGGCGAGAAGTGTCTGATATTTCGTATGATCGATCGGAAGTTCTCTGCACGGTTTGGGATAAAGACATCTTTTGTTCTGACATGCTCCGATTTTGTGTTTTTTGGGGCAGTCGATACCGTACATATTGGCAGTAGGACCTCCGACATCGTTGATGTGACCGTTGAATCCTTTCTTCGAAGCTATTTTCTTTACTTCTCTGAGAACAGATTCTTCGCTTCTCGATGTTACTGTTCTTCCCTGCATCATTGCGATAGCGCAGAAATTGCATTCACCGTAACATCCTCTGAGCACGGTAACGGAGTTCTTGATTGTCTCCATTGCTTTCACGGGGCCGTTTTTCAGATAGTATGGGTGCACCGCATTCTCAAAATCCATTTCGCAGATGCGGTCTAATTCTTCCGTAGATAATGTTTCAGAGGGAGGATTCTGTATCAGGAAACGGTTTCCGTGTTTCTGCGCTATACCTTTGGCGGTAATCGGGTCGTTGTTGTGATAGAATATTCTGAAAGCCGAGATGAAATCGTCTTTCGAAGAAACACATTCTTCATAGCTCGGAGTGATAACATATCCTTCCGGAACTTTATCGGACATATAGCAGATTCCGCGGATTTCTTTCCAGTCTTTGCCGTCTCTGAGACACTGTGCCAGACGGAGATTCGATAATTCCGCCATGCCGTATGTGACGATGTCTGCTTTCGCATCCGGTAAGATGGATCTTCTTAATTTGTCGGACCAGAAATCGTAGTGTGTGAAACGTCTCAGACTTGCTTCCACTCCTCCGAGTACGATGGGTTTGCCTTTATGGTACTTTTTGATGAGATTTGTATACGCAATACAGGCTCTGTCGGGACGTCTGTTGTTCAATCCTCCGGGAGTGAAATCATCATCCTTGCGGAATTTGAGTGTAGGGGTGTAATTGGCTACCATCGAGTCTACGCAGCCCGCGGTAACCGACCAGAACAACTCCGGTTCTCCCAGCCTTCCTACGTCTTCATCGGAATCGATCGAAGGCTGTGAAATTATCCCGACTTTGAACCCGTTCTCAATGAGCCAGTGGCCAATTACGGCGGCCCCGTTGTATGAGGAATCGATGTACGTATCGCCGGATACGATTATCACGTCGAGGGACGTCCAACCGAGTTTCCTCATATCTTCCCGGGTCGTCGGGATGAACATCAGATTTTCCTCTCCATGACGTAATCGTCCATGAAGTATCCGTTGCCGATATCGGATTTGCATTCGTCGGCAATCGTGAATCCCATTTTCTTGTAGAAGTCCACAGTCGGGTTGCCTTTGTTGACTCTGAGATATTCCGTATCGAGATTGCAGTCTTCGGCGTAGGAGTCGATAATACCCATAATCTTCCTTCCGTAGCCGTTGCCGCGGTAGGATTTCAGGAGATAGATTTTGCTGATGTACAGGCGGTCGCCTTCGTTGACAAACGAAGTATAACCAATCGGAGTGTCTTCATCCCTGATTATAACGAATCTGTAACCTTCATCCATCTCCTTTCTGATCATTGCGTTGGAGTGGTATGTGTTGAGCATATAGTCTATCTGCTCTTTGGTGAGAACGTCTTTGTAACATTCATACCAAATCTCGGATGCCAATGAAGATACTGTGTCAGCAGTTTCATCCACTGCGGAAATGTCCCTGATGAGCTGGGGAATTCCCTGTTCAAAGTTCACACCGAATCTGACATCCGTTTTTGCGGAATATGTTCTCTTAATGCTTCCCACTGTGTAATCGACTGCGATTCTCATCGAATCCGCAAGAGTACGTCCGCTCATGTATGCAGCAGTAAACGCGGAACCGAAGACATCGCCCGTACCGTGATAGTATCCCGGAATTCTGTCGGAGAAGTAGAATGATTTCTCTCCCGTCTTTGGATCGTATGTTGCAGCACCCAATTTGATGTTATCAAAGTACACACCCGTAAGAACAACACTGCAGTTTCCGATCTTCGAGAGTCTTTCCATAAGACCTTCGATGTATTCGGGTGTGTACGGCCCTTCAACGTATTCCTCTCCGAGCATGAGTGTTGCCTCGGTGATATTTGGCATAATAACATCCGCTTTCTCACAGACTTTACGCATACCTGCAGGGAACGAACTGTCAAAGACAGGGTAGAGTTTTCCGCTGTCCGCCATAACGGGATCGACAATTCTTATTCCGTCGATTCTGTCGAATGTTTCGCAGACGATATCGATCTGTTCGAATGAACCCAAAAATCCGGTGTATATTGCATCGAATTTAAGGTCGAGTGTCTTCCAGTGATCGATTATCGGCATAATGTCATCGGTAAGGTCGCGGTATGTGTATCCCGTGAAACCTCCGGTGTGTGTGGAAAGTACCGCCGTAGGAATAACGATGCATTCCATGCCTGCAGCCGAAATAATCGGAAGAGCGACCGTAAGCGAACATCTTCCGAAACAGGAAATGTCGTGAATCGCCAATATGCGTTTCTGTCTCATCGTTGTCGCTATCTGCTGTAACTGTATTTAAGGTCTGTTTTCTGTATATCTTTCGGTATAAACAACACAATCCTGAGTTCGGATACATTCGGGGAAAAGAATTATCATATGCCGGACCGTATGAGCGGAACGATGAGAATCTCCGATGAGCATTTGGAACAGGCCCTCAGGGAATACAATGACAAGGTATCAGAACTCGAGACGGAAGGAACCGATGAAGAACTTCTCGAAGCGTTGGTGAACAGGAGTACGATTCTGCTGCTTATGGGTTCGTTTACCTCATCGATGACCGATTTGGAGGATGCCGTCGAACTGTCGGAGAGGATGGAACATATCGATATCGGTACATTCATCAAAATGTACGAGAATCACGGACAGTTACTCTGCGGAGAAGACAACGATTCGATGGCCGAAGATTATTCGAAGATTGCGTCGAGACTCTGCGAAGTGAAGGGCGAAATCCGTCATTACGACAGAAAAGGACTCATCACTATGTGCACAGAATGCGCTGCGGATTTGATTGAATACTGTTTTTACGAAAATTCCGTTCCGTTTACGCAGAAAGCTTCACAGCTTCTGGGCGATGCCGACGACGTATGGAGTCTGAACAGGATTGTGGAACTCAACAATCTCATCGGAGAGGCGGATTTGGGTATGGATCTCAATGACAATGCCGCGAATGCATTCTCGTTATCGATTAAAAGCGGAGAACATCTGTATGGGATGTCCCGTATCGACGATCCGATGGAATTGGTTACGTCATATATGCAGAGGGGAGATCTTTCCGAATCAGCCGATAAGGAAAGTATGTGGAACGATCACGAAAGAGCGGCGGAGATACTGGAAGATCTGAACAGAATCAACAGACTTTCGGATGTGTCGTTACTGATAAATCTCCACCAGGCTATCGCATCGTCGATGATGGAATCCGGAAAGATCGAGAGAGCGGAGAAACATCTGATGAGAGCGATCAATCTCGGCGTTCCGGGGATGAAGGAAGCTATCGGCGAGATGGAAAGAGAGTGAGTTTTCCTTTTACGGTGTGCCCTTATGAATTCTGATACGGAAAAAGCGAAGGAAATTCTGAATGAAGGAGGATATGCCTGCGTTATCTGCTCAGGAGATGTTATCGAGACCTTTACGGAAAGAGGCGTGAAGCCGTTACTTTCCGTTCTCGATTCGGGAAAATCTCTCGGAGGATATTCCGCAGCGGACAAGGTAGTGGGAAGGGCATTCGCTTTTATCTATACACTTCTGAAAATCGATGAAGTATACGCACCTGTATTGAGTGAAGGCGCTCTGAAGGTTCTTTCGGATTCCGGAATCAATGCGTATTATGACGGACTGACGGAGAAAATAATCAACCGTAAGGGTACGGGAATATGTCCGATGGAAGATGCCGTTTCCGAAGCCGTTTCCGCAGAAGATGCGGTGAACAGAATACGCATAAGACTCTCGGAACTGTCTGAATGACAGGTTAACATTCTGTCTGGATTTAAACTTTAATTAGTGCAGTGTCAGACACCCATATTTGTTGCAATCCGACAGGTTAAAATAGGTCCCGATTTTGAGTAACTTATGGTCCAAGAGAAGTGCTTCGTACCAACGAAGTTTACACTGCTTACCGTACTGCTCGCCTCTACCCTTATGTTATTGGGCGGCGCTGCAGTGGCCCCCGCGCTCCCGGCAATCGCATCCGCGTTTCCCGAAGCAGGGGACATGACCGTCGATCTGGTTGTTACACTGCCTCCGTTGGCAGTCGCACTGTCAGGTCTTTTTATCGGAGCATTGGCCGACCGTATCGGAAAAGTCAGGGTTTTAATCGGATCTCTGCTCATATTCGGTGTCGCCGGTGTGTCCGGATTCTTCCTCGAAGATCTTATGCTGCTTTTGGTCGGCAGATTCTTCGTCGGTGTCGGTATCGCGGGAATAACATCATGCTGTTCCGCATTGATTACCGAATACTATCACGGAGATGTCCGTCTGAAGGTTTTGGGATATCAGACTGCGGCAATGGGATTGGGAATTCTGATTCTTGAAGTCGGAGGAGGTACTCTCGCCGAGTTCGGATGGCATGAACCATTCCTCATCTATTCAATCGGTTTCCTGATTTTACTTATGGCGATTGTTTCCATGAGAGAGCCTGTGAACGATGCCGTTGTTACAGATATGCCCGACCGTGAGTGCAGTAAGAAAGCGATTATAGTCAGTTATCTGGGTATTGCGGTAACGATGATCGTCATGTACGCACTGCCCACGAAGCTTGCTTCCTATGTCATGCAGACTACGGATGCATCCACAACACTCATCGGTCTTGCATTGGGACTTAACGGTGTGTTCAATGCCGCAATCTGTCTCATGTACAGGAGAATAACAACTGTTGTGCCGAGGACGTATCTTCTTACAGTCGGTCTCGGACTTATGGCTG
The DNA here is from genome assembly GCA_963640855.1 of Candidatus Methanomethylophilaceae archaeon. GTDB lineage: Archaea > Thermoplasmatota > Thermoplasmata > Methanomassiliicoccales > Methanomethylophilaceae > Methanarcanum. Next base: position 104,166 of record CAVIAJ010000001.1, read on the forward strand.
CGGGAATGATCCTTCTTTCCGTATCGGGAGATATTGTATGGATAATCATCAGTTCCTGCGCCGTCGGTATGGGCGTGGGTATGTGTACCACCACTGTGATGAACATTCTCTCCGACAATGTCACGCCGGCAAGTTCCGGAAAAGTTATGGGAGGATATACAACGTTCTTCAACCTTGGTCAGTTTGTTTCAACATTCGTTATTGCGGGAATGATTTCTCTGACGGGAGGACTGAAAGGACTGTATCTTTCAATGGGAATAATCGCTGCGGTTGCGGCTGTTATCTTCCTGCCGTTAATGATGAGCATAAAGAGAGAATGAAACATTCGGGGCCCGGAAGGGCCCCTTCAATGTTGATTTTATTGTTTTTCGTAATTATTCAATCGTCATTCGCAGAATAACATTGTCGGCAAACGCCGTCTTGTCCGTATGTGTTTTATTCGGTACGTTGATACTATTTCCATGGAAGGAACCGACGACATACGTAAGAAGTGGGAACAGGAACGTTCCAAGCACCCCTCCGTCGGAGAGGGAAAGTGTGCCGAAGAACTGCAGAGGATGTGGGACGATTCTGCGGACATCTACGATGATTCCGCATATTCGTACATAGCCAATGACATGGTTCACAAACCGGTCGGGAGAGGAGTTCTGAATAAGAATTCAACAGTTCTCGACATCGGATGCGGTACGTGCTCCTTCGCATTCAACATATCTCCGTTGTTTCCCGTGTAATCGGTACCGACGGCAGTGAAAAAATGATCGACAGGATGATGTCTTCCGCCGAAGAAAAAGGCGTGAAGAATGTCGAACCGTTACTTGCGGACTGTTTTCACATTCCGTCGGAAACCGTGTGCGATGTGGCATTTACATCATTATGCCCCCCTATGAACGATCCCGATGCGTTACTTCTGATGGAGAAACATTCTTCGGAGTACTGTGTGTATATTTCATCGGCAAACATCGGCCACGGGATTGAGATCGAGATATGGGAAGCACTCGGATGCGATTACTCCTATGCCGGTTATGACATCTCGTATCCGTATGAGTTTTTAACATCGATAGGAAGGGATGTAGAAATTTCTTATTTCACTCAGCGTAACGCATCATCCGTGCCGGAGAAGAAATGTGTCGAAATGTACACAAGATTCCTTTCCAATTACCGTACGCTGACGGATAAAGAGAAAGATATCGTGAAGAATATCGTCAGAAAACATTCCGTCGACGGTTTTGTGGATATGTCACGCGATATGAGGATGGGAATGCTCATTTGGCGTGTTGAGTAATCCTTCGGATTTAATCTGTTTTTTCTGAGCATTCAGCGGATGCTCTGTTTATTGTTTTTACAAATTTGTAAATGTAAATGTAAACTTAACAACAAATAAATACAAACACAGTGATGACAGAACTATGGGAATCTCGGAGACACTGAAAGCAGAAGGTAAACTGTCCGATATTGCGGAGAGATTGGGAATATCCCGCCCTACACTGTACAAATACATGGGAAAGTACGACGAAGGGGGGACTGACGGAATACCTTCCGATGTTTTGGATTATTTCAGAAGATATAGGATTCCGTTCGAAGAACCGTCTGAGGATGTTTCTCTGTCATCAGACTGCCGTATCATCACAAAGTGCTTCTCCGACGGAAAGAAATTCATGATTGTACCTTTCGACAGCGAATCCGAGGAAGGCAGTGAATACAGACTGATCCTCTACACAAAATTCGGCCGCGAATACAGGAAGATAGGCACATACTACACTAAGATCGACAGAGATTTCTTCCTCATCGAAGATATCGTTTACAGCAGAGATCTGTTCTACTGTGTGTACAGATGCAATTCCGAAGGAGGATCGTCCGTTGTCGATACCGAATATTCGTCGGGAATGTGTCAGCTCAGAAGATGATTTTAATCAAAAATTCTCATTACGTAATTATTTCCGACTTCATTTATTGTATTCTCTGATCAAAATGTTTATTGTTTCCTCTGTGAAAAACGCTTTGAATCCAAGATTTGCATTCTTCGAAATTAGAATCGAAAAAGACTGCCCCGATTATCGCTTCCAAATATTGGTTATGATTACTGTATGGTGGATGTATAGTCACTTCAAGTTCTGGGAGAAAACCATATTCATTGAATGCATAACTCATCAATTCAATTTCGTCAGACATTCTTTTGAGAGTATCGTTATCTTCTAATCTTGCTTTAATTTCTGTGATGTCGCCCTTACAATATCCACGTTTGAATAACTGTTCGCTTAATATTGTACTCAATGCAGAGTCACCCATGACAGACAACGAGTCATTGTAATAGTTCTTTGATTTCCTTCCTGTTTCTTTAATGTTAATTTTTTCAGTATACATTGCGTCGGCAAGATTCAAAATGTTATTGAATTGATAGCCAAGTATCTTTTCCAACTCATGCATTTTACTTTCAACAATTTCTTTTTCAAGTTCTTTTGAAAAGGTTATTTCTTCTCTGAAACAGCAATTCGACACAGTTTATCATTTTATCAGTGATGATTAATAGTTTTGGTTACCATCGATGACATTTCATAACCGGATTATGATAGAGTAAGAAATGTGATCGAAGTACAACATTTGTTAATTACTCAAAAATCGGTTTATCGTTTTTACCCCGGGTAAAAACTATTTTTCTGACGTTTTTACCTGGGGTAAAAACGTTGAAAATAAATTTTGTCATTAATTAATGAAACAGTGCCAGAAGGCCTAATTTTTCATTCTATTGACGTTAACAAAAATTATAGTTAAAACAAGAAATTTCTGATTTGATTCTTTGTAATAAATCATACATTCAGAAATTAAATCGAAAGAGGATGATGCAGCATTCAGTAAATGGGTCAACCAAATCCGCAATCAAACTCAGACGACAACTGTTGACAAAATTAGAGGGAGTGGTGGGCCCCCCCGGATTTGAACCGGAGTCTATGCCTCCCGAAGGCACAAGTATACCAAGCTAACCCAAGGGCCCTTGAACCACCCTATTAAATCATTGATAAAAAAGGTTTCTACGTCCCAGTACGGGACAGGGTCCGACAGCGCTCAGGACATCATATTCCTGAGCACTGTCTGGAGGATACCGCCGTTTCTGATGTACTCGATCTCAGCGGGTACGTCGACTCTGCAGATTGTCCTGAACTCGAGTTTCTTACCGTCTCTGTATGCGGTGACTTTGACTTCACATTTCGGCGAAATATCACTGAGTTCGATGTCGAAGACTTCTTTTCCGTTGAGTCCCAATGTATCCATGTTCTGACCGTCGAGGAACTGTAACGGAACGATTCCCATTCCGACGAGGTTGGATCTGTGAATCCTTTCGAACGATTCTGCGATAACAGCTCTGACACCGAGGAGGTACGGACCTTTCGCAGCCCAGTCTCTCGAACTTCCCGTTCCGTATTCTTTGCCTGCGAGAACGATAAGAGGGGTTTTGTCTTCGATGTATCTTCTCGATGTTTCGTAGATTGTATCCACTTTGTTTTCGGGAACATACAGCGACCAACTTCCCTCGGTTCCGGGTGCGAGTCTGTTCTTAAGTCTGATATTTGCGAAGGTTCCTCTTACCATGACTTCGTGGTTTGCCCTTCTCGAACCGTATGAGTTGAAGTCTTTCGGCTCAACACCTAACGAAATCAGATACTTTCCTGCGTCGGATGTTGCCGCAAATGCACCTGCGGGTGAGATGTGATCCGTTGTAATCGAATCTCCGAGAGATGCCAATGCGTGTGCCCTTTCAATGTTCTCGATCTTCGGCTCTTCGGAGATATTGTCAAAGAACGGAGGGTTTCTGATGTAAGTGCTCTTATCATCCCACTCGAAGAGCGCTCCTTCGGGTGCTTCGATTGCTTTCCATCTGTCGGAACCTTCGAAGATATCCGCATACTGTTTCGTGAAAGTCTCTCTTGTGACGTATTTCTCGGTGACTTCCGCAATTTCTTCTTCAGTGGGCCAAATGTCCTTGAGGAAAACATCCTTTCCGTTAAACTGTCCCAGAGGTTCCGTTCCGAGATCGATGTCGACACGTCCCGCAATCGAGAATGCGACTACGAGAGGAGGCGAAGCGAGATAGTTTGCCTTTACGTCGGGGTGGATACGTCCTTCGAAGTTCCTGTTGCTTGAGGCGATTGCCGCTGCAACAAGATTGTTTTCACGAATCTTCCTTGAGATTTCTGGATCGAGCGGACCGCTGTTACCGATACATGTCATGCATCCGTAACCTGTTACGTTGAATCCGATCTTTTCAAGATATTCCAATAATCCTGAGTTCTTCAGGTATTCCGTTACAACCCTTGAACCGGGTGAAAGCGATGTTTTAACGTAGTCTTTCGGTTTCAGTCCGAATTCGACTGCCTTCTTTGCGACAAGTCCCGCTGTAATCATTACCGACGGGTTCGCTGTGTTTGTACAGGATGTGATTGCGGCAATTGCAAGGAAACCGTCCCTGAGGCCTTCGGCTTCTTTCTGTTCCCTTACGCCCAACTCATCCAATGTCGCACGGAACGTTGTCTTCATGTTGCAGAGGGGAATCCTGTCCTGAGGTCTCTTGTGACCCGCAAGGGAAGGATAAACATCCGCAAGATCCAATTCGAGCATATCGGTGTACTCGGCTTCGCCGTCGTACCAAAGTGTCTGCTCTTTAGCGTATTTGATTACCGTGTCGATATGTTTCTCATCTCTGCCGGAGAGTCTGAGGTAATCGACTGTTTTCTGATCGATGGGGAAGAATCCCATGGTTGCACCGTATTCAGGGCCCATATTCGCAATGGTTGCCCTGTCTGCGAGACTGAGGTTCTGATATCCTTCTCCGCAGAATTCAACGAATTTTCCTACGACACCGACTCTTCTGAGCATCTGCACTATTGTCAGAACAAGGTCGGTTGCGGTAACGCCCGCTCTGAGCTTACCCGTGAGCCTGAATCCGATGACATCGGGGAGTTTCATGTAGCAGGGCTGTCCCAGCATAACAGCTTCCGCTTCGATACCTCCGACCCCCCATCCGACTACTCCGAGTCCGTCGATCTGTGTCGTGTGTGAATCCGTACCGAAACATGAATCGGGGTATGCGGTGAGAACTCCGTTTTTCTTTACGCAGTGCACCAAAGGCGAGAGGTATTCGAGGTTGACCTGGTGGCAGATTCCTTTTCCGGGAGGTACGGCACGGAAGTTGTCGAATGAGTTCTGAGCCCATTTGAAGAGTGCGTATCTTTCTTTGTTTCTTTTGAAATCGATCTCTTCGTTCTTGGCTTCCGCATCCGCGGTTCCTGCATAATCGACCTGAATCGAGTGGTCGATAACAAGATCGACAGGAACGAGAGGATTGATTCTCTTCGGGTCTCCGCCCATTGAATCGACTGCGGCTCTCATTGAGGCGAGATCGACAACCGCGGCTCCGCCTGTAAGATCCTGAAGAAGAACACGTGCCGGAATGTACGGGAATTCGTTTTCCGTATTTTTCCCGGAATTCCATGATGCGACGGTTGCCACATCGTCATCTGTAATCATCTCCCCGTCTTTCTGCCTGAGCAGAGATTCAACGAGTACCTTGACGGAATACGGCATCTTTTTCAGATTTTTGATGATGCCCTGCGATTCCAATTCCCTGAGGCTGTAATATGTTACTTCGCCTTCTTCCGTACTCAATGTCTTCCTGCAATCCTCAATCCTTACCATCGGATACACCTCGTGTGTGATATCGGTGATGAAGGACTTACTTATAAGTATTAAGGAAACGGACTCATTCTTTCCGTCTGCCGGCTGAATTGATGATATTTCGGATGTGACGTATTTCCTTTATATCGGTGAATTCATCGGGGATGTATGGGTTTAATCGATTCCGCGACACACGACGGACCCCGCGAAATTTGGTATGTTCAGATTGCTTTGATTCTGATTTCATCGGTTATTGCCGTCGTCTGTCTTATCGACGCATTACCGAAGCCTTCGGATGAATCGGTTAAGATTCTTTTGGACCGTCTTGTCGCTGCGCTTTCGGTGTTCATGATGATACTGTACGCAACGGTAGGTTATCCCAAAGAAGGGCCGATTCACATCGCAGGATGTATCGGTGTTTTCATTCTCGCGGGACTGTCATATTTAGTTTTCCTCAACGATTCGCTGACTGCGATCAACGTTCTTTACTTTGTTATCACGGCAGTTCCGGCTGCCGTGCTCATTCTGTCGCTGTTCAGAGGAGACAGGAAGATGACGGATATTTCATCTGCAGTAACCCTGGTTGCGGCAGTTGTAATGACTGCGGTCGCGATTGCCGACATTTCCGATGCGGGAATCTGTGCGGTTCTGAGGATGACTGTTCCCGTGTTCGCGATTGTATCCTTCGTACTGTTCTGCCGTATGAACAGGGAGAGAATCTTCGCATGAGTACACTGGCATATGGATGTCCGATGTGATTTCGTTATTCGACGAACTATATGTTCGTCAATGATATATATGTTGACTCTGTTACGTACTTATGGAAGATGCGCTCAGAGAGAAGATGGCAGGCGAAATCGCACTGTCGTCCGAACCCGGGAAAGCAATCAGAAAATGGAGAGAGGAGTTCGGCATAAGCCAACACCAACTCGCAGATGCCATCGGGATGTCGCATTCGGTTATCAGCGATTATGAATCCGGAAGAAGAAAATCTCCCGGAGTGCAGATGGTCAGGAAGATGATCGACGCTTTTATCGACATCGACAAAGCCGCAGGCTCACCGACCATAAGAAAATACCAACCCAACGAAAGGCCCGGATGTATCATCGATATGGGAGAATTCCCCGAAGGTGTAGATTTAAACAGGTTTATCAAGGCAATTTCGGGGAAAAACATAGGATACGACGGAATAAAGAAGAAAATTTACGGATATACTGTCGTAGACTCACTGAAGGCAATCATTTCACTGAATTCGTCCGATTACATGAAAATCTACGGATGGAGTATAGAGAGAGCGCTCATTTTTACGGATGTGCATTTCGGACGTTCGCCTATGGTGGCGATAAGAGCGCATCCGCTTACACCGGCCGCCGTTGTATACATAAAACCGGACAACAGCGACCCGCTTGCGATCAAATTGGCACAGTTGGAAAAAGTGCCGCTTATAGAAACCGATATGGAAGTCGGAGATGTGATTACGAAGATCAAAACATTGACGGAGAGGATATGATGGAAGCAGGAATAGTCAGTTACGGAGCATACGTGCCCAGAAACAGGATTCTCCCTGAGGAGATTGGAAGAGTCTGGGGCGTAGACGGCAAAGCTATGGGTAAGGGACTCTATATCAATCAGAAATCGATCCCGTCGCCTGACGAAGATGTCGTCACAATAGCAACGGAAGCAGCGAGAGGCATGATGGCAAGGGTTCCCGATGTGGATCCCAAAGATATCGGTGCCGTTTATGTGGGATCGGAATCGCATCCTTATGCCGTGAAACCCACTTCGACAATAGTCGCAGAAGCCATTGAGGCAACGCCCGCAATGACCGCCGCGGATCTTGAATTCGCATGTAAGGCCGGTACCGCAGGCATACAGATATGTCTTGGTCTCGTGCGTTCGGGAATGATGAAGTACGGTGTCGCAATCGGAGCGGACACATCTCAGGGTGCGCCCGGAGATGCATTGGAATATTCCGCATCCGCAGGAGGAGCCGCATTCCTCATCGGTACGCAGAAAATCATCGCAAGAATCAACCACACACTCAGTTTTACGACGGATACGCCCGATTTCTGGAGAAGAGAAGGTCAGCCTTACCCCAAACACGGAGGAAGGTTTACGGGAGAACCCGCTTACTTCAGACACGTTACGTCTGCGGCAAAGATGATGTTTGAGGAAATGGGAACGGAACCTGCGGATTATAACTACGCAGTATTCCACCAGCCCAACGGCAAATTCCCCACAAGAGTAGCCGCACAGTTGGGATTCACCGAGGAACAGATTGCAAGGGGACTTCTTACACCCAGTATCGGAAACACATACAGCGGAGCCGTTCCGTTGGGACTGTCTGCGGTTTTGGATATTGCGAAGCCGAACGACAGAATCTTCGTGGTTTCATACGGTTCCGGTGCCGGAAGCGATGCTTTCGATATCACAGTCACCAAAGAGATTGCAAAATACAAGAGAGAAAACGCACCCACACTCGATCAGGTGCTCAGCGATGTTGTCTACCTTGACTATGCGAAATATGCGAAGTACAAGGGAAAGATTGTCTTACCGGAGTGATTAGGATGAGGGAAGTAGCAGTAATCGGAGTAGGAGTCACCAAATTCGGTGAACTTTGGAACAAATCATTCAGATCGATCGGTATCGAGGCAGGTCTCAAGGCCATTGCGGATGCAGGTCTTACCGGAAACGAGATTGACGGAATGTACATCGGCAACATGTCCGCAGGACGTTTCATCAACCAGCAGCATGTGGACGCTCTCATTGCGGATTATTCGGGAATGGCGACAAACCACACTCCCTGTACGCGTGTAGAAGCGGGAGAGGCATCGGGAGGAGTCGCATTCAGGGAGGGTGTGATGGCAGTCGCATCCGGAATGCAGGATTGTGTCGTAGTCGCGGGAGCGGAAAAGATGACCGATCTCGACGATGCATCCATTAACAGTATTCTCGATTCTACCTCCGATGCGGAATGGGAAGCGGGAATGGGAGTTACGTTTGCTTCGCTCCACGCCATGATGGCGCAGAGGATGATTTACGACGGCCTCGCAACAAGAGAAGAGATTGCTTCAATGGCCGTAAACAGCCACGCACACGGTGCACTGAACCCCAACGCACAGTTCAGAAAAGCGATTAAGCTTGAATCCGTTCTCAGATCGGGTGCGGTCGCAGAACCCTTGGGAGTGTTCGACTGCGCACCTATCTCGGACGGTGCGGCGGCGGTAGTTCTCTGTCCTTTGGATAAAGCAGACAAATACACGGACAAATACGTCAAAGTATCCGCCGTAACACAGAAGAGCGATACACTCGCACTTTTCCAGAGGTATTCGATTACATCATACACCGCAACGGTTACCGCGGCAAAGGAAGCCTACGAAATCGCAGGCATCAAAGCCGAAGATATTTCGGTTGCCGAAGTTTACGACAATTACACCGTGTCCGGAATCATGGCTCTCGAAGACCTCGGTCTTTTCAAGAGAGGAAAAGCGGGCGCGGCGGTTCTTAACGGCGAAGTTACCTACGGAAACGGAGGAAACCTCATTGTCAACACATCCGGAGGACTCAAAGCACGCGGTCATCCCGTCGGTGCGACAGGTGTCGCACAGATTGCGGAGATTGTCGATCAGCTCAGAGGAAAGGCCGACGGAAGACAGGTCAAAGGTGCGAAATACGGTCTTGCGCAGAATGTCGGAGGAACCGGTTCGACTGTTACCGTTTCGATTTTGGAGGCGATCTGATGTCATCTGTAGCGAAAGAATGGAGAGAGATTCCCGGAAGGTACAACCTTGAAGGATCGAAATGCCCCGTATGCGGAAAGGCGTATTTCCCCAGCAGACCGATCTGTCCCCACTGCAGGAGACAGTCCGTCGGAAAGATGGAACCCTATAAGGTCTGCAGAGAAGGAGAAGTTTATTCATTCTCGGTTATCCACGAGGCGCCCGACTGCAACAGTATGCAGAAACCGTATGTCGTTGCTATTGTGAAAACCAAAGACGGACTTACGGTTACGTCACAGTTGGTTGACGTGAATCTCGAGGATGTCAAAATCGGAATGCCCGTACGTGCGGTTCTCCGCAAACTCGATTCCGACGGAGATTCCGGAGTCATTCATTACGGTTTCAAATTCGTTCCCCTCAGGTGAGGGCGTAATGATGTCGGGGTTATACCCCGGCATTATTGCAGTTTTTTTCAGAATTTTGCCAAATCGAGAAGGGCGACACGCTCGAGAGCCAAATCCTCACACGGAATGCCCATATCGTTTACGAGCCCCAGTCTTTCCGCTTTTTCCGGCGTTCCTTCGATAAGAGAATCGTCACGTTCCATATCGATTTTTTCAAGTTTCGGATCGTCTATACCGAACAGTACAGCAACGAATTCGGTTGCGTTTTCTTTCGGTTTCATCTTCGAAAGCGCCTTGGAAATCTGTCTTTCGGATGCTGCGTAGATGATTGTTTCCGTCAGGATGTTCTTGGAACGGTTGGTTCCGTGTCTGAATGCCCTTTCCGCATGTTCCGCCGCGGAAAGTAACATGTCTTTACCGTAGACCTGTCCGGGATCAAGCAGAACGACTTCTCCGCCCAAAGACGTGAAATGTCCGACCATTGTGTCGAAAGAAGCGTTTCCTCTCATCCCGATGACTTTTACATCCATATCCGTTAATTCCGAATCCACGATATAACGGTTGGTACGGAGAATCATTTGCGGAACAGTCTTCTTATGAAACTGTCATTCACTTTGATTTCGCCGAATTTTTCGTAAATCGGATCCATGTAACTTATAGGGCCGATAAGGTCGAGGTATTTCTTCGACTGGAGAAGAATCCAGAGATTGATCATCAGCACTGAAAATACCTCAAAGAAACCGAATCCTTTGATGAAGACCTGTCCTACACCGAGTGCAATGAGGATGACCAGTGTGAAGTTGAAGTACATTTTATGTTCTCTGAAATCGCCGGGAAGCGAAAAGAGCATTGCAAATAAAGAGAATGCACCGAAAAGACCCGCGATTGTCATGTGCGGATCGCCGTAATTCTCATCGATTGCACCTACCCCCATAAGAAATATCGGTGCGATGAATGTACAGACTCCGCTGAGGAACAGCCATCCTCTGTTGTACTTCATGATTCCGTGACCGAATATACATCCGAGAACGCCTGTGAGCACACAGCCGTAGTTGAAGATCATTTCGGCTTCCTTCACACGGCAGGTTCCCATACTTGAGAGGGTATCTCCCAAAATCCATCTTCCGTCGAGTGCGGATGCAACTATCCATACTGAAATGAACAGTGCAACGGTACCGAATCCGGCAAGAACGAAGGCCGGAGGGCCGAAGGATTTACTCTCTCTGAAGAATCTCACGGTGTTTCGATTGAGCATCGAATACAAATTATTTTCCGCGTTTGAAGTGAATTTTCCGCAGACATCCGGATACGGAAAATACGGTCGGAAATGATTGATTTTCGGGGGCTCTCTTGTTATTTTGTCAAAAACATATGCTGAAAGTGACGGAAATTGAACAATATTATATACTGCCCCAGTATGAGCCAAGTCAGTGACAGGAATGGAAGGCGAAACAACAAAAGGAGTAGATACACTACTTGGCAATCCCAAGAGGGCGGTGCTTCTGATGGCATTGCCGATGATTGTCGGAATGATTGCTCAGTCCGCAAACAACCTGATCGATGCGGTTTGGGTTGCGGGATTGGGTCCCGATGCACTTGCCGCAGTAGGTTTCGTTTTCCCGTTGTTTTTCATCCTCATCGGTATCGGTAACGGTGTCGGTGTGGGAGCTTCGTCCGCAATCGCACGTCACATCGGACGCGGAGACAAAAATTCAGCGGATAAAGTTGCGATGCAGGCCATTGTTCTGGTTGTCATCGGAGGACTGGCAGCAATGATTCTGCTGCTGATATTCCAGAGGCCTCTGATGGAGATTATGGGAGCGGGAGACACAATCGGACTTTGTATCGAATATGGTACGCCTGTTTACTTCTGTGCACTTCTTCTCCTCCTTAACGGGCTTTTCAGCAATCTGCTCAGAGCCGAAGGTGCACCGGGAAGGGCAATGTCCACTCAGATTGTCGCAGCAATCATCAACATTATTCTCGATCCGATTTTCATCTACGGAGATATATTCGCAGATGTTTTCCACACCGATATCGGATTCTCCGTCGGTCTCGGATTGGGTATGGCAGGCGCGGCATGGGCAACAATTATCGCTGTTGCGTTTTCATTCGCGATTATGCTTTATTGGTATCTGGTAAAGAAAGATACTTTCATCAGATTCAGTGTGAAACACATCTCTCTCGACAGAGAGGTTGATAAAGATATTCTCAGAGTCGGTCTTCCTGCATCCTGCGAAATGATTTTGATGTCAGTCATCTCAATGGCGATGAACTATGTCATCGTCATGACGGATCTCAGCACAGACGGTGTCGCAATCTATACCTCGACATGGAGACTTATCAACATTCTGATGATACCTCTTATGGCAATCGGCGGTGCAGTAGTTCCCGTATTGGGTGCCGCATACGGTGCGAGAAGCTTCGACAAGATGAAAGTCGCCTACATGTACTCCTTTAAATTCTGTTTCATACTCATGATTGTGCTGACACTTCTGACGGAAATTCTTGCGGATTATATGGTGCTCATTTTCACATATTCCGATTCGACGGCAGCCCTCAGGACCGAGATGATCGAGTGTCTGAGAGTGCTCTGTATCTTCCTTCCGTTTGCGTCATGGGGATTCGTAGCAGTCGGACTGTTCCAGTCTGTCGGAAAAGGATTGAGTTCATTTATATGCACTTTAATCAGAAACGGTACGCAGCTCATTGCGGGTATTGCACTGGTTGTCACGATAGGTACCTTCGCATCCGTGATTTGGGGAATCGTCGCAATGGAGATTTTCGGTTCCGTAGTTGCGGGAGTCTGGAGTTACATCCTGTTAAAGAGCATTCTCGCGGGACAGTTCAAACCCTCCGAAACCGAGGCATAGGCTCAATGACAGCGCTCAAAAATAAATATGAATGACACATAGCCATGGGCCATGTCCAAGATTCTTGTGTGTGTCGCATGGCCCTATGCGAACGGCGTCATTCATTTGGGCCACATGGCCGGCTCAATCCTGCCGCCCGATATATTCAGCAGATACAACAAACTGCTGGGTAATGAGGTAATGATGGTCTCGGGTTCCGATCAGCACGGTACTCCTATTACTGTGAGTGCGGAGAAGGAAAAGGTAACTCCCGAAGTTATCGCCGAGAGGTATCACGAAATCAACAAGAAAGCGATCGAGGATATGGAAATTGAATTTTCATTATTCACAAAGACGCACAATGAGAATCACAAAGAGGTTGTGCAGGATGTTTTCAGAAAACTCCTCGACAACGGTTACCTGTATGTAAAAGAATCCAATCAGTATTACTGTCCGAAATGCGGCAAATTCCTTCCAGACAGATATGTCGAGGGAATCTGTCCCGAATGCGGTGCGGAGAATGTACGCGGAGATCAGTGCGATTCATGCGGTAAGACCTTCGAAGCAGGCGATCTGAAACAGACCCACTGTATTAACTGCGGTACTGAACCTGAAGTCAGAGCTACGGAACACTACTTCCTCAGATTATCTGCATTTGAGAAACCTCTCCTGGAATACTTGGACAAGAAAGACTTCTGGAGACACAACGTTAAAACATTTACCACAAACTGGCTCAAAGACGGTTTGATGGACCGTGCAATCACAAGGGACATGGAATGGGGAATACCTGTACCCGTCGAAGGCTGGGACGGAAAAGTCATTTACGTTTGGTTCGACGCAGTCATAGGATACCTGAGTGCATCCAAAGAATACAGCAAGATTATCGGAAAACCGGATTACTGGAAAGAATTCTGGGAGGATCCGGAAGTAAGGAATTATTATTTCCTCGGAAAGGACAACATTCCCTTCCACTCAATCATTTGGCCTTCGATTCTCATGGGATACGGCGGACTGAATCTTCCGTATGATATTCCCGCAAACGAGTATCTTATGTTCAGAGGAGGAAAACTTTCCAAGAGCAGGGGCGGTGCAATCGATATTCCCTCTGTACTGAAGCATTTCGATGCGGATGTTATAAGATACTATCTCTCTGCTGTTATGCCCGATACGCACGATTCCGAGTTCACATGGGTCGATTTCGAAACCAAAGTAAACAACGAATTGGCATCGAATTTAGGTAATTACTGGCACAGAAGTCTGAGTTTCACATTCAAGAACTTCGGCACCGTTCCCGAAGGTAACTCTGCGGAAACAGATTTCATTATCAAACTGATTGAAGACGCACTTAAGGAATACAGAGAGTGTCTTGACGGATGCGACTTCAAGAAGGCTGTCAAAGTTATCATGAACCTTTCAAGCGAAGGCAACAAATACTTCGCAGACAAGGCTCCGTGGGCGTTGATTAAGACGGATAAGACTGCATGCGGTTACGTGATGAACGCAACACTCACTCTCACCAAAGCACTTGCACTTATGGTATGGCCTTTCATGCCCAAAGCAGCCGAGAGTGTTTGGAACTACCTCGGAATGGAAGGTTCAATCACAGATGCGGGATTGGAATCCGCTCTCACGCCGATTAAAGTCGGACTGCAGCTGAAAGAACCCGTTCCCGTGTTCAAGAAGATAGAAGTACCGAAGGAGTGGAAGGATATGCCTGAAACACCCAAGAAAGAAGAGAAGAAACCCGAAAAGAAAGTCGAAATCACAGGTCCGTTTGCCGACTTCAGGAAATTGGATATCTGTGTCGCACAGATTGTATGGATCGACGACCACCAGGATGCAGACAAACTCTATCAGATGAAGGTAGATGTCGGAGAAGACGAACCGAGATCGATCGTAGCGGGACTCAAAGCATACTACAAGAAGGAAGAAATGCTGAACAGGAAAGTTCTCTGCCTGAAGAACCTCAAACCGAGAAAACTCCGCGGAATCAAGTCCGAAGGTATGCTTTTGGCAGCCGATGACGAAGATATCGGCGGTACAACGGTACTTCTTCTGAAACCGTCACAGGATCTTCCCAACGGAACTCCCATGAACTCCGGATTGGAGAACTCCGAATCAAAAATAGAGTATGAAGACTTCGCGAAAGTCAAGTTCAAAGTTTCCACCGTCAGCAATGGTAAGTTTAACATTGACGGCGGAAAAGATATCGTATTCCCCGAGGGAGCGCCTTCCCGTGTTACCGCTGTCGTAGATACAGACGGTTCGCTGAAAGTTCTCTCCGACGGTAAAAACTGTGTAGCTACTGTCGATAAGGAGATTACGGACGGGGCAAACGTAAGATGAAGGCCGATCTTCACATCCATTCCTGTCTTTCCGATGACGGGGAATCCACTATGCAGCAGATATTGGATGCCGCAAAGGAAGTCGGATTGGGATGTATCGCCGTTTCGGACCATAACGAATGGGATGCATACGGCGAACTGAAAGACAACGGTGAAATCATCGTAATTCCGGCCGAGGAGGTGTCATCATCCGAAGGACACATCCTCGCCTACGGAATTTCTTCAAAGATCGAAAGCGGTCTTTCTATTATTGAGACAATCAATGCAATACATGCCGCAGGCGGTATTGCAATCGCGGCACACCCTTACAGATGGGTTACTGGAATAGGTGCGAAGAACGTCACCGACGATTTCGACGGTGTCGAGGCTTTCAACGCAAGATCGATGGCGGGAGCGAATTTCAAATGCACAAGATTGGCTAAGAAATTCGGAAAAATCATTACTGCCGGCAGTGATGCACACAGCCCGGGACATATCGGGGAAGCATACGTCGAATTTTCAGATGACTGCAGAACATGGCAGGATGTTCTCGAAGTTCTGAAGAAAGGTGAAGTAACTGTCGGCGGAAGGAGCCGTTCTCTGATCGGTACGTTAAGATACGCAATCAGAACGCTCTCCCATTGGACTCTGCGCGGGTTCAAAAGACTTTGATTTGATTCGGAAAGAGATTTTTATCTGTGTGCGGCGAATATAAATCGGAACCGTAATTTCAGCGGTTTTTTAAATCATAATTTCCATAATTTTTGAAAATCAGATTACGGTAATTCTTTGCCGTTATTGTTTGTCGGAAAAACAAATTTCCGTGCGACATTTTATCATCCTGAATCGGCAATCTGAAATCGAATCTGCGTTAACGGGGAGAAGGGATGGAAAAATATGCGTAAGCTGAGTATACTTTCGGGAAGAATGAGCAAGAAATCGTATCTCAAAATCAACGCAGGTTACATGACAAATGTGTTCAGCGTATTCTGGCAATTCATCGTATGGCAATTATAAGTTCAGGAGAAGAAAGGGAAGTGGGACTTGAAGATGCTGTAATTAACCTATGGCGTTCGATAGTTTCTGTGAATGGATTGAACTTTGCCCCGATTGCTTTTCAAAGGCTGCGATGGCCATTGATTACATCGCGAATTTTCATCCATTTGCCGAAGGTAACAAAAGAACAGCCTTTCAATTGGCGTTGGCTATACTGAGGAAAGGTAATTATGAACCCAACGATGACGATTATGTGTTTATGTTTATCAAAAATGTTGCATCAGGAATGTACAACAGAGAAGAAATTGAGGATTGGCTGAGGTGTAACACACACCTCAGCAGTCTTTGAGTTTACCCATAACATACGGGTAATCTTTGATGTTCTTCTCAATCTCTTCATCTGTGAGATCCTCAAGTCCCCCGTAAGGTGATATTTCCTTCGGAACAGATTTTTTCTTGGATTTCCAGAACATATTTCTGATAAACCGCCCCGGTCTTATAAAAATATCGTCAGGGCCGTAATCTGTAATGTATGCTGCTGTTCCGAACGAAATAGAAAAATCAGAATACACATTACATTCAATCCGACATCCGAATTGCCGTAAATGTGTTGATTTGACCGTTATGTACGGAAGAAATGCGGTGACATTGTGTAAAGTACAAATACCACAGTGCATTAGCTATGTCCAGCACTTGTGTGCAACGGGCCCGTGGGGTAGCTTGGTATCCTTCTTGCTTGGGGTGTAAGTAACTCCAGTTCAAATCTGGACGGGCCCACCTTATTATCTCATCGATTTTGATACAGGCGGCAGTCTTTTTCCCGATACGGAATGACAGATGGAATATATACCGATGTATTTACAGTGAAATATGGCATCGAAGGACACAATCAGGATGATTGCCGCTCTCGCGGACGAAAGACGTCTGAAGATTTTCGAAATATTGGCTGACAGCGACAGGGACGACAGAAAACTTTCCGAAATGACAGGATTGGATGTCGAAACCGTAAGGGAACAAACGAAGATCATGGAAGATGCGGGATTGCTGACAATATGCGAAGACGGAGACCGTTTCGATTACTATCTCGATGCCAAACAAGTCGCGGTTCTAACTGGATTTTTCGAACTCATGCTGAACAAATGTTCTCCTCCCAAATGCTGCTGATAACATGTCATCTATCAGGAACGATTTGGATGTACGCTGTCCCGAATGCGGCGGAAAGGTGGATTTGGATATTCTCAGCGAGAGAACTTGTCTCAGATGCGGTAAGACTGCGATGGACAGAGAAGTCTGTGAAAACGGACATTATATCTGCGATCTGTGCAGAAGGAAAGAAGCGAACAGGAAGATCGCGGATTACTGTTTATCGACAGATTCCAAAGATCCTATTGAGATAATTTCGGTTCTTATGAAAGACAATACGGTAAGAATGCACGATCAGGAGCATCATACGATGGTCGCATCCGCCCTTCTTGCCGCTTATAAGAATTCAGGCGGAGAAATCGATCTCGATTCCGCATTGAGGGATGCACAGAAAAGAGGTTCATGGTTTCCCGGGGGAATATGCGGTCTCTGCGGCACGTGCGGTGCGGCAGCTTCATGCGGAATATTTTACTCGATAATCACAGGCACATCTCCCCACAGTGTCGGTTCGTGGAGTGATACCAATATGCTTGTGTCCGAATGTATCGCGAAGATTGCATCGATCAACGGGCCGAGATGCTGTAAGAGAAATTCATTCCTTGTTATTCACGTTGCATCGGATTACGTCAGAGAGAAACTGAACATTTTTATGGAACCTTCCGATAACATTGTATGCACATTTTCATCGAGAAACGATGAGTGTGTAAAGGAAAAGTGTCCCTTCTACAAAGGATGATTACATCAGGGCGAGATTCTCGCTCCTGATGACATCATCGTAGGATTTGTGTCCCAATACCGATTCGATCCTGTCGGAACGGATTCCGCGTATTCTGAAGATGTCTTCGGAATCGTAATCCGGAATGCCTTTGGCAATCAGCTTACCGAAACATTCGATGTTTACGACATCTCCTCTTTCGAATCTGCCGATTACATCTCTTACGCCGACGGCAAGAAGACTTACGTTGCCTTTGGAAAGTTTCTCTGCCGCACCGCTGTCGATAATGAGAGTACCTTTCGCATGAGCTTCTCTGATCCAACGGGATTTCTTCTTCTCTTTCTCGCCTGCGACGAATATTGTTCCTACGTCGTCTCCGGAAACGGCTCTTACAATTGCATTTTCTTCTTTTCCGGATGCTATAATCATATTACATCCGGCTTCCCCGCAGATTTCGGCCGCTTTGAGTTTGGTTCTCATACCGCCTGTTCCCGTTTTCGAGAGAGTGTCACCAGCCATATGTTTGACTTCTTCGACATTCTCCACAATCGGAACAATCTTCGCATCGGGGTGAAGCGTGGGATTTTTATCGTATAATCCCGCAACATCCGAGAGGATTATGAGTAAATCCGCATCCATTTTACTGCAGACGTATGCAGATAACGTATCGTTGTCGCCGAATACCGCATCGATTTCTCTGATGCAGACAACATCGTTTTCGTTAATGATCGGAACGACATTGTATTCCAACAGCGTCTGAATTGCATTTCTGAGGTTCAGGTATTTTTCACGGTCTGAGTAGAAATCGTATGTGAGTAAAATCTGCGAAACCAATATGCCGTATTTCTGGAAACTGTCGTTCCATTTCTGCATGAGAATTCCCTGTCCGACGGATGCCGCAGCCTGTCTTATGGGGACTTCTTTCGGCTTGGGTTTCGCTTTCATGGCGGCAAGACCCACACCTATCGCACCTGACGAAACGATCAGTACATTCTTTCCCCGATCTCTGAGTTCTTTGACCTGTTTCGCAACGGAGTCCATAAATCCGTCGAATACATCGGTTCCTCCGCCGGTGATGGAAGATGTTCCTACTTTTATGACAATGGTACCTACATCGCCGAGAATTTCGGAACGGTTCACAGTATCAGCTCCATGTCGATGTCTTTATGTGTGAATTTCTTCGCATTTTTTCCGACGTAATCCTTCACAACCTGTCCGTTTCCGATGAGGACATATTTGTAAATCATCAGCCCTTCCATTCCCACAGGCCCTCTTGAGTGTATTTTGTTGGTGCTGATTCCGACTTCGGCCCCCTTTCCGAATCTGAATCCGTCCGCAAATCTTGTGGAAACGTTGACGAAGACGTCTGCAGAGTCCACATATCTTATGAATTCGGCTGTGCTGCCGGAGTTTTCTGATATTATTGCATCCGTGTGATGGGAACCGTGTCCGTTGATGAATTTTATCGCTTCGTCTAAGCCGTTTACGGTTTTCACGGAAACGATGTAATCGCCGTATTCAGCGTCCCAGTCTTCATCAGATGCTCTGACCGAATGTTCCATGAATTTTTCCGAATCCGGATCCGCTCTGATTTCAACACTGTTTTCCGAGAAGATTTTATCCATCTTCGGAAGGAATTCTTCTGCGATTTCCCTGTCGACCAATACCGTTTCGACCGCATTGCATACAGCGGGATACTGAACTTTGGAATCCAGTGTAACTTTCAGTGCTTTATCAATATCCGCATACCTGTCTACGAAGATATGGCAGATTCCCGCGGCATGTCCGAGTACCGGAATTTTTGTATTCTCTTTAATGTATCTGATGAATGAATTCGATCCTCTGGGTATGAGGAGATCGATGTACTTATCCATAGAAAGGATTGTGTTTACATCCTCTCTCTTTTCCATGAGAATGAAAACGCCTTCGGGGATTCCCGCAGAGTATGCCGCCTCTGTGAGAATATCGAAAAGCATTCTGTTCGATGAAGATGCTTCTCTGCCTCCTTTGAATACCACCGCATTACCCGATTTCAGGCAGAGCGACATAATCTGAGGAACTACGTCGGGACGTGATTCGAATATCGTTCCGATTACGCCTATCGGACATGAAATCTGATAAAGTGTAAGATTTTCATCGAGTTCTTTCGTCGAAAGAGTCTTTCCTATCGGATTGGGTAACGAAATAACATCTCTCAGGCCTGCAATCATATCGGAAATCTTCTGATCGTCGATTTTCAGCCTTTTGAGCATAGGAGTTGACAATTCACCTGATTCCACCGCTTTTTCGGCTTCTTTTACGTCCTCCGCATTCGCAGAGAGGATCGAAGATCTGTTTTTATCCAACGAATCGGCCATTGCCTCAAGCGCCCTGTTTCTGATTTCCGTTGAGGTTGCCGAGAGAATTATTGATGCATCCTTGGCTCTGATTACTTCCGATTCGATACCCATCGACGTTCACCGTCAGTCACGATAATGCGAATCCTTACTTATGAATATCTTTATTCCCGTGTGTCTCCGGATGTTATGAAGATCGGTTATTCATAAAAATTAACAATAGTTAATACCGTCCGAAACCCTCCCGAGGCAATATATGAACCCATCGGAGGCATTAATAAACCCCGTTGCCGAAGAGAGGGGTACATACGATTTTATATCAAGGGTCATTTCACGCTTTTATGGGTACAAACCAGTACTTCATTGGTCGTCAGAATGACTATGAGTCTTCTGCTAGAAGCTATCCCCGCAAATTCCCTCTTGCGGTGGCGAAGGCTAAGGGTGCGGTTGTTGAAGATGTCGAAGGAAAACGTTACATCGATTTCCTTAACGGTGCGGGTACGCACGCTCTCGGACACAATGACGATGAGGTCAACAAAGCAATGATCGATCTCATCAATTCGGGAGCATCCATGCATATGCTGGATATTCCTACGCCGGTCAGAGACAGGTTCGTAGAGGACCTTCTGACGATAATACCCAAGGAACTCGCCGAAAGGGCGAAGATTCAGTTCTGTTCACCTTCCGGTACGGATGCCGTCGAAGCTGCAATCAAACTATGCAAGACAGCTACCGGAAGAGGAAATATTATCGCATTTTCCGGAGGATATCACGGCATGGGGCACGGTTCCATGGCACTTACCGGAAACTGTCACGCGAAAGAAAAAGTTGCGAACATTATGCCCGGGGTGCAGTTCATGCCTTACCCGTATTCTTACCGCTGTCCCATGGGACTCGGAGGAGAAGCGGGAACAAAAGCATGCATCGCATATCTCGAGCGTTTCCTGAAAGATCCCGAAAGCGGTATGGTAAAACCCGCAGCGGTTATTTTGGAAGCAATTCAGGGCGAAGGCGGAGTCATTCCCGCACCTGTGGAGTTTTTACAGGCAGTCCGCAGGATTACGAAAGAACTCGGAATTCCTATGATCTGCGATGAAATTCAGTGCGGATTGGGACGTTCCGGAAAGATATTCGCATTCGAACA
This sequence comes from Candidatus Methanomethylophilaceae archaeon, assembly GCA_963640855.1. Taxonomy (GTDB): domain Archaea; phylum Thermoplasmatota; class Thermoplasmata; order Methanomassiliicoccales; family Methanomethylophilaceae; genus Methanarcanum. The sequence goes on from CAVIAJ010000001.1 coordinate 125,466, forward strand.
CGCGGGAATCGTTCCCGATGTTATTCTCATCTCCAAAGCAATCGGCGGCGGTCAGCCTCTTGCATTGGTTGTTTACGATAAAGATCTCGATGTATGGGGTCCCGGAGCACACGCAGGTACATTCCGCGGAAATCAGTTGGCATTCGCTGCGGGTGATGTTGTAATCAACAGACTCAAAGAACCTGGATTTTTGGATGAAGTTACACGTAAAGGAGAAATCATCAGATCCCGTCTTCTGAAACTCAAAGATGAAGTTTCTATTATCGGCGATGTCCGCGGAAAGGGGCTGATGTTGGGAATTGAGTTTATCAATCCCGACGGTCCGAAAGATTTCATGGGTGTGCCAGAACCCAGTGGCGAAGTTGCGATTAAAGTTCAGCATACCTGTTTCGATATGGGTCTGATAATGGAGAAAGGCGGACGTAACGGTTCCGTCATGAGGTGTCTGTGCGCACTCACAATCACGGACGATGAAATCGACAGTGCGCTCACGATATTCGAGAACGCTGTTAAAGAGGTCGAGAAGGATGTCCGCGGATGAACCTCTTCTCCTTTCGGAGAACAAAGAAGTACGTGAGAGATTTTCGGAAATGATCGATGAGACCCTTAAAGCGGTCTACGATTCATTCTCCGATGACAGTGCATTCTCCGGAATCAATCCTTATGAACTGAGAGAGAAGATTGCATCTTCAGGATTCCTTCCCGAAAACGGAATGGGATTTGAGAAGGTTCTCGGAGAAATCAAAGAAGGTATTCTTCCGCATATGCTTCGCACATGGTCTACGAAGTATATGCCGCACCTTCATTCTCCTGTGCTGACTGAAACAATCTGTTCGGAATTGATTATTTCATGTTTCAACGACAGTATGGACAGCTGGGACCAGGGGCCTGCAGCTACCGAAGTGGAAGAGAGTATGATTCACGGACTGTGTGAATTATACGGATTCCCTGCGGAAACATCAGACGGCTGCTTCACGTCGGGAGGTTCTCAGTCCAATATTTCAGCAATTATCGCCGCACGCGATTGGTACTGTATGAAGAAGTTCGATTGGGATGTGAAGATGAACGGTCTTCCTCCGGAATATTCCAAATTACGTATCTACACATCGGAAATTTCACACTTTTCGATGGATAAGGCAAGTCATATCCTCGGAATGGGGTATGCTGCAGTAAGAAAAATTCCCGTGGATTCGAAATGCAGAATCGATGTGAAAGCATTCGGAAAGATGCTTGAAGAGGATGTACGGAACGGACTGTATCCTTTCTGTGCCGTGGCTACGTTCGGTACGACCGATTTCGGATCGATTGATGACGCACGCGGAATGAGGAAACTCTGCGATAAGTACGGAATGCACCTTCATGCGGATGCCGCATACGGTTCAGGATTGATTATGAGTAAGAAGTATCATGACAGAGTTTCGGATATTTCGATCTGCGATTCTCTTACGGTGGATTTCCACAAGATGTTCCTGCTTCCGATTTCATGTTCCGCGATTATTGTCAAAGACGCGAAACTTCTGGAGTGTTTTGAGCTCCATGCGGATTATCTCAACCGTGAGGAAGACGAGGAAGACGGATACATCAATCTTGTCGGTAAATCTATGCAGACTACACGCCGTTTCGATGCTCTGAAGGTATTTACTGCATTCAAAGTAAGGGGAAAGGACGGATTTTCGGAGATTATCGACAATGCAGTCGATAATGCATCGTATCTCTACGGAAAAATCTCGAAAGACAGTGATTTTATTGCTCCGGTGGAACCTGAAATGTCTTCGGTTGTGTTCGCTTTCAATGCGGATGACGACGTGAATAAGAAGATAAGGCGTCAGCTTCTGAGTGAGGGAATTGTTATCGGACAGACCGTTAAGGACGGTCGTGTGATGCTGAAATTCACACTTCTCAATCCGAATCTCAGACCTTCGCATCTCGACGGTATCATCGAAAGGATAAGAGAAATCGTACGTCAGCTGTCCTGATCTTTTTCCTATCCGTAATTCATTGTAATTATGCAATGAATTACGGATTAGGAATCCAGACTGTTCCCATCGAGCAGAAAATCAATCACGTTGATTGTGAGTACTTCGTTTCGTCCGTACACAAGTGTTTGTGGATGCTGGCAATAATTTTCGTCAAATCGTTTTTTGAATTTAATATATTTCAAAAAAGTTCACTTTTCCTGTCGTAAAATCAATCCGTAATTTATTGTAATATTACAATGAATTACGAATAGGTAAAAAACAAAGGTTTGTTACCAGATCGAAGATTGCCGTCAAAGTGAAAGATTTCAATTCACAAAAAACACAAATCTCTTTTTGAAAACTCAGACAGTATCTGCAAAACAAATATCATCTTACGATATTTGTTCAGGTAATTTCGTTATTCACTACCTATGTTACGTTGTTGTTTGTGATAATAATTATAATGAATTCAACAATTATGGATTGTACATCCAAAAGTGAATTCAATGACAGGAAAGACGGAGAGAAAGGACGGCACTTCGGCTGATGTAACTAGGGCAGATGGTGTAAGTGAAAATACAGATTCTATCTGCACCTGTCCGTTTTGCGGCAGATCTTTTCCTTCAGAAAATTCTGTTTCAAAAGCCGAAAGTCAGACAGTTGCAATTCCGTATCACTGTCTTAAATGCGGCCATTCCTGGAAAAGTATCAACGCAATGCCTTCTGTGTGTCCGAAGTGCAGGAGCAGAACATGGCAGAGGTCGGATTTACACTGCCGCTGTATCAGATGCGGACACGAATGGATTTCAAAAAGAGATGCCGTGCCGTCACGCTGTCCTGAATGCAGATCCGGTAAATGGAATGATAATACAGTATCGAAGAAAGGCAGGAAGAAAAAAGAAGGAACGGTTACCTCCGGCATTTCCTTCGGTGATTCGAAAACACTGACAATGGGAGATATTTTCCGCATTTCCACAGAAGGTGACAAAGCTGTATTCACTGTGCTGAAGGAAGCCGTGAAAGCAGATGTAATCAGAACAGAAGAGGGAGATTGAAAATGAAATTTGTCGATTTTCCCAAAACAGATCCCCGTCCGAATTGCTGTGATGCCGACTTTTACTGGATGCTGAGGTTACTTTGTGACAGAGGAAGAACGGGAAGAGCGAAACTGTCTGAAGTATTGGGAATGGGTGAAGGCAGTATCAGAAGTGTTATCAGAAAATTGAAAGAAGCGGGATTGATTTCCCTGTTCCAAACAGGTATGTTCATCAGCGGTGCGGGAACAGATTTTCTTAACGCATTGTCTATAATTCCCATTGATATCATAGCGGAAGAAATTGTACTGAGTAAATACAGTCAGGCTGTCGTCGTAAAAAACGTCGGAAACAGGATAACGATCGGTTCTGAGCAGAGGGATGTGGCAATCCGTGCCGGAGGCACGGATTGTATCACAATAGTCTGTTCCGACGGGAAACTCATGACGCCTCCCGATTGGAATCTTGATGAAAAAACACCGACGGTCGCACAGGAGATAAGATCCCTTGATGTCATTGAAGAAAACGATGTCATAATCATCGGAAGTGCTAAGAATATACACGATGCGAGGAACGCTTCCGTTACGGCCGCTTCGGAATTGATCTGAGTATAACAGCCGATACATCCAGCATTTAGGTCATATTCTTAACGTTTCGATGCTGGATGCGGACACTCAAATATTTAAGTTATCAGTGCATTACATCCATCATGGGCGAAAACTGCAGAATGGAAATCCTCTATATGGACCCGGATACATACACGGCCATAGCGACTCATGAGATGAGGCAGAAGATTCTTTCCAAGCTCTTCAATGAAGCCTACAACGGTCATTCTATGACGAAGCAGCAGCTCGCCGATTCGCTCGATATCAAGTATCAGCAGCTTGTCTATCAGCTGATGAACCACCTGAAAGATTTCTGGACTGTTGTCGGTGAAGAAAAGGTCCGCGGAACAAGAATGGAATATATCGCTCCCGAAAATCCCCACGGAATCTACATCTGTCTCGGAAAAGACAGAAAACTCTACGTCGTCGATCCCATCGCGGAACTTTACGGCCCTCTTTCAGAAGTGGGACTGAGATGCGATTCCTGTTCCACCGATGAAGCGGAACACTGTATCAGATCTCTCGTTGAGAAGAATATCATTCCTTCCGAACTGAGCATTTCCGAGAGAGAAACACTCAGTCTCAACAAACGCAGCGGTCTCAGACCGTTGGACAGAGGACTCATCGAAGCTCTCAAGGGACTTGCCGACGGCGATAAGTGTACTCTTACGATTCCCTGTGAGAGATGCAGTTACATGCAGAGAAAGAATCTGATCACAATCAAATGACGTTTTCAGACTTCGATTTCTTCAACACGTACTTTCGGAATTTTTCCGCAGAACGCCATGGCTATGATGTATACCTTCCCTTTGGCACCGAGGTAATATTTTCTTTCATGAACCTGTGAAACGGCTTCATCCAATCCGCCGTCAAGTTCACCCTCAGAGTCTACCTTCTTCAGTTCGAAAATCATCATCGGTGCATCGGATTTGGGAATGAGAATCACATCTGCTCTTCCGTTGCCTGTTTCCGAATCGGTTTTTATTGTGTATCTGTCGGTAAATCTCGACATCAGGGTCATAAGTACAAGCTGATACGAGTATTCGCTTCTGAGATTGAAATAACTCGCACCAAGGAGAATCTTTCCCATCGACACTTCCATACCTTTACCGTCCGCATTACGGACGGAAATGAGGAAATTATCGAAATAATTGGGTCCGTTTGAGATGAGATTGCCTACGGTGTCGGCAACAATCTCCATAACTTCGTAATTCGGGACAGATACTCTGTAGATGCGTCTGTCGACACGTACTGTTTTAAGATAACCTGCCATCGCCATCAGCGAAATGAGAGTTTTGCTGTCGGCTTTGACATCTTCATATGCAAGTGTCGGTGAAAGCATGACATCGTATGATTCTCCGTTTATGAGTTTGGAGAGCATATTGTATTCTTCATCGTTCGCTTTATCCAACAGCCATTTGATGATTACATTGTTTCCCGAATTTGCCCAATAAGAATCCGGGACGAATTTCAATTCGATGTATTTCATCACACTGTACGGGTTGTATACCTCTGTATCGCCGAATGTGTATCCGTCATACCACGATTTGACTTCATCGAATTTTTCCGGATGGCCGAAGTCGGAAAGAATCTTTTTGACTTCGTTTTCTGTGAAACCGAAACGTTCATCGGAATCGAGTGAAAATATATCGTTATCGCAGATGTTGTTCACACCTGAGAAAATGCTTTCTTTTGAGATTCTCATGATGCCTGTGACATAGGCCATTTGACGGCTTTTGTTTCCTTTCAGAAAAGTTCCCAAAAATTCACCTAAGAAACTCATCATAGGTCTGTGAGATTCACTGCCGAACGCATCGGATACCGCACGGTCGTATTCATCGACAAGAATGATAACTTTCTTCCCGTGATATCTTTCCAACGCCTCACAGAGCACTTTGATTGATATCCGAATATCATCTCCTGTAGCCGTACCGTCTTCCAATGCTTCGAAAAGTTTGAGTTCGCTTTTTTCGAGACCGTCGTATTGTTTCAGATATCTGTGTTCGCCGAATGCGGATAAAACAGCAAACCTCATCTGTCTGAGGTAGCTTTCCATATTGTCTGCAACGGTATTCTTGAGATCGAGATGAATTACCGGGAATGCATTCTTGTAACAATCATATTCGTGATATTTTGATATCTCAAGGCCGTCAAACCATGTGTTGCCTTTGAATTTGATGTTGAAGAAGGCATCGAGCATACTCAGATTGATTGTCTTTCCGAATCTGCGCGGACGTGTGAATAAGTAGACTCCCAAACTGTTCTTATAGAGGATGTCTTTGATGAGGAGAGTCTTATCAACATAATATTTCCCCTCCTCACGAAGGTCATTGAACAGAAGGCCACAGGTGTCTACATTCTCCATAGTATGCTGTATACTTCACAAGTTCATAAACGTGTTTCGGATTTCACTGTAATCCGACAAAGAAATTTGAAAAGAAGGGTGCGGAGGGGAACTCCCCTCCGCAGGATGATCATTCATCCCTTATCCGTATTGATTTCTCGACTGGTATCACAAATATCCTTCCGTCTCCCATATGTCCGGTGACGGCTGCTTTCTTTATTGCATCGATTACGGTATCTTCGTCTTTGTCATCGATAACAATCTCAAGCTTTGCTTTTTCGATTTCATCGACAACAATTGTACCGACTCTGTTCGTGAACTTCAGTCCCGACTGCTGACCGCGCCCTCTTACAGACGTTATAGTCATGCCGTTGACACCGATAGATTTCAATGCATCCTTGACCGCCTGCACCTTTTCCGGACGCACTACTGCCATTATCATCTTCATTTCATTCACCTCACATGTTGTATGACGGTTCCCCGTGTTCGACTATGTCAGCACCGATTACCTCTTCGTCTTCGTCGAGACGTACTCTCATGAATTTAGATACGACCCATATGATTGCGTAGGACATGACGAAGCAGAATGCAATCGTAATCACTACGGCTGCGATCTGTCCGAAGAACAGATCCGTGCTTCCGTAGATCAGTCCTTCATATCCTTTCGATACGAACTCAGGCATTGCGAATATTCCCGTCGCAATTGCACCCCAAATCGCTCCGATTCCGTGTACGCCGAAGACATCCAACGCATCGTCGATACAGGACTTACGCATAAACATGACACCGAAGTAGCATATGACTCCGCCTATGAGTCCCATGATCATTGCATATCCCGGACCTACGTATCCTGCCGCAGGTGTGATTGTAACTAATCCCGCCAATGCACCCGACATCAGACCCAGAGAGTTGACACGTCCGATGTGTATGTACTGCGTGATACCCCACGAGAGCATTGCGGCAGCGGGTGCAATCACAGTAACAATGAATGCATTGACTGCAATACCGTCGGCAGCAAGACCGGATCCACCGTTGAATCCCAACCATCCGAACCAGAGAAGAGCGAATCCCAGGAAAACCATTGGCATACTGTGTGCTCTCTTGATTGTACGTTCCGTTCTCTTTCCGACGAAGAATGCGAGTGCGAGACCTGTCGTTGCGGCACATATGTGCACAACCGTTCCTCCTGCGAAATCCAATACGGTGAAGGTCTGATCGAAGAATCCCCCTCCCCAGACCCAGTGTGCCATAGGCGCATATATGAGTACGGACCACAGAGCCATGAATACAGCTATCGCATTGAATCTTACTCTCTCGATACACGCACCGAGAACGATTCCTGCGGTAATCAATGCAAACATCATCTGGAAGACTGCAAATTCCATTCCGGGAACCGTACTTTCTTCGGCGATTGTGCCATAAGGTACACCGTTAAGGAGGAAATGATCCAAGTTTCCGATGATTCCGTTCATATCGCCGCTGAATGCGAGGGAGTATCCTACGAGTACCCACGAAACTGTCATGATGCCCATTATGAGCCCGGTCTGCGCAAGGACTGACGACATACTCTGTCTGCGGAGCATACCTCCGTAGAACAATGCCACTCCCGGCGTCATTATGAAGACCAGGGCACTGCAGATCAGAACCCATGCGATGTTGCCTGTATCGTCTGCTGTAACTGCAGTGTCCGCCGAAGAGTACGGTGTCATGAGAACGACAGCCAATATCACTGCCGCAATGAGACCGCACTTCACACTCATTTTCATTTGATTTCTCCTACATCCTTCAGTCTGTGAAAGATATGATTAGACAAATGTCTAGTCATATTTGAATTGATTGTTCAAATGACTAATCATTGAGGCAAAAATAAGATTTTTTGTTTGTGAAAATATTGATTTTATGTACAAATCGATTTTCTTTCGAAATGAAACTGTACATTTGTCCAACCGTGATATTCGGTACACTGTTCGGTTCCCGTCTGTCAAAGAAGATATATGCTTCTCTGCGTTTACAAAAAACAGGGATCAGATGGCCGTCGACCTTTACGACAGGAAATACTACATCAACAGAGAACTGTCCTGGTTGGAATTCAATCAGAGATGTCTTGACGAAGCAATGAACAGTAAGACTCCGTTATTGGACAGAGCGAAATTTCTTGCGATATGTTACAACAATCTCGAAGAATTCATGATGATCCGTATGCCCGGAATCATCGTACAGACTCCGGGTGCGGTGCAGAACGATCCCGACAACATCGAGAGATCGACGGTTATCGAAATGATTTATCAGAAGATTGTGTCACTCTACCGCAGTTACGAACAGTGCTGGAGAAGACTGAAGAAAGATCTTTCGAAGAACGATATCAACATAAAATCAATCGATGAATTAACGGATACACAGAAAGAATGGATCAGAAAATACTACAAAAAGAGAGTACACACACTTCTCACTCCTTTGGCATACGATGTTTCGCATCCGTTCCCGTTCATTTCAAATAATTCGCTCAATCTTGCGTACAAGTTAAAAGGAAGCAAAGGTCCCGTCTACGCAAGAGTGAAAGTCCCCATTCCTCTTTTGGACAGATTCGTATCCGTTCCCACGGATCACGGCGTAGATTTTGTTCTGATTGAAGATATCATATTGGATTCTTCGGAACATCTCTTCCCGGGAATGAAGATTATCAGTGCGAATACACTGACATTGATAAGAAACGCAGATGTTAAGGTAACAATCGACGAAGCCTGCGATTTAATGTCCGCGGTTGAAGAGAGCATAGAAGACAGGCAGACGGGATTCCCCGTTGCGGCGGTTGTCGATGCACACTGTCCGAAGGATGTCAAAGCATTGTACACTCAGAATCTCAAACTCAGTCAGATGCAGGTACTGCAGACCAAAGAAACAATGTGTCTTTCGAGTCTCTGGCAGATTGCGGATTTGGATTACCCGAATCTCAAAGAAAAACCGATGATTCCGTACACACATCCCGATATGCAGGATGATTGCGACTTATTCTCAGCTATCGGGAAGAAAGACTGCATTGTGTTCCATCCCTACGAAACATTCGGCACCGTTGTGAGATTTATCGAACAGTCTGCGAGAGATCCTTACGTTCAGAGTATCAAAATCTGTCTTTACAGAGTGGGAAAAGATCCGTCCATTTACAGAGCGTTGGAAACCGCAATCAACAACAGAAAGAATGTAACCGTTCTTCTTGAATTGCGTGCGAAGTTTGATGAAAACCGTAACATCAAATGGGCAAGAGATTTGGAAGAAATCGGTGTGAATGTCGTTTACGGTCCGATCGATCTTAAAGTTCATTCGAAACTGCTGCAGGTTGTCAGGTTGGAAGACGGCAAACTGGTAAGATATACGCACATGAGTTCCGGAAATTACAACGTAAGTACCGCAAAACAGTACAGCGATATCTCGTTCTTTACGGCAAACGATGAAATCGGAGAGGATGTCGGAGAATTATTTAACGCTCTTACGGGATATTTCGGAGAGAGGGAATTCAGACAGCTGCTTGTGGCACCGATCAATCTGAAAGACACATTGATCAATAAGATTGACAGAGAAATCGAATCCCACAAAGTGCACGGGAAAGGACACATAATGATGAAATCCAACGGTCTTATCGATGCGGATATCATCGCCGCGCTTTACAGAGCATCCATCGCAGGTGTGAAAGTCGATCTTAATATCAGAGGATTATGCTGTCTCCGTCCGGGTATCAAGGGTGTTTCCGAGAACATACGCGTTACAAGTATCGTGGACAGATTCCTTGAACATTCAAGAATCTATTACTTTGAAAACAACGGCGAACCCGATATGTACATGGGATCTTCGGATCTTATGCCAAGGAACCTGAAAGCAAGGGTGGAAGTTCTTTATCCTGTCCTCGACAGGAATCTGATGACCAGGATAAGGGACAGAATACTGATGGTGCATTTCGCGGATAATGTGAAGGCGAGAATGCTTCTTCCCGACGGAACCTATGTTCCGGTGAGAAGGAACGGTAAGAAACCGATGCGTTCGCAGGAATGGTTTATCGAGAACAGAGGCATTTGGCATGACTGAGCCTAAAACCGTCGGATTCATCGACATAGGCACGAATTCCGTCCACTTACTTGTGGTCAGATTCTACGACGGTACGTTGGGTACCGAGATTGCAAGAGACAGGGAGATATTACGTATCGGCAGGAGTCTTTATTCCGAAGGAATAATCGATGACGATGCGATAAACAAATGCAGAATCATTATCAAAAAATTCACTGCATATGCGAAAAAACACGGTGCGTCCGAAGTGATAGCATACGCAACATGCGCCGCGAGAGAAACCGAAAACAGTGAGGAACTGATCGATGCGATTCAGACCGAAGGTCTTGAAGTGAGAATCATTCCCGGAGAGGAAGAAGCAAGACTGATTTCTCTCGGAGTTTTGGGAGAAAACGGTCCGAGAGAGAAAACACTTCTGATCGATATCGGTGGCGGAAGTACCGAAATAACGATAAGAAAAGGAAAGGAAATCCTGTTCATAGACAGTCTTCCGCTCGGTGCGGTGAGATTCGCTTACGGATTCCCGTACGACTGTAAGAAAGGACTGTCTTACGAAGAATATTCAAGTTATCAGCACGCAGTCGATCTCTGCGCATACCGTGCAATCAGACGTATCAAAGAGATAGGATTCGACAGAGCCGTGGGTTCCTCGGGTACTTTCGAGACTTTATGCGACATATGTCCTTCGAAAGAGAAGAAAGGTACGCTTTCATTAACATCTCTTTCCGACAGGATGTATTCGATGATGTCCATGGACATCAAAGAACGTTCCTCAATACCGAAACTCAGTGCGAACCGTGCGGATATTATCGTCGCCGGAGGTGCGATTGCGGAGGAACTGATGAAAGGCTTCGGCATCGATGAGATAGAAATCTCCCATTTCGGTCTGAAGGAAGGAATGATGGTCGATTACCGTGTCAATCACGGTCTGTGCGATATCGATGTAAGGGAATCGGCTATAGCCGAATTGGGATTCAAATGCGGTTACGACAAAGCGCATGCGATGACAGTCAGACGCTGCGCGGAAAAGATTGCATTGAGATTAAACGAATTGGGTGTGTGTTCTTTGGATGCACACATGATTCAGATGCTCGAGTATGCTTCGCAGCTGCATGACATAGGAGAAGTTTTCGGTTACGGAAAGCATCATGTGATGTCGCATGACATTCTTATGAACTCAAGTCTCGTAGGATTCGACATCGGAGAGATTCAGACGATGGCTCTGATGGTGAGATACCATCACAAGAAGATTCCTTCCGCGGATGATGCTGCATTCCGCAGAATGGACGAAAGGGCATCGCTTGCTTTAAGACAGTGTATTCTTATCCTCAGAATGGCGGATGCAATGGACAGACACCGGATGCAGCTGGAAACCGATTTCACAGTAGAGGCTGTAAAAGGAAATACAATCAAGTTTACGCTTATTTCCGAACAGGATGTGAGCATGGAACGCTGGAAACTCGAAGAATCCGCTTCGGATTTCAGGGAACTTTTCGACAGGAAACTGTCTGTTTCCTGAAGATTACAGTTCGTTTTCCAGTGTTTCGCATACAATCTTCAGCACCTTGATGCGTCCGTAATGCTTGTCCGCGCTTTCTACGGAATACCACGGAGCATCGGGTGTGTTGGTATGTTCAATCATTGCATTGACGTATTTTTCGTAAGTATCCCATTTCTCTCTGTTACGCCAATCCTCATCGGTGATTTTCCAGCGTTTCATTGGATCGTTCATACGGTCGTTGAAACGATCCAACTGAACATCTTCGGTTATGTCCATCCAGAATTTGATTACGATACATCCGTTCTCCGTGAGAATTCTTTCGAACATGTTGATCTCTCCGGCGGACCGTGAGTATTCGTTTTCGGTGCAGAATCCTTCGATGGGTTCGACCATCATCCTTCCGTACCAACTTCTGTCGAAGATTGCGATATGTCCCTTTTCGGGAATGTTTTTTGCGAATCTCCACAGATAGGTGTTCGCTTTTTCTTCGGCGGTGGGTGCAGGTGTCGGATATACGGAATATCCGCGGGGATTCAATGCTCCTGTGACACGTTTTATCGAACCGCCTTTTCCTGCTGCATCCCATCCTTCGAATACAAGCACCAATGATTTATCGGAAAGTGCGAGTTTACACTGAAGTTCGGATAATTTATCCTGATATTTGTTCAGTTTTTTCTTATATTCGCTTTTACACAGTGATTTTGAGAAATCATTATTCTCCCTGGGGTTCGGGTACGGCATCAGTATTCCCGGAGATGAGGGGACGTGTGCGTATGAGGCATAACCTTTCAGACAATCGAGAACCGCATTGCATACGGCGTTCAGAGTTTCTCCGTAATCTCCCGTTTCGATGATATGCCACGGTGCGTTATGTGTGTCTGTACGTTCGATCAGTTCGGATGTTTTTTCATTTTCAAGCGAAAATCTTTCATAATCGGGATCGTCGTCTCCGAGGAAACCGCACTCTTCCGAAGGAAGAACGGGGTATGTGTCTCTGAATCCGGAAATCTTTTTTCCGTCGATGTCAAGGAATATTTTGACAAGAATCACGCCGTTATCTGTAAGGTATCTTTCGAATTCTGTTATTTTTTCAACGGAACCGTTGATTTCATCTCTGTTGCAAACAGCATCGCTGTACCATGCTCTGTCGAATACGCGGATCCTTCCGTTCGGAGGTGTCATTGCAATGTAATCGCAGAGATTTCCTCCGTCGATATGACGGTAATCAACACCTCTCGGTTCGAGTATCGAAATAAAACCGTTGATGAGGAATGACATCATACTTCCTCCGGCTCCTTCGAAAACAATCGATACAGCTCTTTTTTCATCGAAAAGTCTGTGCTGTACCGCATTAATTTCTGCTTCAGATTCTTTACCCGAAAGACTGCCCATGATGCGGATTACCGACAACACAGATAAAAATCATTCTTCTTGTATTGCGGATGCATATGCTGAGATTCGGTCCCGCAGGATACCCCCAGGGTTCAAAGACACCGAAGGACGGATTGGATACAACCAAATCCCTCGGTCTTGACGCATTGGAAATAGAGTTTGTAAGAGGCGCAAGGATATCCGCGGAAAAAGCACAGGATATCGGCCGTATGGCTGAGGAAAAAGATATCAGGCTGAGCTGTCACGCCCCGTATTATATCTCATTCAACTCGGAGAGTCAGGAGACCAGGGATAAGAGTGTCGCATGGGTTATGGATACCGTACGTGCTGCGCACAATCTCGGAGCGTATCTTATCGTCATACATGCGGCATCCTACGGAAAAACACCCGATACCGCAACACAGTCTGTTATCGACGGACTGTCGAGATGTAAAGACATCATGGATGACGAGGGCATAAAAGACGTAGTCTTGGGTGTCGAAACCATGGGTAAAAAAGGTCAGTGGGGTACGCTGAAGGAAATATCTCAGGTGACGGATTCCGTCGACGGAGTACATCCTGTGTTGGATGTGGCGCACGTACATGCGCGTGATATGGGGAGGCTGAAGACAGAGGATGATATGAAATCCCTTACCGATGAGTTCTTTTCACTTTCCGGAGATATTGCGCACTTTCATATCAGCTGCATAAAGTACGGCGATAAGGGAGAAATTTCTCATTTACCGTTGGAAGCAAAAGATCCGGATTTACGGCTTCTGGCAGATGTCCTCAGAGATACGAAGCAGGATTGTACGTTCATCTGCGAGTCACCTCTTCAGGAAAAGGATGCGGTTGTTTTCAAATCGATGTTTTAACCGATGCCGACGCGTTTGTCTTAATCTGTATTCAGTATAGCATCGGTTTTAAGATCTGCAGAGAGCGCGGTTATGCGGATGTAATGCGGGTAAGATTTTAATGTGAAAAATAAATCCTTAAGACGGTAAAATGACAATCGACACTAAAGCCGAGAGCGGATGCAGTCGGCAGACATCCCGCTCCGGAATCAAACACAGACGGGAGGGGCATGAAAAGCACTGCCTTTTCCGTTCGCATAATCTGCTGACGGCAACGTTGTTTCTTGCGTTGCTGATTGTCGGATGTTCTCTGCTGATTGTAGCGGCGGATGATGCGGATGCCGATTCAGACGGTACTTACACCTATACTGTTACCGGCGACAACGCAACAATAACCGGATACAGCGGCAGCGGAGGCAGCATAGAAATCCCCAGTACACTTGGCGGGAAGACAGTTACTGCAATCGGAGACAATGCATTCAACGGCAATAACACTATCACATCTGTAACCATCCCTGAATCTGTTACCTCAATCGGATACCTTGCATTCCATAATTGTAAAAAACTGACAAATGTAACTTTGGGTAACGGTGTTAAGACTGTCGGAAGCGGAGCATTCGAAGGCTGTACGGGACTTAATGAGCTTACACTCGGTAGCGGTGTGGAAACTATCGAATCCGATGCATTCTGTAAATGCGAATCACTCAAATCTGTAACTTTGGATAACAGTGTCAAGATTGTCAGAAACTCTGCATTCAGTGGATGTAAAGCACTTACAAATCTGACACTCGGAAGCGGTGTGGAAACTATCGGATCGTCTGCATTCAAGAACTGTGCGGGACTGACATCTGTAACCTTGGGCAACAATGTCAAGACTATTGGATATGGAGCATTCTATGGTTGTACGGGACTGACATCTGTAACCTTGGGTAACAAGGTCGAGACTATCGGAGCAGGAGCATTCGACGACTGTCCTCTTACTTATCTGTGCATTCCGGATTCGGTCACATCAATCGGAGATGATGCATTCGGCACCATTGAATTCTATGACGCCGAAAATAAAAAGATTGATGTTTTGGATGCAGTAAATTTGAAAGACAGTATATTCAAAAATACCGGCGAGACGGGGAAACTGAAAAAGGTCGGATCTACAAAATTCACCACCTCAGACGGAATCAAGTACACCGTAACAGGTACGAATGAAGTCAAAGTATCCGGATACGACATCGATAACATCCCGAGCATGTTGACAATTCCGTCGACTGTTGAAGACGGCGGCACTACATACAGTGTTACTGCAATCGGAGATAGTGCATTCGAAGGATGTACTGCAAAACTGACATCTGTAACTTTGATGGACGGTGTCAGGACTATCGGAAATAGGGCATTCAATGGTTGCGCCGTACTTACATCTGTAACCATCCCTAATTCTGTCACATCAATCGGCGAAAGGGCATTCCAGCTGTGCAAAGCACTTACATCTGTAAACTTGGGTAACGGTGTCGAGACTGTCGGCGCATATGCATTTGCGAGTTGCAAATCACTCGAATCCGTAACCATCCCCGGTTCTGTCACATCAATCGAAAATAATGCATTCAAGGAATGTGAAAAACTGGCATCTGTAACCTTGGGTAACGGTGTCGAGACAATCGGATATGAAGCATTCTACAATTGTAAAGCACTTACATCTGTAACCATCCCCGGTTCTGTCACGAGCATCGGGACCACGGCATTCCAATACTGCACCTTACTTGCGTCTGTAGACTTGGGTAACGGTGTCAAGACTATCGGAGTTGCTGCATTCGCCAATACGGGACTGACATTTATAAAAATCCCTGATTCTGTCACAACAATCGGAAGTGGTGTATTCTTTTCGTGCAGCTCACTCGAATCCGTAACAATCGGAACCGGAATTACATCTTATGCCGCCGATTGGAG
>CAVIAJ010000002.1:0-120816 GCA_963640855.1 Candidatus Methanomethylophilaceae archaeon
GAAGGAATCGTCTGAGAACGGTTTCCCAAAAGTGCAATACATTCGGAAATCGTTAATTAACTTTAGCGTATTTAACGGGATGAGGTAGCCGAAGTTGTGATATCGCTGTGTTTATATTTCCGAATCAAAACCGTCCGATCCCGGGAAAAGATACCATGGAACTATGCGTAAAACACTTCACCGAACTCACAGCCGAAGAACTCTTCGGAATATACAGATTAAGAGTTTCGGTCTTCGTTGTGGAACAGAAGTGCGCATATCAGGAAGTGGACGACACCGACACACACTGTTATCACATGTGGCTGCAGGATGAAAACGGAATCGAAGCATATCTGAGAATTCTTCCGAAAGACAGTGACGAAGTATCATTCGGAAGAGTAACCTCAGTGAAGCGTCACTGCGGATTAGGCACGGAAATCCTCAGATCCGCAGTTAAATTTTCAAAAGAGAAACTCAACGCAAAACGCATTACATTGGACGCGCAGACTTACGCACGTAAACTCTACGAAAACTCAGGTTTCATACAGATCGGTGACGAATTTCAGGAAGACGGCATCCCGCATATACCGATGGCACTTAATATCGGAAAATAAACCGAAAGCTCACGCTCTCCGCGGAAACAAAATGACAGAAGTATGGCGCCGTTGCAAGGGATCGAACCTTGGACCTTGTGATTAACAGTCACACGCTCTACCTACTGAGCTACAACGGCAGTATTTGTCGCAATGGAAGACAGGTATTAAAGCATTATGCTTGCGTCTGACTGTGTTGAATTGTATTTTCAGCGGGGGCGTATAAATGTCTGCGCCGAAAATACAGCCTCTGCACGGCGTACGTCATGTTCCGCCTGATTGCCGAATCGCACATCAAAATTCGTTACAGAGTGACATATAAACTCCCTGTATTTTCGGAGACGTTTTTCGGCAGATTCGCTTAGTTATGCAACAGCGTAGCTTGCGTCAGCCCCGGCAGATTCATCGGGTTCGGCCCCGTATCAGTTCTTTCTCCGCCGTAATTACGCCGCGGCAGGTTACAGCCGTGCACGGTTCTCCGTGATTTCGACCTGTAGCCTGCTTATGTTTCAGACAATGTCGGTACAGTCGGAATTGCCGTGTGCGGAATTCCGCCGCGGTTCTTTCTGCCTTAACTATTTTTAGGAGCGAGTATATGTACGGTCGATGGTTCGGTCGGCGGTATCTGTGATTCTGGGGACATTCTGTATTGTCCTTCTGCTGTCTTCAGGTTCGCTGTCGGCCGAGGATGCCGATGATCCGACGGAGTTTACCGTCGGAGATTTCACTTATGCCGTCCAAAATCTCGGAGAAGTAATGCTGATCGGGTACACGCCGCCCGAAGCCGATCCTCCGTCGCATGTTAAGATCCCGAATTCCGTCACATTCGGCGGCACTCCGTGGACAGTTACCGCAATCGGAGACTGTGCATTTTCCGCAGATGTCTGCGGGGAGGAAACAAAGTCCGTATTCATTCCGGAAACGGTTACGCAGATATCGAACCGTGCTTTTGAATCCGCATTCCTGGAGAATCTGGAGGTTGACAGTGCCAACAGTTCATTCCGGAGCAAAGACGGCGTGCTTTTCGACAGGCTTAGCGATACACTGGTCCGTTACCCTCCTGCCAAGGCCGACAGCAAATATGTTGTAGACTACTACATCAACATAATCGCAGCAACTGCCTTCCGCGACGCCGTTCACCTTCGGGAAGTCACCTTAGGCAAGTATACATTCTTTATCGAAGACTCCGCATTTGACGGATGTAAGAACCTTGCTAAGATCTGTTTTGATGAAACCAATGTCAGAGTGATAGGGGAATCCGCCTTCGACGGATGCGAATCTCTCGGAACTCTGTCGTTGCCCGAGGGCCTGACGAGTATCGGGGCCGGAGCGTTCGTAGATTGCAAATCTCTTTCGTCAGTCACAATTCCGTCAACAGTCACATCTATAGGTGCGATGGTGTTTGACGGATGCGTATCGCTTGAGAAAATAGAGGTTGACGGGGACAACGGGAAGTATGTCATCAGGGATTGCGCGCTGTACGAAGTAGATGCCGACGGAAGGTACCGGACATTGGTGTGTTTCCCGGCAGCATGCGGTGTCACAGAACTCGTATTGGAATCCGTAGATGCGATAATGCCCTATGCATTCAGCCACTCCGAACTGAAGAAAGTTGTTCTGCCGTTCGGTATAACGAATATAGATGTTGCGGCTATGGCAAAGATGACGTGTCTGGAAGATATTGTTCTGCCCTCGTCCGTTTCCAAAATAGATGTGCTTGCGTTCAGCGGATGCACTGCGCTGAAAAGTATTGTGCTGGGCGGTAACATTCAGATGATAGGATACATGGCGTTCGCCGACTGCGTACAGTTGGAATCCGTCACATTCGGTCAGGAAATCATCGAGATCGGTTCCCGCGCTTTCTCAGGTACCGCACTGAAGAGTATTGTCCTCCCCGAATCGCTGAAAACTCTGGGGGCGGAGGTCTTTAAAGGGTGTAAATCTCTGACGTATATTCAGATTGATTCGGCGGACGTAAGCGCCGCCGGTGCGTTGAATATGGGCGATGCTGGTCAGAATCTAACAGTAAAATGCTACCGCGGAGCCCTGAAGAATTTAGGGGATGTCGGCGGAAATATAACTTTCGAATATTACGGGGAAAGGCCGTTTCCCGCAATCAACCTGGTCGGTATCGCAGTCTGTGTGCTCTTACTGCTGGCGATATTCAACTATCTGAGGAGGATATGAGGTGAAGGAGAAGAAGACGTTCTTCGGGAATATGGCATCCGTATTCCGCGACATCTACGACAACCGCGTCATACTCAACGTTATGGTTAAAAGAGCCGCTGCAGGACGCTACAAAAGTTCGGCTCTCGGTTTTGCGTGGAATATGATTTCACCCATACTCACACTTCTGATAATTTACATCGTTTTCACCGAAATCCGTACACGTCCGATTCCGGATTTCTGGATTTATCTGTGCTCGGGAATGTTTCCCGTCACGTTTATGAGCAACTGTCTCAAGGGAAGGGCGGACCTGAACAATGCATCGTTCATCACGAAGATGAAGTTCCCGAAAGAGATTGTGGTGATAGCGGACACTCTGGTGCATTTGCTGCATGTAGTTATAGTGTATTTGGTCGTAGTTATCATCATTCTGTTTGCCTGGCAGCCGATGAATTGGCTGGGTGCACTGATAATACCTGTGATGGTGTTCGTGCTTTTCGTGTTCGGGCTGGGGTGTTCGTTCCTGCTGTCGACGCTATGCGTGTTCTTCAGGGATTTAGGTCACTTTATGGGTATCGCAATGCGCCTGGTGATATGGATTACGCCGACGTTCTTCATCGCCGAGGAGGCAACAGGGGTACTGAGGACCATTGTATGGTGCAATCCCTTCACTTACTTCGTCGAGGTGTTCCACAGTCTCTTCTACTACAGCGGGATCCCCGATCCGACACAGGTTCTGATCTGCTGCATTCTGGCAGTCGTAATGTTCTTTGTCGGATGGGCCGTGTTCGAGCATTACAAAGACAGATTGCCGGAGGTGCTGTGATGGATGATGACATTGTAATCAGCGTACGGGAGATGTCCAAACATTTCATAATAGACGATCCTTCTTCCAAGCGTTTCCGCAGGAAGCGGATGGTGTTTGACGTATTCCGCAATGTGAATCTTGAGGTCCGCAGAGGCGAGGTCGTCGGAATCATCGGCAGGAACGGAGCAGGTAAGAGTACGTTTCTGAAACTGGTGTCCGGAATTTTGGTTCCCAACGAGGGAGAAGTAGAGGTGAAGGGAACTGTTGCGAGTATTCTCGACCTGAGTACGGGTTTCCATCCCGATCTTACGGGCAGGGAAAACATAATCGTCCGCAGCGAGCTCTACGGTATCGCCCGCGATAAGGTTATTGCCGATGTGGAAAAAATTGTAAAATATGCGGATTTGGGAGCGTTCATAGACAATCCGGTGAGAACTTATTCTTCGGGGATGAAGTCCCGTCTGGCCTTTGCGGTTATGATCAACGTCGATGCGGATATCTATGTTATAGACGGGGTTCTGATCACAGGCGACGATACATTTTCTCCCAAAACCACAGAATATCTGAGGAATCTCGTGAGGGAGGGTAAAACCGTTGTGCTCACGACCCGCAGTACCAAGATTATCGAATCAGTCTGTGGGAGAGTCGTATGGCTGTCCGACTGCGGGATTAAGATGGACGGTCCTTCGGATGAGGTGTGCTCAGCGTACAGACGTCACATTGCCGAATCATTTGATGTTATGAACTCTTTGGCGGAGGACGGAGCATCGGAAGCGATGTACCGTCTTGCCTCGTTTTACCGCGACGGTAACGGATGCGAAGCCGACCGCGGACTCTATCTGGAGTGGCTGAGGAAGGCATCCGAGAATGGCCATCCGATGGCTATGTCCGAATACGCGGACATTCTGGCCTCCGAAGGGGAGACCGAAAGGGCGAGGAATCTGTACAAAGATGCCGCCGATGCGGGAAATTACTGGTCCCGCAGGAAGTATGCACTGCTTCTGTCGCAGGAGGCCTCGGGCATTTCCGAACTCCGCGCAACACTTCTGAGAGTGGCATCATCCGGATTCCATTACGACGAATGCAGTTACGGACAGCTCCTGGTCGGAACCGCCGTATCCGAACAGGATTATATCGACGCCGCCGAATGGTTCGCCAAGGCAATGGATCACGGCAGCATCGACGCCGCTTACGAACTCGGAATTCTGTACCGTGACGGCAGAGGAGTGGCCCGCGATATCGGTCGCTTTGCGGAGTTGATGGGGATTGCATCCGACCGCGGACATCCGCGCGCTGCGAAAGAGGCCGCCGAACTGTACAGCAGAGGAATCTTCGTTGAGACTGATCAGGTTGCGGCATTTTCATGGTATTTGGCAGGAGCCGAAGCGGGGAATGCCGATTGTATGTATGAGGCGGCGCACCGTCTCGATACCGGAATCGGGACTGAAGCCGATCCGGAACAGGCCCGCATATGGTATTTGCGTTTTGCCGCAGCATCCGTGGCAGGGACTTTCCTGTCTGCATCGGAAACCGTACGCAACAGAGAGCATGACAGTTCATGTGTAAATGCCCTTACGGCCTTCGCGGCGGAAGCACGCAATCCGCGTGCAGCATCGAAGAGATCTCTGTCCAAAGATCCTCAGATTTGTTTCAGAGAGTGTTCGGAGATGGCCGGTATGATGGGTGAGCCGCGTGCAAGGCTGGCGAAGTGTTATCTCGAGGGCATCGGCACCGGGAAAGACGAGGTTACGGCGTTCGGCCTGTACAAAGATGCCGCGGACGGCATGGATGCGGAATCCATGTACATCGTCGGTCAGATGTACAAGGACGGTATCGGAACCGAAGTATCCATTCCTCAATACAAGTATTATACCCGGATGGCTGCCGACCGCCGTAACAGGAATGCGTCTATATTGGTAGCGAAGTGGGATCGCCGTAATTCAAAGAGGAAAAGCAAAGGGGCTGAAGATTCTTCGGATTCTGTGTGAATCACGTCAAAATTTCCGGAGCATAATAATGAAGATTTTGCCCGAGTTTGCGGTTATCTGCGGAGACACATTCGGTATTCCGTCGATAAAACGTACGCTGTTGCATAACTTAAGCGAATCTGCCGAAAACTGCCTCCGAAAATACAGGGGATCTATATGTCGCCATGTAACGAATTTTGATGTCCGATTCGGCAATCAGGCGGAACATGACGTACGCCGTGCAGAAGTTAAGATGAAGTATCGGGACGGTTCCGCAGCATCGATCACAATCAAGATTTTTCGACATCATTTGTTATATCGGCGCCGTGCACAGGAACAGGGCAAGTACACTCGCAACACCGGCTGCTGCTTTCGAAAGAAACACCGGCATCATTTTCAAATGAGCAGATTCAGATTTCCGAATCGGGCCGTATCGGAGAATAAAGCTCCGAACAGCTTAGTTAACAAAACAAAAGTAAGTTTAAAGAAAAGGTTTCGTAAGTCTGGCTTATTCATAACAAAAATAAGGTGGCAAACACTTCAAAAGCAGAGCAGAAGACAATCGTACAGATATCGAGTGCGTTCATTTTTAACCTCCCTTTGTATTTCTCTGAATACCTTATGTCTGCGATAAGTATATATAGTTGATTTTGAGCAGTCAACTGACATCCAGTGTAATTCTGTCTGAAACAACGATGTTCAGAAGTGAATAACTTCACAAAGAGAACAGAGTTCGTTGCAAATAACGTGACGTATGCCGTGCAGAGGTTGTATTTTCGGCGCGGGCATTTATGCACCCCCGCTGAAAATACAATTCAATACAGTCATACGCAAGCTACTCTGTTGCATAACTAAGCGAATCTGCCGAAAAGCGGCGGTTACACAGCAGATCTTAGGTTCTATCTGAAAAACAGTGGGTCAGATGATGAAATCATCTGACTCTGTTCTGTTTATATGACATAATTACGGCTTATGAGTTCCGTAAACTGTACTTTTCATACTCCGATTCGAAAGCGTTCGCCCGCTTACCTCGTTCACTTGATTGTCTCCGTCACTCGCTCCGCCCGCGACTGCGGAAGAAGATTGCTTCCGTACTTAGTCTGTGCGCGGGAAAAAATCAGCAGATACCCGAGCTGCGGAGATAAATCATCGTACGGAACCGTCCGAAACTGCGGTATCCTCCCGCACGTCCCTTTACGGCCCGGAGAATGTTGTTGAATCTTCCGTCACGCCGTTGCTTATCCTCGAATCATACCGGTTCAGGATACCTTCCTTGTGTTTCTCTGTCATCACTGCGACTGCGACAAGTTCCTTTATTTCGGTCTCTTCGGACTCTTTCACCCATCTGAGGGATACATCACGGCATCGTACTTTTTCTCCATACCCCAAACGCCCCTCAGGGTTTCCTTCTGAATGTATGTCTTGCCCGGATCCTTAAACCTCGAAATCAGGCTTTTTACGTCCTCTTTCTCGGAATCTGTCAGATTGATGTTGTTTTTCAGAAGCAGATATCTCTTCCCTTTCAGGGCTTCCCTGTCTTCGGCCTCTTCCTT
Source organism: Candidatus Methanomethylophilaceae archaeon (assembly GCA_963640855.1). Classification (GTDB taxonomy): domain Archaea; phylum Thermoplasmatota; class Thermoplasmata; order Methanomassiliicoccales; family Methanomethylophilaceae; genus Methanarcanum. Next base: position 7,067 of record CAVIAJ010000002.1, read on the forward strand.
CATGAGTCCGGCATACTCTCTTCTGCGGACTTCGTTGACCGCTTCCGTCATATGTTTGACTACATGGAATCTGTCGAATGTTACCTTCGCATCCGGAAAACATTCCGCGGTTCCTTTTCTGTATCCTCCGCCCATATCCATGCTGACGTGGCGGATGTTCTCCGCGGAACCTCCGTGTTCCTCGAGATATTCCCTGAATTTATGAACCGCATCGGAAGAATTGCCTTCGGCGACAAAAATCACTTTATGATCCTAATCCAGAAAAGTACTGAGATATTCATGACCTTTGCTGATGGCTTTCTCATCGACGTAGTATGTGTGGACATGCTCCAGACTGTGGGATTTCATACACCTTTCCACATACCTGTCCAGAATGGTCCATGCGGTACTGCTGTCCACCCTCATTTCCCTGCACACGGAAGACATAGGAAAACGATGTCATAATCATCGGAAGTGCTAAGCTCATTTCCCTGCACACGGAAGACATAGGCATTTCCTTAGCCAGCCGTATCAGCTGCGCCTCGAATCGATCGGTGTATTTGTTTATCGATTCCGCCGCCCAGGGAACGGATATTCTGAACACTTTACCGCAGGTTTTGCATTTTATGCGGGGAACATCGCCCCCGATGATGCACAGATAACCGCACAGATCCGCATGTCTCCACGATTTCCTGACCGTGTCATAGTAACCGCATCCCTCTCCGCATTGACAGTGCGGAGGTTCGGGTCTGTCGGCACGGTCGTAATCCAACTCTATGCTGACAGTTTCACTGTTTTTGTCAAGCTCGACTGAAGATACGCTCCACGGTTTCACGATACCGACAATTTCGGAAAGAAATCCGTTCAGTTCCGGAGATTTTATCATAAAGGGAATAACACCGAATCGGTGTTTCTGTCTTTGCAGAAACCCTCTACCCACTGTTTTTCAGAAAGAGGTTACAATATGCAACAGAGTAGATAAAACGGTAATAGTTAAATAATTTCATTGTATAGCTAGTCTTGCCAAGAAATGTTAATCTCGAAGAGAAGATAGCAGTTCGACGTGGTAACGCGTCGGAAGCTTGGATGTGTGTCCCCTCCGGAAACGTAGCGGATCGAGCGAAAGTTCGAGTCTAGCAGACACACCTGGCTACGATTCGAAATCGTGGTCGGAGTACGAAGTATCGAAGCGCGCAAATCGCGCGTCGTCCGTCGAATAATCGTCCGCGCTAACGCGCGTCGGCGAGATCGTCGTTCGTCGCGCAAATCGCGCGTCGTCCGTCGAATAATCGTCCGCGCTAACGCGCGTCGGCGAGATCGTCGTTCGATTTGTTTGCGCATATCGGTCATCGCGACCGAAACGCGTCGCAAACACGGTATTTCGAGCGCTAGGCAGCATCGGCCTGGTAATATCGGGTCAACCCAAGGGCGTTTACGCCCTTGGTAACGGTGCTTGTTTTTTTTGTTTTTATTCAAATACTTTGTCGTACATTCAAAAACCGATCGGAAGTGTTCCGTTTGATATGCGGAAAACAGATCCGGGTACGTTTTCACGCAGCAATAATAAGAAAAACAGTGTGCCCCGACGCCGGAGACGTACTTCGGATTGTCTGCCGGAGATGTTCAGGGTAATTCTCTCTTCAGCCTGTTTACCATGTCTACAATGTCTTCGAGACTCTCCGAAACCCTTCTGAGGTAGTCGTCGTACTTCTCGGTAACAGTGGCGCCTTCCGCGGACGGCGCAATCAATCCTTCCTGTTCCAACAGCCTCAGGGAATACCTCACCTTGTGTTTCGGTATATCCAATATCTCAGACAGACGGATAATTCCGATAGGCTGGTTTTCCTTTGTAATTTTCAGCATCAGTATGTGTCTTTCGAGAAGATCCAACTCGTCGATGAGTTTTTCAATCATGCTGTCCGAAGCCATGTTTGCATACCGCCGACTGAAGATAATAAGAGTTCAGGTCCTTCGGGCCTGAACAGAAGTTTGAAACGGAATACGGATTTACCTTCCGTACCAGTGGCCTTTTCCCCACTTGTTGTAGTTGATGGCCCATGCCTGAATCATAGAACCGCAGCAGTTGAGCGCCTGCTCTTCCGTCTTGTGGGTCTTGTAGCACTTAAGGCACTGGTACCTCATCTCGGGGGCCTTTGCTTTGCCGGTCATGCCACCTTGATTGATACGGTAGTAAATAAACCTCACTGATTGCCACAACACGTCGGCGGACACCGTCCAGACACACGGAACATTATACGTTTCTTGGAACGGTTTATATATTTTCTTAGCCTTAAGGAGAGCAGTTATGAACAAAATCAAGGTCATCAACGAACCGTCGGAACTTGTCCCTATGCTGAGGTCTGTGGACACTCCGATTAAGAGAGATGTGTTGAAAGAAGTGACCTTGGAATGGAGGACCGCAGATGAGATCGAGAAGAAATACGGCCCCGAGGGAAGGGATGCAATCGTATTCTTCGAGAAAATGAAACTCGTTGAGAGCCGTTGGATATCGACAGGCGGTAATTATCCCGAAAAATCGTTCCACACATCCTACACATCTTTCCACATCAATGCACAGTGGCCGGTATACGAGATCAGCGATGTTCTTGTTGCCGCTATGATGAGCGAGGAAGAGTACTCCGCAATCGAGCAGAAGATTCTCGATGCAGTCGGAAAGGACGGGGTGTTTTCGGGAGACGTCGCAGAGAGCCTCGGACTCACATCCACGATGCTTAAGAGTCTCGTCCGCAGATCCGTCAAGATGGATTTCCGCGGTCACAGGATCGAACTGATCCGTGAAGAGTAGGCGTGTGCAGATGTCCGACATTTGGATAATGAGGATAGGACACCGTCCCGACAGGGATAAGCGCGTTACCACTCACGTGGCATTATCCTCGAGGGCGTTGGGGGCCAAAGGCATCTACATCGATACCGAGGACCCGAAACTCGAGGAGAACATCAACAGTGTAGTGGAACGTTTCGGCGGGGATTATTCCATCAAAACAGGTGTTACCTGGAGACAGGCAACCAAGGACTTCAGGGGAAAAATCGTCCACCTCACAATGTACGGTGAAAGGGTCGACGAAGTTCTCCCTCAGATTCCGAAGGATGAGGACATTATGATTATCGTCGGTGCGGAAAAAGTACCGATTGAAGTCTATCAGCACGCGGATTTCAACGTATCCGTAGGAAATCAGCCCCATTCCGAGATAGCCGCATTGGCAATTTTCCTGGACCGTTATACCGAAGGAAAAGCACTGTATGCGGACTGCGAAGGCTGCGAAATCAAAGTCATACCGACCGTCAGAGGTAAGAGAGTTGCCGAAATACCCAAGTGATTCCGAATGCATTGAAATCCTCAAAGATACAGGATGTTCCAAGAGGGTCATCATCCACTGCTGTACGGTGAGGGCTGTAGCGGAACGCATGGCGGATCATATCGAATGCGACAGGGATTTGGTTGTTGCGGGCGCATTGTTACATGACGTGGGCCGTTCGGTGGATCATTCCATTATGCATGCAACCGTCGGTGCGAAAATAGCCGAAGACCGCGGCCTGCCTCAGGAAATAGTAAACATCATCAGAAAACACACGGGTGCGGGATTGGACGACGAAGATGTCAGGGAAATGGGCCTCCCTCCCGGAGATTATATGCCCTCCGCAATCGAAGAAAAAATCGTTGCCCACGCCGACAATATGGTAAGCGACGACGAAGTCGTGATGCACGCACATTCCGTCGACAAACTGATTATGAAAGGTGCCGTCCGCGGTGCCGACAGAATCGAGAATCTTCACAATGAATTATCAGCATTATACGGAGAAGATCTCGACTGTATCGTTCTCGAACTGGGAAAACACCCCGTTCTCAGAGGGCCCTGCGGCAGGATTATCAAATAACTACCCTGCCGGTAGAGTCTACGTATTTCGGAAACGTTTTCAGTATGATTATATCTCCCACCGACTGAACCCATCTGTACGGTATTTTCAGAAGAACATTGCCGGCGGCCTTAACGGGGCTGGGGTTCGTTATATACAGTCCGGTAACCGTCCTTACCGAAGGATCGATGACAACATCTTCCACCTTTCCGATGAAGATTCCGTCCGGGCCGTAAACGCTGAGTCCCTTAACTTCGCCGACTGTATCCAACATGTTACCGTTTCGGATATAGGGGCGGACGGTGATAAAACATTGTTCCGTACCGCAGGGGATGCATCTGCGAGTAATCGCATTATCATTTTATCCTAATAGTATAATCACTGTCTCCGATAGCAGAGAGGTATCCTATGGTCACCGAATTGAATGAATCCGATTTCGACAGCTTCGTAGAGAACAACAAATTCGTACTCATTGACTGCTGGGCACCCTGGTGCGGTCCGTGCAGAAGAATGGGCCCCGTAATAGAGGATCTGTCCGAAGAACTGAAAGGAAAGGTCGCAGTGGCTAAGCTCAACACCGACGAATCGCCCGGAATCTCGGCAAGATTCGGAATCGAAGCAATCCCCACACTTCTTATCTTCAAAGATAAAATTCTCATGGATCCTCTGGTCGGTCTCAGACCCAAGGAAGATATTCTCGCAATCCTCGCAGACTGCGGAATGATTGAGGGAGCTGCAAAGAAGGAAAAGGAAGTTCAATTCGCGGCAACCGTTACGGATACAACGTTCAACGAATTCGTCAAAAGCAAAGATTACGCACTCGTCGACTGCTGGGCACCTTGGTGCAAACCCTGTCTGAGGATGGGCCCCGTCATCGAAAAACTTGCGGAAATATCACAGGACGATATTGCAGTGGGAAAACTCAACGTGGATCAGAACCCGGGAGTTTCACTGAGTTTCAACATTCAGTCCATTCCCGCACTGCTCGTATTCAAGAACGGGAAACAGGTCGGTACGATTGTCGGTTACAACCAGGAACGTACCGCAGAAGTCCTGAGGGACATGATTCTCGGTGCATGAGATGAATGCCGACGTAGTAATCTTGGGTGCAGGCCCCGCAGGAATACAGGCTGCAATTCATGCATCGAGAAAGAAAGTCTCCGTGGTAATGATCGGAAGAACCGACGGCAGTGCGATGGACGGGACGCATATCGAGAACTATTTCGGTGTTCCCGGCACCGCCGACGGCATTCAGATGCTGAAAGACGGACTGAAACAGGCGGAATCCTTCGGATGCAAACATCTGAACTGCAATGTCACCGCAGCCGGAAAGACGGAAAACGGATTCAGGATTACTACCGAAAACGGAGATGTTATCGATGCACTCTCGGTAATCATCGCCACGGGAATCGGCAGAAAGAAATTGAATGTTCCCGGAGAGAAGGAATTCTTCGGGAAAGGCGTGAGTTACTGCGCATCATGCGACTGCAATTTCTACAGAGGACGTGTCGTAACGATTGTCGGTGACGATACGGAGGCGGCGGTTTCCGCGGAACTCATGACACACTACGCTTCCAAAACCTATTGGGTGCACGGAAGCCTGAAGGCATCCGAAACAGTTACGGAAAAAGCAATTGCCGCAGGCGTCGAAAGTATCGAAGATTCCGTATCCGAAATAAACGGCGAAAGCAGAGCAACCGGAATAACTCTCATTTCCGGAAGGAAGGTTCAGACCGACGGCGTGTTCATAGAACTGGGTGCGAAATCGTCTGTCGATTTGGCAATGGATTTGGATGTCATGCCCGAGATGGACGACACAATCAAAGTGGACCGTAACTGCGCAACATCCGAAAAGGGAGTGTTCGCATGCGGAGACGTCACCGGAAAACCGTGGCAGGTCGCAAAAGCCGTAGGCGAAGGCGCAGTTGCGGGAATTTCGGCGGCGGATTACGTCGGAGGTCTGTGAAATGCCGATAGACGATCTCATTTCAGGTATGCTGAAGGAAGAGGGCGGTTTTCAGAAAGCTCTCAGAGACATACTTGAGAATGAACTTTCGATAACCGTCACGGAATTCTGTCAGGTTGCGGGAATATCGCAGAGTACAATGTACAAAATGCTGGAAGACCAAAGAGAACCCAATCTCCGTACGGTCAGGGCAGTATTCAAAGCGGTAAAGAATCTGATGGAACCCAATACGGACGATTACATTGCGGTAATAGCGTCGCACGAAGTTCTTCAGAATCTCGATAAAGGCGTGGACGTAGACGGACGCCACGTGGTTCTGAAAGAATATCCCGTCGCAACGGTCGAAGACGCAATCATCGCCGCAGTCAGAGCGGAACGCGACGGTGCTTTGGCAATCGTATGCGCACCTATCGTTACGCCTACGGTGGAGAAGATTGTTTCAATTCCCGTGACGCCCGCAATACCTTCGTCAAGTATCTTACGTGCGGTGGAGAAGGTCAAAAAGGACCTGTACGGGTGATTTTTCCGTCACTGTTATCTCATACTTTATGATAAATTAAATAGTCACCTTTACTTATCACAGGGTAACAAGGAAAGGATACTCAATGTTCGAACTCCAAGTTGTAAGCAATACTCCCCTGAGTTCAGTGGACGATGTCGATATCGTCGCGGAGACCTTCCTCATTCAGATCGGATACATTCCCAAAGGATACGATCCGAAAACGTCTGCCACCGAGATCAGGGACAGCGTTCCGTACCGTCTTTTCATGGATTATTTCATGAGAAACATGAGCAAAGCATGGACGGTTGAGGAATTGGCTGCGTTGTTATCCACAACGAAACCCACGGTCTACAGACATGTGAACAAACTGAAATCGCTGGACCTCCTGGAGAGTATGGATGTGGAGTTCGACGGGCAGGTCCGCAAGGGATACCGTATCAGGTACGGAGATCTCTCCAAAGCATGGAATTTCACCGAAGCCAATGTGAACATGGCCATGGAGAATTACCGCAAGACCGTGACGCATTTCCAGGCGTTGGTCGATTCCGAAAAGAAGGGATGATACAGTGTCAGAAAGTGAATTCACACTTAATGTAGGCGGCAGATACAGGGTAAAAGTCCCTGATGAGGATGATACCGAAGGTATCTTCAGAGGATACTGCGCCGTAGGCGGAGATTCCGCCGTGGTGATGGAAATCGACGGCGGAATGATGAGATTCATCCCCGTCCCTCAGATTGTCATGATAGACGTTCTCGAACCCGGTACCGTCAGTGCCGTGCATACCAGATCCGATGTGAACTACGGATGAATCCGACAGAAGAATTCAGCAGGCATCTTATCGAAAAGATACTCGACGGTTCGATCGGCGACAGGGACAGTTTTCAGGATAAAAAGGTGAAAGCCTGTAAAAAATTCGGATTGGATACAGTTCTTCCGAATTCGGAAATTCTGAAATATGTCAAACCCGAAGAAAAAAAGAAGGTTGTACCGTTTCTTCTGAAGAAACCGATGAGGACACTCAGCGGTGTCGCCGTCGTTGCGGTTATGACATCCCCGCACCCGTGCCCCCACGGAAAATGTATGTACTGTCCCGGAGGAGTGGAAAACAATTCCCCTCAGTCGTACACAGGTAAGGAACCTGCCGCAAGACGCGCCGCAAGGAACGAATTCGACCCGTATATGCAGGTTTCCGACAGGATAACACAGCTGGAAGCTATAGGACACATCACGGATAAGATCGATCTGATAATTATGGGCGGGACGTTCACGTCCCGCGAAGAGGATTATCAGACATGGTTCGTGAAGAGATGTTTCGATGCCATGAACGGACGTGACGCCCCCGACATAGAAACGGCACACGAGTGGAATGAAACAGCTGAACACAGATGTGTCGGTTTGACTGTGGAAACACGCCCCGATGTTTTTGATGATACACAGATAGAACGTTCTTTATCTCTCGGAGCGACAAGAGTGGAATTGGGTGTGCAGATTCTCGACGATGATATTCTCAAAGACGTGGAAAGAGGTCACGGCGTAAAAGAAACCGCGGAATGTACGCAGAGATGCAAAGACCGCGGACTGAAAATCTGCTATCATATAATGCCCGGCCTTCCCGGTTCCGATCCGGAAAACGACATAAGGTGTTTCAGGAATGTATTCGACGATCCGAGATTCAGACCGGATATGCTGAAGTTCTACACCACACTCGTCGTCGGAGGTACGAAACTCTACGACATGTGGAAAGAGGGAAAATACGAACCGTATGATGTCGAAAAGGCAACGGAACTTCTTGCGGATATGAAATCAATCGTTCCGGAGTATGTGAGAATACAGAGAATTCAGCGCGATATCCCGGCGGATCAGATTGCCGCAGGTATACTGAAGAGCAACATCCGTCAGTTGGTACACGACAGGCTTCAGGCAACGGGAAGACAGTGCAGATGCATCAGATGCAGAGAGGTCGGACACAACGATATCGTTCTCACGGAAAAATCCGAGATAAAGATGAACGATCTTGAATACGAAGCATCGAACGGAAAGGAACATTTCATCAATCTCACGTGTGAAGACGCACTCATCGGTTACATCCGTCTGAGAACCGATGACACAGACTGCGCAACCGTAAGAGAACTGAAAGTCTTCGGCAAGATGGCCGAAATCGGTACTGACGGCGAGGATTGGCAGCATCGCGGTTTCGGACGCGAATTGGTATCGGAAGCGGAACGTATTGCGGTATCCGAAGGTAAAAAGAAGATAAGAATAACCGCAGGTGTCGGCGTGAGAGGATATTACAGAGTGTTAGGTTATTCTCTCGAAAAACCGTACATGGTCAAAGATCTCTCACTTTGAAAATACTACATTCTTATCGGTAATCTTAATCGAACTGAACGAAATGACGGCACGTCCGCGGTCGTCGAGATCGTACGCACTTTTGTAAGTGGATGAAACGTTCACGAGAAGATACTTCATCTCCCCCGTTTCCGTATCGAATACGATGTCCGCAACCGGTCCGACGAGACCGCCTCCGTTTGTCATTGCAATCTTACCTATAATTTCGGATGAAAACACTTCGGCCATCACATCACCGCCCAGAACGGTATGCTGTCATTGGAAGTCTTTCTCTTTTTCATTTCCTGTTCCATATTCGCATACTGTTCCATCGTTTTCGAATCAACGGAAGGTCTTATGAGGTTCAATGCATTGATGAAATGTCTTTTCTCGACATACCTCGCATCCGGATTCTCACGGTACGCAGCCATTCCCGCTTCCCTGCACAGTGCCTGTAAATCCGCACCGACGTATCCGTCCGTGGATTCAGCAATATCGATAAGATCGACATTCATCAGCGGCATGTCCCTTGTGTGAATTTCAAGTATTCTGAGACGTCCTTCCAAATCGGGTTTTCCGATGAGAATCATTTTGTCGAATCTCCCCGGTCTGAGCAGTGCGGGATCCAGCATATCCGGCCTGTTCGTAGCGGCCATTACGGTAACGTTTTCCAATCCCTCGATGCCGTCCATGGACGTCAGTATCTGATTCACCATTCTTTCAATCGAAGAACTGTCGGTTTTCGATCCGCGTATGGGCGCGACGGAATCGATTTCATCGAAGAATATGATACAGGGGGCCATCTGTTTGGCGCGTTTGAATATCTGTCTTACGGCTTTTTCACTTTCGCCCATCCATTTGCTGGTGAGTTCCGGTCCGTTTACGCATATGAAATTGGATCCCGACTCATTCGCCACGGCTTTGGCGATGAGTGTTTTACCTGTTCCCGGGGGACCGTAGAGAAGAACGCCTCTCGGAGGTTTGATTCCGAGGTGTTCGTACGCTCTCCTTCCTTCCGTCGGAATGAACGATTCGCAGATTTCCTTTTTTACACTTTCCAATCCGCCCACGTCGGCCCATTCTACCTTCGGTATGTCCACAATCACTTCTCTCATACCGCTCGGTTCCACTTCCGTCAACGCATTGATGAAATCGTTCATGTTCACACGCATCGACATGAGTGTGCTGTGCGGAATCGGTTTATCCAAATCTAGGCTCATGAGATTTCTCGTAAGACATTTCATCGCCGCTTCCCTTGCCAATGCGGCAAGGTCCGCACCTACGAATCCCTGTGTGAGATTCGACAGTCTTTCGGTGGAAACATCCTCGTCCAAAGGCATAGATCTCAGGTGAACGGCAAGAATATCCTTCCTTCCGTCTCTTCCGGGGATACCGATTTCAATCTCACGGTCGAATCTTCCCGGTCTTCTCAGCGCGGGATCGATGGATTCTTCTCTGTTCGTTGCGGCAATAACGATGACATCCCCCCTTCCGGAAAGTCCGTCCATCAGTGTGAGAAGCTGGGCGACGACACGTCTTTCCACTTCGCCGCTTACGTCGTTTCTGTTGGGAGCTATCGAATCAATCTCATCTATGAACACGATACTCGGAGCCGCTTCTTCCGCTTTTTCGAACACTTTTCTTAAACGTTCTTCTGACTGACCGTAGTAACTTCCCATTATCTCCGGGCCCTGAATCGAGAAGAACGACGCACCGGATTCTTTGGCTACGGCTTTTGCGATAAGAGTCTTACCTGTTCCCGGGGGACCGTAAAGCAAAACTCCCTTGGGCGCGGATATTCCCAGACGGTCGAAGAGTTCGGGATGTTTGATCGGAAGTTCGATCATTTCCCTTATTCTTCTCAGTTCGTCTTCAAGACCGCCGATATCTTCGTAAGATACCTGACTCGTGAATTCCTCTTCGGTCTTTTCTCCTTCTGCGGTTTCTTTGATTGTAAGAACCGTATCTTTGTCGACGAAAACTATGCCTGTAGGCACCGTTGTGATGACTTTGAACTGAACCAACGCACCCATCAGGGCGATATTCGGAATAACAATCTCATTGTCCTTCAGTACGGGTCTGTTCATCAGACCGTTCTTGAAGATTTCATCCGTACCTTCCCTGAATGTAATCTTCTTTCCTGCGGGAATTCCGGTGGGTGAAATCACAACTTTCTCCGCGGGAACGGCTTCCGCTTTTCTCACGCGTACGTTCTCATCCACAGCCGCACCGGCGTTGGATCTTGTTATTCCGTCCATACGGATGAGTCCTTTTCCCTCATCGTCGATGGCACCCTTCATAACTTTGGCCACGGCAGAGCGTTTTCCTATAATCTCAACGACATCGCCCATCTGTACGCCGAGTTTTCTGAACGATGCGGAATCTATCCTTACTCTTCCGAAACCGGCTTCGGATTTCATCAATGCGGTCGCGACTTTCAGTTCTGCCGAGTCACCCATGTCTGCGGTAAGGAAATACGTTTATTTGATTGGTTGTAACGCACCGCCGTTCTTCGGGATACGGAAATTACCTTTTTCGGAGAACGGCTGCGGGAAAAAGACTGCGGGCGGGAAATGTCCCGCCCGAAAAAAGAAAGGTTTTTCCGGAATCATACGACGGGAAGTTTTCCTTCCAGAGCGAGTGCGAATCCGAGGTACGCCGTGAACGCAAAGTTCAGTACGGCCACTGTGCCGAGAACGGTGTTCCAGTAATCTCCTCCGACTACAACCGAAAGTCCTACGGACAGGAAGATCAGTGCCGTTGTCAGACAGATACACGACAGCAGTTTGGGCGTCTTTGCAATAACAGACCAGATGAGAGCCATCACGAATATGATTCCGAATGCGATGTTCTCCCACTCTCCCATTCCCAATCCGGTAAGGGAGACGGCCGCACCTACGAGTCCGAATACAACAAATCCGAAGTTGCTGCCGTTACGGTATGCGATGTACGATGCCAACAGAATCAGCAAACCCATCACGATGAAGAAATTCGATGACGGTACGCCTTCGTCTTTGAACTGCAGAATCGCCAGCGGCAGTGAAACCACGGCAACCAGCAGCAGACCGAATGCGGTCGGGTCGATTTTAAAATCGGTTTCAGACATTAGATATTTCCTCCGAAACAATCCGCGGAAGATTCAGCGGATTGTCTGATAAGTTATTTAATCTAAACATATTTAAAAAGATACAAAAACCGTTAAAAACGCGTGCCAATCTATATATTCAAGATATACAATTGGCACCCAGCGACTTCGCGGGCTCCGTAACCCTGAAAAGTATTATATAGGGGGATGTAATCGGAGCGTTTACGAAGCTTAAGCTATCCAAGGGCCTGTAGCTCAGCTAGGTAGAGCATCTGACTTTTAATCAGGTGGTCAAGGGTTCGAATCCCTTCAGGCCCGCCGGTGGTCTTCATGAGCGATCAAAAGCGGATCAAGTATGAGGAAAATCGAATGAATGGTCTTTTGAATTTTCTCAATGGTTTCCCACTGACCTGCAGTGGGGCAAAATGTAGGTGAAAACTTGGCAGCAGAGAATATCTCATTCAATGTTCTTCAGCATGACCTGGTTCCCGAGCATGTGCTGTTGAACGAGGAAGAAGCGGAAACAGTTCTTACCGAACTGAAAATCACCCGCGACCAGCTTCCGAAGATCAAGAAGAGCGATGCGGCAATCAGAGTTCTGGAAAACATTAACGGCCCGATCGAAGCAGGACGTGTTATCAAGGTCATTAGGAAGAGCAGTACGGCGGAGGAATTCGTCGCATACAGGCTGGTTGTACTATAAGGGGCTGAGTACTGATGAGGGATTTAGTAAAATTATACTTCGAGGAACGTACCATTGTCAACCACCACATCGCATCCTTCAACGATTTCCTTGCCACCAAGGACAATCCCAACAGCAGGATGCAGAAGATTGTGGACGACATGAGGGTCCCCACCGATGACGCGTTCCGCGGAATCATCAAATTGGATCCGGAACACATCGGCGGAAGGAACATCGAGATCCGTATCGGAAGGAAGAGAGACGACGAGGGTAACATCGATCACCTCGCCAAACCTACGATTTCCATCGAGCGTCCGAAAGTCATGGAAGCAAACGGATACAGTCATGAGCTCACACCCATGGAAGCAAGGCTCAGAAACCTCAACTACATGGCACCTGTCTACATCGATTTCACAATCACGGAAGACGGCGTTGACAGAGAAACCGAGAGAGTACACGTCGGAGACCTTCCCATGATGGTCAAATCCAACGGATGCAATCTCAACAAAGAGGTTTTCCAGTCATCCGCGGAGCGTGAGATTTCGGATGAGGAATATCAGCAGTTCCTTATCGAGAACAAAGAGGATACGAGAGATCCCGGAGGATACTTCATCATCGGAGGTACCGAGAGGGCACTCATCACACTCGAAGATCTCGCACCTAACAGAGTTATGGTTGAGTACAGCGAGAAATACGGTGCCGCAGTCGAAGTCGCCAAAGTCTTCTCGCAGAGAGAGGGTTACCGTGCACTCACACTCGTAGAGAAGAAGAAGGACGGAATGATTATGGTGTCCGTCCCCGTCGTATCGGGTTCGATACCTCTCGTGGCACTTATGAAAGCACTCGGAATGGAATCGGATCAGGAGATTTTCGAAGCAATCTCATCCGAACCCGAGATGGCCAATATCATCTATGCAAACATAGAGAACAGTTACGATAAGAAAACCTACGCACCCAACGGATTCAACACAAGGGATGACGCAATCGCATTCCTCGAGAGGAACTTCGCCGCAGGTCAGGCAAAAGAGTACAGGACTAAGAAAGTCGAGAGCATTCTCGACCGTTCGCTGCTCCCGCACCTCGGAGACACCGAAGAAGACCGTCTTAAGAAAGCAATCTTCCTCGGCCGTATCGCACGTTCGGTTCTGGAACTTTCACTCGGAAAGAGGAAAGAGGACGATAAGGATCACTACGCCAACAAGAGACTCAAACTTTCCGGAGATCTTATGGAAGATCTCTTCAGGACAAGCCTCAACGGCCTTATGAAAGATCTGAAGTACCAGCTTGAGAGGAACTGGGGAAGAAAGAAGGACGGAATCAGGATTTCGTCTTCAATCCGTCCCGACCTCCTTACACACAAACTCCTGCACGCATTGGCCACAGGTAACTGGGTCGGAGGACGTGCCGGTGTATCTCAGCTTCTCGACAGGACATCCAACATGTCCGCAATGTCGCACCTGAGAAGAATCACATCTTCGCTTACAAGAAGCCAGCCTCACTTCGAGGCCCGTGATCTGCACCCCACACAGTGGGGAAGACTCTGTCCGTCCGAGACACCCGAAGGTCAGAACTGTGGTTTGGTCAAGAACGCCGCACTGATTATCAACGTCTCCAAAGGATTCCCCGAGACCGATGCCAAGTGGATGCTCAGGGACCTGGGACTGACACCTGTCTCACAGCAGGGTGCACGTATCTTCGTGAACGGAGACCTCGTAGGAAGCCACGACGATCCGAAGAAACTTGTATCCGAAGTACGTGAGAGGAGAAGATGCGGAATCCTCTCCGACGAAATCAACATCCGTTACAACGAGCACATGAACGAGGCATTCATCAACTGCGACGAAGGACGTCTCAGAAGGCCTCTTCTCGTTGTCAAAGACGGTAAGACAGTACTTACGAGAAGACACCTCGAAGGCATCAGGGATCACAGAGTCAAATGGGAAGACCTCTTCAGAGAGGGAATCATGGAATGGATCGATGCAGAAGAGGAAGAGGATACATTCGTCGCAGTCGATGCGTTCGATGTCCCCAGAAGATGCCCGAAATGCGGTGCGGCACTTTCACCCACCGATGTCGACTGGATGAACCCCGGTAAAGAGGGCGATGTTTCACTCAAATGCTGTCACTGCAACGAAGAGTTCTCAGTACCCTGCAAACTCAGCGCAGACCACACCCACATGGAAATCGACCCGATGGTTATCCTCGGAGTCGCAGCAGGTCTCGTTCCGTACCCCGAGCACAACTCATCACCTCGTGTGACTTTGGGTGCGGCAATGGCCAAACAGGCACTCGGAGTGCCCGCAGCGAACTACCGTATCAGACCCGATACGCGCGGTCACCTGCTCCACTACCCCCAGAAGCCCATGGTACAGACACAGACCATGGAATTCATGGGATACAACCACAGGCCGGCAGGACAGAACTTCTGTATTGCGGTTCTTTCCTACCACGGATACAACATCGAAGATGCTCTCGTCATGAACAAATCGTCTGTTCAGAGAGGATTGGGAAGATCTACCTTCATGAGAACATACCGTGCGGAAGAGCGCCGTTACCCCGGAGGAGAAGAGGACCACTTCGAAATCCCCTCGCCCGACGTAATGGGTGCACGTGCCGATTTGGCATACGCTTCGCTCGGTGAGGACGGTCTCATTTCACCTGAGTCCGAAATTCACGGTTCGGATGTTCTGATCGGTAAGACATCCCCGCCCAGGTTCCACGAGGAAGGTACCGACTTCCTTACACCTCAGAAGAGGAGGGAAACATCGGTTACCGTCAGACCCGGAGAGCTCGGTTACGTCGATTCCGTTATGGTCACGGAATCCGAGAACGGTTCGAGGCTCGTACGTGTCAAAGTAAGGGATCAGAGAATCCCCGAACTCGGAGACAAGTTCTGTTCCAGGCACGGACAGAAGGGAGTCGTCGGAAGGCTCGTCAGTCAGGAGAACATGCCCTTCACCGCAGACGGTATCACACCCGATCTTGTCGTCAACCCCCACGGTATTCCTTCGCGTATGACTATCGCCCACGTCCTTGAGATGATCGGCGGTAAGGTCGGAGCGATGGAGGGACGCACTATCGACGGTACGGTCTTCTCCGGAGAGAGGGAGGATTCAATCCGCGACGGTCTCGTCAGGAACGGATTCAAGCGCACCGGTAAAGAGGTCATGTACGACGGAAGGACCGGACGTAAGATTCAGACCGATGTATACACAGGTGTCATCTTCTACGAGAAACTTCACCACATGGTCAGCGGAAAGATGCACTTCAGGTCGAGAGGACCTGTGCAGATCCTCACACGTCAGCCGACCGAGGGACGTTCCAGGCAGGGAGGTCTCAGGTTCGGAGAAATGGAGCGTGACTGTCTTATCGGACACGGAGCGGCAATGGTCATCAAAGACCGTCTCCTCGACGAATCGGACGGTACGCAGCAGTACGTCTGCGGAAACCCCAAGTGCGGTCACATCGCGATTATGGACAAGCGCGGTTCGCTCTACTGTCCTGTATGTAAAGAGAATACCAACATCTACCTCGTGCAGACATCCTATGCATTCAAACTGCTGATGGACGAACTTCTGTCCCTCGGTGTCGCCATGAGGCTCCAGCTGGAGGATTTGAGATGAATATGATGCACGGAATATCAAAGAGGATCGGATCGATCAAATTCTCCTGCGTATCTCCCGACGAGATCAGGAGAATGTCGGCAACAAAGGTTCTCACCGCCGATACATACGACGATGAGGGATATCCGATCGAGATGGGTCTGATGGATCTCCACATGGGAGTTATCGAACCCGGTCTCTTATGTAAGACATGCGGATGCAAAGTCAACGACTGTCCCGGACACTTCGGACACATCGAGTTGGCAAGACCCGTCATCCACGTCGGTTTCATCAAAGACATCAAAACCCTCCTGGAATCCACATGCAGGAAATGCGGAAGGCTCATGCTTACCGCAGACCAGGTGGAACAGACCAGGGGCAGGATGGAGCAGATGGAAGAGCTCGGAGGAGACTCCGCAGATATCAAGCTCTTCACCAAAGGTACCGCAAAGGACGCCGTCAGGGAAATCTGTCCCCACTGCGGTGCGGAACAGCTCAAGATCAAACTCGACAAGCCTACCACATTCCGTGAGGGTCCCGAGAACCACAAACTCACACCCGAAGACGTACGTGAGAGGCTGGAGAGAATTCCCGATGAGGATCTGATTACATTGGGAATGGATCCCGAGACCTGCAGACCTGAATGGATGGTACTTACGGCATTGGCAGTACCTCCCGTAACGGTGAGGCCTTCGATCACACTCGATTCGAGTGACAGGTCCGAAGACGATCTTACACACAAGCTCGTCGATGTCCTCAGGATCAACCAGAGGCTCAGAGAGAACCGTGATTCGGGAGCACCTCAGCTGATCATCGACGATCTGTGGGAACTGCTTCAGTATCACGTAACAACATACTTCGACAACCAGACATCCGGTATCCCGCCCGCAAGGCACAGATCCGGACGTCCTCTGAAGACACTCACACAGAGGCTTAAGGGTAAGGAAGGACGTTTCAGATCCAACCTGTCGGGTAAGCGTGTGAACTTCTCGGCCCGTACGGTTATTTCGCCGGATCCCCTGCTGTCGATCAACGACGTCGGAGTTCCGATTCCCGCGGCAAGAGAGCTCACTGTTCCCGTCCGTATCTACGGAGAGAATATGCCCGAAGTCAAGGCAATCGTAAGGAGAGGTATCACACCTATTCTCATTACAGAAAAGAACGACATCCTCAGAAGCAGAGGAATCAAGTCGATCTTCGAAGAGTGGGAAGAGAACATCGCAGGAAAGGAGTTGGAATTCGATTACGACCACCTCTGCAGTCTCGACGAGCAGAACAGATTCGTCTACAGGATGAGTGCCTTCGAAACCAAAGCAGACAAAGATCTTCTTGACAATCTCAAGTGGAAATACGTCCCCGGTGTGAACTATGTTATAAGATCCGATGAAAGAAGGATCAAAGTCTCCGACCGTAACTCCATCGAAGTCGCCGAGAACCTCGGAATCGACTACACAGTGGAGAGACAGCTCATCGACGGAGATGTTGTCCTGTTCAACAGGCAGCCGTCTCTGCACAGAATGTCGATGATGGCCCACCGTGTAAAGGTCATGGAAGGCCGCACATTCAGGTTCAACCTCTGTGTCTGTCCTCCGTACAACGCCGATTTCGACGGTGATGAGATGAACCTCCATGTCCTCCAGAGCGAAGAAGCACGTGCGGAAGCACGTATCCTTATGCAGGTTCAGGAGAACATCCTGTCACCCAGGTACGGCGGACCTATCATCGGTGCAATCCACGATCATATCACGGGAGCATACTTCCTGACCAACGACAACCCCAGGTTCGACAGGCTTCAGGCAATGAACATTATCATGAAGCTCGACAACGTCGAGATTCCCGAGCCTTTCAGGGATGAAGACGGCAGGGAATACTGGACCGGAAGACAGCTGTTCTCCATTATCCTTCCCAAGGACCTCAACATTCAGTACAAGGCAAAGATCTGCCGCGGATGCGGAGCCTGTAAGAAAGAGAACTGTGAGTTCGATGCATTTGTCAAGATCAGCAACGGTGAGCTCGTATGCGGTACCGTCGACGAGGCAGGTATCGGAAACAGCAAAGGAAAGATCCTCGACCGTATCGCACGTGATTACGGAGCGGACAGGGCATGTCAGTTCATCAACCAGGTTACAAGAATCGCATTGGGTTCGATCATGAACCACGGATTCAGTACCGGTATCGACGATGAAGATATCACCGAAGAATCAAGGCTTGAAATCGAGAACTTCAACCAGGAATGTATCGACGCCGTTGACGATTATGTTCAGTCCTACAACGACGGAACACTCCACCAGGACCCCGGACGTTCGCTGAAAGAGACACTCGAAGTCAAAGTCAAGGCAAAACTCGAGGAAGCACGTACCGAAGCAGGACGTATCGTTGCCGGAAGCAAGGGCGGAAATGTCGACATGACAAACCCCGCGGTTATCATGGCAAAATCCGGTGCCCGCGGTTCGATGCTCAACCTTTCGCAGATGGCCGGTTGTGTCGGACAGCAGACTGTCCGTGGTGACAGGCTTGCCAGAGGATACGAGGACAGAACACTCCCGCACTTCAGGAAAGAGGATCTCGGAGCATTCGCAAGGGGATTCGTATCCAACTCATACAAATCGGGACTTACGGCCACCGAGTTCTTCTTCCACGCAATGGGAGGAAGGGAAGGATTGGTCGATACGGCTGTCCGTACATCCAGGTCGGGATACATGCAGAGAAGGCTGATTTCCGCTTTGGAAGATCTGAAACTCACATCCGACGGATCCGTCAGGAACACCGCAGGTACAATCATTCAGTTCAAATACGGAGAGGACGGAACCGATCCCGCAAGAGCGGTGAGCGGTAAAGTCATCGATTACGACGATCTCTTCATCGAAGCATTGGGTGAAGACGCAGCTGCGGAATTCATCAAACTCGACAGAGTGGACAACAAAGAAGACTACGGTACACGTGAGAAGGACGAGATGGAATTCGAGTCTGACGACGAGGAGAACATCGACGACGACATGATCGAGAGCGATTACGGCGACGGTGAGTGAAATGGCTAAGAAAGACACATACAACGCATTGATTGCAAGGGAAATCAGTGAATCCACTGCCGATATCCTCATCGGTAAGTTCAGCACACTGAAATCCATCGCGGACGCAGGCGTCTCCGAACTCGTTTCACTCGGTATCGATGAGGCAGAGGCGGCGGATGTCATCACAAAGATCGGCAGACGCAGCAGATCATCTTCAACCAAATCCAAAGCATCCGCCGAGGAAGCCGTTGAGGAGATTCACTTCGACAGCGTCAGCAAGAGCCGTGAGTACTCCGAAACGGAGAAGAAACTTCTCGGAATGTGCGGAGAACTCGGAATCGAACTTCCTCTGAAGGTTGTCGTGGATGTCGCATCCCGTATCGAGGATAAAGAAATCTCCGACAGCGACATCGAGAAAGTTCTTGAGAAAGCATCCGAACTTTACGAAAGGCGCCGTATGGATCCCAACGAGTCTGTGGGAATCATGGCGGCACACTCCATCGGTGAGCCGGGTACACAGATGAACATGCGTACTTTCCACTATGCGGGAGTTGCGAACGTGAACGTTACGACGGGTCTCCCGAGGCTCATCGAGATTGTGGATGCAAGGCGTGTCCCCAGTACACCTTCGATGAGAATCCCTCTGACAGGTCTCGCCGCAGAGGATGAGAATGTTGCAAAACACGTCTCATACAACATTGAGGTCACCGCACTGAACAACGTCGCAGAGATTGAGACAGATATCAACAACATGAGGCTGATTATCACGCCCAATCCCCGTATGATGGACGACCGCGGCGTTACGATTGAGGATATCTACGATAAACTCAACAAGATCAAGGTTCTCCGCGGATTGATCACAATCGAGGGATTCAGCCTGATTATCAAATCCGACGAACCCTCATACAAGAAGCTCCAGCAGATCTACGATGTTACCAAACAGGCCAAGATCAAAGGAATCGACGACATCACAAGAGCACTCATAGATAAGGACAAGAACACCGGCAGATACTTCCTCGTGACCGAAGGATCGAATCTTAAGGAAGTTATGAAGGTGGAAGGTGTCGACAGGGAGAAGGTCATGACCAACAGTGTGTTGGAAGTGGCCGACGTTCTCGGTATCGAAGCAGCGAGAAACTCGCTCATCAACGAGGCCCGTGACACACTGTCCGCGGCAGGTACCGTGGATATCAGGCACATTATGCTTGTAGCCGATCTGATGACCAATGACGGATGTATCAAGGCCATCGGAAGGCACGGTATATCCGGAAAGAAATCGAGCGTATTGGCAAGGGCGGCATTCGAAATTACGACTCCGCACCTGCTGCGCGCAGCCATGAACGGAGAGGTAGATCACCTTGAAGGAGTAGCTGAAAACATTATCGTCGGTCAGCCGGTAACACTCGGTACCGGAGCCGTCAACCTGGAATACACTCCCAAAGTGAGTGAAAGACAGAACAAACCGGTTAACGAAATACCCGAAACGGGGGATGAACAATGATAGACATAAGCAAAGCATTGAAAGCTGCGATCACGACAGGAGAAGTCGCGTTCGGAGTGGACCAGACAGAGAAAGCAGTAAAAGCCGGCAAGGCACAGATGATTATCGTGTCGAAGAACTGCCCCAGCGCAATGCTGACGGCAGAAGATGTAGGCGTGAAGGTACACGTCTACGAGGGTAACAACATGGAGTTGGGAGCCCTCTGCGGTAAGCCCTTCTCGGTATCCGCTCTCGCGGTCATCGACAAAGGTACCTCCAACATCTTAACGCTGTGAGATCATGTCTGCCGATATCGTACTTACGGAGGACACCCTCAGATACATCTCGTTGTTTGAGTCGGTGACCAGGACGAACGTAATCGACTGCATGGAGACAGAGGACAAACTCGTCTACGTAGTTGAGAAAGGACAGGGGAACACCGCCGTCGGTAAGAAGGGTGAGCACGTCATAAAGCTCAAGGATCTTACAGGCAAGAACATCCAGGTCGTGGAGTACTCGGATGATCCCGCACAGTTCGTCAAGAATGTGTTCCACATCTACGAACCTCAGAAGGTCGAGATCGAACAGCGCGGAAACATCACACACGCGACTGTCACCGTGGACCCCAAGCTCAAAGGAAGGGCAATCGGCAAAGCCGGTAAGAACCTCCGTATCGCAAGGGATATCGTAAACAGACACCACGAGATCCAGAGTATCAGCGTTGACTGATCCGAATCATCCCCGATCAGGGAATCCAAACCTTTTACTTTCATTTCCTTCTGTTCAGAGGAATTCTTTCGACTTCGAGTCTGTCTGCGGTAGGATATTCTTCCGATATGTAGCACTTATACGGCAATTCTTCCGAAATTTCTTCGAGAATCCATGATGCCGTTTCGATCCTGTTTCTGTCACGGTCGACGAACATAAGTCCGTCTGGCACATCGTATTCGTCTTTCAGGACCGATGCGGCTTCGTCTAAGTTTTCGGCGTAGACAAGACCTTTGAGTATGGTTCCGTCTTCCGTCACCACATCGTATTCTTCTGCAATGTGATTGGCACGTCTGATGAGTCTGTTGCGTAACTGAACACCGTCTTTAAAGGTCGAGGAACAGAAATGAATCGGAAGGCCGGGATATTTTTCAAGCATTTTCACTGCGGTTCTTTCGGAACCGAGAATCGCGGATGAGAATTCGTCTTTCAGTTCGTATCCTCTCGAACCCATCATATCCCAGTTGCTTTCCGAGAATTCCAACTCATTGAGATTGACAAATCCGATTCCGATTTTCTCCGCGTATGCAAGCAATGCCGACAGTCTCTCTTCTTCATCGGGTAACGCAGGTACTTCGATTCCCACATCGACAGGCATCTTCACAATCTCCTCCAACCCGCTTCCGTCCATCGAATCCCATTGTTCCAGAGGAGGATGGAAACGTATTTCGTCCAATCCCGCATCTATGAGCATCTTTACTTTTTCGGGATCGACGGTTGAGGTGTAAAGGTGGATATGATGTTCCTTTCCGAAGTGTTCTTTAAGCATTTTCACTGCTCTGAGAGTACGGTCGATACATAACAGCGGATCTCCTCCGGTGATTCCCGTACCTGTGGCATCCATGGATTCCGCTTCCGAGACGATATCTTCTTTACAATCAGCTTTCATCTCATCGGCGTAGATTACGTCTTTTCCTTTCTTCTCGAACGACACCGGACAGTAGAAACATCCTGTGTTGCATCTTCCCGAGATGAAGAGAACCATCTTGCTCCCCTGCATACAGTGTTTGCAGCCTTCGGCCAATTCTCCGCTGCAGGCGGAACCGTATTCCTGACGTATGATGCCCATACATTCCCGATGAACGCCGTATTTTAATAACGTGTGTATGATTAGGTAACGATCATATGAAGAAGGACAGCAGAATTGTCTTGGCTTTGGACGAGACCGACGGCAGAAAAGCATTGGCAATAGTCGACAGTGTATCGGAATACATCGACGCTGTAAAGATAAACTGGCCTCTGGTACTGACCGAAGGTCCCGAAATGATCACAAAACTTTCGGAAATCACTGACGTTATATGCGATTTCAAGGTAGCCGACATACCCAACACGGTATCGCTGATTGTAAGCAATGCCGTGAAAAGAGGAGCTTCCGCAGTAATCGTCCACGCATTCTCGGGAGAGGATTCCTTACAGGAAGCCGTCAGAGCCGCCGGAGATGCGGAGATTTATGCAGTTACCGAAATGAGTCATCCCGGAGGAAAGACTTTCACTGCGTTACACGCAGAGGAAATGGCGGAGATGGGAGTCAGATGTAACGTGGCGGGATTCATCGCACCCGCGACAAGACCCGAACGTATCGCCGCAATCAGAAAGATTATCGGAGACAGAAAAATCCTTTCACCCGGAGTGGGTGCACAGGGCGGTTCCGCATCGTCCGCAATACTCGCAGGCGCGGACTATGTTATCGTAGGACGTGCGATTTACAAAGCCGACGATCCGAAATCAGTCGCAAAAACCATAGCGGAAGAGATCAGAGCCGTTCTCTGACGGCCTCCTCTGTTCTTTACTATATTTATATAATTTAACGCGCGACGTAAACCTATTATATAGAATAGTCAATCGTCGCCGTATTCCACATAGCGGAGAATATAGAATGCTAAAAATCGGCAAAAAAACGAGTGATCCTCAGGCAACTGAGGATGTATCCGTCCCCAAAAAGACCGGGAACGGGAATTGGTTCGCTAAGAACCGGCACATCGTTGCCATCGGCGTCATTGTACTGATCGCATTCCTGATCAGGTTCATCGACGCCGCAGGACTATGCATAGGTAACAACTATGCACTGTCCGGCGGAACGGGTGCTTCAGAACATCTGCACAGAATTACAAACATGCTCACCGGCGGAGCCATCTTCGGACTCGACGGCGCACTGTATTATCCCTTCGGGTCGGCAGATGCGAACCCCCCGCTCATGGACCTTATTTTGGGCGCGTTCGCATTCATCTTCAAAGCATGCGGCCTCGGCACAACAGCCGCAGCCGGAGCAGCACTCGCATGGGGCGCAGTGATTTTCGGTACATTGGCCGTTATTCCTGCATACATCCTCGGCAAAGAGATTCTCGACAGCAAAGCTGCAGGCTGCCTTACAGCGGCCTTCGTCGCACTCTGTCCTATCGCAATCTCTCAGACAGTGTTCTCCAACGGAACCGAAATCGGTTTCGTCATGTTCTTCGCACTGTTCATGTTCTGCTTCCTCTTCAAAGGAATCAAGGCCATGGATGCAGGCGAACCCTCGAACAAATACATGATTCTGACGGCTGTGTTCTCGGCGGTTGTCTCCTTCTCATGGATCGGAGCACGCTCACTGTACACAATCATGATTCTCATGATGGCTGTTCAGCTTATCATCGACCGCTTCAAGGGTAAAGAACTCATGCCTACTGCAATTTACTACTCCGTACCTGTTGTCGTCGGTGCAGTTGTCGCAGCGGCATACTACGCAATCGCAGGACTTTTCGTATCTGTATACCACGGAACATTCCTGATGGTTGTTATCGGAGTCGTCCTCTGTGTCCTCTTCGCAGCACTGAAGAACACACCCTGGACACTTATAATCCCCGGATTCGTTATCGTTACCGTCGCACTGTTTGTTGCATTGTTCCTCATTATACCGGACACATACAACAGCATCGTCGGAAACATCACAGGATATTCCGGAATCTACTCTTCATTCGCATCCTCGTCCATGGGACTTTCAACGGTTGCGACATACTTCGGATTCGTCACAATGTGGTTCGGTCTGTGCATGGTTCTCAGCAGAATCTTCGCACTCCCGAAGAACACGGATTCCCGTATGTACATCGCAGTCCTTGTCTGGATGATCGTCGGTATGCTCTTCGCAATTTCGACGAGAGCCAACGCGGCAATCCTCTCCTGTACGTTCGGTGTCGGTTTCGCGGCAGTTATCCTCTGGATCTGCTCCAGAATCGACTTTAAGACATACTGGGCATCGATTAAAGCGGCAGGCTTCAAAGGTATGTGGAAGAAGATCATCAAACCCGTGCCGTTCCTCGCGGTTATCGGTGCGGTTGTACTCATTCTCCTCCCCAACTGCATATACGCATTGGATGCAGGAGTTTCAAACAACAATTCGTCCAACCCCGTCTACCAGGGATCGGTCAACTACTACATTATGGCCGACAAGGACTACACATACAACGAGTTCTTCTCGAACTACAAGGATGTAGAGAACAAGGGAGCATTGGTTTCCTGGCTCGACTACTCCTCGGATGCTTCCACATTCGGTAACTTCAACGTCATCACCGACAACAGGGGTAACGGAACGACCGCTATGGCAAACATCCTGCTGTCCAACGGTTCGGACGGTTCAACCGTCGCGGCTATGCTGTACTATCTAGTAACATACGCAGGAGTAGACAAATGCAAGACCGTATTGGGCGACAATTACGAAACAATCAAAGACATCACCGAGAACACTTCCAAGTACAGGGACGAGGTCGTCAAGAACTCCGACGTATACGGAATTGTATCGGCAGACATCTCGGATGACAACGTTGCATTCCTTGCGGCAATCAACTACCTCACGGACAACAACACATCCTTCGAGATCTCGGAGATGTACGATGCTCTTGCGGCACAGTGCGGAAAGGATGTAACATACGTAATGGCATCCGGAGAACTGATTCCCGTATCATACGGAAACGAGAACACATTCATCGAATTGGCGATTCTGAACGGCTATGCGTACAAAGTCGTCACCGAGACCAACTACAGTTACGTCTCTGTTCCCGAATTCTACTCCGCAGGTTCGCTCTTCTCGTACTACGGAATCTACGACTACGAAAAATCGCTTACCAACTCATTCCTCTGGAGAGCATACATCGGTATGTCGCCCGAAGAGGCAGGAGTTACAGGTTCGTACGCTTCGATTTCGTACATTTCGGCACTTACCAAATCCGACGGTACATACAAAGCGGTGCCCGGATACGGTCTCGCCAACTTTGAGGTTGATTACGATACATACTACGTCAGCTACAACCCCGAGGACGACGGAACCGGAACATGGGACAAGATGCTCTACAACGAAGCAATCGCACTTCAGGAGAAAGAGGGCGGTCTGATCAACTATCTTGCAGGCTACCCCATTATGCTGAAATACATTTCATCCAACTCCGAGAAAGTCAGCGGAACAGTCACCATCAACGGCGAAAACGTAAGCGGTGTCCGTGTCGCGGCAGTCGACTCCGACGGAGTACAGCGCTACACCACATTCACCGATGAAGACGGAAAATACACTGTCATCCTCCCGACCAAGAACTTCGACGTCGGATCCGGATGTAAGATTGTCTTCTCCGTCGGAAGCACAGGTGTCACAGGCGGTACGCAGATACAGTCCAAAGAATACGACTCAACGGTCGCAGCCGAAAAGAAATGCGATGTTGACGTGAAATCCGTAACATCGCTTTCCGGTAAGATTGTCACAGAGAATGTCAAAGTAGACAGTTATCTCATTGAGATGGTAGGACAGGCCAGCGGAAAGCTTTACAACACAACGGTTACCGGAGATACATTCAGCTTTGCATCCGTTGTCCCCGACACATATGACATTACAGTCAAATCGCTTGACGGTAAGATCACATATGCCACAAAGTCATATCTCACGGCAATCGGAGTCAACAGCGGACTTTCGATCGACCTCGACAAATCAAAGATTACACTCACAGTCAAAGATGAGGCAGGTAACCTTGTCAAAGATGTGACAGTCGGTATCAAATCGGGTACCACGGTCTTCACCGGCGTCACCGATTCGAAAGGTGTCGCAACGTTCTACGCAGCCGCAGGAACATACACATACATTGTGCCCTCCGACGGATACACCACGAACGACAGCAGCACACTCGAAGTTACCAAGAACACCGACAAATCAGGTTCGTTCTCCGTTATGTCCGCCAAGACAGTCAAAGTCACCGGCGCAGCATCGGGAACAGTCTACGGAATGACATACACAGGTTCCGTTGAGGACTCCAAAGCAAAGATCCCCGCGGGACTTACAGGCAATGTCACATACACAATCTACTCTGTCGATAAGATTGGAGAAGGCGCAAAGGTCTCCTGGGCAACCACAGACGGAAGTGCCGATGTTACACTCAAGACCGAAAACGGATTCGTCATCACAGGAAAACTCAAGTCCGGAGACAACTCCGTTACAGGAAAGGTAACATTCATCAAGAGCACCGGCGAAATCGTCACAGTCTACGCAGACTCAGACAACGGTTACACCGCAGTCCTCCCTGCAGGCGAATACACAATCTACGCAGTAAGCGGAAGCATGGTCAACATGGTTTCCTACACTGTGTCCGCAACAGCGGAGAAAGATATCGATGTCGCAAGCGGCAAGACTGTTTCAGGTAAAGTTTACTGGTACTCTTCGAGCTATGCACTCAAATACGCATCGGTGAAAGTCGATGTCACAATCGACGGTGTTTCCGCAACATACAACATCGCAACGGACGCCGACGGAAAGTACAGCCTTACCGTTCCCTCCGATGCGAAATACAAGGTAACATCCGTTCTCAAGGACGGCGGTCAGTTCTACTACACAGTAGACGACAAGAAGGTCTACGAGAAATCGCTCGGCGAAGATACATCCGGAAACTTCACGGCAAGTGTCGAGAAGATCACAATCAAGAACGCCAACGAGTTCAAGATTACCGTCGAAGGTAAAGAAATCGAGAAAGGTGCGGAACTTGAGTTCGACTACAAGCCCACATCATTCTCCGTATCTGCAGACTACAGCACAGGATACTACTACAGCGGAAGCGTGTACATCCTGCCCACACAGATGACTGCAGACCACAAATACGATCTGAAAGTCGATGCAGCTGCATACAAACAGGTGACATTCAACAACGTCGCCGTAAGTGACATCATTACCGTCACAGCGGACGACGAAGGCGACTACCACAAGGAATCGCAGGCAGACAACAAGGCAGTCTACTACTTCGAGAGCGACGAAAGCTATCTCGTGAAGATAACCGACGCAGACAAGAAGAAGATCGCTTACGTTACGGTCGACGGTGAATCCGCCGCAAGCGTAGATGTCACACTCGCAGATGCAGCCAACGTCAAAGGATATGTCGGTATCGGCGGAGACGGAACAATCGAGTTTGACGATATGGAATTCGATGTCAAATCCGGAAGGTACGACGTAACAGTTCCCGCCAAGGATTCATACAAGATTGCCGTGGACGTCACCAAAGACGATCACGTCTACGCAGTCGAGATGACAGGTGTCAAACTTGCAGCAGGAGACAGCATCTACAACATGGCTGTCGTCGGCGGAGAACTCAAAGCAGAGGACGACCCGGTCAGTGTCAAACTCACTCTCACAGATATGGGAGATGTCACTGACAAACAGAGAGTCAAGATTAAGTTCACTGCAGAAGTCGATTACACAGGTACGGTTACAGCCGCAGAAGACGGTACAACCGCAGCAACAGATGCAGTTACATATCTCCTCAGCGGAGGTTCTGACTGGTTCAACGTAACCTTCTACTCCGACGAAGCACGCACACAGCAGATCACATCCGTCAACGGAAAGACCACAGTCTACGGTGAGGGAATGATTAAGGTCGGCAGTGTCGCATCATGCTCCGAGAATCTTTCGGTTATTCTCTCCGATCTCAACGGAGAAGAGGTCTGTACAGGCGTCTTCGAAGACGAGACAGGTTGGAAGAAGACAACGCCCGGAGACGATACCACAAAGGTCACCCACGGAAAGGACATGGTCAACGAGGCCGAGTACATGTACTCAATCGATGTGGTCAACGATGACAACTTCAGGAAGTCATTCAAGATCAAGCTGACCGACACGGTTGACGAGAACAAGTACATTGTCACCTACCTTTACGGAGACAAAGTCGTAGTTGCAACGGACGGTGCAGGTTCCCCGGTTGACGTACCGATGACAGTTGACGGTTACTCCACACTCACTGTGTATGTCAAGTTCACACTGATTAACGGTGAATCCGCGGATATCGCAGACATGAAAATCAATACCGAGATTACATTCGACGACGTCAGCAAGATTACCGTCGAAGGCGACGGAATCACTGTCGACGGATCGAAGGTCAAAGTAGTATCAAGTCACTCTGATTCATTCGCATCGGTTTCGCTTTCCGCCGAGGGAAGAGGAATCGTCAGCGAGAGGTCATCCATGCCCTCATATGTTTGGGTGCTCGTAGCAGCCATCCTGGTGTTGGTTATCCTCATCATCTGGCTCGGAATTAGAAGGGGGGTGTTCGCACGCAGAAAGTAAGCGCATTCACAATAGTTGCGATGATGATCGCAGCCGCAGCGGTCTGTTGCTGCTTCGTCGGAGAAGACTCCGACGCAGCAACAAACTCCGTCAGCATCAGTGCCGACTACGGAAAGGTCGGCACAACGATTACCTTCGACCTCACGGGAGAAGCCGCATACAGTTACGAAATCTACTGGATGGACGGCGAAACCGCGAAGGACAAGAAGACAGGTGTGCTCGACAGCACGTTCACCGGCGAGGCAAAGATCACTCTCCCCAGCAACGAAGGAACCTACACCTACCACATCGATTATCTCCTCGACGGAGAGAAGAAGTGGGACGATACCGTTTCGATCAAAGCTGTCAAAGCCATCACACTGAAGGCTACCGTCAAGAACAACGGAGACGCAACTGTCAGCATGTACGTTCACTTCCTCGTGAAGAAGGACGGCGTCGCAATGAAGGTCGACGGAAGCGAACAGCTTGTCGATGTCGAAGCAGGCAAATCCAAGGATGTCACCTGTGATTACATCGTCAAAGATGTGGGCGATATCGAATTCTGTGTCACAACAAGCAGTGATTCGATTAAGGGTTCCGTCATGGGACTTGATTCGTGGAAGACAGTATACAGCTCGGACAACGACTACACATTCATCACGGTCTTCCTTGTGATCGTCGTGATTGTAATGGTCGCAGTCGGAATCTGGATCTTCCGCAAGCCTGTCGTCAACACAGGTAAGCCCAAAGCCAGGCGCTGAAAAACAGATTAAGGACAGGGGATTTTCCCCTGTCATAATTTTATTTTAAAATTTCATTCTTTAAGACGTTCCAAAGAGGACATGATTTTGGCATTTGCCATATCGGAACGTGTGCGTTCGAGAATTCCTCTCGCAATATCCTGTTTTCTTCTTATGGGGACGATTGCATCGGGAATGTCGAAACCCATCACTTCGTTACCGATTTCTTCCATTGATTCGAAGTAATACGTTGCTTTGTCCATATCTCCGTTCATAAGGGCCGTAAGAACAAGTCTTCTCAGTTCTCCGATAACATCCGCAAGCCCCATCATCCACGACTGGGGAGAAATTTTCAATGTTGTGAACGAAGGAATGTCTTTTTTTCTTACAATCGAAGAAAGAATCAACGCTTCCGAATATTCCATACATGCATCTTCAACTGCGGATGAATACAGAACGGACGGTTCGTTTTTCAGTTCCGAAATCATATCGCGGACCATCGTTTTCAGTTCGCCCTGAACCGACATAAATTCTTCATCCGTGTGAACGGCGTGAATCATGTTCTTTGTTTTTCTGATGATTGCACGTGACATCGCAATCGCGGATTCGCGTTTCGCTTCTATCGCCGACATCCTTTTGTTGACAGATTCGATGTTCTCGGATAGTTTCTTCATGCCCGTATATCAACAGACGGAATGATAAATATCGTCATTCACAGTGACGAAAGAAAATCTTTTTCGAGAGCATTCGCAAAGAGTCTGTCTTTCACGCGGGGTTTGTATGCATCTTCTTCCGGAGAAACGAATTCCAAATTTCTGTATTCGACATCCAAAAGCGTGAGTGCATCCGGCCTTGCAATTCCGAATTGTATTTCTTCTCCGTCGTACAGCGCTCTGCGGACGTCGTCCAATGTGCGCTTACCTCTCGCCACGGAATCAATCGCAGCGGAGATTTTTCTTATCATATTCCACAGGAAGTATCTCGAGCGGAATGTGAGTTCGATAATTCCGTCGGATTCCTTCACATCGATGGAATCCATGACGGTTACCGTCGGTTTGTCTTCGTATACTTTGCAGAATCTGATGAAATCATGTTCTCCGACGAATAATTCCGCACATTTCTTTGCAAGATTTACATCCAACCCTCCCGAAGGCAGAACGTATCTGTACGATCTTCTGTCTGCAAAACGCGGGTTGAAGTCATCATCGACATAAGCTACACTGCGGTAGCAGATATCTTCGGAAACAGAATTCAATGCTCTCAGAAGAATAATTCCGTCTTCGAACTCAGTATTTACGGCGATAACATTGCCCAATGCATTCACACCCGCATCCGTTCTGCTTGACGGTTTTATATCAAACCAATCGGCACCCTTTCCGGGATGGACGGTCATGAGATCTTTCAGTATGTCTCCCACAACCGTCCTCAGGCCCGGTTGGTACTGCGAACCGCAGAATCCTCCGCCCATATAGGCGATTCTCAACGCAACTCTTCTCATGAACGGAGCTGTTTCATGTGGTCCACTCTCTTCTGGACCAACGCTTTCGTTCCGATGTCGTGGCGTACGAAGATGTGGTCGCATTTCACATATTTCAATGCGTTTTCACAGTTTCTTTCCGCTTCTTCCATGGTAGGTGCCAATCCGACGACTCCTACGGATCTTGAAGTTCCCGTGAGGAGTTTTCCGTCTTTTTGGTCTACATTTGCGAAGTAGACTTTCGCACCGCATCTTTCGATACTGTCAACATCCACGGCAATCTCCTTTCCGGATACGGATTTCACGCCGTATCCTTCCGGTACGACATATTTGCAGACTGTTGCCATGTCGTAGAATTCCACATCGTTTGTGAGTGTTCCCGTTGCCATTCTGTAACAGATGTCAATGAAGTCGCTCTTCAGAAGTGTCAGAACGTTCATCGCTTCGGGGTCTCCGAATCTTGCGTTGATTTCGATAATCTTCGGTCCGTCTACCGTAAGCATAAACTGACCGTACATCGGACCGCGGTAGGGACAGCCTTCCTCGGCCATTGTATCTACGATATCCTGAATAATTTTCATCGCTTCTTTCCTTTCGGATTCGGTGATGAACGGTAAAAGGTGATTGGAATCTGTGTACGAACCCATTCCGCCTGTGTTCGGACCGACATCTCCCTCGTATGCTCTCTTGTGATCCTGCACCAAAGGCATGGGTTTAATGTTCTTTCCGTCGCAGAAGACCATCTGAGTGAATTCTTCTCCTACTGCTTTTTCCTCAATGATAACTCCGGCTCCGCCGATGTTCATATCGAAGATTTCGTTGATGTATTCCATTATGTCTTCGAATGAATGCAGGTGCTCTCCCTGTACTTTCACACCTTTTCCGCCTGTAAGTCCGACGGGTTTCACGACAATCTCGTGATCAATGCTTTTGATGTACTTCTCGGCATCTTTTGCATTATCAAATGAAGCGTACGCAAGATTTCCTTTAATCTTATGTCTGTTGACAAGATCCCTCATGAACGATTTCGAAGTTTCGATTCTTGCCGCCGCAGCGGTAGGAGATGCACATAACACACCTTCCTTCTCAAGAGCATCTACGATTCCGATTTCCAACGGAGCTTCGGGACCGACGAATGCAAGTTTTACGTCATTTTCCTTTGCGAATGCGCATACTTTTGCGGTATCTTTCTCATCGCACAGGAGATGTTTCTTCGATCTTGCAATGATTCCGGGATTTGCGTTTTTCATTACCGCATAGATTTCCGCGCCCGATCTGTACAGTGCTTCGACTGCGGCGTGTTCTCTTCCTCCGCCTCCGATTGTGAGAATCTTCATAATAATCACAGCTCCATAGCTTTCAGGATTTCATCCAATCCGATATCCTTTTTCACACTTGCTTTGAACATTTGTTTGTTTCCGCCTGTGAGTTTTTCGTAATCTTTCACGATTACGTCGGGATTTACATCCACTGCATCCGCGATATCGATCTTATTGAGAATCGCGATATCCGAATGAATGAAAATATCGGGATGTTTTCTCACCATATCGTCACCTTCGGTTGTGGAGATTACGACCACTCTGTAATCCGTTCCGAGAGGGAAATCCGCAGGACATACGAGATTGCCCACATTCTCTATGAAAAGAACATCGATTTCATCGAGATTCATTGTGTGTAATCTCTTGTGAATCATATGCGCGGTGAGGTGGCAGTCTTTTCCCGTGTTGCAGTTGACGGTTTTGATTCCGGAGACTTCCATTCTTGTGAAATCGTCCGCACCTGTTACATCTCCTGCGATGGCGGCTACTCTGAGACCTTTCGCCCTGAGCTTTTCCGCCAGTTTGATTATCATCGCCGTCTTTCCTGCACCGATGGACCCCATGAAGTCCACCGACATAATGTCATGTTCCTTAAGCAAGTGATAGTTCTCGTGAGCTGTCTTACTGTTCTCCCTGAGGACATCGAATTCCATTCCGACGTCGGTGATCATATGCATGTTTTTCCGAATGGCGAGGGCGGTTATAATATGAACGTTCGTTTCGAATCCGTATGTAAGGATGTGCCAGTTTTCATCACGTAAGTGTGTGTAATCTTCCTTATAAACAAGGAGAAGATACAGTCATCCGAACAGCATGACATATTCAGCCGAGTTAACCGAGAGACTTGAATCCCTTGGAATTTCCGAGGGTTACAGGATATCCGTCGAGACCGACGGTAAGACGTATGTCGGAGTACTGATGCCCCACCACGAGTTCAGCGCTTCGGATATTATTGTGTTGAAGATGAAGAGCGGATACAACGTAGGCGTGAGAATTACACCCGAAACACGTATCGAAATTCTCGACAAGCCCGTCGTAAGGGAAAGAAAGGAAACAGTTGTCGAGGAAAGAAAAGATCTTCCGACCTTGGTTCTCATCGGTACCGGCGGTACGATTGCTTCGTATGTCGACTACAGAACGGGTGCCGTACATCCCGCATTATCCACATCGGATATGGTCAACGCAGTACCCGAAATCAGGGAGATTGCGAACGTCCGTGCAAAGGTACTGTTCTCGATATTCTCGGAGAACATGGATATCTGTCACTGGCAGGAATTGGCAAAAGCCGTTGCCGAAGAGATAAACAACGGTGCAGACGGAGTTATCATTCCCCACGGTACGGATACCATGGGTTACACCGCGGCTGCATTGTCGTTTATGTTGGGAGATGTTCCCAAGCCCGTTATTTTGGTGGGAGCACAGAGGTCTTCGGACAGACCTTCATCCGATGCATCCACGAATCTTATGGCATGCGCTCAGTTCTGTACAAAAGCAAAGAAAGCAGGTGTTTATGTGGTAATGCATGACACTTCCGGAGACGATTCGTTCGCTGTTCACATCGGATCCAGAGTAAGAAAGATGCATACTTCCAGGCGTGATGCCTTCAAGAGTATCAACGTAATGCCCGCAGCAAACATCGACAAAGACTGGAAGATTACGCTGAACATGAATCTTCCTTCCGTCGGCAACGGAAAAGCATCCGTGAAAGCGGATATGGATCAGAAGACCGTACTGTTACAGTACTATCCCGGAATGGATCCCGCACTCTTCGAGGATATTTTCATGAAGAGCGACGGAGTGGTCATCGCAGGTTCCGGATTGGGTCATGTGAATGAAAACATGATCCCGATGATTGAGAAAGCCGTGAAGAAGGGAACCGTCGTTGTGATGACTTCTCAGTGTATCAACGGTCAGACTAACATGAACGTCTACAACACAGGCCGTGATCTGATTACGGCGGGAGTTATTTCCGTGTTCGATATGCTCCCCGAGACAGCCTATGTAAAGTTATCATGGGCGTTGGCTAATCACGATAAATCCGAAGTGAAGGAGATCATGAGAACTCCTCTCGTCGGAGAGATGAGCGAAAGGAGGGTGTTCTGATGGCAGAACCCGAAATGATCTGCGGAATCGAAATCCACCAGCAGTTGGATACAAAGAAACTCTTCTGCGACTGCGAATCACACCTCTGTGAAGAAGGGCACGGTTCTGTTTACAGAAGACTCAGACCTACAACCTCGGAAACGGGAGAAATCGACAGGGCTGCACTGGTACAGTTCCAGAGGAACCTCGGATACAGGTATCAGTCCGCGGAAGGGGCGTCATGTCTTGTCGAATTGGATGAAGAACCTCCCCACGGAATCAACAGGGATGCAATGGAAACCACTCTGATTTTCTCGGAAATGATGAGTGCACGTGCTGTAGACGAAGTTCACTTCATGAGGAAGATTGTCGTCGACGGTTCCAATACATCGGGATTCCAGAGGACTGCATTGGTTGCAACAGACGGTTCGATTGATGTCAACGGAAAGAAAATTTCGATTCTTTCTGTCTGTCTTGAAGAAGATGCCTGCCGTAAGGTTGAAACAACGGATGCCGAGATTACATACCGTTTGGACAGACTGGGTATTCCTCTGATTGAGGTTGCGACAGGACCGGATATCCGCACTCCCGAAGAGTGTATGGAAGTCGCATTGAGAATAGGAACACTTCTCAGAGCAACGAAGAGGGTCAAGAGAGGAATCGGTACAATCAGAGAA
The DNA here is from genome assembly GCA_963640855.1 of Candidatus Methanomethylophilaceae archaeon. Lineage (GTDB taxonomy): Archaea > Thermoplasmatota > Thermoplasmata > Methanomassiliicoccales > Methanomethylophilaceae > Methanarcanum. Next base: position 42,182 of record CAVIAJ010000002.1, read on the forward strand.
GATCTGAACATTTCGATTCCCGGCGGAGCACGTATTGAAATCAAAGGTGTTCAGGAACTCAGGCTTCTTCCGCTGTATGTCGAGAACGAAGTCAACAGGCAGAAGATGCTGCTGAGAATCAGAGATATCCTCAATGAAAGAAATGTGAAAGAAGCTGCATTCGAACCCGTCGATGTAACGGAAATTTTCAAAGACTGCGGTTCGAAAGTCATTCAGGGCGCATTGAAAGACAAAGGAAAGATTATCGCGGTACGTCTTCCCGGATTCTCCGGTGTCATGAACGGAGATTCGGAAAAACTCCGTCTGGGAGCGGAAATGGCTCAGAGAGCCAGAACCAAAGGAGTCAAGGGAATATTCCATTCCGATGAGCTTCCTAACTACGGTATCGAGCAGAAGTATGTGGATTCATTACGTGAATTCCTCGGCATGACGGGAACATACGATGCATTCGTAATCTGCGCTGCAAAAGAGAAGAAAGCGAAGGATGCACTGGAAGTTGCAGTCGAAAGAGCGAACATTGCACTGAAAGAAGTTCCCGAAGAGACGAGAGATCCTCTTCCCGACGGTACTTCGAAGTATTCGAGGCCTCTGCCCGGAGCGGCGAGGATGTATCCCGAGACAGATGTTCCTCCCACCGAGATTACAAGGGAAAGAATGGCGCAGATCCGTGAGAACCTTCCCGAACTTCCCGAAGCGATCGAAGGACGTCTTGTTTCGCAGTACGGAATCAACGCACAGCAGGCGAGACAGATCGTACGTCAGGATAATAATGACTTATTCGAGAGAATCGCAAAGGAATATGACATGGCTTCGGTTGCGGCAACGACATTCCTGAACACATACGGTGAATTGGAACACGACGGTTCCGATATGAGCCAGCTTACAGATGGGAGGGTTATGCAGGCATTCGGACTTTTGAAAGAAGGACGTTTCGCCAAAGAAGCATTACCTGCACTGCTGAAGGAAATGTGCAACAGTACGGATGCCGAGAAAGCAATAGAAAAACTCGGACTCGGTGTTGTCGATACAGACGAAGCATCCGCAATAATCGCACAGATTGTGAAGGAACGCGAAGACTTCATCAGGAGTAAAGGCGGACTCGGAGCAATCGGACCTCTTATGGGACCTGTTATGGGCGCTCTCAGAGGAAAGATTGACGGTCAGAAAGCAAATGAGCTTCTTAAGAAAGAGATTGAGAAGCTTATGAGCTCCTGATCGGGATGAATGAATACATCTGCCCGTGAAACGGGCAGATACTTTCATCTGTTCCCGAAAACAAACCCATTCCCGTATTCTCATTTTTCATATTTTTCCGATACCGATGTTCAGATTCGTATAATTCTGAAGTATAGGGAACGGTTATATTCTCCCGACAGGATAGATGTCCGTGAACGCATGGCTGAGAAGAAAAAAATATCCGATATGACCGTGGAAGAGCTTACCGAAGAGGCCAACAAAGGATATTCGTACCCGCAGTCTGTGCTCCTGGGGAAGTATACAACAGGACTGACTGTAGAGTATTGGGATGACAATGCAGGTTGGATTGTAAAGAATGCGTTGGACGGAGACTTATTGTCACAGACTGTTCTTTACCGCGTCGTTTTTTCAGACAGCGGGAGCATGCTGTCCGACGATTCCTATGACAAAGTCAACGACATGGTGATGGATGCTCTCGAACAGGGAAACCTGAATGCTGTCAAATTCATGTCAATTGTCTGTATTGAAAATCACGACTACATCGGTGCGGCGCAATGGTGTATGAAAGGCGTGAAATACGGAATCGACGGTGCGGAAGAACTGCTGGATGACATTTATATAGAATCGATGGAGGATGTGTTGCCTCCAGACGATATCGAAATACCGGAAGAATCCGATTTGGAAGGGGAGCTTTTGGATACGGTGACAGCTTTCGCTGCGGTCGGATATGCAGTTGCGCAATTCGATCTTGCGTATCACTATGCATATGAGGCATCGGAAGTATCATACGAAGAAGCTTTCAAATGGTTTGAAAAGGCCGCAGAACATGGACACGCCGATTCCGAGTACAATTTGGGAGTCTTATGCCTCAATGGTTGCGGTACTGAAAAATCGCCCGAACGTGCCAGAGGATGGTTTTCGAAAGCGGTTGAACACGGTTGCTTACAGGCAAAACCTTTCTTAGAGTGAGGATTTGATTTCCAAAACACGGAGCTTCTCGAAAAACAACGAAAGCTCTCCCAAAACCTTTACATCATATGGTGAGAGGAGACTGTTCAGTCTCTTCTCATCCATAAGCGACGAAACAACAATGACGATTCTTCCCCCGGGAGTGAGATGTTTTTCCGAACCTTCCAACAATCCCGGCAGCGGACCTATTCCGTCTTCTCCTCCGGACCATGCTTTTGCCAACTCACCGTCATCATCCACGGGAAGATACGGCAGATTGAAGACAATTGTATCGAAAATTCCGTCAACATTCTCGTAAAGATCCGATTCAACAACAGTAATATTGACATTATTCGCTTTTGCATTGTTCTTTGTACATTCCGCGGCATACGGATTGATGTCTGCGGAAGTTACAATGCACCCGTTCTTCGCACAGTGTATCGACACAACGCCCGATCCCGGGCCGATTTCCAATACTTTCTCTCCTTCCCTGACATCAAGTGATTCTATCAGCAGAATCGAATCCTCTGACGGAGGATAGACTTCGTCGGTAATTCCGATGTCGATATCGGGATTGTATCTCATTGCCTGTGTATTGTTCATCACAGATAGTAATGTTTGGTACGGTATACGAACAGGTTATCTATCACAAAAGTGATGAACACCTATGAACAACACCCTGGACATTCTGGCAATAGGGGGTCTCACCCGTGACGAAACCGGGAAGATACTCTGGGCGAGTTCCACGTCTACTCTCATCAAAGCGGACGGGAGATTAATCGTAGTGGATACCGGCGGTAAGGATATGAGGCCCGCTCTCAAGATGAGTCTCAGACAGATCGGAGTATTCGCCAAGGATGTCGACACAGTGGTTCTCACGCACAATCATTCCGACCATAAAGGAAATGTCGATATGTTCCAGAATGCCAAACTGTACGTACACAGCGGCGGTGACGATGTACCCAAAGGTGCGGAAATTATCGAAGGAGATGTGAGTATTGCACCGGGTGTCGAGTTGGTTTACACTCCGGGACATACATGGGATTCCATGAGTGTATTCGTCGACGGTATCGACAGGAAATACGCAATAACAGGAGATGCAGTGCCTCTTCAGGACAACATAATCAAGAATGTCCCTCCCGGAATATGTGTGTGTAAGGATGTTGCCATGAAAAGTATTAAGACAATCTGCGACTACGCCGACGTCATAATACCGGGACACGGCGCCCCGTTCAAAATCTGAGGTGAAGTCATAATGTCGAGAGAGATTCCTGAAGAGATCTATTGCGAATGCGTCAAATGCGATGATTACACCACACACGAGGTGCTCAAGGGAAGAATCGGAAAATCGTCTCTTGAGGGAACATTCCGCTGTGAAGAATGCGGAAATGTGTTCTCCGGTACGATTAAGATTCCCAAGTTACACAAAGTGTCCGTCATTATCAGCGACGGCCCTGTTTCCGAGAAAACCGAAACGGAATTGGAAGAAGGAGAGACAATCAGGATTGACGACGAATTCTTCCTCGAAGACGGAAGGCGTCTGAGAGTCTGTTCCATCGATCTCGGCAACGGTCAGAGAAAGAAGAGAGCTCAGACCCAGGATGTCAAAACCATATGGGCGCAGCAGTTCGATATTCTCAATGTGAAGGTTACCGTCAACGACAACCGCAAGAGTTATTCGAGACGTATTGAGGCTGAGCCTGATGACGAATTCACAATCGGACATGTTCTTACGCTGCCCGACATGGAATGTTATATCCACGCAATCAAAGCGCGTGACCGTCTTCATTCAAAAGGCTCCGTAGAGGCAAGAGAAGTTGTCAGAATCTACGGAAAGATGAAGAGAAGAGTCGTTCCGATTATCGAATTCGAAGAAGATGAAGAAGACATCGAATTCTGATGTCTTCTTCTTTAACATCTTTCATTTTCCAAAATGATATCCAAAACATCGGAGATGTTGTCGCTTTTGATGACATGATCTGCAGCTTTCGATACAAGATCATCCGAAGGATTGAACGCAATTCCCAATCCCGTTTCCTCGAACATTCTGATGTCTGTGTAGCTGTTTCCTATCGAAACAACTCTTTTCGGATCGACATTGAATTCTTCGATGAACATCTTTGTGCGTATTCCCTTATCACTGAGATTGCATCCTTTGACGTATTCTCCAGTGAGTTTTCCTGTTTTGTCCGTCAGCAGTCTGACACCGGAATAACTGTCGAATCCGTATTCTTCGGAAATCATTCTTGATGCCAATTCAAGACCTCCGCTGCAGATTACGCATTTGATGTTATTGTAGTGAAGACACGCAACTGTTTCCTGAATTCCTCCGATCCAGGGCATGTCTCTGAGAATGTGTATGATTCTCGATTTATTGATTTCCGGATCTACGTTAAACCAGAGAGCAATATCTCTTCTGATGAATTCATCCTCGTCGATCTCATTCTTCTCGAACAATGCAAGCGAATCATCATTGCTGACACCCATCGCATCATGGACATAACCCCAACTGCTTCTCGGCAGTGTGAGTGTTCCGTCCATGTCGAAGATGACGAGGTCGTACTGTCTTCCCATATCCGCTCGGATAGGTTTATCGATAATAATCTTGACGTTTATCTATCACCAAGTGTATCACGGCAGATGATGATAACGATAATAGGCACAATTCATGTTGTCAACATTGCAGAGCCGATTATGTTTTTCATCAAGCAGATTTGGCCCGATGCCGTTCTTGTAGAATTGGATCTTACGCGTTACAATGCACTGCAGGGAACGGCTGCAGAGAACAAAGATATCGAAGGCCAGGATAAAATGCTGAAACAGGCTGCCAAATATCAGCAGAAAATCGCGGAAGGAAACCGTTCTACCGTCGGTAACGAAATGTTAACCGCAGTACAGACCGGAAGACTCGTCGGTGCGGAGATAGGTTTTATCGATGACGATGCCGCCGATACGATAAGAAGGGCATGGGAAGCCATGACATTCGGTGAAAAGTTAAGATACAGATTTTCCGCAATACGTGATAGGTTCAAAGGACAGAAAGATGTCCAAAGAATGATTGACGATGTCAAATACGCCGATCAGGCAATGGCGGATGTCCGCCGCAGGTATCCGAACTTCGTGAGAGTACTCGTTGACGAGCGTAACGAGAAGATGGCAAAGCAGATCAGAGAGTACTCAGAAAGGTTTACTAACATGGTAGTCGTGGTGGGAGACGCCCACGTTGAAGGTATATCTGAGTTGTTATCCGACCTGGAAGTAAGGAAGATAAGACTCGCAGACATATTGGACAAGGACAGATTGGATAAAGTAAGATCGTCCCTGTGGAACAGAGGGGAGAAGAATGAGGGTCAAGTTGCTGGCGTACACACAGAACGCTGAGGCGGTATGTGCCGCCGCAGGTAAATCGTGCTATTCCGAGAAATCGTCCATGGAACTCGTGGATGCACCGAATCCGGAGAAAGTATTGGGAAAGATTGTGGGAATGGGACACCATTCCGTGATAGAGCACGCAGTGTTTACGTTCTCGGTGGAAGGTGTTTCGAGATCGCTGACACATCAGTTGGTCAGGCACCGTGTAGCTTCGTTCTCACAGCAGAGTCAGAGATATGTCTCCATGGATAAGCCAACATACGTCGTACCCAAGACTGTTGAAAACGATTCGGAACTGAAAGAGGAATTCGACAGAATTATGGGCGAAATCTGGAAATCTTATAACAAACTGGCGGAAAAGATCCCTCCTGAAGATGCAAGATACGTTCTCCCCAACGCATGTACCACAAACATCACGATAACAATGAACGCAAGGGAACTGATTCATTTCTTCTCACTCAGATGCTGCAACCGCGCACAGTGGGAGATAAGGGATCTTGCGGATCAGATGCTGAGACTCTGTAAGGAAGTTTATCCCGTCATTTTCAAAGGAGCGGGACCTCCCTGTGTAAGAGGGGCATGCCCCGAAGGAAAACTCACCTGCGGTAAACCCAGACTTGAATTTAAAGACTGATTTACTGTTCTTATGTATCCTGCGGGCACGGAATGTGCCCCTAGGATACCTTTATATAAGGAATTCTCTTAATCCGCTTTACTCGGTGAAGATACATGGGAAGAATCAGACCCACATACATCAAGAGAGTAGCGATTGATCTCGTCAGCAAGTACCCGAAGGCATTCAACGATGACTTCGAGAACAACAAAGCGATGGTAGGAAGCCTTACGGATGTCTCATCTGTCACGATGAGGAACAGAATCGCAGGCTACATTACGCGCTATGTTGAGCACGCAGAGATCTAAACGCTTTCACTCCTTTATCAAACCCTAATTCCGCATTACGGTGAAAGCTCGCGTGGGGTAGCTTGGATATCCTTTGAGATTGCGGATCTTACGACCCGGGTTCGAATCCCGGCGCGAGCGCCATCATACACCACCGTGTAACTCTGAGGTACGTCCGCGCCGTTTGACCTCATAATCCGTTCCGATCGGCTGTAATGCCCGATATTTTATTCATTCCTGAGGTGTCTCTTCGGGCCATACTTTGGAAACGATTTCCGCATCTCCCGGAGGTAAGATTCTCGACACTTCTTCTTCGGGAACCAGGAGTTCTTTTGCCATGAGTGCGGCGGTCTTTCCCGCTTTACCTCTTCCCGGGCGTATGACGAAGTATTTTTCCGAAAGTTTCTTCATCGACTCTACGGGAGAACACATGACTTTTCTTGTGTTTTCAAAAGTAATCTCGCCTACAGCCAATTCCATCGGAAGATGATATTCGTAATTTCTCTTACCGCGGATGATGAATGCACCCCTCGGTACGAATTCACCTGCCTGAGGTGTTTTACTGACCTGATCGGTGTAAACCCAATATGCACTTCCGTCGGTAAGTGCGGCAACCCATCCTTTGGACTGAGCCAAAGCGTAGATGCAGGCTTCCCTGAGATCTTCATCGGGAGCATCCTTTCCTTTCTTGATGATTGTGGAAGGGGCACCGTGCAAATCCGCATGGGCGTAGAGATCGTCTTCCTTCAGATGTTTCTTTACGATATTGTCGTTGGTGTGTGCGTCTTTACCGGCGATAACCAATCTTCCAGAGGGTGCGATGAACCATTTGTACCTTTCAAACCAGAACTGTTTGGTCGGGTGAATCCTGTTTGCCATTGCAGCCTTGGATTTTTCAATTCCCGCTTCCTTTTTGGCGAGTTCCTGAAGACTGATGTCCAATGCATCTTTTGCCCTCTTGGCCTTCTCGTTGATATCTTTACTCTGTTGGTAGATGATCGATGCATTGGAGTCAATGCTTTCGGTATAATCCAATGTGATTTTTATGCCGTTGAATTCCGCGACTACTTTGTTTTTGGAAGGGTCGATCTCAGGAACATACGGTATTTTCAATGCTCCTTCCTTCAGTTTCTCCCACGTGAGTTTTTTGGACTGTTCGTTCAGAACTTTCAGTAATTCATCTACGGGCTGGTAATTGGCGTAGATTGTATCCGCTCTCAGTTTGAGACTGTCGGATTCTTCCTTGTACTGTTCGACGGTTTCGGTCTGTTTGGCGATTCTCTTCCTGAGTTTCACCACTTCGGGATCCACATATTCTTCCGCTTCGGTCTGTTCCGTTTCGGAAATGAGGACATCGATTGCTTTGGATACCGTATCGTATTTTTCCGCTGTGTATTGGGAATAAACAGACATTTCCACGGGAGAAATATCTACGATTTCATCCCCGGATCTGTAAAGAACGGTGTTTCCGCCTTCCATCATTCTTCCGACGACATCTTTCATCGAGTCGTACAGTGTTTTGATGTTTTCATCGGTAAGTTCCGACACGGGTGTGTTTTTCTCTATGTCTGCAACACTGCAGGTTTCCTCCGCGTACTGCCCTCCGAGATTGATTCCCGTTGCGAGCGTTCTTACCGCATCGGAAGAAGATTCTTTCATTATTTCGGAAAATTCTTCGAATGACGAAGAAGTGGGATCGAATCTGCGCTTGGGCATAACGTATTCTTCGCCGGGTCTGACGCTTCTGTCTCTCATCGTTTTGTGTATGAGACAGTTTTCGATCTTTCCGTCAAGAACCAATAATACGTTTCCTCCGCCGAATAACTCAAAAATCAGCTGATAATCGCGGTCCGCTTTCAGAACATCCATTATGACGACACGGTCGAATCCTGCCTGACGTATGTCTCCGATACGAGCATTGTCGAGATATTTTCTTAAGAATGTAGCGAAAGACTGCGGCGTAACAGGCGTTTCCGGTTTTCTCTCCGGAAGATAAAGCCATTTTTTGTCTTTGAAGAAGACATCTTTCTTACCCTGTCCCTGTACGTTGATGCGCAGGAGAACGTTGTTACCCCATTGGAATATCTTGTCCATGTGTGCGCCTTTCAACACCGCCATCTCATTGACGACGGAGCGGACATCGAAAGAGCTCATTTCCTTCTTCATGGAACGGGGTTAGGGTTCGTACAAATGATAAACATATCTCATGTCTCCGTTCAGAAAGGTTTATCAATCGAACCCACATGTACGGAAATGTTGCTGCTGTGGCTAAGGGGTATAGCGGCGCCTTGGTAAGGCGCAGGCCGAGGGTTCAATTCCCTCCAGTAGCTCCATTTTTCATTTTGACAGGAAAGAGCGTGAGCTCTGTAACTAAAAAAGTAATGTGCTTCGGATGTTTTCACATCCGAAGCGTTACGGGTTCATCCCATTCTGTAGAATACGAATCCGGACCAGATCTTCGGGAAGAAGAATGTGGTCTTCTTGGGCATCCTCTTTCCGATCATCGAAAGTTTCCAAATGGTGTCGAGATCGGGGCTGTTGAGGATAACGGCAAGATCGTATTCTTTTGCATCCATTTTCTTCTTCACGGAGGGATATTCCGCATCGTATGCGACTGTTGCTTTATCCTCATCCGTTTTGTAGATGTCTTTGAGAATAAGTTCCTGAAGGACATAGGTGTCAAGACTCCACATGGGATCGTCTTTACCGTCGTATTTCGCAAGAAGATACCTTCCGGAGCGGAACATGAGTCCCATTTCCCAGTCTTTGAGTTCGGACATCATTTCTTCCGCAGACTGAACTTCTTTTGTTTCGAATTTCTTCTGAACTTTTGCGATCACGTTCTTATCTGAAATTTCGTCACTCTTCACAAGCCTGTGTGTGGGCCAAATGACCAATCCTTCATCATCGGCTGCAACCAATGTCGCAAGAACAAACGATCTCATTTCATTTCCGGGATTTTCCAGGGAATAGTTCAGTGCGGTTTCGTACCTGTGGTGTCCGTCTGCGATAAGCATCTTCTGTTCGGAGAGTTCGGATGTTATTCTGCCGATTGTTTCCGCATCTGAGATTCTGAAGTACTCGTGCTTCACGCCCGATTCATCCGTAAAGCAGTACAGGGGTTCGGATTTCTTTCCGATAGATGAAATCAGATCTTCCGAGAATCCCTCAAAGATTCCGAATATGGATTCCAGGTGTGTATCCATATCCCTCAGAAGGTTCAGCCTGTCTGCTTTCACTTTGGAGAATGTTTCTTCGTGAGGAATGATGTGTCCTTCTTCGTATTTTTCGGTCTTCAGCCTTCCGACGTAACCGGTTCTTGTTTTGATAATGCCGTGGTCGTCAAAGGTCTGTCTGTAAAGGTAGAATGAATCGTCATCCTGCACAAGAGAACCGTCTTCGATCCAGGACTCCAATCTCTTTCTCGATTCCCTGTATCTCTTATCGGAATCGGGCATGAGAGTGAGTTTCGTGACGTTATACGGTTTGCTGCGGAGTTCATCGAGGTATTCTCCGCCTATGACGTCATAGGGAGGAGAAACACGGTCTTCGATTCTCTCGCCGTCTTTCAGCGACGGCCTGTATCCTCTGAACGGAAGGAATGTAACCATAGGTACACCTGAACATGTGTACAATCGGTCCGTATTATAATATTTGGATTGACTCAGCAGATCCTGGGGACGGGATCTCCCGCGGGAGGTTCGAGTATTCTCTTACCGCCGATCTCGGTTCTGAGTACCACTCTGGGAACATCCGATTCTACGGCGTGACCTATAACGGCGGCATTCTTTCCGAGAGGGTGTTTTCTCAATTCCGCAACGATTTCATCGGCCATCTCGGGAACGCATCCGATTACGACTTTTCCTTCGTTTCCGATGCTCAGGGGATCGATACCGAGCATATCGCATGCATTCACAACCCCGTCTCTCAGAGGAATATCGGAATATTCGATTTTCATTCCGATGTGCGATTTGGAGCACCATTCGTTGAGGGTGTTGGCCAATCCTCCCCTCGTGGGATCTTTCATGGCAACGATTCCTCCTTTTTTCAGCCCTGTCTCGATCAAACCGTTGAGAGGGGTAACGTCGCTCTTCACTTCGCTGTCGAAACCGTATCCCTCACGGAATGACAGTAATGCGATTCCGTGGTCTCCGACGTATCCGGAAACGATGATTGCGTCTCCCGGTCTTACGTTACTGTCAGTAGCCCATCTTGAATCCACTTTTCTGTACTGTTCGGCAACCTCGAGGTTGCTGTCCATGTACTTCGATCTCTTTCCGATTGCGGAAGTACACATAACCATCTGATCTACGGCGCCCGCTTCCACGACTTTGGTATCTCCCGTAGCAATAGGAACTCCGCATCCTTCCGCGGTTTTTCCCATGGATTCCAGGACTCTGTCGACGGTTTCGACTTCAAGTCCCGCTTCGAGGATCAGAGAACAGGATAACGCCAAGGGTGTTGCACCCATAACCGAAATATCATTCACGGTTCCCGCTACGGAAATAGAACCGATGTCTCCTCCGGGGAAGAACAGCGGTTTCACCGTATGGCCGTCGGTGGTGAATACGATGCCGTCAACTACTGCAGAATCGTCGAAGGAGTCGAGCGGTACTTCTGCCTTCATTTTGGGAAAATGCGATGTGACATGTTTCGCGAGGAATTCCTGCATGATTTCCCCGCCGGAACCGTGATTCATGATTACTTTGGCCATGTCCGCGCAATCAGTGAAGTGTGCGATAAATCTTTTCTTTCTCAACCGACGGTAATAGTCCGGCAATGATACAGTTTAACTATTTCTTAGTAAATCGAGAGTCGGGCCCATGGGGTAGCGGATTTCAGCCTGACGGTCTTCGGAACCGTAGAACCGGGTTCGATTCCCGGCGGGCCCGCCATTCCGTCAGACAGTTTTCAGTTCCGATTCGATCATTTCGATGAGTTTCGTAATCCTTATTCCCTTTTCGGTAAGATTCAGTGCGGTTGTTCCTCTGTTACCCACACGCTTCTGTGTAATCAGTCCCATTTCCTCCAGGTCATTGAGCTTACGGGGCATGTTCGGGTTGTTCGGAATTCTGCTGTATAATTCGGTTTTCATGCAGTCGGGATTCCTCATCAGGAACAGCAGTGTTGTGAGGTAGTGTTTGCCTTCGATTGCCGATATATTTCTTTCCGTCATGTAATCCCTACTTTCGTTCCATAGCAGTCGCATCCACGGCAGAGCTGTCCTGGACATACGGGACATACAGGTGTCGTCGGTGTTCTGTTCATGTTATTCCGATGACTATCATTTCCTCGTTATTTACCGTTTTTTTATTCGTTTCTTAGTTCTTAGAAAGCAGAACGATGAATGAAAAATAAGTTACATAAATTACCGTATGAAGATATCTGGCTCATACGAAACATACAGTCTTCTGAGCGATACTGACGAATAATCCTTCAAAACCGGTAAGGAAAGTTTTATCGCAGCCGGCGGTATCCGGAAACATATGGATTTAACATGGGTATTCCTCATCATTGCCGGTTTTATGGAACCGTGTTGGGTATACACTATGGAAAGATCCGACAGTTTCAGAAAACCCGGATGGGCTTTACTGACGGCTGTTTTGGTTGTTACCGATCTCTATCTGTTATCCGTTGTGATGCAGACACTCGGTGCCGGAATATCATACGCAATATGGACGGGAATAGGTGCCGTATGTACCTTCCTCATGGGTATTTTCATCTACAAAGAATCGGCGACACCTCTCAGAGCGATACTGATTATGATGATTATCGCGGGAATTGTAGGACTGAACCTTACGTCGGGGGCGGCATAATGGATCAGAGGTGGGTAACGATCATTATCGCCGGAATCATGGAAATCGTCTGGGCGGTTGCCATGGATTATTCGAAAGGATTCACAATCTGGTACTATGACGTAATTGTCATTGTGTTCCTTGTCATAAGCACATATCTGCTGGCAAAATCGCTGAAATCCGGACTCCCCGTAGGTACTGCATACGCCGTATGGACGGGAATAGGTGCCGTAGGAACACTGATTGTTTCGACATTACTCGGTAACGAAACAATGACTGTGTTACGTGCGGTGTTCGTAGTGATGATCATTGCAGGTATTGCGGGATTGCAGATAACTTCGTCATCAAAGGAAAATCAATGAATTCCGCAGAGTACGTTTTAAGTAACGTCTCATAGATTTTGTATTCAGAAGAATAACGCGGATTTCATGTAATGAATTATCCCGGTAAGAGAAGATGACATCATGGAGACAAGATACAAGATCATCCTTTTCGCATTGATCCTCGGCTCATTCATGACGGCGTTGGATGCGACCATCGTTGCAGTGGCGCTTCCTACGATTGCGCATGATATGGGCGAAGCGGGTCATGACACCTCCAACATCTCATGGGTGCTGTTGGTTTACACACTGATGCTGTGCTGTTTCATCCTGCTTTGGTCCAAAATAGGTTCAAACATAGGATATAAAAAGTGTTCGTCACAGGTATTTCGATATTCACCGTATCTTCCCTGGCGATAGGTGCATGCGGACTGATGCCCGATGTGGGACTTACTGCGGTTATCGTGCTGAGAGGAGTACAGGGATTGGGTGCGGGAATGTCGATGTCCATGTCTTTGGCAATGGTTTCGTCGTATCTTCCCGCCGAAAGCAGAGGTTCGTGTATCGGTGCCGTAACACTGTCATCGTCTGCAGGTACCGCATTCGGACCTGCAATCGGAGGTATTCTTACTTCATTACATTGGTCATACATCTTCTTCATCAACGTACCGATCGGATTGATCTGTCTCTTCCTCTGTCTGAGATACATGAGAGTGGATGAGGAAATCCCTGCGGAGAAGAAGAAATTGGATGCCGTCGGTGCGGTACTTATTCTGATTGCATTGTTCTCAATGACCTATTATCTCAACGAAGGCAGAGAACTCGGATGGATGTCCGATATCGGTATTGTGTTGCTGATTGTGATGTTCGTCGGTGCAGGTCTTACCGCATGGTGGGAACAGAGGGCATCGGATCCTCTGATTTCGATGTCTATGTTCAAAAATGAGAATATTCTGAAGTCGAATGTCATCAATCTCTTACTTTTCATGGCCGTAAGCGGATGTTACCTTCTGTTACCGTACTACCTGCAGTACGTGAAAGGCATGGAAACGATGCAGTACGGATTTGTGCTTATTGCAAATTCGGTGGGAATGATGGTTGCAGGTCCGATTGTCGGTAAGATTACGGATAAGACAGGAAACAACAGAGTATTCGTTATTGCCGGTTCGTTACTGGCGGCGTTGGGATTCCTGCTGATGACAAGATTCAGTGAATCCACCGAATTATGGTTTATTCTGGTGTCACTGTTCGTCATGGGCGCAGGTTTGGGTATGGCTTTGGTTGCCGTAACGAACCACTCCTTCAGTTTCATTAAGAAAGGAGAAGACGGACTGCTGTCGGGATTGACTAACACATTCAGACAGGCGGGTTCGTCTGCGGGTGTCGCAATACTTAACGCGGTGTTTATGGCATTTATTCTTACACCTATGCTGGGAATGACTGTCGGGCAGATTCTCATGCCCGGATTCAAACATGCATTCTTCATCGCCGCACTGATGGCGATGGTTGCGTTCGTTCTCGCGATGAGTCTGAGACAGAAGGAAACGGAATGAGGGACTGGGGGTTTTCCCCTGTCTTTCATTCATTTTTTCACTGATTATTCTCTCCCAACATCCAATCGATAACATTCTCAACCTCTATTCCGTCATAGGTTCCGAGGTTGAATCTGTCCAATGTCAGGACTTTCTTGGGGAAGTTGTCTTTCACGGCTTTTAACGAACGGAATTCTCTTTTTTTTGTTTCTTCAGGCAGTACGGTCATTGCCACCTGATAGTATTCGATTTCGTTAATTCCTCTTATTGCGGTGAAATCCACTTCTTTGTCACGGTACGATCCCGTCCTTACGGTGTAACCTCTCCTCAGAAGTTCAAGATAAACCGCATTTTCGAGAGGTCTGCTTATGTCGTCGGTTCCTGAACCTTTCAGTGCCATAGTTCTCATTCCGAGGTCCGATGCGTAATATTTGCCGTTGGTCGAAAGTAATTTTTTCCCGACGATATCGTACCTTTCCGCATAATAAAACAGCAGTGCCGATTCCATTTCCCGTACGTATCTTTCGGCCGTTGCGGGACTCAGACCGGTGTATTTCGCTATATTGGCTATGTTCGTCGTGTTTCCTATGTTTGAATACAGAAATCTCGCAATCGGTTTGATTACGTTGGTGTTGTCTGTCTTCATTCTCGACAGCATATCCGTCATCAGAACGGTATTGAATATGCCTTCGAGATACCCCATACTGTATCTGTCGCCTCTGTCAGGATCGGTGTCGGGGAGTCCGCCGTATTTCAGGTACTGGGTAAATCTGAATTCTCTGTCTCCCGGATGAAGTTCCAGGTATTCCCTGAAAGACAGCGGAAGCATCCTGATTTCTATGTATCTTCCGGATAAATGTGTTGAAAGATCCGTGGAGAGCATTTCGGAATTGGAACCTGTGAGATATACATCATAATTTTTCACCGTTTCAAGCGAAGATACGACTAATTCCCAGTCTTTTACGTTCTGTATTTCATCGAGAAGAATGTAAACTGTGCCGTCTTTAGGAAGATCTCTGAGTTTCATACGGAGCTCGTTCGGATCAAGGCAGTCGTATCCTTCGAAAGACTCGAGATTCAGATGGAATATGTGATTATCATCCACACCTTTCTCTCTGAGGTCTTCGATGAACTGATCCATGAGAGTGGATTTGCCGCATCTCCTCATTCCGGTGATTACCTTCACTACACCTGTAGCACCTTCGGATTCGTGCAGCTGTTCGAGATATCCCGATCTTCTCACGGTTCTTTCCATGAGTTTTTCTTAGGTGTCGTGATTATAAATTCATTGCGCTGAAGATTTTTTCAGATTTTGAAAAATAATTCATTACGCTGAATTTTTTCACACATTGTTTCCGAGATAATCTTTCAGTGAAACGCACTTTATGCCGTCGACATCCGAATCCAAAGGAGATTTTTCCGTAACGACAACATATTTCGGATAACCGTCATTGATATTACGGAGATTTCCGAATTCTCTTTTTACGACATCTTCATCGGACAGACGGGTTGTTGCCTGAAGATATACTGTTTCGATACCCTTTTTACAGACGAAATCAACTTCTTTACCGGAAAAATCTCCGATCCATACATCATACCCTCTTGCCCTCATTTCGAGAAAGAGAATGTTCTCGACGTAACCGTTGATGTCTTCGGGTCTGAATCCGCAGACTGCGTTCTTCAGTCCGATGTCCGCAAGATAGTATTTGTAAGAAGATGTGAGAATTTTCTTTCCTTTTACGTCGTATGTTTCCGCCCTGTAAATCAGGCATGCCGATTCAAGACATCCGATGTATTCGTACATAGAATCTTTCGATATTTTTCTGTCTTCGGCGAGAAGTGCGTTGTAGATTCCGTGTACGGATGTTCTGTTTCCGATGTTGTCGCAGATGTAACGGAATATTCTGCGGAGAAGATCGGGTTTCCTGACATCGTAGCGGGTGACGATGTCATGCATCATTATCGATCCGAGAATATCGTTTACTTCGGTGAGTGCTTCAGATTCACTGTAACGGTTTCTCCATACGGACGGGAATCCGCCCGTGTGAAGGAATCTTGTGAATACGTCTGTGTTTTCATCCTGATATTCCTCGGCGAATCTGACACATTCGGAATATGTGAGTGTGAAGTTATCGAACAGATTGTATCTTCCTGTGAGAAGACTTGCGAATTCTCCGGAGAGCAATTTGGAATTGGAGCCTGTGATGTAAAGATCGCAGTCGCCTTCTGCGATTAACGATCTTACGATTTCATGCCATCCTTCGATGTCCTGTATCTCATCGATTGCGACGGTTTTGATTCCTTCGTTGACTGAATTGCGTATGTGCCCGTAAAGTGTGTCGGGATTTCTGAATATACGGTTTTCCCAGAGTTCCATGTCGATACGCAGAATTTCACCGTCTGTGATTCTGTTTAATTCCTTCAGCATCGTAGATTTGCCGGACCTTCTCACTCCCGTTATGATTTTCACATTGCCGTTTCTTGCGAACGGTTTGATGCGGTTCAGATAGAGGGGACGGTCGACATAGTTCATGTTTCGGTTATAAACGGAAAGAGAATATATTTATTGCGATTGTTTCGGTTGTAATAGGAAAGAGTTTGGATTATCGGTGAAAGTTTCGGTTATAACAGGAAACATCTGCACCATAACATCTCGAAAGTGTCTGTTGATTCGGAATAAATTCAGAAAGCATCCTTTGCCCGTAGGCGTTAATGGCCACCATGCAGTGACCTATCCTGCGGGTCTTATCGGGACGATTATTCAATTTCTGATTGATATTTATAAATTCGCCGATTTCGATGAATTTTTGACAAAGTTTTCACTGTTTGACAGTGTATGTGTAATAAAATGGCGCCGAGAGAGAGATTCGAACTCCCGAGGCTTGCGCCAGTGGTTTTCGAGACCACCGCCATACCGGGCTTGGCTATCTCGGCTCAGAACTCGCAATAATGTCCTTATATATTAACCTGTTTTATCGGAATCGATGAAGTTCTGTACCCGCTGCGGCTGCAATTTAGACGACGATGCCGAGTTCTGTCCCGAATGCGGTATGTCAACCGGCCACAGACAGGTTATTTACATGGATAAGAGAGCGGAATACAGTCCGCTGTGGCTGTATCTGCCTATGCTGATCTCGGGCGCATTGATTTTCTGCCTGACATATTTCATGCACTTCTATCTCTCATTCCTGTTTTTCCCCATTTTCTTCATCGGAGGACTCGGAAGGAGAGGAAAGGTGGAAAGTGTTCTTTCCGGCATTCTTTTGGGTGCGGTGTTGGGGTATATGCTGGGTATCGCCGTGTTATTCTTCGGCAGAATGCTGTGATTTCATGAGAGATTCATACACCACAGTGAAAGAAGTCACGGAATACAGAATTACGATCAAGGGTTCCGAGTTCATTTCATGTGCGATGAGATGTTCTTCCCCGGAAGATATCACTTCCAATTTGGAATATATGAAACAGAAGTTTCCGAATGCGACTCATTACTGTTATGCGTCGCGTTATTCCGATATTGAAAGATTTTCGGATAACGGGGAGCCTTCCGGCACGGCCGGAAGGCCGATAATGCAGGTAATCCGGGGAAGCGGTATCGATGACATTATGGTTGTCGTGGTGAGATACTTCGGAGGTACGTTACTCGGAACAGGAGGTTTGGTGCAGGCATATACCGACTGCGCCGCAGGCGCAGTCGGTCTCGCCCGCATTGTGAAGATGATTCACTGTAACAGGATATCAATCGAATGCGGATATGATGCATACGGAAGATTCGATACCGTATGCAAAAATATCTTCATAGGAAAACCCGAAAGGATATTCTCCGATAATGTAACAATAATCTCAGATGTTCCGGATGATAAAGTCGATGATTTCGTCAAAGCGGTCAACGATATGACCGGAGGCAACGTTAAAATCGGCATTTCGGATAAAGACTACAGGGAGTCGTAAGATGGTAACCGAACTCGAGAATGCCATGTCAGTGAGAATCAAGGGATATGCGGAATTCAGGATGACCGTTCCGAATATAGTCAGAGAACATGTTCCGAATCCCAAGATTTGGCTGGATACAGGGTGCGGAACCGGAGGTTCCGCATGTACATTCGTGAACAGATTCCCCAATACACAGTTTGTTCTTGCAGATCCTTCTTCGGAAAACGTAGCAATCGCAAAACAGACCATGCACGGAGAGCAGAGATGCCTGTATGTCACAAATCCCACAGATAAACTCAATTTCGGAGACGAAACATTGGATGTTGTCACCTCAATGTTCGCACATCATTACTGCCGTAACATCGAAGAAAGAAAAACGGCAACCGAAAACTGCTACAGGATGCTGAAACGCGGGAGTATTTTCATTGTATCCGAACATGCAGCACACCCTGACAATCAAAACGAAATGGATTCCGAATGGAAGGAATACATGATGTCCTCAGGTCTATCCGAAGAAGAAGCAGACGAGATGATTTCCAACAGAAATTCGGTATACTTCCCGATTTCCGAATCCGCTTACACGGACTTATTAAAAGATATCGGTTTCACCGAAGTTCACGTATTCTGGTCGACCTGCTCGGATGTCGGGCTGTACGCAGTGAAATGAATCTTCGGCTCCGTAATATACAATCTTTCTTCACAGAGCAATAATCTTTATCTACCCCTCACAGGTACATAAAATGCAATACAATCCTATTGCAGGAAATCCATAATGACGGCGGTCGTTAAGAGAGCAATCATAAGCGTGTCCGATAAGGATGGGATCGTAGATTTTGCCAAGGAACTGTCAGGATTGGGTATCGAACTGATATCCACCGGCGGTACGTACAGACTTCTTAAGGAGAACGGATTGGATGTTACGGAAGTTTCCGACGTTACAGGTTTTCCTGAAATGCTGGACGGACGTGTGAAGACACTCCATCCGAAGGTACATGCGGGAATTCTTGCAAGGAGAGATTTACCTGCACACATGCAGGCAATCAAGGATAAAGGAATCAAAATTATCGATATGGTTGTCATCAACCTCTATCCTTTCAGGAAAACCGTGCTGAAAGAAGGTTCCACTCTGGAAGAGATTGTCGAGAATATCGATATCGGCGGTCCGAGTATGATTCGTGCAGCCGCCAAGAATTACCATTCCGTAGTAACGGTAACATCTCCCACACAGTACGCACCCATTCTCGAGCAGTTGAAAGCGAACGGTTCTCTCGACGATGAATTATTATCAAGATTAATGTCCGAAGCGTTCGTCGTTACATCGAATTATGACGCAATGATCGCACAGCAGATGAATGAAAGATTCGGAACGATGTTCCCCGAATCCTATCCGATGCCGATGGAAAAGGTACAGGATCTCAGATACGGAGAGAATCCGAATCAGAAAGCCGCATTCTACAAAGATCCGTTCACTCCCGGAAACACTGTCGCAAAAATGGAGAAGATTCACGGAAAAGAACTTTCATACAACAACATCCTCGATATGGACAAGGCATTGGACATCTGTATGGATTTCGAGAGGCCCACTGCGGTTGTTATGAAACACACCAATCCCTGCGGTCTTGCTTCGGGAGATGACATTTACGAAGCATTCTCCACCGCATATGCGGTAGATCCGTTATCTGCGTTCGGATGTGTTATCTGTCTCAACAGAAACTGCGACATGAAGACAGCCCACGATATTTCCGAGAAGTTTGTTGAAGTCGTTATCGCACCGGATTACGAACCCGGAGTTTTGGAATTGTTGGAGAAAAAGAAAAACATCCGTCTTCTGAGAACCAATTCGCCCATCGGTCCCGCATACAGAACAAGGGAAATGAAAGTGAAGAAGGTTCAGGGCGGATATCTTGTTCAGACTGACGAGGATGTTCCCATCGATCCCAAGAATCTTCAGGTGATTACGAAACGTGCGCCTACCGAAGAAGAAGTAAAAGCTATGTTATTCGCATGGAAACTTGCGAAACATGTCACTTCGAACTGCGTAGTATACGTGAAAGGAGAACGCGCTGTAGGTATCGGTGCGGGTCAGATGTCA
This sequence comes from Candidatus Methanomethylophilaceae archaeon, assembly GCA_963640855.1. Lineage (GTDB taxonomy): Archaea > Thermoplasmatota > Thermoplasmata > Methanomassiliicoccales > Methanomethylophilaceae > Methanarcanum. Next base: position 62,268 of record CAVIAJ010000002.1, read on the forward strand.
CGTGTCGATTCGGCAAAGATTGCATCGATGAAAGCAAACGAACCCACCGAAGGTTCCGTAATGGCATCGGATGCATTCTTCCCGTTCAGGGATGGTGTCGATGAAGCGGCGAAAGCAGGCGTTACTGCGATTATACAGCCAGGAGGTTCCATCAGGGACCAGGAAGTCATAGATGCCGCAAACGAGCACAATATGGCCATGGTCTTCACCGGATGCCGTGTGTTCAGGCACGGATGAAACTTAATGCCGTGCCTGAAAGGCACGGCTCATTTCTTTTCTGCGTACTGCATTAATTCATCGGGGATTATGGGTCTGCCTTCGGCTTTGGCTTTCATATGTCCGCCGGGACCTCCCCTTGCAATCCTCGCTTTTTCAATACATTCGGGGTCGCTGCAGACGAATGCGGCGTAAACCACGTTGGTTGATTTCTTTCCGCAGAATTCGCACGGATAGTCATCGAAGTTGATTGCCATGTTCTGTGAATTATCGCGGTTGCATTTAGATTTATCATATGTTTTGATTCGATGTTAACATTGTTTATCTAGACGTTCGGTTCTTTCTCAATTATGGCAACAGTCGTTGTGAAGATGAACTTCTGCAGGAAGACTCATAAGATCACGGTGAAGATGAAAGATGACGGAAATTTATCGTTACATGTGGCGACGGACTGTCCCGAAGTGAAGTATTACGCAGAATGTCTGGGCGATACGCTTATGATGGAGGACATTACGGATATTCCGCACAGTAAGATTCTTTCTCCGGAGAATTTGGAGAAGATTACGATGGCCTGTCTTGCGCCGAACGGCATCATCAATGCCGCATGGCTGGAAACGGGAATGATGTCGAAGAAGATGGCGAAAGACGTTAAGGAAAACGTTGTCAGCTTCGAGCTTGTTGAATGATTTTTTCTTATTTTTCATCCTCTGCCTGAAGGCAGAGGGTTCATTTTCATACTTTATCAATCGATGATATGTAGAGTAAATATCACTTGTGTGTATATTCATACATATTTGTCATAGATTAATCAGTTTGTTGTACTAACCACAGAGTTTGAGAACACATACCGAACACTCACACGGGTACCCGTGTGAGTGTTCGGTATGTGTTCGAAAAGCTTGTAAAAGCGGACTTCTTGATAAAGGTGAACAACAATGAAAAGAAGTCCGAAACTCAGTAACAGCCAATGCAATGAAATAATTAACGCCAGATCCGACGCCGAAGGATCCAAATGGGATACGAAAATCCATCCCGGTTCGGGTCTGAATTATTACGACCTCAGGTACAAAGTGGGTGTTGCCGTTGTGGAAGACGGATACACAGTAACACACGCATGCCGTAAATTCGTCGTTTCGAGAAATTTTGTGTTCAAATGGAGCAGAGTGTATCTTGCCCGTAAGAAGAAAAACGAAAGGAGCAGGTCGAAGAAGAATACAGTCAGGATGACAGTGTTCAAATCCCGCACAAATCGTCCCAAGTGTGTCCGCAGTCCGGTTCAGGATAAGATTGCCGGTGCCGTCATTGAAAGACGGAACATGTATCCGTTCGAAGGATCGTTCAGAATCAAAGCGGCGACGGGAGTCAGTGCCTCTCCGACAACGATTAACAAAGTTCTCCGCAGGTATGAGCTCCTGGACGTTCCGAAGCCCCGCCATATTGGCAAGACCTACGGGTGTTTTCAGCGTCCGTGGATATTGGGGATGGTGCAGACGGATTACAAAACCCGGGCGCCGGGAGTAAAATCAATCTGGATTGTCGACGACTGCAGCCGTATGATTCTGGCTCACTGTTTTGTTTCCAATTCTTCGGCAGAGGTTGCAGTCTATCTCCTCAGTGAAGTCATCGGCATGTACGGAATACCGAAACAGATTCTCACGGGCCGCGGTACCGAATTCTATTCCGTCACCAGCGGAAAGGGCACATCCGCATTGGATAAATTCTGCGAAGAAGTCGGTATCGAGCACATTATGGGACGTGTAAGACATCCGGAGACCCAGGGAAAGATAGAACGCACCCGCAGATCCGCTGCGGAAGAAATGTCCGTCTTCGGAAATATCGGCACCCTCGGAGAAGCGGAGAAAACAATCGGCAGATGGATTCAGTACTACAACTGGGAACGGCCCCATCAGGCACTGAATTATATCACGCCCGGCGAAGCCTTCATGTCGATGTACGGCGCCGATATCGAAGAACTCTCCGTATTCTGATCCCCGCATACGGTACAATCGGAGAAGTTTCAGCGTAAGCCTTCGACACCGTTCCGCCGGCGGATGCGCCGGCGGTGTGTATGACGCAGTTTTCGGAGATTTATACGGACACAACATTCTTCTCTCGCGGTATAACCACTCGCGAAGAAGATTGTGTCTGTGTTTTTCACAATAATTTATAATTCAGAAAACAGCATCTAAGTAACTGTTCTCGAAGTCCGTATTTAGTACAAATCAGATCAATTTGCGTAAAACCTGCGATACAATGTGCATTCTCTTTGAAGACGGTTGACAAAAACACACTGACCGCCGAAATGCCGACAGCCGGAAATTCTAGGATGGTGGGCCCAGCCGGATTTGAACCGGCGACCTCCACAATGTCAATGTGACGTCATAACCCCTAGACCATGGGCCCGATATTCCCCTTGATACAATCCTTATTAATAAAGATGATGGGTGGCCTCTCTCATTCAGACAGTGAAAAATGTACTTATCCTTTCTTCAGAGGGGGAAGTCTGCCTTCGTATTCGACATCCATATCCTGAATAAGCGCCCATGAATCGTAGCACATATACGCCATAATACAGCCGGATGCCAACGCAATCAGTCCGAGTAATACAGACATGTGATCGAACATACTCATCGAAAGAATGACCAACACACCCAACAGGATAATCGCAGTCATCTGCATATCTTCACTCGCTCTGTAGCACATGTAAGCAATCATCATCATTGCGATAAACAGTACAACGTTCGCTGCGTCTCCGAATTCATACGACCACACACCTCTTCCGAGGGAAAGACAGATCGTAGCCACGGATATCAGCAGAAACATGTAACCGCTCATGAGATACCAATTCTTCAGGCACAGTCCCGCCACGATAAGAATCAGTACACCCAATACTGCATAGACGAAAGTACAGTCTCCGAGTATGAAAATCTCGAATTCGTTCATCAGTGTGTTGACTCCGAAAAGAATCAGCAGTATCGCCGACAGGAAATAACCCGTCACAGGTCCGCTGAGATCGTTGCCGTCCAACTGCATATGTTACGGAATGCATCGTTTGTATTTAATCACATAGAAGACGCTTATATCCGAGCACGTAATCCGGAGGTGTGCGATGATAACCTTAGGAATCGAAGGAACCGCCCACACCCTCGGTGTGGGTATCGTAGATAGCGAAAGGAAGGTATTGGCCAACGTATTGGATATGTACAGACCGCTGGAAGGGGGACTGCATCCGAGAGAGGCCGCCAACCATCATGCCGACGTGGTTCCGGGACTGATCGTCAAAGCTCTTGAAGAAGCGGGCGTGACGATGAAGGATATCGATGTTGTATCTTTTTCAAAAGGGCCCGGATTGGGCCCGTGTCTGAGAGTTGCGGCAACAGCGGCAAGATCTCTTTCCGTTTCATTGAAGAAACCGATTGTGGGAGTGAATCACTGCGTAGCGCACGTGGAAATAGGAAGGGCGACGACAGGATGTCACGATCCCGCTCTTCTCTATGCTTCGGGAGGAAACACCCAGATTATCGCATTCGCCGACGGGAAATACCGTATTTTCGGAGAAACTTTGGATGTCGGCGTCGGAAACATGTTCGATAAACTCGGAAGAGAACTCGGATTGGGTTACTACGCAGGACCGACTATCGAGAAACTCGCAAAAGAAGGAGATAAGCTTCTTGAGTTACCGTATTCCGTCAAAGGTATGGACATTTCATTTTCCGGAATTATGACCGCCGCGATCAATCTTTACAAAAAAGGTTACCGTTTGGAAGATATTGCATTCTCGGTACAGGAAACGTGCTTCGGAATGCTTGCGGAAGTCACCGAAAGAGCGATGGCCCACGTAGGCAAGGATGAAGTACTCCTCGGAGGAGGAGTTTCTCAGAATTCCCGTCTCAGAGGTATGATCGAAGAGATGGCCAGGGAACGCGGAGCGAAGATGTTCGTACCTGACAGAAAATTATGTGTGGACAACGGCGCTATGATTGCGTGGCTGGGCAATCTGATGTATTCTTCCGGCGTAAGAATGAGTATAGAAGACACAACCGTGGAACAGAGATTCAGGACGGACGAAGTAAACGTCACCTGGAGGACCTGAACTGTTCTCCCACGATTCTGTCAGCTTCCGCAAGGAACACTTTCTCTTTACCGCATGGGAACGAACCGCCGCTTGCGACTCTGTGTCCTCCGCCTTCTCCGCCCGCTGCAGAACATGCTTCGAACATTACTTCGGAAAGATTCAGTCCTTTTTCCAACAATGCGGTTGTTCCTCTCGAGGAAACGCTTACTTTGTCTTCGGAACTGTTTACCGAAATTACGGGTCTGTTTCTGTCTGCGATATAGCGCATCGCAATTCTCGCGATTACGCCGCCGTATCCGCTTACGGAGGAGTCGAAATATTGGATATTGCCCAAATCCGTGAGACCTTTTTCATCGAGAGCGAGGACTGCGTCGAGAATATTCTTATCATATTCGTCGCGGAGCGCCATCGCTTCCGTCAGAGCGTCTCTGTCGCCGAGACATAATGCGACACCCAATCCCTGGAACATCATGCGTCCGCACGCATCGAGTATTTCCGCCAGAGATTCGGCATCCATGCCCCAGTTCATAAGATGGTAACGGGTGTTGGTGAGTTCTTTCATCACCGAAGACGTAACGCCCTGCTGTGTAAGCTTCACGGCAATCATCGATGAAAGTTTTCTTCTTTCGTCGTCGGTGAGAGTGATGAAACTCATGTCCTCTCCGATGCCGGCATCTTTCAGTAATTCGGATACTGCATTATGATTTCCCGTAATTCCTCTGATGTACGGTTCGGTTCCTTTGTACAGCGACTGTACGAGAGGCCCCGGAGGGATGATGGAACCGGGAATTTCTTTGATATATCCTCTTTTTACACCCTCTTCGAGAAGATACGGGTTGAATCCGCTCAATCCCTTGAGGTGCTGTTTGTCTCCGACGATACCGCCGAAGGCAATCTGAACGAGATCCCAGTTTTCTTCGTTCATCGTTACCGCAAACAACAGCGACATTGTCGCACCGCACGCACCGGTTCCTCCGTCTACTTCGTAGAGGATCGGATTGATGTAGGTGATTCTGTCCGCCTTATCACGTACCGTATGGTGATCCAAAACAACAATATCGCAGGACATTCCGTCGAGTTCGCGGATATAGGATGCTCCCAAATCCGCAATTACGATGCATTCCGCATCGCATGATTTTACGATCTCCATATTGTCCGCATTCAGTGTTTTGAACGTGGTTATTCTGAATTCTTTACCTGCTCTCAGCAGAGTGTTTGCAAGTATACCTGCGGACGAGAGACCGTCTGCATCATAATGTGTATAAACTTGGATGAATCCGTGGCTGCGGACGATGTCCGCAGCTTTGGATAAATCTGAAAGTAGTTTGGAAGGAAGGACGTTACCGCCCATGAATCCTCACTTGAGCATGAGCTCCGCTGTGTTGAGTGAGTATTTCCAGTCCTGGGGAAGAACGCCGTTCTTTTTGTAGTAGCGTTCAAGCCTTCTGATCCTGGCTTCGATCAACATGAGACCTCTCTTGTTGGAGATGTCACCGCGGTTGTCTTTGAGGTGGACGTTAAGATCGATTGCTCTCCTCATAAGGTTGGCGATGTCTTCCGGAAGTGCCGGTGCGACTCCCTTGTCCTTCATGATCTGAGTGATCGTCTTTCCCGTTGCAAGTTTTACGTCAGGAACTCCGTACTGATCCCTCAGCACAAGACCGATCTTTGCAGATCCGTTACCGTCTTTTGCCATTTTCACAATGATGTCTTCAATCTCGGTGGCAGAGATCGTGACCCATGTGGGGTTCTCGGTGATCAGGGGGCGTTTCGAACATGACTTGCCCTTTCTTCTTGCGTGCATTCTTGCCATTTTTATTCCTCTGAATAATTCAGGCGGCGAGGCTGAGTTTCCTTTAACTCATTCGCATATATAAAAGAAATGTGCGTTCTTATAGGGAGGAATCAACGGCTTTGCGGGCCCATTCGATGACCTGTTCGTACTCATCGGTGTCAAAGGACAGATCGGAGGGGAGAGAACCGAAGAGTTTGCTCTCCATTTCTCCTTCGCCCGCTTTATTTCCGAGCGTACATGCACACACATCGCAGTATCCGATACTCATTTTCGAAACGATGTTTACCTCGTAACCCGATTCTTCGAGGAATTCGCGTTTTGCAGCTTCTTCTGCGGTTTCTCCCGTTTCGATTCTTCCGCCGGGCATCTCCCATCCGTTTCTTTTGGGATTGAAGACCATCATGAATTTTCCTTCGGACACCGCAACGCTGTAGACCGTCTTCTGTTTTTCAACAACAATCATCGCATGATCTTTCTCGTACGGTGCAAGATCCACAACTTCCAAAACTCTGCATCCTCTCTCTTTGATGCGTTTCACGGAAGCATCGAAAATTTCTTTCGGATCCGCCGTAACATCCTCGGAACGTGCTTTTACGCTTACCATTCCGTATCTTGCGTTGAAGCGTTCCATATTGTCGATGAGAATGTCAGCCTGTCTCTTCTGTGCCACATCTTCGTAGACAATATCGATGTTATCTATCGCAAAAGCATACTCATCCGGTTTTGTGGCATCTCCGAGAATAGGCATCATGTTGTCTCTGCCTTCCGAAGTTCTCACCAAATCCCTGAAAGATCTGGGTGAAAATTCAACGCAGTATACCCTTCCTTCCGATACGATATCGGAAACATGCGAACACGTTGTACCGCTTGCAGCCCCCAGATAGAGAACACGGGAATCCTTACGGAAGGGAAACGATTTCCCTCCGCACATAATGTATGCAGACAGTTTGCTTCTTCTGGGTATCCATTCCCTGTACTCGGTACCGCATACAACCGTCAGGCGTTCCCCGTATACTCTGACACCGGAGTTGCGGGATACTGTGTAAATATTCCTCCTTTCGGTGAATACGCCGTCCTTGTGTTCCAGGGGTTCCATGGGTATCGCCATGGTACTTTACGATAAAACTATTATCACGCTCGGATGTACGCAGAATTATGATCGATATGCTCAGGGCCATGACCGCAGAGGTCAAAAGGGCCGTGTCGTTAATTCCCGATGACGAAAAAGGGAAGAACATCTGTATGGGTGCCGACGGTACACCTACGGAAGAGATTGACAAGGTGGCCGAGAATGCCGTCCTGAGATATATTGCCGCAAATAACATTCCTTTGAATGTTCTTTCGGAAGAGATCGGATACGTCGACAACGGCGCCGAAGAAACATTGGTTCTCGACCCTATAGACGGTACGACAAACTCAGTACTCGGAATTCCTCTGTATACGGTGTCGATGGCCGTCGGCAGGAACAGTCTGAGCGATATTCACACGGCGCTGATAACGAATCTCGCCACCGGCGATGAATATTATGCGGTCAGGGGAAACGGAGCGTATCAGGACGGAAAGAGGATAAGTGTCAGACATGATTTCAATCCCGAAAGAATAAGGATGTCCATCTACCTCGGAAGAGGTGCGAATCCCTTTGCGTTTTCATTGGCCAAGAGGATAAAATCGACAAGATCTTTCGGATGTTCGTCATTGGAAATGGCTTTCGTCGCCAACGGTTCCACGGACGGATGTCTGATGCAGTCGGACTGTTACAACAGGTCGATGCGTGTCGTGGATATCGCGGCAAGTACACTTATTTTGAGGGAAGCGGGAGGAGAAGTATTCGATTTGGACGGAGTTCCTTTGGATATGCCGTTCGATCTTTCCATCCGCCGTAATTATCTCGCCGTGGCGAACAGGAGAGTTTTCGACTTCGTCATGAACGGAAATATGATTCTGAGTTCCGACGGCGGTAAGCTCAGATACGGAATTTATGCAAACATCAAACTCAACGATATTGTCGGCATTACGAAGAGAGTAATCGCCGCATTGGGTGATGAAGAATACGTTCTCGACGAAAATATCGCAGATGCGATGGGTGTCAAAGGCATTCCTCTTAAGGAAATGGATGCGGATGTTATCATCACCATCGGAGGCGACGGAACGATTCTCCGTGCGTTACATAATACGGATGTCCCCGTGATAGGAATAAACGCGGGAAGTGTGGGATTCCTCACCGAAATACCTTTGGACGGAATAGAGGAAGGTATCGCGAGACTTTTGAAAGGAGATTACACAATACAGAACAGACCCAAGATTGCCGTTATGTACAACGGCGAAATAATAGGGGAAGCGGTCAACGAAACGGTATTCCATTCGGATTCCGTCGCAAAGATCAGACGTTTCAGAATTTATGTCAATGATTCACTTACTACGGACATCCGTGCGGACGGCGTGGTGTTATCGACACCGATAGGTTCGACAGCATACGCAATGAGTCTCGGAGGCCCCGTCATGGATCACAGAGTCGATGCATGGCTCATGGTTCCCATGGCGGCGTTCCAATTTGCATTCAAAGAAATGATTGTTCCTTCATCCGTTAAGATAACAATCGAAGCCGTTCTCGACAAAGGATGTCTTCTCGTCATAGACGGTCAGAACGAGTTCAACATTCCCGGAGGATCCAAAGTCGAAATGGTAAGGTCTCAGAGAACCGCATCGTTCATCGTATTCGAGAACGATTTCTACTCCCGTGTGAGAAAGAAGTTGGTGAGTTCGATATGAAGAAAATCTATGCCGTGGATATCTCGATGATCGACAGTTTCAACGAATCCGCAAAGGCATGTTATCCCGATGAATTTCTCTGTATGGTAAGACAGGAAGACGGAGTCGTCAACGAATTGGTGCTTCTTCCGGGCACGGTATTCGGAGACAGTCACAGTTTTCTCAGCGAATGGATGTCTCCCATAGACTACAGTCTCGCAGGTACCGCCCATTCGCATCCCGGATACAGCAACGAAGCATCCGATGACGACAAAGCGCTGTTTTCCAATATGGGCGGAATTCATTTCATTACGTGTCAGCCTTACGACAGGAACAGTTGGAAGGCTTACAATTCAAAAGGTGAAATCGTAAAACTCGAAATCATCTGCCGATAGTCATGAGACTCGACATAACCGTTTCTTTACCCATTTCGAGAAGACTCACTGTGTATGCTTTGTCTCTTCCTTCCGCATAGATATCTACGGCACGGTCGTAATCCGAGAATCTTACGAACAGCCATCCGTCGTCGAAATCGACTCTCCACCCGTCGCAGTCGGTGATTCTGCTGTATTCGAGTGAATACAGATTTTCGGAGAGTTTCTTCGTAAGATGTTCTCTGCTCTCATAATGTCTTACGAATCCTTTGGAATTGTAGTATCTGGGTATTTCGTCGATGACATCACTCAGAGCAACTTCGGAAGCCATTTCGGCAAGGGTTACCGCGGACATTATTCCGTCGGAGCAGTATGATAACGATTTGAAGATGACAGTGCCGTCATCCATTCCTCCGACTTCGGCATCTCTTTCCTTCATGGTTTCGGCAATACTCTGTTTGCTGAGAGGACAGTAGATGATGTTGCAGTTCAGGGTATCTCTTACAACCATAGGTGTGTTGACGGGAACGACAACGTTCTTTGTGTCGAGATATTTCAGAATAACGGCGAGGAGATTCCCGCCCGTGATGTATCTTGCGTCTTCGTCCACTGCCGCAAGACGCGTTCCGTCTCCGTTCAGTGCGATACCGATACTTCCCGCATCTCCTGTTTTGACGTTTTTGATCAGAGACCTCAGGTTTACTTCGTCGGGGGACAGATCTCTTCCGGGAGATCTTCCGTCGGTCTGACAGTTGATCGTTGTAACTTCCGCACCCAAATTCGTCATAATCGCGGGAGCGATTGACGAACACGGGGACGATGCACAGTCTATCGATATTCCGCAGTCGATTGCACCGGACAGGTTCATAACCGCTCTCATGTAGTCTAAGTTGACATTGGAGATACAGCTGCAGGTTCCGATGTTGTTGTTCATGACATTTCTGACGGTTTTATCTCTCTCGACGAGAGCATTCATCTGATTTTCGGTGAACAGTCCGCCGTCGGGATTGAAGAATGTCGCGCCTGCGATGCGGTTTCTGTCATCGGGATTGCCGAACACTACGGAACATTTTATTCCGTTCTTGCAGAACGGCATCGACACGGCCGGAACGGTTCCCAAATCGAATATGTCCGCACCTACAGATCTGGCACCTGACTTGAAACAGTTAAGCATCATGAGGCTGCTCGGGGAAAAGCTCCTGCCGACTGCGATACAGTCGTACAGCGTACCCGCAGCTTTACCCAGACTTATCATGCCTTCCGGTACGAGTTCACCGTTAGGCATACCCTGGATGCTAGCAGTGTTCCTAATCTGCATATCGGCTTTCATTACGTTGCCCGATATAAGCGTATTGATTTCTCTTCGGGACATATGCGTTAATTTTATCCGTAATGTCCGACGTCTGTGTTTTACGGACTGTATTTGCAGTCCGCGAGGAGTTGACTGACATGGCTTTTTGCAGAAAATGCGGAAAAGAAATCTGGGACAGCGCAGTATTCTGTCCCCACTGCGGTTCACGTCAGGACGGCGTACAGCAGCAGGTGCCGCAGAGGCAGCCGTATGCCGATGACAGCGGAAGCATAGGCTGGGCGATTCTGGGATTTTTCGTCCCGTTGGTCGGGCTCATACTGTGGCTGGTGTGGATGGACGACAAGCCGAAATGTGCGAAGATGGCCGGATTGGGTGCATTGGCAGCCGTTATCTTCTTGGTTGCAATCGTAATTATCTATGTTGCGCTTATATTTGCACTTACCAGTACCACATAACGGTTCGATCCTGGATTATTTCTGAACAATCGTTAAATTAATCAGCGGTCTTTATATCTGCGATGTGTATAACAAATTAAGGTTTGTATCTTCGGAATCTATGGAGGTGAAACGAACGGTGTCATGTGAGAAGTGCGGAGCGGAAATCAAAGGAGGCGGACTCTGCTGTCCCCACTGCGGATGGTATCGGACGTTATCGCTCCGAAAAGAATAAGCAGACAAATGACGGCGGAAGTTTCATCTGGGCCGTTATCGGATTCTTAATTCCGCCCCTCGGACTTCTTCTTTGGTTCCTTTGGCTGGACAGAAAACCCAAATCCGGTAAAATAGCGATTATGGGTGCACTGGTGAGTACAATATTCAGCGTATTCCTGTGGATGATCCTTTTCGCACCGGTTTATTCTGGCGTGTAACCGTATTATTCCTTTCAGGGATATGTTGGCATATTCTCTGTGACAATACGTATCCGATTCGGCGTTGCGATTTCTCAGACTACTGTTTTTAGAATGCTGGGAATTAGACAATGTTTATATACTGATTATTGGGATAAGATTGCTGGTCTTATGGGCCAGAGGGAAAGAAATGGTTATGGAAAAGATTGATTTTGCCAAGGCGAAGAAAATCGCGGTGACAAAAGGTCTCAAACCTGGTAAAGTGAAAGGCACCGAAGGTGTACAGTTCACAAAAGGCAACAACAACAGACTTGACGTCATCTCATGGGATGAATTCGAGGCGGCACTCGAAAAGAGAGGTCTTGCGATCTTCGAAAGCGGCGGCTGGATGAAGATCATGAAAGCCTGATTCTTCAGAGAGCATCTTTCATGTCTGGCACTGGTTAGGTGCCGGACGGACAAACACCTTACGCTTATGCGGATTTTTACAGTCACCGGGGTTTCATATTATTTAAATATGAAAATGTGATTGGCAACGATACTGCAAGGGTTACCGAGCTTGGCCAAAGGTGCTAGATTCAGGGTCTAGTCCTTAGTGGTTCGTGGGTTCAAATCCCATCCCTTGCACCATAAAAATTCTGTCACAGATTGCAAAGGGCGGATGCTCCCGACCGGAATTCCGATCGGTTTATGAATATACAGGAGGAAAACAGTGCAGGGATGCTTTCGCACCCCTGCTGTCGTGTTTAGTAGGAGATGCCCTGCCAGATCATCGCGTTGGCGACTTTCTCGAATCCGGCGATGTTTGCACCTGCTACGAGGTTGCCTTCCATGCCGTATTTCTTTGCGGCATCGGATGCCTGCCTGTAGATGCTCTTCATGATGTCGTGGAGTTTTCCGTCGACTTCATCGAAGGTCCAAGACATCCTGAGGCTGTTCTGGGACATCTCGAGAGCGGATGTTGCGACTCCTCCGGCGTTGGCTGCCTTTGCGGGACCGAAGAGGACGCCTGCTTTCTGGAAGGTTGCGATTGCCTCAGGTGTGCTGGGCATGTTTGCTCCTTCTGCGACTGCCATTACGCCGTTCTTGACGAGAATCTCTGCAGATTCTTTGTCAATCTCGTTCTGTGTCGCGCAGGGGAGTGCGATGTCACAGGGGATGGTCCAGATTCCTTTGCAGCCTTCTGTGTACTTTGCGGTCTTGGAGTAGTTGACGTATGTCTTGATCCTGTCTCTCTTGACTTCCTTGATCTCTTTCATGATCTTGTAGTCGATTCCCGCTTCGTCGTAGATGTAACCGTTCGAATCGGAGACTGCAACAACCTTTGCACCGAGCTGTGTTGCTTTCTGTACTGCATATGTTGCAACGTTTCCGGAACCGGAGATGACGACAGTCTTTCCTTCGAAGGATTTGCCTGCTTCTTTGAGCATCTCGTCTGTGAAGTAGCAGAGACCGTATCCTGTTGCTTCTGTTCTTGCGAGCGAACCGCCGCAGGGGATTGCTTTACCGGTAAGAACTCCGGTGTACTCGTTCTGGAGTCTCTTGTACTGACCGAACATGTAACCGATCTCTCTTCCGCCGACTCCGATATCTCCTGCGGGGACATCCGTGTCGGGTCCGATGTGTTTTGCAAGCTCTGTCATAAACGACTGACAGAATCTCATGACCTCGTTGTCCGACTTACCCTTGGGGTCGAAATCGGATCCTCCTTTTCCTCCTCCGATGGGGAGTGTCGTAAGGCTGTTCTTGAAAATCTGTTCGAATCCGAGGAATTTCAGAATCGAAAGGTTGACTGAGGGGTGAAGCCTGAGTCCGCCCTTGTACGGACCGATGGCGGAGTTGAACTGTACGCGGTATCCGCGGTTGACCTGAATTTTGCCGCTGTCGTCGACCCATGAAACACGGAACATGACGATTCTCTCAGGCTCTACGAGTCTCTCGATGACACCGTTTGCCTGAATCTCAGGCCTTGCTTCTACGACAGGTTCAAGGGACTCGAGGACTTCCTCTACTGCCTGAAGGAATTCGGGTTCGTCGGCATTGCGCTTCTTGAGGTCTTCGAAAACCCCTTTCAGATAGCTGTTCTTGATTGCCATTTGACCACCTATTTTGTTGGTTGAGGATTTCGACGGAGTATTCTATATTTGAATATAACCCCGATTGCCGAGACACTCTTTTAATGAAACAGTGTTGAAAATGTACAAATGTCTAATGATTGATTAAAAAAATAGATAATTGTCTAGGTCGGTCCTTTCGAACCGACCCGGACTGAAATCGGGTTTATTCCTCGCCGTTTCTGATGAATACGTCGTATATCTCGAACGGACAGTCGATTCCTTCGCTCACGAGATCTGCATAGATTGCTTCGTTAAGCTCACCGGTTACTCTGACGTTGTCCCTGAAGTTTTTGATATACACGGCAAGACGGAATGTCATGTACGAATAATCGAATGAATCCAATCTTGTGAACGGAGCGTATTCCGGTCTGTCCGTGACGACATCCTTGTTTGCATACGCATGTTTGAGAATGATTTCCTTGGTCTTCTCAATCGGCGCATCGTAATCGACATCGAAGTAGAGATAAATCCTGTAGATGTCCGTGCGTCCTGTGATGTTGATAACGGATGAAGTGGAAACCTTGCTGTTCGGAAGAACATAATGTTCGCGGTTTGCCCAGTTCTTGAACTCACAGTTCAGGATACCGATGCGTTTGACTTCGTAGATTGTCTTCTCCGCACCGATCTGCACCATGTCGCCCACTTTGAACGGACGGGTTGTAAGCACATAGACTCCTCCGAAGAACTCCGTCAGCAGTCCCTGCGCACCCAATGAGATGGCAATACCGACGATTCCGGCTCCTGTGAGAATTGCGACAAGATTCATTCCGAGTATCGACAGTATCGCCGAAACGGAACCGATTGCGATGACAATCTTACCAATCATACGGAAGAGCGGAATCAGCGTCGTATCCACTCCACTGAGGTTTCCGCGCCTTTCCGATCTGTGGAAGAGTGTGGAAATCACGTTCTTGTAGATACTCCATATGATTATCGCACTGAGGATGATGAGGATGAGGTTCGATATATCCTCAATCATATTGACGATAATGTCCAGTGCACCGTAAACGACAAGTGATTTTCTGATACCGAAGATAATAATGATCAGGATGGCCATCTTTCCGGTTGTCCTGGTGATATCTCTGCGGTCGTCGTCGTCGTTTCTGAATATCCATGCCCAGACGGGTCTGATGATTATCGGAGCGACTGCCGCGATACAGCACCAAATGGCAAATGTTATCAGTGCCGAAGCAAGAGGTTTGTCGAAGGGTGCCGGCAACGGATCGAATATTCCGAATACCTTGTTGAATTCTCCGACATCGGAGTATTCCGGCCTTACCGTCACGCTGATGTTCATCTGAGCGGTTTCGGTCTTATTCGCACTGAAACTGAATACGTCGATATCCATAACCACGTTGTAACTGCCGTGTTCGGTGAACCTGCTGCTCTGGATTGTCAGAGTATAGCTCTCGGCTTTGCCTTTGGCGATTTCGGATTCGTTTTTGTCCAGGGAACATAATATTCCCTCGGGCGATTTCGCCTTGACGCACACTGTAATGTAATCGGTGTCTGCGTTTGTGATCATTATACTTGCGGCTTTTGTCTCTCCGGCTGCGATGCTTATGCTGTCGTCAAAAGTGGAGACGGCGGCGCCGTTTACCGTTACATTTTTCGATGCTTCGGATACGCCTGCCGTGCAGGAACAGAGGATAAGGAGTACCGCGAATACTATCATTACTACATTCTTACTCTTCATGTCTCTCATCTCCCATGATATTCACAATCGTTCTGTGAGAGGGCATACGTATTCCGTTTTCGGCGAATTTTCTCAGTATGGTTTCGCGTATGATGGCCATATCGTCGAACGAATCTCCGTAAGCTTTGAAATAACAGGCAAGCGTCAGAACAGTGGCCCCCTTGTCGTTGGTTTTCGAGATAACAACTGCGGGGTCGGATATGTCACCGTCTTTGGACAGTACATTGGGGTGTTCTTCCGCCGCTTCTTTAATCAGTTTTTTCGCCAATGCGATATCGCATTTCACAGGAACTCTGACGTTCAGCGTACTGCGGTAGTTCCTGTTGGTCCAGCTGATGTTGTTTATCGTGTTGCCTGTGAGGGCGTTGTTCGGCATGACAATTCTGTCGTTGGAATATTCTGTGATGAAAGTTGTTTTCATCAGCCCTACACTGTCTACGGTAAGTGCATCGCTGCCGTTCACTTTGATTATATCGTTTTTCACGAACGGACGTGTAATCAGAAGAATCAATCCGGAGAAGAATTCATTGATAACAGGTTTCGCACCCAATGTGATACCTAAGGTCGCGACACCAGCTCCGGCGAGTATACTTGCGAGATTGACACCGAATTTGGATAAGATGTACGTAATCGCAACAAGAACAATCAGAATCTTGCCGACAAGATGTGTAAGAGGAATCAGTGAAGAATTCACTTCCGTGTTGTACCTGTCGGCTCTTCTCAGCAGCATTGCGACAACCGCTTTGTACAGATCCAAAGCAACCATCGCACTCGAGAAGATGTAGACGAAATCCATCGTCAGTTCTACGGTGGCCAATGTCCTGTAGCTGATACCCATCACACGCGATACGTTGATTACACCTGTTGCCAGCATCATTATGAAAATACCTGTGGCAAACATCTTACCGTTGATTGTCGCATCTTCTTCCCTGACGTGTCTTCCGATTGCTCTTATGACAACGTAACCGACAGCGGAAGCCGCAATCGCAACCGCGAACCATCCGATTACCGATGCTATGATGTAAACGTATATGTTGTCGAAAGGCTCGGGAAGTGTGAATAACCCCATAACGGTCATGAAGTATCCGTTACTGGAAAGTCTGTTGGATGTGTTCAGTGAAAAAGTCAGTTCTCCCGTACCGGAATCCGAACCGTTCCTTATGACATCGACACCGAAGACAATGCTGTATTCGCTTTCCTTGATGTAGTCGTTGGGTTCGATCGTAACGGTAAGCGTAACCATCTTTCCGGCATCGATGATGAAATCATCGGGCATGACGGCTCTGACGGGCCCTGTGTCTTTCTGCGTAAGCTTTACCATCACAGGTACGTCGTTTCCGTTACGGACATAGATGTTGATGTTCGATTCACCAAGGATATCGATTTCTGTACCGTCGGCAAATGTCATCACAGTCACATTGTCGCAGACTACGCTCTTGAAACTGTCTTCGGCTGATGACGGCGGGATGATCAGCATCAGCATAACGACGGCCATTACTGCCGATGCTAGGAACCGTGTCCTGTTCATGGACTCCCGGTATGATGTCCAGAATAATAAGGAAACCGACAGAACAGGGTGAGAAGTTCTAACTTACTAATGTTAAATATGTAGAACTTAATGTTCTGTTATGGAGATTACGGCGTGGATAAGAGTTGTGATTTTTACCGCAATCATGTTATCCGCATGCCGGAGCGATCATCTCTGCCGCGAAGTATCAGATCTTCACTGGTGGATTCTGGGGATTGCAGGTTCAGTTCTGATTGTAATCGACGGAGGAATTACCGTTACGACGGTTGCCGCAATGCTGGGTTCCCTGCTGATTGTTTATGATATACTGTCGCAGTCCGAAAGAACGCGGATATTTTCCGTAATTCTTCACATAACGGAAGCGGCAATGTTCCTGATCCCGGTACTGATAACAAAGGATGTTTCCAGAGGTTATCTCGCAATTCCGGTATACTATGTGATTTTCCTGATTCTGTACATGACGGGAGTACTCAGAGGAGGTGCGGATGCGAAATGCATGATTGTTTCCGCAGTAATGTTCCTCACCGCACCTGCGGTATCGGAAACATTGATCGGAATTCCTGCACGTATGGAATCAGTACCGTTATTCCCGTTATCGTTACTGTTCCATGCGGCATTGGTTACGTTGATTTACATGATATTCTGCTGTCTCAGAACGGGAATAACATCACACGGAGAGGTCGGATTCCGTCCGTGGAAATCAATGACTGTTGATGATGCCGAAAAATCATTCGTATGGCCGAAACAGGATGTCGAAAAAGGAAAGAAAGTCTTTGTCCGCGGTATTCCCGATGACGGAGTCTACGACAGATTGAGGTCTATAGGTGAAGAAAAGGTTTGGGTGACTCCGTTGATACCGTTTATGATTCCGATTACGTTGGCGTTCATCTTTATGATAACCGTCGGAAACCTTCTGTATCTTCCGTTCACCGTCTGATATTGAGATTCGCACCGCAGCATCCGCATTTTGTACCGTCGAGACTGTCCAAGTCCACGGTATATCCCATTCTTCTGATGACTTCGGTTCCGCATTCGGGGCATACCGTATCGTTTCCGCCTTCGACCATCACATTGCCGAGATAGACATATTTCAGTCCCGATTTCAATGCGATATCTCTTGCTTCCGTCATCGTTTCAACAGGCGTCCACGGAACATCGTCCATTCCGTTATCCGGATGGAATCTCGTGAAATGCACAGGCACATCGGAAGACAACTCATTCACAACCCATTCGGAAAAATCTTTCAGTTCGTCGGGAGAATCGTTGTGTCTCGGGATAAGGAGATACGTAATCTCAAGATGCATTTTCGATTTATACACAGTCTTTGCGGTTTCCAATACATTCTTAAGTTCCGCATTGCAGATAGTTCTGTAGAAATCTTCTCTAAACGCTTTGACATCGATATTCATCGCATCCGTTATCTTACAGAGTGCTTTCAGCGGTTCTTCGTTGATGAATCCGTTTGTCACCAACACCGTTCTCAGATCGGGATCGCATCTTTTCACATCTTCAATATATTCGATCCAAATCATCGGTTCGTTGTATGTGAATGCAATCGAATCAGTTCCTTCGGACCTGCACATATCGACCAATGCCTGCGGAGAAACATAGGTAGTACGTTTCTTTCCCGTTTCTCTCTGTGAAATGGAATAATTCTGACAGTGTCTGCAGGTCATGCTGCATCCTATTCCTCCGACGGAGAATATTCTGCTTTTCGGATAGTAATGATTCAGAGGTTTCTTTTCAATCGGGTCCACGCATATCGACGATACCCTTCCGTAGCTGTACGCTTCAAGGAAATCGCTTCCCCCTCTTCTCGCTCCGCATAACCCGTATCCTCCGTCGGATATGAGGCACTCATGCGGACAGAGGCGACATCTGAATTTATCTCCTTCACGTTCGTAGTACTGCGCTTCGATTCTGACGGGACTAGTAGCACCCATGTTCCAACCTCGTACGTTTGTTTCCTTCAAGGAGATATGCGCCGCCGTCATCGGTTACGTGACCGATAATCGAGAATGCAACGCCTGTGTTCTGCAGTATTTCCAAAGCATCTTTCGGGAAAGTGAATAGCAGTTCGTATTCTCCGCCCCAGTACAGCATTAAATCTTTTTTCGGAATGTTAAGTTTTTCACACACATCGTTTACGTCCGGATCGGCAGGGAGGAATTCTGATACGATTTCGATTCCCACGTTACTCTGTTCGCATATTGTGTTCACTGCGGTGGCGAGACCGTCGGACAGATCGATACAGGATGTAACTTTACCGCATCCGGAGAGTGCTATTCCTTCATACACCATAGGAATCGGAGTCATGAGTCTGAAAACCGCTTCTTCGGCTCCGATATTGTTTTCCAACGCCCTGAATCCAGCGGCGGGACCTCCCAATCCTCCGGTGACGGCAACAGCATCTCCTTTCCGTGCACCGTTACGCATCATAGGCTTACGGTTCTCCATCGTACCCAATGCGGTACATGAAATCACTCCGGGGCCGGGTTTCGTATCTCCTCCGATAACCGTTGTTTCAACGAATTCGGCACATTGGTCGATACCGCTCATGATGTCGTAAAGATCGTTTTCGTCCATATCCTCAGGCATTGCCAGCGATGCAAGTATTCCGAGAGGTCTCGCACCCATCGCGGCCAAATCGCTTATTGTTACGGCAGCCGCAGTCCAACCGAATTTTTCGTAACTCATCCCCTTCGGCATGTGTCTTTCGAATGTTACGAGGTCGGAACAGATTACCGTGCTGTCATCCGTTTTTACGATTGCCGCATCATCCGCCGTTCCTTCGACTTCAGGAGATCTCCTGAGTATACTCATTATGTTGCTCACGAGTCCGTGTTCTCCGACCTCTTTTAGCGATGCCATCGGCGGAATAATCTCATCGGTCGATAATAAGCGATTCGGATGTGAAAAACGGAACAGGGAAGAAATTCCCTGTTCCGAAGGAGTTTTTATTAAGATGTTTTTACCTTCTCAGTACGGCTGCGAGAAATCCTATCGAAAGGATAAGCGCTCCGAATGCGATTATCAGACTGTAATCGTATTCTTCCGTCTGCGAGGCTACTCTGACATAGGTGTCGGAATCGGTAGACGGAGCAGGCGCAGGAGTAGGTGCGGCACTTGACAGTGTTATACTGAATTCCGAGTTGTGGTCGGCCGTGAATGTAACATAACCTTCCGCCGAATTGTACACAACATTGCTTACGCCTACGGCAGAGTCGTTACAGAGTACCGTTGCGGATACGAATCCGCTCTTACAGGGAAGCTTCACATTGAAGTTCTTTATTCCGCCTGTTGTTATTTCGTAGGAACTGTAGCTTTCCTCTGATTTATCGTCGGTACGGTTGATTGTAATTTTCGTGTCGGCTGCGATTGTTGTGTTCTTGGGGATGGTGATTACATATTCTTCGGTACCTACTTTGCAATCGATATTCAGATCGCCTGTGGTTTTGATTTCCGTATCGAATTTATATTCGGTTTTGTCGGTGGGAATCGTACCTTCGGTTTTCGGCTTCTCGATTGTGAATTTCCAGCCGGGGTCGGAGAAGTCTTTTCCGGCGTAATTTTTACCTTCGGCAACGGAGAATGTGAAATTGTATGTTCCGGGTTCGACAGGTGCACCGGATAAGGCACCGCCGCTTTCTTTGTAATATGTTACCGTTACTTTGCCCATGCCTTCAACGCCGGGGACGGTAGAAATGACAACAGCTTTCTCTGTTTTATCGTATGCAGGGCTGTTAAAGTCTTCCAATTCGGGTGTGGCTTTTCCTATTTTAAATGTACCTTCGACAGTTGAGAAACCGTAATTGTCTCCTACGGACATGATGACATATTTGGCATCGCCTGCGTTGATGTTGTTGAAGTAATACACTATATAATCGTCGCTGGTGATATTTTTGCCATCTGCATTGATTGTGATTGTTGCTGTTTTTGCAGATCCGTCATATGTGAGGTTTTCTGAAGAACAACTTACGGAAATTTTTTCGGTATCGAGCAGTTCGACTGTTTTTATTCCAGAGTATTCTGCAGCATATGCTCCCTTACGTGTGTCATTGCTGCAGGCAACTCTTCCCCAGTCTCCTTCGTTACCATTCAGAGGAATAACGCCGTAGCTTGTGGTATTTTCGTCGCGAAGATCAACAATCAATCCGTTTTTATTGTTTATGCTTTCAACTTGAGGTTCCTTGGTATTTTCTCCGATTTCAATACACCCGTTGTTTGTGAATGTACCGCTGATATCCAATACCACATTATTTTCTAATTTGAGGAAACCCTTGTTTGCGAATCCCCCGTAATTACCTACTACGATCATTGTATTCTGTTTAACCAATATGCTTGCACTTCTATCAAGCGTGCCGTTAATATCAAAAGGAAGCTCATTGCCGTTACTTATGGACACAGTGGTCCCGGGTGCATCGGAACAAATATCTCCTTTGAGGCTCGCATTATATTGTCCGTGACCAATTGTAACGCCGTTGTCGCCGGCCCTCATACTGCACATGTTAAAACTAACTCCATTGCGGGTAATTTTGCCAGTGTATACAGTGCCTTTACTAAATGTAATGCCAACATCTTCTAATATCGCAAAATTGGCTCTTTCAATGTTGCCTGACATCACAGTAAAACTTTTGTGAACATTTAAGGTATCACTACCACATTCAACAGTTCCGTCAATCCAGAGTATTGCTTCACTGGTGCTTGCATTGATTTTCTCGATTGCTTCCGCCAGTGTCCGGCACGTTACCTGATCTCCGCCGTCAATTTCAACCGAAATAGTCGCATCATCGGCAGCGGAATCACCGGCATCCGCCGTAATAAACGCAAACGCCGTAACAGCCAATACCGAAACGGCGAGTGCGGTCAGTAAATATGATTTTTTTTGCATAATAGGACTTGTCCCCTGCTGTCACTCCGAAGGCAACAACACCCCCTTACTCAGTTGTAATTTAACTTATATATATGGATGACCGTAAAATCACAATCGTTTTCTCACACATCATTCGGAATTACGGATGGATTCCGAATAAATTCAACACTCCGAAAGCACAGATACAGCTATACAGACACGCCGTACACGAAAACATAAGTATGAAAATATCCGCACAAACGGCAACCGAAACAAAATAAAAAAGACGGAATTTCCGAATATCCGGATATCATAATAATGAGGGAAACCGCCGGATCCCCGTCAAACATATCCGTTTGACGGAAATCCGACTTTAAATCCCTGTGTTTTGAAGTTTATCAAATCAACCGATTTTACATTTTGTAATCGACGAGGGTTGCGTTGTATTTCTCTTCCTTGTACACGGTCGTGTCGCTGCCGGTCTTGACAGCAACTTTGCCGCCGGTGAAGGGGAGGGGGTCCGAATTTGCATTCGAACGTTCGTCGACAATCAGGTTGTTGTTCTCAATCGAATACTCCGTCGAATAGTTCTTCGAATTTTCTTTCATTATGATAGTTCCGTAGTTGACAACACCGGAACCGATCTGAACCGTACCTGTGATTTCGATTGTACCTTTGTTGCTGAGATTATCAAGCACAATGTCTTTGCAGTATCTCTCATATGTATCTACAACAACGGTTGCATTCTCTTCGATTGTACCCCTGATGATAGTGGGATAGTCTCTGACTATGGTGATTGTCTTTCCGTCGGCTGTTGCGGAACTGATATTGCCGGCGATTACAGTGGACTTTTCGTCCGGAGAATCCATCGTAATGCTGCCGTTATTGGAAGTCATCCCCGATATTGTTAGTCCGGGCTTGATTTTGCCTGAAAACACAACACCTTCTTTGAGTGTAATCTTGGAATGGCTTAACAGGATGTTGGCATCGATTGTACCCCCGGTCACGGTAAAACTGGCGTCTGCCCACATACTGATATCACTGGGACACTTGGCGGTTCCGTCGATTTTCATTTCGATCTCTTTGCCTTTGTTGTCGTTAATCAATTTCATTGCATCGGACAGTGATGAAAAGACACTGACCTTCGTCTCGCTGTTGCTGTTGGTAATCGAGACACAGATGTTGTTCTCATCGGAAGCATTTGTATCATTGTCGTCTACCGAAACGATTGCAAATGCGGCAACAGCCAAAGCCACAACTGCCAGTGCTGTCACAACTGCCCACGTTGTATTCTGCATTTATATCGCCTCCATTGTATTCCGCATTCCCATCCTAAAGGGGCTGCAGCATACAATTGTCCGGGACGATTTTCGGATTGTATTTATTATTGACCGTCTAAATTCGGAATAATTTTGCAGTAATCATTTACATTTGCGGAAAAATTCAAACCGCATCTGCGGAGGATTTTCCGTTATGTTGTTATGCATTCGGTCAGAAGATAAAGAGCCGGAACAGAGGATGACAAATCTCTGTTCCCGGAGAGTTTTTTCAAGACAATCTTACTTTCTCAGCACAGCCGCAGTGATAGGCAATCATAAACGCCGTTCTCTTCACGCTCTCCTTTTCTCAACTATAATAACGGATGACAGACATTCACATGAACATATGATGGGCATAAACCGGTTTGTCAGCCGTCCGTCCGGGAAAATCGAGAGCAGATCGCTGCACGTTTTGGGCATTATCCTGATGTTTACGTCGATTCTGATGATACCTGCGTTGGCTGTCGCCGTATGGCAGGGTGAGTCGGTACTCCCGTTCGTTATCCCCGTCATTCCGTGTTTCATCATCTCGGCTTTTTTAATGTATGTTTTCAAAAATCCGAAGGTAATGCGTCCCGCAGACGGTATCGTTATGATTATTACACTATGGGCGGGACTGTTCGTTGTAGGTACCGTTCCGTATCTCATTCACGGACTGTCGCCGATTGACGCATTCTTCGAATCCGTCAGCGGATTCACCACCGCAGGTGCGACGATAATCTCCGACGTGGAATCGATGCCGGAGAGTATGCTGTTATGGAGAGCTTCCACCCAATGGGTCGGAGGTATAATCATCGTCATCATGTTCATGTTTGTTATTCCCATGGTTGTCTCCGGCGGACGCAGTCTTCTTCAGAATGAAATGTCAGGTTCGGGTTCAGGGAATCTGTACCTTAAGATGGGAAGCGCAGCGAAACAGTATGTATTCGTTTATGTCATACTGACACTGATATTCTTCGTAATTCTGATGGTGCTCGGTCTGTCGTGGCTGGAAGCATCCACAATCTCAATGTGCGCCATATGTACGGGCGGATTTATGGTTACAAACGACAGCTTCGCTTCGTACGGAATAGGGGTTAAGGTTGCCGTGTTGATCTTTATGATAATCAGTGCAACCAACTTCTATCTGCAGTACAAACTGATTATGAAACGTGACATCAAAGCCGTCCGTAAGAACGAAGAATTACGTTTTATGCTGCTGTTCACCGCAGGTGTCAGCATTCTTGTTCTCGCAGCTATGTTCATGAGCGGAAGCGGTACGGATGATATCCCGAATTCAATCGTAAACGTAGTGTTCTCGGTGGTCGCAATGGTTACGACCACAGGTTTCACCACAGTGGATTACACAACGAGTTGGCCGTTCATAGGGATGTCGCTGTTACTTGTGGTCATGTTCATCGGAGGTTCCACGGGATCCACTGCGGGGGGTATCAAGATTTCAAGAGCGATAATTGTCTTCAAATCGATGCTCAATGAAATCAGACAGACCGTACACCCCAACGCCGTTTACAGTGTGAAACTCGACGGAAAAGGTGTCGACGAATCATTAGTCCGCAGTTCAACCGTAGTCGTTCTGATGTTTATGATCACCGTGTTCGTGGGAACAATGGTTCTCGACAT
Organism: Candidatus Methanomethylophilaceae archaeon; assembly: GCA_963640855.1. GTDB lineage: Archaea > Thermoplasmatota > Thermoplasmata > Methanomassiliicoccales > Methanomethylophilaceae > Methanarcanum. The sequence goes on from CAVIAJ010000002.1 coordinate 86,767, forward strand.
GGAAATGCGCATGGATGAGGCATTATTCGCTTCATGTGCGTTGGTTTCCGGTACGGGTCCCGGCATGGGAGTGCTGTTCGGAAACTATTCCGTTATGTCGGCGGGAATGAAACTCTTCGCATGTATTCTGATGATCCTGGGACGTGTCGAAATCGTTACTATTTTGGTAATCTTCACGAAAGGATTCTGGAAGGAACTTCTGGGAATCAGGGGGATGAACGATGTGAAAGAGAAAATCATCGGTATTCCCGGTTCCGCTGTATCCGCAATCCGTAAAAAGAAGCAGTCTCCGGAAGAAAACGATACAGAATCAGACGATATTCAATCTGATGTTCCCTCAGATACCTCAGCCGGACAGCAGTAGTCCCACGCGCACGCATTATATACTGTTTCGGGGATAGCACATAGGCAGGTGTTTCGAGATGAAGGTAGATGTCAAATACGGAAAAGACGGAGTACAGTCCGTCGAGATTCCCGATAAGAACATGATCGGTATCTTCTGTCCGAAGGATGTTGAATGTGGCGCCCCGGATAAGATAATTAACGAATCGATCGACAACCCTATCGGCTACGATTCATTGGATGATTTCCTCGGGGGCGGAGAGGATATCGTGTTCATTGTCAACGACGGTACAAGACCCACCCCTACGGCGAAGGTATTGGATGCGCTTTCGAAGAGAATGGACCTCAGAAAAGCAAGATATCTTATCGCCACCGGCAACCACAGGGATATGACTCAGGAAGAGTACGATTTCGTATTCGGCAGCCACTACCAGGAACTTAAAGACAGGATTATCTCGCACAACGCAAAGAAATCCGAATGCGTTTATCTCGGAGATTCGAAGAACGGAACTCCCATGGAAGTCAACAAAATCGCCGTGGATTCCGACAGATTGGTCATAATCACAAGCGTGGAACCCCACTACTTCGCAGGATACACCGGAGGAAGGAAATCGTTCCTTCCCGGAGTCGCTTCGTTCAGAACAATCGAAGCGAACCACAGGCTTGCGATGAAACCCGAAGCACAGGCACTGGCTCTGGAAGGAAACCCTGTACACGAAGACATGATCGATGCTCTGGAACAGGTCAAAGGAAAGAAAATCTTCTCGATTCAGATCGTAATGGACAGGCATCATGATATCTACAAATGCGCATCCGGAGACTTATTCAAAGCATTCGACAGAGCCGTCGGATGGGCGGAGGAAGTATTCTGTGTTCCCATTCCCGAAAAAGCGGATCTTGTAATCTCCGTGGCACCTTACCCCATGGATGTAGATCTTTACCAATCCCAGAAAGCCCTCGACAACGGAAAATGGGCTCTGAAAGAAGGCGGAAAGATCGTAATGGTATCCAAATGCAGGGAAGGAATCGGTCACGAAACATTCCTTCAGCAGCTGTCTTCATCCAAAGACCCGAAGGTTGTTCTTGAAAACCTTTACAAAGAATACAAACTCGGATATCACAAAGCCGCCAAAATGGCGGAAATCGCTACATGGGCGGATATCTGGGCGGTTACCGATTTGGATGACGGTTTGCTGAAAAACGCAAACATTACTCCCTTCAGGACTGTCGGAGACGCGGTTAAGAAGGCATTGGAAGAAAAACCAGACGCAAAAGTCATAATACTTATGGACGGTAGCGTCACAATACCGATGGTGAACTGAGATGACATTCGAAACAGACAGATTGGAAGAAGTCAGGAACGCAGTCAACGTCTGTACGATGTGCGGGTTCTGCAAGAGCGTATGCCCCTCGTTCAAGGCGATCGGCTGGGATTCCGCACTGTCCAGAGGACGTATCGTACTCACATACGGACTTCTGAACGGAGAAATCGAACCGGACGATTCGATTGTTGAAAATATGTACACATGTACCACATGCGCGGACTGTGTCCGCAGGTGTCCTTCCAAGGTTAAAGTAGTGGACATTATCGAACTGTGCAGAGCGGACCTTGTGAAAAACGGACACATGCTCCCGAAGCACAAAGCGATGTGCGATAACATCCTCAAATACAATAACCCGTACGGAGAGGAAAAATCGGTTGTCGAGACTCTCGGAAAGAAACCCAGGAAAGCGGAAATCGGTTACTTCGCAGGCTGTACGGCAACATACAGATCCAAAGAGACTTCACGTGCAACGATGTCAATTCTTGACAAAATCGGAGCGGACTACACCACAGTCGACGAAATCTGCTGCGGTTCCGTTCTGCAGAGAGTCGGATGGGGCATCGAAGACGTTAAGAAATACATGCAGAAGAACGTCGATGCTATCAAAGCAATGGGAATCAAGACACTGGTTCTTTCGTGCGCAGGATGTTACAGGATGTTCAAGGAAGAGTATCCGAAATACGTCGACGTACCGTTCAAAGTACAGCATATGACGGAATTCCTTGCGGAACAGGATCTTAAGCTCAGGCCTATGGAAGGTGTCGTAACATACCACGATCCCTGTCACCTGGGAAGACATGCAAGCGTTTACGATGCACCGAGAAAAGTCATTTCGATGATTCCCGGTATCGAATTCAAAGAGATGGCCTTCAACAAATCCACAAGTCACTGCTGCGGCGGAGGCGGAGGAGTACGTTCCGCTTACCCCGAGGAATCTAAGAGGATTGCTTCGACAAGGATCGATGAGGCAGCGGATATCGGTGCAAAGACAATCATCACCGCATGTCCGTTCTGTGTCAGCAACCTGACATTCGGTTCCGAAGGCAAGGACATCAAAGTCGTCGATCTGATGGAAATTATCGATAAACTCTTATGACGAAGATAATGGGTATCCTCAACATGACTCCCGATTCCTTCTCGGACGGAGGGAAGCATGAGGATGACGCATTGGAGTTCGCATACGGCATGATTGATGCCGGTGCGGACATCGTCGACATAGGGGGTGAATCTACGCGCCCCGGCGCCGTTTCGGTGCCGGCGGACGCCGAGATTCGGAGAATCATTCAGATTGTGAAAGATCTTTCTTCCACATCGGATGTTGAGATTTCAGTTGACACTATGAAGACCGAAGTCGCCGCAAAGGCATTGGATGCCGGTGCGAACATAATCAACGATGTGAACGGACTCCGTTCCGAAGGAATGGCGGAACTGATAGCATCCGTTGGTGTTCCTGTTGTGATAATGCATATGAACGGAACGCCTTCGACAATGCAGTACAATCCTATGGGGATCGGGCGTAATCAGGAAATAATTTCTTTTCTGAAAGAAAGGGCGGATTATGCATTAAACTGCGGAATCAAAGACATCATTCTCGATCCCGGGATAGGTTTCGGAAAAACTTCCGAACTGAATATGCACATTATAGACAACGTATCAGAATATTCCCTCGGATATCCTGTGTTAATAGGGGCGTCGAGGAAGAGATTTCTGAAAGAATATTACAAAGATATCGATGCAGACGAAGCCACGGCAGATGTATCATTACGTGCGGTGAAATCCGGCGCGGATATAGTAAGAGTGCACAATGTGCCGATGATGTCGAAAGCACTTCAGAGATAAGCTCTCACCATGATTCCGACAAGAAGAATCGCAACCAGTGACGCACCGATGAGGATGTAGAATCTGCGGTCTTTCCTCTTCTCGGCTTTTTCGGATTCGATGAAGAGTTCTCTGCAGTGTTCGTCGCAGTATTCTTCTCCGACCGGGACGGGGTCTCCGCAGTATTTGCAGTGTTCATGCTCAGGAAGCAACATCGTTTGAGAGAATGACTGTATGATATTTATCGTGTACGTCGGAACAGGGGCCGATTTACGGCCCCCGTTCCCGTTTACTGTTTCGCGGGGAAGAAGAATCCCGCAGTCATTCCGAGGTAGTTTGCACCGCTGTATTTCGGATACTTACCGTTCACTTTCTCCGTGAATTCATCCGCCGAGGAGCATTTTGAAGCAATCTGTTTCAGATCTTCGATGTATGCGATCTTTGTGCGTACATCATCCGCTGTCTCGGGGACATAGTGTGAGGAAAGGAAGAGTTCGTAACCTCCGTCGAGATATTTTTTCAGATTTGCGATGATTGCATCCGCATGTCCGGGACCTGCGACGATTGAGTGGCAATCATGACCCAGCATGTGCATGTAGACTGTCTTGACCGAAGGTATCGCAACTTCGAATGCATCCGAGTCGGGAAGGATTTCCATCTCGATTCCCGCAAGAGTGAATTTTCCTCCTGTGATTCTCTCGCCTTTGCTGACTGTGGATGCATCGAAACTCTCTCCGAAGATGCCGTTGAAATTCTTAATCAGTCCTGCGCCTCCGCCGGTTGTGTTGTAGACTTCTGCGGATTCGGTGAGATAGGATTTCACATCGGGAAGGAATGTCTTTCCGGCTGCGTGGTATGAAACCAGTTTTCCGACTGCTTCGATCTTCTCGTCTTTAAGGTACTGGGTCAGTTCTTCGATGCTGTTTTTAAAGCAGGGAAGTTCAATCACAACCGCTTTTCCGTTCTTCACGAGCATGATGACCTGGTCGTCGATTGCATCCTTCGTGTTGTATGATTTTACCTCAACATCTCCGAAAGAGTATGTTGTCATGGTTCCGTGCTCAAGATCTTTCCTTGTTACTTCTGCGTTCATTTTCATTTCTCCTTGGGAATCCTGTTTTCTTTTCCCGTTGTTGTAACCAATGTTATTACAACTATTTAATTGTAACTGTAACAGTTACAACTACAACTATAAACCATGAAAACATAACCGACAGAAAGGGAGAACTATGTATTCGTCGAGATTCACAATCGCAGTCCACACATTGCTGTGTATCGAACGCTTCAGAAATGACTGCAAACTGACATCCGATTTCATAGCCGGCAGCGTAAACGTGAATCCCGTTATTATAAGAAGAATAATAGGACAGCTGAAGAAAGCAAGCCTCGTAACTACGGAAGCGGGAGTCGGAGGTACTGATTTGGCAAGAGATCCTTCCGAAATCACACTCGCGGATGTTTTTACGGCTGTCGAAGGCGATGAACCGTTGTTTCATTTCCACGAACAGCCGAATCTTGCATGCCCCGTGGGAAGAAGTATTCATGAAGTTCTCGGCAAAAGACTGAATCATCTTGAGAAAACAATGACTGACGAACTGAGAAACACAACTCTCAGCGATCTCAGAAAAGATGCCGACATCTATCTCAAGGATTCACTGAATGAAAATCTCTCATCTGTAACGAAATAATACGTTGTTTTATAGTACGTATTCATAAATATTTAGAGATTATATTTCATCTGATGATATCTATCGGTTTCAGCGATTCCGACAGATTCGACCGTATGAAACGTATCGAATGGACGGACATCGACCGTATCCACGGCACACGTTGTATGGTAGTCGGTGCGGGAGCACTCGGCAACGAAGTCATAAAGAATCTTGTTCTCGCAGGATTCAGAGACATAACCCTCGTGGACATGGACGACATAGTTCTTTCCAATCTCAGCAGATGTCTGTTTTTCAGAGAATCCGATATAAAATCAGGTTACAAAGCGGAGATCGTTGCGGAAAGAGGAACGGAATTGGATCCTCTGTGTAAGATACGCTCGATCGTATCCAGAATACAGGATGTCGAAATCGGAGATTACGACGTAATCCTGGGATGTTTCGACAACATCGAAGCGAGGATGCACGTAAACGCACACGCATACTACAGTAAAAACCCCTACATCGACGGAGCCACCGACGGTATGCGCGGAAGACTGCAGGTAATAATGCCCGGAGGTCCGTGTTTCGAATGTACGCTGAACCGCACACACGCAAAGGTTGCCGAAATGAGATTTACATGCACGGGAAACGGAACCGCATTCGTTCCGAAGACCGCATCGGACATCACCACAACCTCGGTAATCGCTGCGATGCAGGTCAGGGAAGCCGTAAAGATCGCTTCCGGTGCGGAAGATATGTGTGTGAAAGGCGTAACCTACTACTTCGGAGAATCCGGAGAGGTAATCAACTGCGAACTGAAGATATCGGAAGAATGTCACAATCACGGAGAGTAACAACATGGGAATGGTCATTACGATAAAGAACGTCGCCAACGGCTCCACCGTAAGGATGGAAGTAGAGTATACAGACAGAGTGGGAGAGGTAATCGAACCGCTGCGGAGTATTGGAAGAAGGATGCGGGAGCATACGTACTCAGAAAAGGAAGATCATTGCTGTCATCGTCAATGAGTATGCGCGATGCAGGCGTCGTCACAGATGATGTCCTTGAAATGATTCCCGATCCGGAAGGTGGGGCATGAGCTATCCCAAAGAGATTGTAATCCGCAGACTTGTCAACGAACTGAAAGAATGTTCGGATTTCCTGGGCGGAGATATCGAATTGGATCCCAATACAGTAACACTTCCGTTGGTTATCGACATGAGAGTCACGGATGTTCTGGCATATGCCGCAAAAGACAAAGTGGTCTCCGAACATGAATTTTCCGTAAAGATAACCGAAGATTACGGACAATGCAAACCTGAAGTGAGATGGAAATCGGAGATATTCCATCCGAACATAATGAGTCCGAAAGACGGAGGATTGGTGTGTCTGAAGATGCTGAACGAGTGGACTTACGGCACAAGATTGGCATCATTCCTAAATGGTATCATGACATTGTTGGTTGAGCCTAACGCTTCCAGCCCCTTCGGGACGGATTCGTGCAAAGAGGCTGCGGAATTCTTCGCAAACAAAGGAAAGGCGAAGATGAGTGCCAAAGTGGGATGAATATGCCTAAAGTGTTATCCTCTGACGACGGAAAAATCGAATACAGGAAGAGAATCGTCCCTTCTGCTGATATTTTTGTGCCGGAGCATGTGCTGTCGGAGATGACGGATCACGCACAGGAAGGATTGGAAGCGGATTCGGAGATAATGGGACTCATCATCGGCAGAGTATACGTCGACGACAGAGGGAAATACGCCGTTGCCGACAGAATCTCAACTTCTGCATTAATCGCGGACAGAGTCGGCGTCAGATTCGATAAAGAACACATCGAAGAGATGTTTTCCTCTCTTATGTTCAGAGAAGGGGAACGCGTAATCGGATGGTATCATTCCCATTTGGATATCGGATGTTTCATGTCGCCTACCGACGTAAAGACTCAGAACGGACTGTTCTCCGGGGAATGCGGTTTCGCAATCGTTATCGATCCCGTCAGACAGGAACTCAGAGTATTCGACAGCACTCCCGACAATCCTTCTCCTGCGGATATGGTAATAATGGAATCCGATTAGACCCAGATTGCGTGTCTTCTCCGCATATCGTCTTCGTTGATCTCCAGTTTCTTCATAATCAGAGGTACGAGACTGTCGAAGAATATGCTTACGCTGTCCTCAAAAAGTGTTCCCAGCGGAGCGAGATTGTGATCGGAATCGGCGGCGGGTTTCATTACCACGGCAAAATTCGATGCATGAGCCAGCTTGTTGTTTGAACTGCTTGTGACACATGCTACTTTACATCCGATACGTCTGGCGATATTCGCCGTCTGTACTGCGGACATAGTCTCTCCTGTGTTGGAGATGAGAATCGTAAGGTCTCCTTTTCCGATGATAGGTGTGGTCATATCTCCGATGAAGTGTACATCCAAACCCATCTGAACCAAACGTACCGCAAATAACTGACCTACAAGTCCGGATCTTCCCGCACCGTAGATGAAAACCGTTTTTGCGGTAACGATTTCATCGATCAGCATATTCTCCGAATCCGCATCGACGGAAAGAACCGTTTTTCTGATACGGTCGAGGAGATATTCCAGGCGGTCATCCGTCATTTCATTCCTCTGCGCCGGCAAGCTCTTCTTTCTTTCTGAGTCTGAGTGCTTTGGCTACCTTCTTGCTGAGGAATCTCTCGTGGATGATTCTCATGTACATCGCATCATGTTCCAGCAGAGGCGATGACGAAATGATTGTCATGTCCGGTCTGTTCTCGACAAGACATTCCGCAAGAGTTTCGAATTTCAGATCTCCTTTCTTGATAGGTGTGAGCCTGAGTTCGTTGCCGTCGGAGTGTTCCGTACCTGCGAAAAGCGTGTGCATATGGCCGTTGCAGTACGGTGCAACCTGATCGATCACATACTGGAAATCCTCGGTTTCGAGAAGAGCTCCTCCGGTACGTGAGTGGTAGTGGGGCCAGTTGATTACAGGTACAAGTCCTTCGAATTCGTTGCAGATGTCAAGCACCTGATCGAGCGAACCGAAAACTTCCTGCTGTCCCGTAATTTCGATACCGAGCTTGGGTTTGAGACCTACATCGTTCCACCAATCCATCAGAGCCGCTACGTTCTCGTAGATACAGGCTTCTGCGCCTTCGATATCGTCGAGATTGCCGTAAAGACCGAGATTTGTAACTACGATGTCTCCGCCCAATGCGTTTTCGATGAGTGCGGCGTGCCTTATGCTGTCGATACAGTTCACGGCAAGAGGCGAATCCGTACTCAGATCGATGTAATTCGGTGTGTGTATCGAAATATCTACGTCGAGTTTCCTTGCGAGATCTCCCACTTCGAAGAATTCGCCGAAGTGATCCGTAAGTCCGGACGACATCTGAACGAGTACGTCGTCTTCCTCGATGGGTGTGTTCGGATCCACAATGGATTCATCGTCACGGATAATCTCCAAAACGACATGGTCCTGAAGATCCTTCACGGGTACGCCGATATCCTCGTCTTCGGGATAGCAGTCTACCGTCCCCGACCTGACCAACTGAATCTCCAGAGCTGTGAGACTGAGGTTGTGAACGTCTTCGACGCCGTCTTTCAATGTGCGTCCTTTACAAGAGAGCGGTATTCCTGCCGGTCCGAATCTGATCATCTGCGATACACCGTAAATGCCCTAATGCTTACCCGTATAAATCCATGTCGAGAACTTTCCCGCTTTGTTTCCGGGTTGATTTGTCACTCTTTTTACATCACGCGTATAAAGGACGGAGCGAACCTTTATTAAGAACATCCCCATTCGAACGGATACCCAATGTCGGGAGAGTCAGTAAAATGAAGCCACAGAGTTTCAACAAGACAGACCCCTCGCTCATTGCATTGATCGATGAGCTCAAAGCAAAGGAGAGGGAAAACGGGGCTGCTATCTGGCGAGACATTGCTAAGAGGCTCGAGAAACCCAGGAGAAACTGGGCCGAGACCAATCTTAGCAAACTTGACAGATATGCCGAGGACGGACAGACGATTGTAGTCGCCGGTAAGGTCCTTGCGGCAGGCAGCATCAGCAAGAAGATCACAGTTGCGGCATATGCTTTCTCAGCAGCAGCAAAGGAAGCCATCGTAGCAGCAGGCGGAAAGGTCATCACGATCTCCGATCTGGTAGCGGAGAACCCCAAGGGCTCTAACGTCAGGATCATGAGGTGATTTGGATGGTTACAGTCATTGACGGAAGGAACGCAGTGCTCGGAAGGCTCGGAAGCATCGTTGCTCAGAGGATCATGGACGGCGAGGAAATCGTTGTCGTGAACTCCGAAGCGATCGTTGTTACCGGTGAGAGGGACATGGTCTTCGCAGACTACAAAGCAAGAGTCGACCGCGGAGACACGACAAAGAGGAAAGGACCCTTCTACCCCCGCAGGGCAGATCTCCTTTTCAAGAGGAGTGTCCGCGGAATGATCCCCTGGATGACAACATCCGGAAGGGAAGCATACAGAAGACTCCACGTGTTCGTCGGAACCCCGAAGCAGTTTGAGGAAGTTGACAAGGAGAAAGTGGATTTCGCTATGAAGAAAGTCACCGGTAAGTATACAACACTCGGTGCAGTCTCGAAATTCCTCGGCTCCAAGGTTAGGTGATTCCCATGGATTGCGTCAACACAAGCGGAAAGAGAAAAACAGCAGTTGCAAGAGCAGTCGTGAAAGAGGGTACCGGAAAGGTTACCGTCAACAAAATCCCGATCGCATTGTACACGCCCGAGCTTGCAAGGCTCAAGATCCAGGAACCCCTCGGACTTGCCGGCGACAAAGCTTCCAAAGTCGATATCGCAGTCACAGTCCAGGGCGGAGGAGTTATGGGCCAGGCGACAGCCGTAAGGACAGCTATCGCAAGGGGCATGTGCGATTTCTTCAAGGATGACGAGCTCGAAGAGACCTACAGGACATACGACAGATCCCTCATCATCAACGATGACAGGAGGAAACTGCCGAAGAACCCGATGGGTCCCGGTGCACGTGCAAAGAAGCAGAAGTCATACAGGTGATTTGATAACATGATCATTCCCGTAAGGTGTTTCACATGCGGTAAGGTCGTCGGTTCGGCCTATCCTGACTATGTAGAACGTGTCAGAAATGGCGAGGATCCGCAGAAGGTCCTCGACGACCTCGGTCTCGAGAGATACTGCTGCCGCAGGATGATCATCTCACATGCAAACCTCATAGATGAGATTTCCAATCTCGGATGAGGTCGGCATACTTCGATTCAGCCTAAACCATTTACCAAACCTTTTACAAAACGGGCCCGTGGGGTAGCTTGGTATCCTTCTTGCTTGGGGTGTAAGTAACTCCAGTTCAAATCTGGACGGGCCCACCAGTTATCTTATCCGTATAATTATGTAAAAGAGAGTATGCAGGACGCAAATCCCGCATGTTTTCCGGTTTACAAATCGATTTCGTTTTTGTGGTACGCCTTTATCGATTCATCGGTGATGACCGAATACGGCGCATCCTTTGGTGTAACATCCCACGGAGATTCCGGCCTATGGGTGATTTCGACGAGTTCGGATGTGCTGTATTTGCTGCATCTTTTCAGGGTGCGTTCTATGGGGGAATCCTTTTCCCTGCCGTCTTCCGCCGACAGTAATCCCGTATCGAGATAATGTCTGGGCGGATGAACCGGTTTGAATTCTATATACATTATTTCAGTAATGTTATATTTTAACACAAAGACTGAGTGTTTCTTTACAGAAAACAGCGGGTGCAATGAATCAACGTAAAACGGGTCTGTTGCCGAAAGCTGTCGGACCCGGATTGCTGTAAAAATCTGCATGAAATTTTATTCCTGAGAATCAATCTTCTTCCAAACGGTGAAAATATTCTTCCCGTTGAAGTATTTGTAATCGATATACGTCACAAGATTCTTGATCATATGAATTCCGAATCCTCCGATGGGCCATGAGCCGATATCCGAATCAATCTCAATGTCTTCTTTGCTGACGGGGTTGAAGAACGGTGCATCGTCCGCAAATGTAAGTTTGATTTCGCCGTCGTGGAATCCGCAGTAAACCGTAACATCTCCTTGCTGTTCCACATATGCGTGTTCGGTGATGTTTACGAACATCTCTTCGGCGACTATCTGCATCTTCATGATGTCCTTCACGGGACATCCCGCTTCGGAGAGAACGTCCGTAATGAAATCATTGACTTCTTCGAGTTTTTCGGTCTTTCCCGGCACTGTGTGTATGTTGTACCAACTGCGGTCGATTATGATACACATCATCGTGATATCATCCGATCTGTCTCTTCCTTCCGTGAATTCGCCGAGACTCAGTCTGACGGATTCGGTAATATTCTCGGCGGAAGATATATCCGACGAATTCAGTGTGCTGCGGAGTCTCTTATGTCCGAACATTTCCTCCGCGGTGTTGAATGCCTCATTCACGCCGTCGGTATACACGAACAGCACATCGCCGTCGTTCATGACGACGCTGTCCGTTTTGTAACGGACCATATCGTTTACGCCCATCATCAGTCCTTTCTTCACGGGAAGTTCTTCGAATTCCCCCGATTCTCTGCGAATGTACGGGCGCGGGTGACCTGCATTCGCATAACAGAGTATTCCCGTATCGGAATCGTATATTCCTATCCACATCGTGACAAACTGATCTGCCGAATTGTTGGAACAGAGTTCCCTGTTTACTGTGGTAAGTATTCTTCCGGGATCGTTATCCGATAATGCTGCGGCTTTGATTGAGCCCATCATCCTCATCATCAATAATGATGCAGGCAGTCCTTTGTCGGAAACGTCGCCGACTGTGAATACCGTAAGATTTCTCCCTGTCTGGAAACAGTCGTAGAAATCGCCTCCGACTTCGATTGCGGATTCCATATATGCGTGGATATCCATCGAATGGGACACGGGGAACACATGCGGTAACGATGTCAGCTGAATATTATGCGCAAGACGGAGGTCTTCTTTGTTCTTCTTCAGAGTGTCGTTGTTTTCGATGATTCCCGTGAACAGTCTGAAGAGCAGAAGAGCTATGATGCAGAGGAAGAACTGTGCTATCGCGGATGTTATGACTTCTCCTCTGTAATGGTGTATGTCGGGGTTGTTGAACAGAAATAAGGATGTTACAATTCCGAGCGATATGAACAGAATTACCGGCATTATCATCGCAGTACGCAGTTTCGGGAATCCTTTACGTCCGATGACGCACGATGTCGCTCCGACGGTAATCAGGCACAACACTCCGTAGATTACATGTCCGCTGTATTCCGGTGCAGTGGTGACTGCGACGAATACACAGATTACGGCGGTTACCGCAACGGCAATCCTGAGTCCGCCGACCAGAGCTACAACAATCAGCATTATGTAACTCGGATCGAAGATCAGAGGATCGTATGCCGTACCGCATACTGATGCGAGGCAGGTGAGTGTTGCGGCGAATGCTGCAAATTTGATGTTATCGTCACGGCTTGCCGTGCGGTTGGAAACCTTACGGTAGGCGTCCGTATTCATTTCAAGGAACAGCAGAAACATCAGGACAACAGTCCATGCGAATTCGTTGGAAAGCAATACGAGTGCCGATGTGAGAGGTTTTCCGAGGAATCCTGTGTATGAGAGGTATGTGAACAGCATGAACAGTGCAAGTATTGCAGTCAGTCCCGCAATACCCAGAATGTTACCGATTCTGATGTTTATCCTGAATTTCATACAGTCACCATGAGATTATTCAGTTTGATGGAATAGCGGTAGTCTATCGATTTCGCCGTGGCTTTTATGACCTTCAGACCGAAATGTCCTTCCGTGTCCGCAGTCAGAGGATTGAAGCGGGTGCCGTTATCCCTCATTCTGAATATCAAATCCTGTCCCTTTAAGACTATGCGTATGTCTATGAAATGTTCTCTGTTGTCGGTGAAAGCATGTTCCACGACATTTCCCGCCATTTCTTCGATACATAATGCGATACGGTTTGCCTTATCTCCGTCGACACCGTTCTCGAGACACATATCCGAAATTTTACGGCTGAGTTCCATAACCTCGGACATATCGTTTCTGAGAGATATGCCGCAGATGACTTTTGCATCGAAATCAGATTCGGGTACGAGGATGTAGTCTTTACAGTGTAACGGGAATGTTCCCGTTTTTATTCTGATGACAACCATTATCGTGAAAATCGAGAAGATGTCGGCCAATATGAATGATAACCACACACCGTTCACACCGATAACAGGTGCCAATACGAAGGAGAATAACACCACATATCCGACTCCGCGTGTAATCGATATCACAGTGGAAAGAACGATATTTCCCATACTCTGGTACATATACAGAAGAATCAGACATACCGTGGATGTAGGCTGCGATAAAGCGAACAGACGGAGACAGTCCGCCGCTATGGAGAGATCTCCTCCGTCGCAGATGAACAGCGAAGCGACAGGTTCCGCCGAAATGAACAATATGATGCCGACAACCGTCGATATGATAAAACCGGATTTCATTGTCACTCTGATTGTATCGACAATAGCGCGCCTATCCTTCTCACCGTAGAAGATACCGCACATCATTGCAACCATTAACCCGTATCCGGTGGATATTGCGATAAGGAACTGATACACATTGGTCTGAACGGATAACGCCAAAACGGCAGCCGTTCCGCTGAATGATAATAAAAATGAGTTCAATGCGAAGTTCTTCAGTGTCTGAGAACCTCTGTTGATTGCCGTGGGAAGTCCCGCCATGCAGACTTCTTTCAGCTCTTTGCCTGTTCCGCGTATGCTTCCGAATCCGAGCATACGGTCTTTCTTTCCGAAATGAGGCAACGTAACGATAAGTCCCGCAACCGAACCTATCATCACCGAAAGACTGATTCCGAACAAACCGAGGGAAGTCTGTGTACTGCTGAGATATGCAGTCACGGCACTTACCGCTACGGTAACAATCATGGATGCCATCGTAAGTTTCTGACCGTCGTCCATTCTGAGATAAAGCATCAGATTCTGCAGAAGGAGGAACGGAATTGCGGACAGTCCCACACCTCTGATGTACGATGAGGTCATTTCTCTGATGTTTCCTGTTGCTCCGAATAAATCCGCAATGAAATCGGAACACAGGACGCAGAATAATGTGTAAATGACACCTGCCAACAATGCGGCGACAAGAGTTACCGTGAAATTTGCGGTTACTTTTGCCTTATCTCCGGCACCGATGTGCTTCGCACATCTTATCGTACCTCCGTTACCGAAGATTCCCGCCAACGCAGACAGGAGAATAAGCATAGGCGAAGCGAGACCGAATGCAATCAAAGCATCAGATCCCAATTCCCTTCCCACAATCAGTCCGTTGATGACGGTACTGAGCGTAGCTGTCAGCGTAACGAGAACGGTCACCAGAAGATTCCCGTTGAGAATCTTCTTTATGAGGTAGGTGTTCGTATCCATCGGAAATCAGTCCAATGTAAGGATTTCATCAAGGCCTGTTTCGGTGAATACTTCCATTATGAGTTCGGGGACGTTCTTTATCGAGAGCTTTCCTCCGACCTTTGACATCTTCTTCTCCAACGCAAGTATTACTCTGAGTCCGGCACTTGAGATGTAAATGCATGATGACAGATCTATCACGATATTTCTGACGTCGTCTGTCAGTACATCACCCATTTTTTTCTCGAATTCGGGAGAAGATGTTCTGTCAAGTTTTCCTTCGATTTTAGCGGTTACTGTGTCACCGGTTTTCTCTATCATATCATTCCGCCTCCTTGTCAATCAGTATTCTGAAGAAACGAAGCTGTGCTTCGTTCATAATTATCTTGACGGGCTTGACCTGTGTCGAGGCACCGCCTTTCATGATAAGTTTGTCTCTGTACAGGAGATAGGTTTCATCCTGTAATATGTGTGCGATAACAGGCCCGCACAGGGACCTTTCGAATTTGTAGGTAAGCATGGGATTTGCGATACAGAGATTCTTCTGCAGGGATTTTGCAATCTCATTCAGATCTGTTTTCTTCGGACGTTCGGTCATCTCGATGAAGAAACGGTAGCATGAAGGCACCATATCCGTATCGGGATATACGCAGAAGTCGAGGTACCTGAATCCTATTTCCTCCGCGGTGAGATCCACAGCTTTCCTCAATGCGGGTTCGTATGTTTTTTCTCCGTTGAGATTGACACACATATCCACACGGTACAGATATTCCAATGTGGGAACTTCGTTGAATTTTCCGGTTACGCGGTACGCATCGCGTGTTCTGTAACGGTAAAGACCTGAACAGGTGGTTACAATCATTTCGTATTCTTCCCCGATTTTGAGAGAATCCAATGTGAGTGTTTTTTCCTGATCTTCCTCTCCCAACGGCAGGAATTCGAAGAATATTGTGTTTCCGTAGGGGACGAAATCGGAACAGTTCATTGAAAGAGGTCCGCAGAACGCACCTTCGGATGCACATACACTTTCATAACACACGGAAACGTCTCCTGTGTAGTTCTCACGGAGATTCTTCAGGTATGCGGAAAATGCCCCCGTACAGACTGCATTCATGAAAGCAAGATTCGGCCAAATCTTCTTCGCGATTTTACTGTCAATACCTTCGGAGAAGATTTTTCTGAGTTCTTGTGCACGTTCCGGCATGGGGACAAGTTCCGATTCCAATTTGGAGCGTATTTCGTCTGTCATTTTCACGGACGGATCGATCTTTCCGCTCTCAATGTCATTACAGAGCATCTCCCAGTTGTTTCCGATATAATGGAACAGATCGAGAATGAATGTGGAGAACGAAGAATGCAGACACATGACATTTTTCTCCGCAAGTCCGTATCTTGCGTGAAGATATCTGCTGTCTGTGCTCTTATCGGGACAGGATGCTTCTCTCGGAGAAGTGAATATTTCCGAATATTCATCCAAAATATCCAGCACCTGCTGTGCGGATACGCCGCAGTATCTGATGTCTCCGATGTATGCGACTGCGGATGCTTCCATCATAGATAGAATCTTTCCGTCTGCGAATTTATCTCCCAATTCGGTTGCGGCGACGCCGAACGGCAGAATGACGGAACGGTCGACGAACATTTCCATGGATTTCTTTGACATAGGGATTTTCTTAGGATTTCCCATAGTTCCGGAGGATCTGTTGTACTGCTTGAGTTCGTATGCACAATGCAGTTCCTTTTCGCCGTTCATTATTTCGCGTGCGACGTATTCCGCATATTCGTCGAATGTCGAAAGAGGAACTTTCTTTCTGTAATCGTCCAGGGTGTGAATGTCGGCGAAATTATGCACTCTGCCGTATTCCGTATTTTGATTGTCTCTGATGATGGTAAAAAGCAATTCTTCGCTTGTTTTCGGATTCTTTGAAAACTCAATTGTTTCACCGAGAATCTTCTTTCCGCGCCCGATAATCGCCGTGTTTATCCTGAGGATACCCTCATTGGATGCCATACCGACCCATCGGTTTCAACGTTAATAATTATTAGCCAGCATACGGACTGATTGCAAAATTATATCTGGCAATACGTGCCGCGATATATGTTTGAAAAAGAGATATCGTTTTATAGAATTAAGATTCACGAGTATGTATGAATAAAGTTGCTGTTGCAATTGTTATTGCGGCCGTTGTTATTGTTGCGGGTGCGGGTATCGCATTGGCTGCAAACAACGGTTCACATGACAATTCCGGGGACAACTCAAATGTACCTTCGGATGACGGTAAGACCGACACCTCATCGGTACACACGATCAGATTGAAAACGGAGTCTTTGGACGGCCCTGCTTTCTATTACGGCGATAAACTTATCACTCAGATGAAAGCAATTGAAATACCGGACAAGGGGCCCATAACACTCAAGGTTGTCCTGCCCGACGGAGCGACAGTAGTCTCTGCAGGTGAGCTGACTCTCGACGATGACGGTTCCGCCGTTAAAGGCGAGTACGGTGTGTCCTACAGCACAGTAACCGACGGAAAGACCGTGACACACAATACAATCATCAACATCTACATCGGCGACTCCAGCGAAAAATACATTCCTGTGTACAAAACCGTCGACGGACATGTTGAGATGACCGTCGACTACGACGGTAAAAACATTCAGATCTGGTCTGTCACCGGAATATTGGATTGAAACACCCTTCGGGACGGACGGGAATGCCCGTCCGCCCGGATATTTTCCGGATTCTCCGACAATTCACAAATTTTTCAGTATGGATTTACGGCAGTCTTTTTATAAGAACCAGTTCTGATAGTATATCATGAATATGAATAAGATTGCTGTTGCAGTTGTTGCCGTAGTCGCAGTCGCCTGTATAGCCGCAGGCGTAGCTGCGATGATCGGAAACATCAACAATGACGGTATCACCGAAGGTGTGAACTATCACGGTAATGGTGGCAAAACTTTCGAGGAGGGAAAGGAGGGAAAGGATGTTGTTTCCGCTTCGGAGCATGTCGTAAAGTCCAACTTCTTCAAGAAGGATGGATACACATTCACCGGATGGAACACCGCCGCCGACGGTTCCGGTAAAGCATACGCCAAGGATGACAACATCGATTACAAATCGAATGAGGTCGTAAACCTTTACGCCCAGTGGAGAGTTGCGGGAAAAACAATCACAATGGGAACGACATTGGGAGACCTCAAATTTTATTACGAGGGCAAGGAACTCAGCTACATAGGCACGGAAATCCCCAATACGGGAAAGATAACCGTCATCATCAATGTACCTGAGGGAGCGACGAATCTCGAATATATGCTCAAGACACGCACAGACGGTACTGAGTATCAGATGATACAGTACAATCTCGACGGTAAGCTCTGGAAGCACAGGATTTACGTGGATTCCGACGGTGAAGAGTATTCTCCGGAGTACAAAGTGATTGACGGTCACGTAGAAATGACAATCACCTGTAACAACGCAGACATCCACATCAGTTACACCTCAGGTTACTGATTTCAGACGAAATAAACACAAACCGAAACGGACGGGGAAACCCGTCCGTTCGTGAAACATTTTTCACGAAGATTCCAGGATACGTTTGTATCCGATAGGCATAACCTTCAGGAATCTTGTTACGTTATGATCCCAATCTTTCAGAAGTTCTTCCGCTTTTTTGCTTCCGGTGTATCTGAAATGATTGCGGAGTATTCCTTCCAATTCATCCGTGTCCTCTTTCGATTCCACCGGTGAAAGTTCCACCATGTCCATGTTGCAGTGACGGTCCAAATCTCCGGAATCGTTGAGTACGTAGGCGATACCCGCAGACATACCTGCGGCGAAGTTCCTTCCCACATCTCCGATTATTACGGTACGTCCGCCTGTCATGTACTCACAGCAGTGATCTCCGGCGCCTTCCGCAACGGCAACCGCGCCGCTGTTTCTGACACAGAATCTTTCACCTACGGAGCCTGCAATATACAATTCTCCGGAAGTTGCACCGTAAAGCACAGTGTTTCCTGCGATGACGTTTTCCTTCGGATTATGATTTCCGCGGCGTATCGCAATACGTCCGCCCGAGAGACCTTTCCCGACGAAATCGTTCGCCTGACCTTCGAGTGTGAATGTTATTCCTTTGCAGAGGAATGCACCGAAACTCTGTCCCGCCGTTCCGGTGAATCTTATCTTTACGGAATCATCCTTAAGATTGATACCGTTCTTTATGACAGATCCCGAAAGCATCGTACCGACCGATCTGTCGACGTTAGTCAGACTGTATGAAAGCTCTACACTTTTTCCCGTCTGAATCTGATCCTTCACATTGGCGATGATTCTCTTATCAATGACATCTTTGACGATGTCTCCCTGTCCGTCGGTACACGACAGTATTCCGTCGATTCTTGTGAGTATGCGTGAGAGATCGACTCTGTCGCCTCTTGTACCGTCATCGGGTCTGCGTACAAGCAAATCACAACGTCCCACGGCTTCCGAAACGGATCTGAGTCCGAGAGATGCAAGAATTCTTCTGACATCCTCCGCAACCATGCGCAGATAGTTCTGTATGTCCTCTGCACAGCCTTTGAATCCGGTTCTTCTTTCGGAATCCTGTGTCGCTATTCCGGCAGGACACATATTGGTCTGGCACTTACGGCACATGATACATCCCATTGATACCATAAGCGATGTGGCGAAACCGAATTCTTCCGCTCCGAGTAAGGATGCGATAACAACATCTCTTCCAGTTTTCAGCTGTCCGTCCACCTGAAGGATGACTTTCTTTCTGAGATCGTTCAGAATGAGCGTCTGCTGCACTTCCGATAAACCTAACTCCCAGGGCATTCCCGCATATTTCATCGAAGAAACGGGGCTTGCTCCAGTACCTCCGTCTGCACCGGAAATCAATATCACGTCTGCACCGGCCTTGACGACACCTGCCGCAACCGTTCCGACACCTGCTTCCGCAACAAGCTTTACGCTTATTCTGGCACTCGGGTTGATGCATTTGAGATCGTAGATCAGCTGTTTGAGATCTTCAATCGAGTAAATGTCATGATGCGGAGGAGGCGAGATGAGTGTGATTCCGGGAATACAGTGTCTTGTCGCAGCGATTACCGCATCGACTTTATGCGAAAGAAGCTGTCCGCCTTCACCGGGTTTTGCACCCTGTGCAATCTTAATCTGAATCTCTTCTGCATTGACGAGATATTCCGCAGTTACACCGAATCTTCCCGAAGCAATCTGCTTGATTTTTGAAGAAATATCCTTTCCGTTGACAGGTCTGAATCTGTAAGATCCTTCTCCGCCCTCTCCGGTGTTACTGCGTGCCCCGATACCGTTCATCGCTTCCGCAATTGTTTCATGGGCTTCCCTGCTGATTGCACCGAATGATATTCCTTCGGCAACGAAGTGTTTCATTATCAAATCCGCGGATTCGACTTCGTCTAATGACACTCCGCCGGATGATGCAAAGTCCATAACATCGCGGATGAAAATCTTCTCGGAATCAATCGTATTTCTGAATCTGTCATATGCATCGGCATCGTTATTCGTTGCAGCTTCACGTAACGATTTAACCGCAGACGGAGTCCATGAATGTTTTTCCTTATTATTCCCGGAATGCCCATTATTCACGGCATCCGCATGGAATGCTTTCGCTTCCTTTTCGATATCATTCAAAGTCAGACCGTCTATTCCGGAAACGGTGTTTCCGAGATATTTTTTACAGACGTTTTCCGAAATACCCAGAGCCTCGAAAAGGATACACCCTCTGTACGAACGCAGTGTGGCGATACCCATTTTCGACATTATCTTCAGTATGCCTTTTTCTACCGCCGCGATGTAATTGCGTTCCGCAGTTCCGACATCGATTCTCATATCCGTGTTCTCGGAAAGTGTCTTTTCAATCACCGCATACGCCATGTACGGGTTGACAACGTTCGCACCGTATCCGAACAGGGATGCGAAGTGCATTACTTCTCTGGGTTCTCCGGATTCCACGATTATATCGGTCTGAAGTCTCAGTCTTTCTTCGGTAAGGTGCTGATGCACCGCAGACACTGCAAGTACGGAAGGAATCGGTATGTGCTTGTCATCCGATTTTCTGTCCGAAAGCACAATATACGAACCGCCGCTCTTTACGGCATCGTCTGCCATGGAGCATATGCGTTCCAATGCTTTTTCCAATCCTTCCTCTTCGGTGAACAGTGTGGGAATCACAACGGTTCTGAATCCTCTGTACCTGAGATTCATCAGGAGATCCAATTCCCTGTTTGTGATTACGGGATGTTTTACTTTGACAATCCTGCAGTTCTCAGGTGACGGCATCAGCATGTTTCTGTGAATCGAGCCGATGTAACCTGTCAGAGACATCACCAATTCCTCTCTTATAGGGTCGATAGGAGGATTTGTGACCTGTGCGAATGACTGTCTGAAATAATCGAACAGTCTGTGATGCGTATCGGATAAAATCGGAATTGCTGTGTCATTCCCTGCGGAACTTATAGGTTCCTTTGCCTGAAGCATCATGGGGACTATTACTTTGTTAACATCTTTTTCGGTGTATCCGAACTCTGTTTTTCTGAAATCGTAATCTTCTACGGAACGCCCTACCGTTCTTCCCGATGAGACTTCATCGAGATTGAGACGGTTTCTGTCGAGCCAATCTCTGTACGGGTATGCGGAGGATAATGACGATTTGATTTCTTTATCACGGAGGATTTTTCCTTCCCGGGTATCGATCATTATCATCTTTCCGGGCTTGAGACGTCCCGATTCTTTGATTTCAGATTCGGGGAATTGAATCACACCCGCTTCGGATGCAAGAATGAACAGTCCGTCTGTTGTTACGGTGTATCTCGCGGGACGGAGTCCGTTCCTGTCGAGCATTCCGCCTGCGTATCTTCCGTCAGTAAACAATACTGCGGCGGGACCGTCCCACGGTTCCATAAGGATTGAATTGTATTCGTAATACGCTTTTAACGAATCGGGAATGGGATTCTTGTTGTTCCATGATTCCGGTATTAACATAGACAATGCATTCGGAATGCTCTTCCCTGCCATGGTGAGGAATTCGAATACATTATCCAACGATGCACTGTCGCTCATTTCAGGCTGCACTATCGGGAAGAGTTCTTTCAGATCCGGTAACAAATCCGATTCCAACACGCTTTCCCTTGCGCCCATCCACGATCTGTTTGCTCTGATAGTATTGATTTCACCGTTGTGACAGAGCATTCTGAACGGCTGTGCCAGCTTCCACATCGGGAAGGTATTGGTGCTGAATCTCGAGTGAACCATTGCGATTGCACTTTCGAATTTCGGATCTGACAAATCGAGATAATATTCACTTATCTGCCCGGGTGTGAGCATACCTTTGTATGTTACGGTACGGGTGGAAAGACTGCAGATGTAGAAGTCTTCTTTACTGACAATATCCGATGAAGCTATTCTGTTCGCAGTCCTGAGTTTTATTGAATACAACTTGCGTTCGAGAGTCTCCTGACTGTCGTAACTTGTCAGAAAAATCTGCGCAATATACGGTTCGCTTTTCTCCGCCATAGGTCCCTGAGCTTCATGGTTCACAGGCATTTCTCTGCAGAGAATCTCATATGCGCCGTACCTTCCGCATTCTTCTCTTAGAACGGAAAGACATTTTTCACGGTCGTTTTCATCCTTGGGAAGGAAGATGTTCCCGACGCCGTACCTTCCGGCTTCGGGAACATGAATCCCCAGCGAAACGAAGAATGAGTGAGGGGCCTGCACGGTAATTCCCGTACCGTCTCCGGTCCTGCCGTCTGCGTTCTCGGCACCGCGGTGCTCCATGTTGTCGAGAATTCTCAGGCCGTATTCCACAATACGGTGGCTCTTGGTACCGTCGATGTTCAGTGCAAGACCGACACCGCATGAGTCCCTCTCATACATCGGGTCGTAGAGACCTGTCCTTCCCAGCATGCAACCATCTTCAGCTTATGAACAGGAGTTCTCTGTACTTGGGCATAGGCCACTTCTGATCGTCGATGATCATTTCAAGCGAATCGAGCTGAGATCTGATCTCGGACATCATAGGTACGATCTTATCGTGGAATCCGACTGCCTGTTCGCGGCTTTCGAGTTTATCGAGAGTATCGCATTCCTTTTCGATGAGTCCGCAGTATCTGTATACTTCGCAGATGTTCTTTGAAATCTCGGCAATCTGAGACATTTCGTACTTGGTGTACTCGGTGTATCCGTCGCCGTAAATTATCTTGGCCTTGTACACGATGTCGAGCAGATTCGCTTTGTAGCTGACTGCGACAGGGAGCAGATGGTTGAGAGCCATGTCCCTGAGTGTCCTTGCTTCGATCTCGACCTTCTTACTGTATGTTTCCCAGTACACTTCGTTCCTTGCCCTGAGTTCGACTTCCGTAAGGACGTTGGATTCGGTGAAGACTCTGATCGATCTTTCGGAGGTGAATGCATCGAAGGTAACAGGTGCGGATGATTCGCAGTCGAGACCGCGTTTTGCGGCTTCCTTCTTCCACTCGTCGGAGTAGCCGTTTCCGTCGAAGCAGATCTTCTGACATGTTCTGTATGTTTCACGTGTTTCGTTGAGCAGTGCCGCCATAACATCCTCTCCCTTTTCGATTCTTGCATCCACTGCCTTCTTGAACTCAATGAGCTGACTTGCAACTATTGTGTTCAGAACGGTAACGGGTGCGGCGCAGTTTGCGGACGAACCTGCGGCTCTGAATTCGAACCTGTTTCCCGTGAATGCGAACGGAGACGTTCTGTTCCTGTCCGTGTTGTCCACGAGGAGTTCGGGAATCTGAGGGATTCCGAGACGGTGTGTCTTCTTGCCTTTGATCTTGACCATTTCTTTGCTGTTGAGCAGTTCGGTGAAGGCTTCGCTTACGGTCTTTCCGAGGAACGAGGATATGATTGCGGGAGGTGCTTCGTTCGCACCGAGCCTGTGTGCGTTCGTTGCGGTCATGATCGATGCTTTGAGCAGTGCGTTGTTGTCGTAGACTGCTTTCAGAATGTTGCTCATGAACACAAGGAATCTGAGGTTCTCTTCGCTTGTCTTACCGGGTGAGAGCAATCCTATTCCGCTGACGGTACCGAGTGACCAGTTGCAGTGTTTGCCGGAACCGTTTACGCCTTCGTAGGGCTTCTCGTGAAGTAACACTTCGAATCCGTGTTTCTCTGCGACATCTTTCATCAAAGACATCAGCAGGAGGTTGTGATCCACCGCAAGGTTCGATTCCTCGTATACGGGGGCAATCTCAAACTGGTTCGGAGCGACCTCGTTGTGTCTTGTTTTGATAGGAATTCCGAGTTTGTATGCTTCGAATTCAAGTTCTCTCATGAATTCGAATACTCTTGAGGGGATAGCGCCGAAGTAGTGGTCGTCCAACTGCTGGTTTTTGGAGCTGTTGTGTCCCTGAAGGGTACGTCCGGTCATCACAAGATCGGGACGTGTGGAGAATAAATCCCTGTCCACAAGGAAGTATTCCTGTTCCCATCCGAGGTAGGACTGTACCATTTCGTCTCCGAGTCCGAAGTAACCGAGAATATCTTTGGTTGCTTTTGTCACTGCGGAGATGGATTTGAGCAGCGGTGTTTTGTAATCCAACGCTTCGCCCGTGTATGATATGAATACTGTGGGAATACAGAGACAGTCGTCAAGAACGAATGCCGGTGACGAAGGATCCCATGCCGTGTAACCTCTTGCTTCGAATGTGTTCCTGAGACCTCCGTTCGGGAACGAGGATGCATCGGGTTCCTGCTGACAGAGAAGTTTTCCGCTGAATGTTTCCAGGGAACCGTCGCGTCCGTAAGGTTCCGCAAAAGAATCGTGTTTCTCGGCGGTACCGCCGGTCAGAGGCTGGAACCAGTGTGTGTAGTGTGTCGCGCCGAGATCCATTGCCCACTGTTTCATTCCCGCCGCGACATATTCGGCAACGGATTTGTCGAGTGTCACGCCCTGTTCGATGGATTCGTAGACCATCCTTCTGGTATCGGATGAGAGATATCTCCTCATTGCCGATCTGTTGAACACCTTGCAACCGAAGTATTCCGATGTCATCTTCGCCGGAGGCTCGGCTACCAGGGGCTCTTTTCTGCATGCACTTTCGACTGCATCGAGTCTGCCGTTAGTCATGGGTGTTTCGTATATACACGTTAAATATAAAGATTTCTGATTTGACGGATGTATGTTTGTATTTTTCAGATAGAATTAGACATTTGTCTAATTAAAACGATTTTGATTAGATATTATGACATTATGGGTACACGGTATACGGTATAAACTGAATGAATGAACGGAAACACCCCGTCTGACGGCGCACAGGGATAATATCCTCTATGAGTTGAACGGGATGTGCGGAATTTCTGCAGAAATCATAAAAAATACAGATTTCATCATACAAATTGCATCAAATTTTCTATTTCGTATTACTGAAAGATTATAATTCCGGAAAACAGGTACTGTCTTCATGGACAGCGTATCCCGTATCGGTGTTTCACTTGACCCGGAACTTCTTGAACTCTTCGACCGTCATATTTCCGAAAGAGGGTACGTAAGCCGCAGCGAAGCTATACGCGATTTGATCAGAGACAATCTTTCGGAGAATGAATGGAAGGATGAGAACTAAGTTATGGTCGGTTTGATCACCGCGGTTTTCGATTCTTCGGTTACGGGAATTACCGAGAAACTCATGAACGCTCAGCGTACGCTCGGCGGCGATGTGCTTTCTTCCACATACATTTCTCTTGACGAGAAGAAATACATGATATCGCTTTTCATAAGAGGGAAACTGAAAGATCTGAAGAAGATTTCCGGCGTAATTGCATCGATGAAAGGTGTCCTCAGAGGTAAACTGATGATGGTGTCTCCCGTGAACGGTCATATACATCACATCGGATGATGCACAGTCACCGATATCCTTCTTTAATAAGTACAAGTGTAATGTCAGATGTCATCTCCGGCATTTCTTCGCCTGTATTCAGTATTTTCAGCGGGACATTGTATTTCGAGACAATATCTTCGATACGTTCTGCATCCAATTTATCGCAGACTCTTTTGTTTACCGGGTCGAGAATGACTGTCAGTCCGTCAAGAGCATTCATTTTTCCGAGTGTCGATAATGTGGAATCGATCGATATGTGGGAAATACCGGGATTTCTTTCAATGACAACCGCTTTGTTCCCGTCTTTCTTTATTTCTCCTCTCCCGGGAATTCCTCCGAATGATTCCAGTGCATCGATGACGGTTCCGACAGGAACGGACATGTTTTCGCATACTGTAAGAGCGGCATCGATTGCATGTATGTATTCAGGTCCGAGGAATCCTCTTCCGAATTCTATGTGATGTTCTCCGCCGTAAGTTATTGTGAGATCCAACGGTTTACCCAATGCGGGGTTTGAATCGGATTTTACATTTCCGCCGTACGGAATCACTTTCTTTCCGTATTTTTCCCAGAATGTGAGTTCGGATGATTCGACAATATTGATACTGTCTGTAAGCACGGAGGCTTTGGATGTTGATGCTTTTTCTGTGTTTCCTGCTATGCCGTAATCCTCGAGCAGATTGGTTATCACGGCAATATCGGCTTTTCCGGAACCTCCGAGGGATACTTCTGCAATCACAACATCATAATCTCCTTCGGGAAGTGTGAGGAGTGAGGTGGGTGCGATACTCAGTGTTTTCTCGATGCGATGTTTTCCCGAAATGTACGGCCCCTGTCCGCGCGAAGTGTGAAGAAAAACCCTCTTACCCGACCTGTCAAGGATATGTGCCAGTATGTAACACAACGTGGTTTTTCCTTTGACTCCGGTTACTTCGATACGGAATCTGCTGTCGTCAATCAGTTTTCCGACGGCCTGATGAAAAGTCATCTTCTCATCGAATGTTACTCCGTCGTTAAGAAATGCTTCCGAGGGACAGTGTGAAGGCGCTATGAGAACATCATAATGTCTTGCTGGTGCAGTTTCCGATAAGTGTGCGCCCGTTTCAGTTACTTTGTTTTTGATTTCATTTTTTGCGGATTTGTACACATCGACACAGTACACTTCGTAACCCGTTTTGATCAACTTCTCGGCGATTATTCCGCCGCCGTGGATAATGTCGAAGATCAATGCCTTCACTGTTTCACTTCACTGACAGTTTGAATATGGGTATTGTTGTTATTAATAATTTGTAAATCGTGTTACTGACATCCGAAGCAGAACAATTTGCCGGAATACAGTGAATGAATCGGGGAATAACAGTGAACCCTCCCGAATGAACGGGAGGGAAGAAGTTTGAAGCTGAGATCACTTGGCTCTTCTGCCGTTGGCTCTGACTGAAGGTCTGACCTTCTCGGCACCCTTTCCTTTGACGCTCATACCGCGACCTTTCTGTCCGGCAGAGGTCTTACCGCGGTATACACGGCCTTTCTGGGTGTTGTAGCAGATCCAGTTGATCTTGGGGTCCGCCTGGATGACGGGGTGTGCGGGGTCGACGAGGATGATCTCGTACCACTCGTACTGTCCGTCTGCACCGACCCAGTATGAGTTGAGAACCTCAAGGTTGGGGAATCTCTTCTGAGCCCTTTCCTCTGCAATTCTCTGCATACTCTTACCGACTGTGATCTGAAGGATACCCTTTCTCTTGGCTCTCCTTCCTGCTTTGATTTTCCTCTTTCCGAAGGATCCTTTTCTGACCCTTCCTCTGACGAGGACGTAACCCTGTTTGGCTTTGTATCCAACGTTTCTTGCCTTGTCGAGTCTTGTCGGTTTGTCAATGCGGACGAAGTTCTCCTCTCTTCTCCATGCTACACGGCGCTCTTTGTTGAGATCCTTGAGGTAGGATTTCGAGGGGTTCTTCCATGCGTCTGCGATGTAAGAGTACATGCTCTTACCGCTCACAGACTTAACTTCCTGTGTTGTCTCATCGGACATTTTAATCACCTGTTCGGATTCGCCCGTTAGGGTACATTTCCGTCGCAATCAAACTTGCGCAGATGGTTGTAAGCATGATGGTATATAAATTGGTACTGTCCGAAAGGTGCTATAGTTTTAATGGGGCAGGATAAAAACACCCTCGATTGCCCCCATTTGAGTAAAAGGACTTGTTGCGCTACATTTAGGTTATCTTCGGCTCACTCTGTTCGCCTGCGGGAAAATGTGGGGCCATTATCATTTGTGTGTGCTGCCGTCACATTTCGACGTGTAATTATGTCAAAAGTGTGCGGTTTCATCCGACTCTTACCACATCGTAGGAAGAAACCGCATAGTTGTCAATAACGTCGGATTAGATAGTTTTAGTGGCTTGTTGAACTTTTTGACGAGCTGAAACATAAACTTACGAACCATTATAGTCATGAAGTCCCATCATTCTCAACATGATGGGAACGGATTTTGAAAATTATTCTCAGGAATGGAAGGAGCTCTGGAAAAGCGAGTATGTCCACACCATTGCTGCATTTTACAATACTGCCGGCGGAGTAATGATAGTGGGCCGCCGTGATGACGGTAGCATTGTGGGCCTAAGCAATCCCGAGAAGACATTAAAATCCATATCTGATACGATTTCCAATAAACTTCCTACAAGGTTGATGTAAGATTGGTTTCCATCGAGGGTAAGAGTTGTATTCAGGTTATTGTGCCCAAAGGAAAAATGATGGTTGATTGCGACGGACTGTTTTACGTAAGAGCAGGGAGCACGACACAGATTGTTTCTGGTTCGAATTGAAGGCATTACTGCTGAAAGAAAGTAACATTCAATGGCTCGATCAACCATCAGATTTGACTATCGAAGATCTGTCCGCAGATGCATTGTCATTTTTTATTTCCGAGGGGCAGAGTGCCGGACGCATACCGAAGGACATCTCTTCCAAGGATGTGGCTCAGATACTCGGTAAATTCAATCTTCTGATTGGGGATAAAGTAACACTTGCAGGAGCACTTTTATTCTCCGATAATCCCAGAAAACTAAACGGTGGAGCTTATCTCAAAATAGGGCAGTTTGATGATAAGGAATCTCTGATGCGTGATACTTACATCGAAGGGCCCCTTATCCGCGTACCGAATCTCGCAACCGAGAAATTGTATGAAGCATACGCGCCTCCGACGAATATGTATGACGGCGGAGGAGTATCAGTATACCAAAAGTTTGACTATCCTAAAGAAGTAGTCAGGGAATTGATACTCAATGCAGTGATGCATATGGACTACAAACTCCAACGCCCTATAACTGTCGCTGTTTATCCAGACAGATTGGAAATATTTTGTGCGGGAGGTCTTCCCGAAGGTATGACTCTGGAACTTCTGATGCGGAAACACGCATCAGTACTTCGCAACACATCTTTGGCTTCGGTGTTTTATTCTGCAGGATTTGTGGAATCATGGGGTCAAGGAATATCCAAAGTCAGGAGCGGATGTATTCTGAATGGAAATCCTGAACCCGAATTTCAGGAATTCTGCAGAGGTATTCTTGTTACCATATTCAAAGCGAAGGTTAAGAGTGCCGTTTTTAACAAATCATCAGTGAAAACCTTGGATGATATTGACAGGGCGATTTTGAAGATGATGTCTGATAACCCCAAGATTACAATATCATCAATTTCTGAGATGACTGGGCTGACTTTAAGGACAACAAACCGTCGCATATCATCATTACGTGACTCTGGAATCATTGTAAGAGAAGGTAGCAGTCACGGGGGTCATTGGAGAGTGGTGCCTTCTGATGATTCTTTTACAAACGTTTCATAATGTTTATGTGGCATTAATTTGGCATTAATTTGGCAGTGATAATGTTGTGGAATAGCAGACGCAATTTGATATGCTGGCTATTTGTAATTTCAAATAGCCGTAAGGCATAATGTCGATTACTGGCGGCATAACGAGATGTCATAGAAGTCGGCATTAATTTGGCAGCGATGATGTCGTAGAAAACTACAGAGCTGAAGAGCACCGATTTTATTGCAAACCGGAATCAATCAGAAGAAATCCGAAAGCTTAGTGTTCTTCGCTTTCGGCGCAGCAGGTTTCTTAGGTGCTTCCTTCGGAACAGTCTTTCTGACAGGTTTCCTGTCTTCGAATCCGTCGAATAACGTGGACTGCTGTGAGCCCATCATCATATCTTTCTCACTCCAACCGAATACTTCCGTGATTCTCGATGCAGTTGTAGCGATTCTTTCCGCATAATATCTGTAATCGGGTTTTCCTTTGAACTCGGTACCGCTCACATAAGGTTCCACCGTCTGCGGAGATGTTTTGGAATCAGTCACAATCCATGACACTTTCATTCCCGGGATGAAATCGTAACCGAGAGCAATGAGTTTCTTTGCAGCCTGAACGTTGGCCATTCTTTCGGGATTTTCGTACGCATCCAATCCCTTGCATCCTTTGGATATTACGAGTTTGTCTGCAGGAACTTTCTCCGCGAGAAGATCACGGACTGTGTCACGTGCCAGAGACAGTGCTTCGTCATCCTTCTCATCCAAAACGTATTCGAAGAGTTTCATCAGTACTTCGGACTGAAGATCGAACGAGTCCGAACGTCTTACTTCATACCCTCTTACAAGCAGTTCTTCTTCTTTCTTCGGATAGACTATTCTTCCGACGTATCTCTTCTTCACGCCGTGCGTAAACAGCGGTTCGAGAATCTTCTCAAACTCCAATGTTCCTCCGTCTTTTGAGAAACGGTCTGCCATCTTCTTTCCGAAATCAACGGCACCTTCCATGTTTTTCTCGGGAGACTGCATAAATACCGAGTCGGTATCCGAATAAATCACACCGATTCCTTCCGATTCCACTTCGTTTATGATACTCTTGACCGTCTGTCTCGCAAATGCGGTAATCGACGAACCGATACTCTTATCGGTGAATCTGTAGAATGACGATGCGAACACACCGTAGAAAGTGTTCATGAGAACTTTCACCGCAGCCTGAAGACCGTCGAGATAGTGATATTCGTCTCTGTCTTCGGTTGTCTTCATCTTGGCTTTGATTTCATCCCTCTGTCTCATCAGACCTTCGAGAATTCTGGGAAGGAGTCCGACACGTTTCTCTTTCGAGAGATATCTCGTAGAACCGTCGGGACTTACAATCTCTCCGTCGGGTGAGAGTGTGGTGAAACAGATGTTCTTCGCGATAATCAGCGAAGGATACATCGATTTGAAATCCAACACACAGACCCAGTGGTAGAGTCCCGGATTCATTGTGTGAACATATCCTCCTTCGATCTGATCCGTTCTTGTCATCTTTCCCGTCATGGGAACTGCGATTTTCTCTCTGTCGGCTTTTCTTATGAGTAAAGAATCGGCAAGTGTAGAGGTTCCGGAAGTAAGCACATCTTCCACCGGCAGTAATGAAACGGCGGCGAGATCCATTCCTTTCCTTATTGTCCCCACATGCAGAAGAATCTTCAGTGCCAGCTCGGCATCTTTGAAGCAGTATTCTATTACTTTTTTACTATCTTTGGCCCATTCTTCATCCATGTACATCGGATTGACATCCAATTTGGATTCGCCGAATAATTGCATCGAAACCGCATTCAGAGTTTCCTGTTTGGGTCTTAATTCTCTTCTTACGGCCCACCATGCGTCGACTATAAGTCTTCCTTTGACTTTCCAGAACTTCTCGGAGAATCTCTTCGGGTGACCGTAGTCACGTCCCCATCTGATCTTATCCTCGGCTTTGGCAATCTTCGCACGTTCCGTAATCTTCGAAATATCATAATTATCGATGTTGTATCCTGTAATCACATCGGGATCTTCTTTCAGGATGATTTCGCTGAATTTTTCAATGATTTCTTTCTCGGAACCCGTCGCTGCTTCACAGTTGCGGATTTTACCGTTCTCGTGAACACATGAACAAATCGTTAAAAGAAAATCATGTAGAACGCTGTTTTCGATATCAAATGATAAAATCTTAAGTCCGGGGTCGAAGGAATCGATGTTTTCAAAGGATTTCATTTCTGCAACGATATCCGTCGCATATTCTCCTTCTGTTCTTTCTCCTTTGACACGGATACACGAACCCATGTCCATGTCGTAGATGAATCTGTCAGTATAGCCGATATCCGCAGCGAGAAGATGATACGAAGTTCTGAATCTGTTCCTGTATTCGGACATCATCCACGGGTACTTCAGTACAACCTTCAGAACATTCGTGTTTTCTCCTCTGTACAGGAGAGTGTCCTCTTCCGTTGAGATGATGTTGTCATCCCTCGCAAGTTCCGAAGCGAGACTCTTGCGCGGATTGATTATATGAAAATATGTATGAAAACCGCGGAAGAGCAGGACGATGGATTCTCTGTTCCTTGTTTTACCGAAGAGTTCGATGACTGCTTCGTCATTGTCCCTGCGGTATGAGGCACTCAGTATCCTTACGTCCCATTCTTCCATATTCGATCCTCATTTGTTGGCTACAATCCTTATTACATCGCCGTCAAGTAACACATAATCTGCGCCGACGGTACGTTTGGTCTTTGCGTTTACGGCACGGATGAATTTCTCTCCGAGTTCCGTGTGAACCTTGTACGCAAGATCTCTTGCGGTGGATCCTCTGGGAAGGAGATACGCATCGGGAAGGATACGGCCGAAGTGGTCGGTGTATTTGTTCTCGTCTTCTACAGGATATACTGTAATCAGATCGAGCATTTCGAATGTGGCTTTCTCAAGACATGCCTGCACGCCTGTTCCGCCGTATTTGCCCATGTTTTCCTTCATATAATCGAGAGCTTTCTTCTGCGGTTCGTTGAGTTTGACTCCCTCTTTGATTGTGAATGATTTGTCACCCGGAACGTAGCCGACAACGCCTTTCTCTGCAGCCTTCTTGAGTGCCAACTCCGTTTCAGCCATAGTGACAACGTTCATGTCGTTGATACTCTGAACCAATTTCACGTTTCCTTCGGGTGCGATATCCGCTTTGTTCATGGCAACAATCATAGGCTTACCGTATTCTCTGACCTTCATTGCGATTTTGAGCATCATCTCGTCGTCCCACTTCGTCGGGTCTGCGGGAGGATTGATTTCAAGCAGTGCTTTCTTAATCTGTGCTTCTGTAATCTTCAGGCCGGCAAGTCTCTCATAAATCAGCAATTCCGGTTTCGCACCTGTCATCTTTGCGGTACGGGCCATCTTTCCGAATCCGTCTTTGAGAATCTCTCTTATCCAAAGGTCGATTTCCCTTCTCAGGAATTCGATATCTTCACGGGGATCGTTTTCTCCGGGCTTTCCGGGAATTCCTTCGATGTTGGTGGAACCGCTGACATCGATCACATTGATCAATGCGTCAGCCTGTCTCAGATCGTCGAGGAACTGATTTCCCAAACCTTTTCCCTGCCATGCGTCGGGTACGAGGCCTGCAACATCCAATAATTCCACGGGAATCATCCTGATCCCGTCGACACATCCCGAGTTGTGGGGAGTACATTTCACTCCGAGTTCCTTACAGGGACATTTCGACCTGACATATCCCACACCTTTGTTGGCGGCGATAGTTGTGAATGGGTAGTTTGCTATTTCAACGGGTGCCATTGTGGCTGCTCCGAAGAATGTTGATTTGCCTACGTTCGGTTTCCCGATAATACCTATCTGCATGCGATCGGCCGGTGTATGATTCTCAGACCTTATAATTTATCTTTGAAGTGCTGCTATGTCCGGTAATTCCAGTTCTATCTGAAAAACAGTGTATCAGATGATTTCATTATTTGGTCTTGTTCTGTTTGTATTATATGAGTTCTGCAAGCCGTACTTTCTGTACCCCAGTGTGAACGCCGAATCGGTGTTTCCGTCCTTAAAGAAATTCTCTGCCCACTGTTTTTCAGAAAGAGACAGAAACGTATAGCTCGATTTGAAATACGGCAATAATAATATGCGCAGACACACTGACTGTTCGGTAGCATATGCGGTATTTTTTTTCGGCAGCGCCGGAGAAGGCCCGAAGGTGATGAAAACGACCAAGGATGAATTTACGGCTGACAGGCAGACATCCCGTCACGGAGTAAGGAACAAAGGAGAAGGGCGCAAACAGCACCATTCCGCCAGTACACGGAATCTGCTGACGGTTACGTTGTTTCTTGCATTGCTGATCACCGGATGTTCTCTGCTGATTGCTGCGGCGGATGAGGCGGAGGCTGCGGATGTCTATGTGGATGGCAACTACGAGTTTACTCTCATTCACTTCAGTTACTACGACGCAGCAATAATAACCAAATACACTGGCAGTGACAGTAACATAACTATTCCCACTGTACTTTCTCATGGGGTCTTTATACGTGAAAACATTTACGAGGTTTATGCAATCGGAGATGATGCATTCAAAGATAACACAACACTTAAATCTGTGAAAATGCCGGATTCAGTCAGATATATCGGAAAGAATGCATTCCGCGGCTGTACGGAACTGAGATCTGTAACCTTCGGTAATGGCGTCTGGACTGTCGGAGACAATGCATTCAGAGACTGTACAAAACTTGAAAAACCGACATTCGGAAACAGCATAAAAACTATCGGAAATCATGCATTCTCCGGATGTAAC
>CAVIAJ010000003.1:0-117920 GCA_963640855.1 Candidatus Methanomethylophilaceae archaeon
TTTGTGAGAAATCAAGGGAATCGCCGTTGATGTGGAACACATAACATAGGCTGCAGACTGTGACAGCAATAACTAACGTTGTCGCTATGACAGTTTTCCTGGACGTTCCGAATAACACCGCAATCCCTCCGAAGAAAACGGGTTTGGCTCCTGTCAAGAACAGATCGCCAACAGTCGGAAGATTTGTCCGATCCCCCTCCCCCTATTAACGTTAATTGCCCAAATTTGTTATATATTTGCCCTTTGACAGGTCAACAATTGTGTTTCCTGGCTATGGCATAACTCCATGTCCTGCAACTTGACTGATAACAACCTAATTTTTAATCTGACTATCCGTTCACAGCCATGTATAACAAAATCCGGCCCAGAATTCCGGAATAAATGTAAATGCACTACAATATGGGCGAAGACGGAAACCTTATCTCCGCAAGCACTGAAAACATTGGTGCCAAATGCAACCCCGTCTTCAACCCATGTCAATCCATGGCCGAATCGATGGAAAGGAATCTGACCTTAACGCGAATTCATCAAAACATACAGCAAAATAACGGAAACATCGTTAGTGTGTTAATTGTCGGCATTACATCCCTATGACACAAATCAAACGAGTTCAAATAGAATCTTCTGAATTGTACGGTTACATCAATACAACTCGATTCTCCCTTCGGACAGGAGCCGGGCCCCGTTACTCAAATTCGATTAACAAGGCCTGGCACCTGCCTGATTAATGACCGGCAATTTTACACGAAGAAAAAGAGACAGCCGAAAATTGATAAAACAGTACAGAAAGCCGTTTCAAGTGCGTCCGTTCTAATCACCTCTCATGATTTACTGAGTATTGAATTTCGGTTCCGGCATATAAGGTTGCCTTTTGAGCAGTCAACTGGCCATAACACGGCATCACTGACTGTGTGCGCCTTTTTTGAATACGATGTATTTGCTGAATACCCAATTCAGGATAATCTCGATAATACTCGTAACAATCTTCGCCCAGAGTCCGTCGACACCGAACATACTCTGATTCAGCCCTATTGCGTACAGTATCGGGAATAACACTACGGCGATAACGCCCGTAACAACCCTCGAACCTACGAAGGATCCGAATTCTTTGAGAACGGCAGTCTTTTCCAGTGATTTGGATTCAAAAACATACCATTTGTTTACAACAAATGCGAAAGAAACACCGACAACCCATGAAAGGATATTGGATAGGTTGATCTCAATACCGGCCCATACGAATACGGCATATGCGCCCCAGTTGATTACGGTGGTCAGACCTCCGAATATCAGATAGAGGGTTGCCTCCCTGTATTTTCCGAAGGCATCTTCGTACAGCTTTGACAGACGCATTGTGCGTTGATTGCCGAAATCATATTTAACAGGTCAGCAAGACTGACAGATTCATCCGCCCGTATACATTTCCGAACGTTGGGTTTTAATAAGAATAAATATGATTGAGGGGACACATTGCCGGATTATGCCGGCAAACCAGAGGGATAAAAAATGTCTGGACTTGACTTCCTCACGATCATAATTTTGGCATTCGCCGTTGTTATGGTCCTGGCAGGTCTCTTCACCGCCGGATTCGGTAACGGAAGGAGCAGAATAGCAGGTATTCTGATGCTCGTTGTCGGTATCGTTGTCGGCGTTGCATGGTGTGTTCTTGCCGGAAGCGGAAACCTAATGGAACCTGTCTTCGATGTTGATGTATGGGATGTATTCATGAACGGCTTGATCAACCTGATCGGTATTCTGATCGGTGCACTCATTGCTGTCGGAATCTTCCTTGTCGCAATATTGAAGAGCTAAACAAGACCCGCAAGGGTCTTTTATCTTAATTTTCCGAATTATATTGATTCTTTAAGAGAGAATCGGATTGTTGTTTTTATTAAAAAAAACAGGAAGAAGGTCCCGAAGGACCTGTTTTCCCGATCAGTTTACGTAGTCAAGCCATGCGTCGTACTCGGGAACCTTTCCGCGTACGATGTCGGCGAACCTTGCACGGATTGCCATGGCAACGGGACCGATCTCACCGTTTCCGATAGCCCTCTCATCGACATATGTAACAGGTGCAACCTCCGCTGCGGTACCTGTCATCCAAACCTCATCCGCGGTTGTGAGTTCTGTCCTGCAGATGTCGGTTTCCTCGACCTCATAACCCATGTCCTTTGCGACATCGATGATTGAGTTCCTTGTGATTCCCTGAAGGATACTGTTCGAGGGCTTAGGGGTCTGAATCTTTCCGTGTCTGTAGATGAAGATGTTCTCTCCCGTGCACTCTCCGACCAATCCGTTGGAGTTGAGCATAACAGCTTCGGATGCTCCCCTTGTAACCGCTTCCCTCTTTGCGAGGCATGATGTTGCGTAGACACCGTTGACCTTCGCTCCTGCGGGTGCACAGAGGTTGTCGGGCCTGTGCCATGAAGAAACAATGATCTTGGCACCCTTGTCCGCTCCCTTCCCGAGATATTCGCCCATGTGAACTGCGGTGATTGCCATGGATACGGGAACACCGACGGGGTTGAGTCCGACCTCTTCGCCTGAAAGGAAGATACAGGGTTTGACGTAATCGACGTTCTTGTTCTCCCTTACGGTCTGTTTGATGGCTTCCATGATGTCATCGAATCCGTATTCTTTACCGCCGAAGACGAGATCCAATCCCATGAATTTGCACCCGTCCATGAGTCTTCTGACGTGATCCTTGAGCCTGAATACTGCGGGTCCTTTCGGTGTCTGGTATACGCGGATACCTTCGAATACACCGGTTCCGTAGTTAAGTGCGTGTGAGAGGACGTGAACCTTTGCGTCCGCCCAGTTGACCATCTTGCCGTCAAGCCAAATCTTGTCTGTCTTGTCCATTTCGCATCAACTTCCGTTCGGCACTTTGTGCCCGATGTAAATGGAATTTTTGTAGTCATATTTATGTTCTATCAGCCTTCGGCGGTTCAGCTGTCTATTATCTTTCTTACGGCGTCGACAAATGTATACTGCGAATCAACTTTAATCGGAGTAACATTGATATTACGGCCGAATTCCATGTCTTTTTCGGAATCGCCTACCATAAACGATACAGACGAATCGATATTGTATTTCTCAATCGCTTTGAACCCGAGTAACGGCTTGGGTTTGCGGCATTCGCATCCTTCGTCGGGAAGATGGGGACAGTAAAAGATATCGTCTATGACTCCTCCCCCCTGAGAGAGAAGATCGGAACGCATCTTTGCGTGAATTGCTTCGAGTCCTTTTTCATCGGTCATTCCTCTTCCGATAACGGATTGGTTGGTTACCATTATCACAAGGAATCCCGAATCGTTGAGTTTTTTGATTGCCGCAGACACTCCCGGAAACAGTTTGATATCTTCAGGCCTGGAACAGTGTCCTACATCGTCGTTTATCGTGTCGTCTCTGTCGAGGAAAACAGCTTTTCTTCTGTATGCGGAACGGTCGACGGGACCTTCGATTACCGTATTTTCGGGAATTACTGCGCCGTCTCCGATAACAGTGTCTCTGAGAACTGCTCCCTTTCCTACGATGCATCCTCTTCCGAGAATCGTTCCTTCCAATACCGCACCGTTGACTTTACAATAAGGCATAACCAGCGAACGGATGAGTTTTGAATCGTTGATTACACAGTTATCCTGAACTACCGAATCGTTTACTTCGCATCCTTTTACACAGGAACCGTGTCCGGAGTAGAATGTTTTGATTATCTTACAGTCTTTAACCTCGGTATCTGCAGGACTTCCTTTCCTCTCCGCAGTTTCGAGGTTTGCGTAGAATAAATCATACGGCCTTCCGACATCTCTCCAGTGACCGTGAATTGTGTGTCCCTGAAGTCTGTATCCTTTCTCGAGAAGTATCGGGAATAAATCTTTGGAAAGATCGAAAGGAGTGTTCTCCGGGATGTATTTCATTATCTCTTTGTTAAAAACGTACACTCCGGCGTTGATTAAATTGGAGAAAGCTTCCTCCTTCTTCGGCTTCTCC
Organism: Candidatus Methanomethylophilaceae archaeon; assembly: GCA_963640855.1. Classification (GTDB taxonomy): domain Archaea; phylum Thermoplasmatota; class Thermoplasmata; order Methanomassiliicoccales; family Methanomethylophilaceae; genus Methanarcanum. The sequence continues at coordinate 3,988 of CAVIAJ010000003.1, forward strand.
TTGAATTTTGTAATCCTTCCGTCGTCATCCAAACCGACAATTCCGTACTGTGTGGGATCTTCGACCGTAGTCAATGCAATGGTTGCAGATGCACCGTGTTCGATGTGATCTCTGATTTCTTTTCCCACATCGATGTCGATGAACACGTCTCCGTTCACCGCAATGAAAACATCATCCAATCTGTCTTCAAGTAATTTAACGGCACCCGCAGTACCCATCGGAGTGTCTTCGTATGAATATGATATTTTAATCCCCTGTGCGGAACCGTCTCCTATTGCGGATGCCATGTATTCGGATCTGTATCCGCATGCGAGAATAACGTCCGTAATTCCTTCTCTTGCTATAGATTCGATGAAATAACCCAGACAGGGCATATCCAACACAGGAAGAATCGGTTTCGGACGGCTGTCTGTCAGAGGTCTGAGCCTTGTTCCCTTACCGCCGACCATTATCACTGCCTGGCGCACGTCACGTATATCTGTCATTCCGTCACCCTCACTACGTTGATTCCTTCGGGAACACCCAATGATTTTGCAACGGGAATACATTTTGTTCTCAGTATGAACGCTTTCGGAACATCCGTCTCCTGATCTGATAAAGACTCGTAATTCGCCATGCCTTTGCATATAATCAAATCTGATTTTCCGAGTTCTTCTTTGAGATCGTCACCTGCTTTCGATAATACGGCACCGATTGCGAAAACTCCCGTGGAAATGATACGGTCCATTTCTCTGTCAAGACCTATACGGACTGCGTCCTCCATTGTAACATCGTTGAGAATTCTCTCTCCTCTTACCACACCTACGACACGTACACCCATCCTGCGGATTTCTCTTATGAGCATTTTATCAAATTGGGACTCACCGCAGTTGTCAAAGAAATACAGCACGGAACGTGCCTTCAAAAGCAGTTCCTTCAGACGTTCCGTATCGTCGGAACCTATTCCCTGAGACAGAAGATCGCTGAACACATTACGGAACTCTTCCGGAGACGATAACGAAACACCGAAATCCATGATGTTTCCGATAACCGCAACTCTTACGGCGGCGGAAAATCTGTCTTCTGAAGATTCTACGTATTCTTCGACACGGTCCAAATACTCACCTGCAATGCGGTCGGCATCCTCTTTCATCTTCACGTAAGGATCCTTTCCCATAACTCCGTATGCGGCTCTGTGAACTTCCGTTGCAACCTCGGCGGAATTTCTTCCTTCCCTGTATCCGTCGGCATATGCCTTCAGTGCGGCACCGACGGCTTCGAATTCGCATCCGTTCTCCAACAGCTTTGCCTGGAATAACACCCTCCTCATCAGGCACGGGACGCAATCAGGTGTGATCTTCATACCTGTCTGTATAACAGCATCGATAATAAGCCTCACCAATCGAAAAATAATGATAACAATAATATTGTGCCGCCCCGTTAATGCGGACATATGCCGGCAATGACAGATGATACAGTACGCGTGAAATCCGAGCGTTTCATACGCACATTGGAAGGTCTTCTTTCCGACGGATATCCCGCATTCGCGAATGCGGAGAAAATCTGTATTGTCGATCCCGACATCACATCATCTGCGGCAATGATTCTCAGCGAATACGCCAACGACTGCGGAAAAATTCCCGTACCTTTGATTAAAGGTGCAAACATCCCCGCATGGGTTGATGAAAATACATGTGCCGTTGTTGCATCCTATTACAACGATTCGGAAACCGTAAGATGTCTTGAGGAACTGATGAAACGGAATGCAAAAATTGTCTGTATTTCCGTAAGAGGCGAAGCCTCTCAGTTCTGCGACGACAATGACATCCATTTCATAGAGCTTCATGAAAATCTTACACTTCAGGAAGCGGTAGGAAGTATTGCCGTAATCATTTCCTACATTCTGCAGGGTTCCGGAGTGTGTAATTCACGCGATTCCGCAGTGAATGCGGTGGCATCGCTGAAAAAAAGACTGACACTTCCGAGAAGAACACGTAAAGAGATATCTTCAGTCATATCTTCGGTACCGGGAAAGAACATACTTCTGATCAGCCTATCGGATTTGAGAGGCGCTGCGGCGGTATGGAAGAATCACCTTTCTTCCGTAACTGAAGAACCGATTTTCAGTACGGAACTTCCGGAATACGATCATAATGAGATTGTGGGATGGTGTAACGAAAATGTCAACGCAGACAATATGCTGGCTGTTGTCATTCACAACCACAGCATACATCTTCTGGATGTCATCGTGGAATCCGCAACGGATGTTGTCGGAGACTGCGGAAGAGAAATTCTCACCGTCCGTATAGACGGTTCGGATACGATTGAAAGAAATCTGTACTGTATCATGATGAGTTATCTCCTTTCGGGGGTGAAAGAATGACGAAACTCACCGCCTATGAACAGTTACACGGTTTCCTCGACGATTTGGAATCTTCCCTGGATCTGGAACTCCCCGATTACGACTGTGACAATATCGTACTCTGCGGAATGGGAGGTTCCGCAATAAGCGGAAGCATTACTGCGGATATTTTCAATCCATATTCAAAGAAATACATTCACACACTCAGAAATCCTATGATTCCCAAATGGATGAATGAAAGAACACTTGCCGTCATTTCGTCATATTCGGGAAACACCCTTGAAACAATCCGCATGTACGAACGTGCGAAAGCACAGGGCTGTATGATCATTGTGATGACGGCCGGCGGAAAACTGATTGATATGGCGGAAAAGGACGGTTATCTCCTCATGCGTATCAAACCCGGAATGGATCCGAGACATTCAATCGGATACATGATAGGTTATCTTGCGTGTATAATGAAGCATACCGGTACCGATTTAACGGAAAAATTCAGAGAAGCAATCCCGAAACTGAGGGAATACAGAGATGTTCTCGAAAAAGACGACAGCCGTGCGTATAAGGTTGCAGAGAATCTGAAAAACAAAGTAATCATGTTACTCTTCGACGGCGGAATGAAGTCTGTGGCACTTAGATGGAAATCGGAACTCACCGAGAACAGCAAGTACATCGCAATGACGAAACCTCTGTCTGATTTCGATACTCCGCTGAATGGTAACTTCTCTCACAATGCATTACATGCAGTCATCCTTACAAAAGATGCCGACAGTCACTTCACACAGGCCGCAGCTGAAAGATTAAAGTCTGCATCCATAGGATACGAACTGCTTGAAAGACATACGGATTCGGAGATTTACGACATTTTATCGATGATCATGCTCGGAGATTATTCTTCACTGAGAATGGCGGAAGACAGAAATGCGGATCCGAGAGATGTTTGGCCTATAATGAAACTCAAAGGTCTTCTCAACGAACGCATGAGAGAAGAGTGACATTCTTTTTATCCGAATGTCATCACCGATACGATACGATGAAGATGTTCGGTACGAACGGCATACGCGGTGTTGCAAACGAATATATGTGCCCCGAATTGGCCGTACAGATCGGAAAGTCAATAGGTTTCACACTCAAAGCTAAGAAAATAGCGATTGCATGCGATCCGAGAACATCTTCGCAGATGATTGTAAACGCAGTGTGTTCCGGTCTCACTTCCGCAGGCGCAGATGTTGTTAATTTGGGAATCGTGCCGACTCCTGCTCTTCAGTATTTTGTGAAAACACATGATGACATCGAAGGAGGTGTGATGATTACCGCCTCCCACAACCCTCCGCAGTACAACGGAATCAAATGTATCGCGGGAGACGGTACCGAGTTCACAAAAGCGCAGGAATCGGCCGTCGAAGATGCATATGAAACCGAAATTGAATGTGTATCCTGGGATAAAATCGGCCGGATTGTAAGAGTAAACGGCGCAGGCGAACAGTATATCGATGCGGTAATCTCAAAAATAGACGCGGATGCAGTAAGAAAAGCGAAAATCAAGATTGTTCTCGACTGTTCCAACGGAGCCGCATGCGAAACCACACCGATGATGATGAAAAAGTTGGGTGTTGAAATCATACCTCTCAACTGTGTCATGGACGGTACGTTCCCCGGACATGAAAGTGAACCTACCGAAGAGAATCTTCAGACTCTTATCAAAACAGTCGGAGAATCGGATGCAGTTGCAGGTATGGCACATGACGGAGACGCAGACCGCTGTGTATTTGTGACAGGTTCCGGAAAATACGTTCCAGGAGATCTGAGCCTTGCTCTTATCGCCGGTTACAAAGTGGCTGCAAACAAAGGAGGCATCGTATGTGCGCCTGTCAGTACATCGTCCGCAGTGAAAGATACCGTAGAATCAAACGGAGGAGAATTCCGTTACACCGCGGTAGGTTCCCCTATTGTCGCGAGAACAATGATGGAAACCGGAGGAATATTCGGGGGAGAGGACAACGGCGGATTGATCTTCCCGGAGCATCAGTACTGCAGGGACGGTGCGATGGGTATGGCTGCGATTTTGGAAATTATCGCCAAAAAAGGTTCGCTGGATAATCTTATCTCACAGCTTCCGAAGTATCATTCAATTAAGATTACCGTGAAATGTCCCGAAGACAGGAAAAAATACGTTTCCGAAAAAGTCATTGAAAAGATGGGCTCCGAAGCCGACACCACAGACGGTGTCAGACTGAATTACAGTGACGGATGGGTTTTAATCAGAGCATCCGGAACCGAACCGAAGTTCAGAGTGTATTCCGAATCGTCGGATGAAGAAAAAGCAAAGGAACGTTCCGAAAACTTCCGTAAGATGATTGAAGATCTGATTGCCGGGAAAGAGTGACATACCGCAGTGATCGGTGAAGTCATGAAATCCGAAACGATGAAACGTTCCGATGTTCCGGTAAACGACAGAGTCTACAGCATCGATGAATTAAGAGAAATCATAACCCCTATTGCCAGAGAATTAGGCATAAAGGAAGTCTATCTTTTCGGCTCTTATGCACGCGGAAAAGCAACAAAGGACAGTGATGTCGATATTCCCATCGGCCCCGAAACTATCAATGCATTTTTCGGTCTGGGTAAGTTGTATTCTCTTCTCAATGAAGCACTGGGAAAGTACCTTGACATCATATCAACCGACGGCAATGAAGAGTTTGCAGAGAAGATCCGTCCCGAATTGGTGAAGATATACAGCGAATGATTTTGAGATTCTTTCGGCACTGTCTTTTTATATAGGTGGAATATAATCGCACACTCATGGCAGACAAGATTTGTTCCTCTTGCGGCATTAGGCTCCAGGGTACAGGCAACACCTTCTTCAAATGCCCCCAGTGCGGCGAAGAAGAGATCGGAAGGTGCGCCAAGTGCCGTGACCAGGGCGTGAAATACGAATGTAAGAAATGCGGGTTCGTCGGACCTTGAATAGGTGGTTCCATGGGACAGATTGCATCGACATACGACCTCATGCCTGAGGATACAGAGGTCGACCTCAAGGGTGTCATCGATACACTCGCCAAGGTCGTACCTGCAGGTGTAGAGATTAAAGAGACAAGCATCAAGCCCGTTGCATTCGGACTCGAGAAGGTTGTCGTTTTCCTCGTGATCGACGACACCGACGAGGAGATCGGATCCAAGCTCGAAGACGCTCTCAGATCCATACCCGGCATCAGCGAAGTCGCAAACGTCGACTCGACTGTGCTCTGAAACACTAAAGACAGGTGCCTTACGGCACCTCTCCTTCTTATTCCGGCGGAAAAACGTCCGATATCTTAATCAATTACGAACAGAATCGTCCCGATATCAGGGATGTATCATGAACTTACCCAACCGTCTTACGATGCTGAGAATTATTCTCGTTCCGTTTATGGTGCTGTTCATGCTCGTGCATGAAATACCGTATGCGTACATCTGGGCCCTCATCATCTTCGTCGTTGCATCGCTCACAGATATGCTGGACGGCAAAATTGCACGTTCCAGGAATTTGATTACCGATTTCGGTAAGTTCCTCGATCCAATTGCAGACAAAATCCTCGTGATAAGCGCAATGGTCTGTCTGATCCCCGACGGATACTGTCACCCTCTGATTGTCATAGTGGTAATGTTCCGTGAGTTCATTGTGAGTTCGTTACGTTTGATTGCGGCTTCGCAGAATGTTGTAATCGCCGCCGGCAAATCCGGTAAACTCAAGACTATGAGCCAGATGGTTTCGATTACAGTGATTCTGTTCCTGTTGGGAATCAATCACATCGTAAGTCTCGACATCGATATCGTACTCATATCCAACGTACTGCTTTGGATTACGGCTGCAATAGCGATGATCAGCTGTGTCGATTACATCTACCACAACCGCGATATGATTAAGGAAAGATGAAACCGACTGCCGGGAAACCGGCAGTCTTTTTTATTCTTCGATAAACACATTCTTTCTGTGCCAGTCAAGATATTCCTGGGATGGTTTATGTATTTCTGTATCGAAAATATTCTCAAAATAAACAAAAAAATAAAGATGCTGAGGGGGCGGATGCCCCCGTCAGACTCACTCTGTATAGGGTTTGATGAATCCGTCGTCCATCATCTTGGCGGTGAGTGCTCTGGACCTCTTGATCATGAACTCCGCTTTGTCGTGGAGTTCCTGTCTACTGAGTTTGAGCCTTGCAACGCCCTGCTCGATGGCTTTCGATCCTACGACGACTGCTTCGGAGATGAATGCATCCGTCTCGGACATTGTGGGCACGATGTACTCTGCGGAGATTCCGCCCTCGTGCTCTTCCTCTGCGTATCTCGCAAGTTCCCTTGCGGCTGCGATACACATCTCGTCCGTGATGGTCTTGGCTCTTACATCGAGAACACCGCGGAAGATTGCGGGGAATCCCATGGAGTTGTTGACCTGGTTGGGGAAGTCCGAACGACCTGTCGCGAAGACTTTGCATCCGTGTTCCTTTGCTTCCCAGGGCCAAATCTCAGGCACGGGGTTCGCTGTTGCGAAGATGACAGGATCGTCGTTCATGAGGTCCACGTACTCCGGCGGGATTGTTCCCGGTCCGGCTTTGGATGCTGCGATAACGATATCCGCACCCTTCATGGCCTCTTTCATTCCTCCTCTCTTACCTGCACCGTCGGTCTTCTTACAGATGTCCCACTTCTGCCTGAAGTTGTTCTCTCCGACATCCGTCCTCTCGCTGTTCAGGATACCTTTCGAGTCGCAGACACACATGTTCTGGGGCTTGAATCCCGTTGCAAGAAGAAGTCTTGAGATTGCGATTGATGCCGCACCTGCACCGATAACCGTAATCTGTGCATCTTCGAGTTTCTTTCCTACGAGTTTCATTGCGTTGATTGCACCTGCAACTTCGACTGTTGCGGTACCCTGCTGATCGTCATGCCATACAGGAATCTTGCAGTCTTTTCTGAGCTCGTCGAGAATGTCGAAACACTTGGGGTTCGAGATATCCTCGAGGTTGATACCTCCGAATGAAGGTGCAATGAGCCTCACTGTCTCGATAATCTTCTCGGGGTCCTTTGTGTCAAGGCAGATGGGGACGCAGTCCACACCTCCGAGATACTTGAAGAGCATCGATTTGCCTTCCATGACAGGCATTGCCGCCTCGGGTCCGATATCCCCGAGTCCGAGAACACGTGTTCCGTCCGAAACGACGGCGACTGTGTTCCATTTCCATGTATGCTCGTAAACCATGTCGGGATTCTTTGCGATATCCTTACACGGCTCGGCGACTCCGGGCGAATACCAGATTGCGAAATCATCGAATGACCTCACACATGCCTTCGGCACAACCTCTACCTTACCGCCGTAGTACGGGTGCATCTTCATTGCATCCTTACCGGGCTTCTGGGCCTTTGCAAGGCGCTCCTCCTCTGTCAGATCTTTGTAGTCAACCATTGTTTATACCTCCCATGAAACCGCCCGAGAGCGATTTCGGCTGATACCTTCCGTAATAGGCATGGCGTGTATTAAAAAGTGATTAGATAACGATAACCCTATCTTCAGCCAAAGACGACTGAGATTCTTTCTGCTGCTTCTCAATAGTGTATATCAGACTCAGAGCGGAAAACTCCGACAAAGAACACTCCTCAGAACACTTGTCCTATGAATGTTATTTTAAAATTAACAAATACTTTATAAATAGAACAAGCAAAATTCGATGGTTAATGGTCAATACATCCAACTAATTTGTCCTTATACTTGCATTTTTTCAAGAATCACATACATTTTATATAAATTTAACGCAAATTTTATATTTCAATTAAGTTATTAACTGATTATTTTATTTATTTCTCATATATTGTGAAAAAAATCATGTAAATAGATTAACATAGTTTACAAATTAAAGAAATAATGTTTCATAAACAAAACAATAATGGAACAAAATTTCAATAACCGATGGATACTGAATCCATCCATGAGCGATTATTAATACTGATGATAGGCATCGTAGGAACACACGAAAGTGTGGAAAGGAATAGAAAATGACAAACGAAGAAATACTCAAGAAATTGAGCGATGCTGTCGTCGGCGGTAAAGTCGCAGACTCGAAAGCGGCCGCGCAGGAAGCCCTCGATGTAGGAATGCCTGCACTCGATGCAATCAACAACGGACTCGTTGCAGGAATGTCAATTGTCGGTGACAAATACGCCGCACACCAGGTATACCTGCCCCAGGTCCTTATGTCCGCACACACAATGTACGCAGGACTCGACCTCCTTCTGCCCGCAATTCCCAAGGCAGATATGGACAAGATGATCAAAGCTGCAGTCGCAGTCGTTGAAGGAGATGTCCACGACATCGGAAAGAACATCGTCAAGACAATGCTGACAGCCGGCGGTTTCGAAGTCACCGACCTCGGAAAGGATGTTCCTATTGACACAATCATCAACGCAGTAGGCGAGCAGGGCCTCGACCTCGTCGCAATGTCCACACTCATGACCCCGACAATGGACGGAATGAAAGCTGTCGTTGACGGACTCAAAGAGAACGGAAACAGAGCAAAAGTCAAGATCACAATCGGCGGACCGCCGACATCACCCGCATTTGCCGAGGAAATCGGTGCGGACCACAGAGACAACAACGCACAGGACTGCGTTGCGTGGGCTAAAGGAGTGCTGTGAGCATGGCAGACAAGATGACGCACATGGAGAGAGGCCTTGCGGCACTCTCGGGTGAAGCTGTCGACAGGCTCACGGCTTACCCGATTGCTTGCGGAATCTGCAGAAAACTCCTTCCCGGAAACATAACATACCAGCAGTGGGCAAACGACCCCAAGCTCTTCGCACAGGCATTCATTGCAGGTCAGAAGTACTTCGACTTCGACTTCTGCATCGGTCTTATGGATCTGTCAGTCATGGCGGGAGATCTCGGAGCACACGTCAGGATGGATGAAGAGAACACACCTTTCGTCGATGAGCACATCATCCACAACATCGAGGACTACGAGAAACTCGAAGCACCCGATGTACATAAGGGAAGATCCGGAGTTCTCCTCGAGGGTACAAAACTCTACGCAGACGCACTCAAAGGCGAAGTTATCACCGCAGGATTCATCGAGGGACCTCTTCTCGCACTGTCACAGACAGCCGGAGCAGAGAGGATGTTCATGGATATGTTCACCGCACCCGAGGCAATCCACAAGGCAATGAAGACAACAACAGAGTACGACACCGAGATGGTCAAGGCATTCGGAGAAACCGGCGTAAACGGTCTCTGCTGGGACTACCTCTGGGCAAACTACTCCTGTCTCGGAGATGCCGAGTACAAAGAGTTCGAAATGCAGTACGCAGACAAGCTCAACGACCTCGTAATCAAAGAGGGAATGGCAGTATGTATCCACAACTGCGCAGATCTTCCTCACCTCGACACACAGATCACGCACTACAAGCCCGCAATCTACTCGATGGCATACTACCCGCTGATACCCGGATCGCCCAAGCCATCCGAAGTTATCGAGAAAGGTTACGCAGACAACTGTCTGGTCGCCGGTACGATCGACCCCCAGCTCTTCATCAGAGGAAGCGAAGAGAAGATCACCAAGGTCACACAGGACCTCTGTCAGGAAGTCAAGACTGCTCTCTGCAAGAGAGGGCTCAAGTCCAAATACTGTATCTCATCTGGTTGTGAAGTCCCGCCGGATTGCAACACCAAGATGGAGAACATCAAAGCAGTCGTCGAAGCCACAAAGCTCTACGGCGCTTTCTGAGTAAGTCGGAGACTTAATCATAAACTTCTTTCCCTCAAACCCTTTACCCATTTAACGGACGGTAGTAACTGATGGCAGATGCATACGCTGAGGCAATGAGAAAGAGAGGTTTCGCATACGAAACCACAGAATCAATTAGGAAATTCAAATGCCCGTACTGCGGATTTGAATTTTCACTCCTTTATGCGAGGACATTTGCCTGCCAAGGTTGTTCCGAAGCTCTCAAAAGCTGCCCCAAAGTAAGGTGCGAAAAGTGCGATACAGAATTCTTCATAAACGAAACGCCCCGTATCCACACCAAAGAACAACAGAAATTTATGGCAGACCACATATGCGATGTGGTCGAGGACTACCGTAAAAGGTACGGATTCGTCGGCAACAGGTGAAGTTTATGCCGGAATACGGGCTCGGTTTCGATACGGGCGGCACATACACAGATGCCGCTATAATTGATTTCAGCAACGGAAAAGTTGTCTGCAGTTCGAAATCTCTTACAACGAGGGACGATCTGTCGTTGGGAATTGCGGGTTCTCTGAGAGGATTCGATAAATCCTTATTCAAAGACATCAAAATGGTATCCTTATCATCCACATTGGCTACCAATTCTATCGTCGAAGGAAAAGGCTGCCGCGTAGCGCTCATTGCGGTAGGAATGGAGTTCGACAGGTCCATCCCTGTGGATGAATACATCTGCATCAAAGGAGGACACAAACTCTCCGGTAAGGAAAAAGAACCTCTGGATGAAGAATCAGCAGTAAAATTCCTTGAATCCGTCAAAGGGAAGATCGACGGAATCGCGATAACATCGTATCTCAGCGTAAGAAACCCCGAACACGAAAACCGCCTGGCCGAGATAACAAGAAAAATTGTAGACGTTCCCGTGGTGTGCGGACATCAGCTCTCGTCAAGTCTCGGATACAACGAACGTACCGTAACATCCGTGATGAATGCGCGTCTTATCCCTATCATCAAAGAACTCATAATTTCCGTCAAGAAAGTTATGAGTGATGTGGGAATAACTGCGCCGCTCATGATGGTGAAAGGCGACGGATCCATCATGGGTGAAAACATCGCTCTCCAGAGGCCCATTGAAACAATCCTGTCCGGACCTGCCGCATCCCTGATCGGTGCGAAAACACTTACAGGTGCGCAGGACGCGATCGTCATGGACATGGGCGGAACCACAACCGACATCGGTATTCTGAGAAACGGTACGCCGAGACTTGAAGAAGAAGGTGCGATAATCGGAGGAAAGAGAACAAGAGTTCTCGCTGCCGAAATAGCAACCTCCGGTATCGGCGGAGACAGCAGAATCGTTGTCAACGGAAACGATCTGATTCTCTGCGCACTGCGTGTAGTGCCGTTGTGTATTGCATCATCGAAATATCCCGGCATGATAGATAAAATCAGAAAAGCCGCCGAAATGACACCGAGGTTCATTCCAGGCTGTCTTGATGAATCAAAACTTACTCAGGAAATCGAATTCTTCGTGAAACTGAAAGATATCAAAGTCAGTTTCCTCACAGATGATGATAAAAAATTCCTCGATGCAATCAGAGACGGACCTAAGACCATTACCGAAGTATCAAATGAAACAGGCATTCACCCCTATTCATTCAACATCCCGAAGATGGAAGAAATCGGAATCATTCAGCGTATCGGCCTTACCCCTACGGATCTCCTGCATGCGGAAGGTTCGTATGTGGAATACGATGCGGAAGCATCCAAACTCGGCGTGATGCATCAGGCAAGGAAGATGAAATTATCCGATGAGGAATTCATCGCCGTTGCGAAAAAAGCGGTAATTGACAAGATTGCAAGAGAACTCCTGAAGAAACTGTTCTTCGAGGAAACCAGAGAAATGAAACTCGACAGAATTTCCTGCGACCTCATGGAGAAAGCAATCAACGGAAACTTCGGATTGGATTATGCATGCAGTATCAAACTCAACAAACCGATTATCGGTATCGGCGCTCCGGTAAAGGCGTATTTCCCCCAGGTTGCGGAGAAATTTGATACGAAACTCCTTCTTTCGGAGTATTCCGGTGTCGGTAACGCAATCGGTGCAATTACGGGAAACATTGTCGAATCCATTGACATTCTCATCAAACCGTTCAAAGGAGAAGGTTCCCTTGACGATCCGAGATGTACCGTTTTCGCATCCTTCGGAACAACGGACTTTGATAAATATTCCGAAGCGATGGAATTTGCGAAGCAGAAAGGTTCGGAGATTGTTTCCGAACGTGCCGTTGCCGCTGGTGCGGATAAATTTGAGGTTAAGTTCGATCAAAAAGACAAAAAATTCGGATTCGGCGACGAATACGGTGCATCGGTTCTTCTTGAAACACTTCTTACGGTCACGGCCGTCGGTAAACCAAAGGAATTCACAATGGCTGTGAAGAGTTCGTACTACACCGATCTTGACAAAAAATGGGACATATGATTATTGCCCATGAAACCTTTTACTCATTTCAGAGGTGAATCATGGTCAAGATTGCGATGTACGGAAAAGGAGGTATCGGAAAATCAACGATGTCCTCCAACATCACCGCGGCATTGACCGACAGCGGACTGAAAGTTCTGCAGATCGGATGCGATCCGAAACATGATTCCACGAGACTTCTTCTCAACGGAGAAGTGAAAGAAACAATTCTTGATTATCTCAAAAATACGGCTACGGTCGACAGAAAAATAGAAGATATCGTCGCCGAAGGATACGGCGGATGTCTATGTGCGGAAGCGGGAGGTCCCGAACCCGGTGTCGGCTGTGCCGGAAGAGGCATAATTTCATCATTTGAGTTACTCGGAGACCTCGGTGTGGATGATATTAGGAGAGACATCACACTCTACGATGTTCTCGGAGATGTCGTATGCGGAGGATTTGCCGTTCCGCTGAGAAACGAGTATGCCGACATTGTATTCATAGTGTCCTCAGGCGAATTCATGTCGATTTATGCGGCAAACAACATTCTCAGAGGCATCTGCAATTATAATCCGAACAGAGTCGGAGGCATAATCTTCAACAGCCGCGGAGATCCCGAGGAGGAAGAAAGAATTGCAAGATTTTCCGAAGCGGTGAAAATTCCCGTTGTTGCTTCGTTTGAAAGATCGGAACTCTTTATGTCCGCCGAGGAAGACGGTAAGACTGTTGTGGAAAAATATCCTGAAAGTCCGATTACGAAAAAATTCTTACAATTGGCCGAATACATCAAAACAGGAAAGAAATACACTTCGAGTTACCTCTCGGAAGAGGAATTGGAACGTATCGTACTCGGTCGTTCGCTCAAAAAGAAAAAAGGAGTTAGGTCTCACATCGCCGTTGAAGTGAAAGACAATCCCAAAAGAAAATACATGTCGCGCAACGTTCAGAGTGACGAACCTTACGGAGGATGTGCATTTTCGGGTGCTTTCACCACCTGTTCTTCGATTAAGGGACTGTCTGTCGTACTCCACGCACCGTTAAGCTGTACGCAGTTTACGGTACAGACTGCCTCATCTACCTGCGGAAGATACAACAATTTCCACAAACCGATAGAGGGCTACAGAGAATCCGATGTTCTCTGTTCGGAAATGAAAGACAGAGACATGATATTCGGAGGCACTCAGAAACTGATTTCGAAGATTGAATCTTCGATTTCATGCGGTAACAGAAACATCGCCGTCATTACGTCATGTCCTTCTGGAATAATCGGCGACGATGTCAAGGGCGCCGTCGAAAAAATCGAAAGAAAATACCCAGACTGCAGATTAGTCCTGATTGAAACCGACGGCTGTCTGAACGGGGATTTTATGCAGGGCGTAATTGATTCCGGCATTACAATAGCCGAAAAATTCTCCGAAGACTGTGAAAAAACAGATTCGGTCAACCTCATAGGGACCAAACCGCTGGCACTGAACTGTATGAGTTCCGTGGAAATGATTGCCGATTTCTTAAATTCAATAGGGATCGGAGTGAACTGTCTCTTCCCCGGGGCAGGAGATTTGGATTCACTGGGAAAAATTTCCTCAGCGAAGATGAATCTTATGATCAATCCCGATGTGTTTACGGTACAGCTGAGCACCTACCTCAACGAGAGATTCGGAATCGATGTTTCGCCGATACCTGTCAGACCCGGCGTATGCGGTACCGCCGCATGGATGGGATATCTTGCAAAATACTTCGGCCGTGTAAAAGAATATCACAGATTTATGACCGACATCAGATCGGAATTCGATGAAGAAATGAAAACATACAGGAATCTTCTGATGGGTAAGAGATTCTGCATGGTTTCCGCCACCAAAGACATAGATTGGATGGTTGAAGCTGCCGAAGCTGCGGGAATGATCAGAGAAAGAACAATTGTTGTCGACCGTTCCGATTTCAGCAACGATTTGAATGTAACCAATGAAATTTCCGACATAATCTACGCAGAAAGTATAGATATTGCCGAAGAGAAAAAAATTATCAGGAAAATCAAACCGGATCTGATAATTTCTACCGCCCACATGGGTATGGACATACCGAATGTTCTGATTCCTTTGGTCAGTTTCCCGAGTCCGTTCACAGGTGTTGCTTTTGTGAAAAAGATTACATTGTTACTTCATACATACGGAAAGGAGGGTTGGAGAAAAGATGTCATTTGATCTCGATAACCCCGATTGCTTCCTCGGAAGTATGATGGCACTGGAAGGTGTCCGCGATTCTATGTCGATAATTCACGGTCCGACGGGATGCAAAATGTATCCTGCGGACCTGTCTGAAAGATTATTTGTCGGCAGAAGCGACGAAATCGAAACAAGAAATCCTTTCCTCAGAGGTATGAAGTACTTCTTCTACCAACCGAGACTTCCGTGCACACTGTTAGATACCAAAAGAGTCATTTTGGGTTCGTCTGAGAATCTGGAAGATCTTTACAATATCGTAAGAGAACAGAATCCGAAAATGATCGGTATTCTGAATTCTCCGGGAGCGGCATTAATCGGAGAAGATTTGGAAAGAGTTGACTCCGATGTTCCTACGGTAAGAATCGAATCGCATGATTATTCTTCATATTCATACGACGGATATTCGTCGACTGCAATCAAAATAACCGACTGTCTGGCTAAAGAGAAGAAAGATGTGAAAAAAGGGAATGTGAACATCATCGGAATGTCGCTTCTGCATCTGAGATTCGAAGACAGCATCGACGAACTGAAAAGAATGCTTTCTCTGTGTGACATAAAAGTCAACACGGTTTTATGCGCAGGTTCTTCTGTGAATGAGATAGAAAACATCTCTTCAGCAGAACTGAACATAGTAATCGACGAAGACTACGGATTGAAAACTGCAGAACACCTCAGAGACAGATTCGGCACTCCTTTCGTATCTGTAATGCCGATAGGATTCCAAAAATGCGAAGAATTCATACTGAAAATATGCGAAGCATTAGGTAAAGATCCCTCGGATGCAGTCGATGATCTCGTACAATGGAGAAAGAGAACATCGAAAAAGATACTTACATTAGAACGGAGGTATGTCAAAATCGGCGGGAGGACATTTTCCGTACACGGTACACCGTGCCTCACCGAAAGTACAGCTCACTTCATGGAAGACTATCTCGGATTGGTTCCATGTGCAATACAGTCCGACAGAAAGATAGAAGGATTCGGATTTCTGGGTGCCGAAATTCCGGATAACATCTGGGATATCGAAACCGATGTGTTATTCGGTTCCGGACCGGAAGTGAAGGAATTGACAGACAGACACACCGCAATCGGCGGTGTGGAAATCAGAGAACCTTCGGATCGGCCTGTAAGTATCATCGGAAAACCGATTTTCGGTACAATGGGTGCCGTTCATCTTACGGAAGATGTTCTGAATATACTGGCAAAATCATATGACAGGATGTGAGACGGATGGCAGAACAGGTTATTAAAGCCGAAAATCTGCGCAGGGTCTTCGGCGAAGGACAGAATGCGAAGGTCGCTGTGAATGATATTTCATTTGAAGTGAACAAAGGAGAAATCTTCGGCATTCTCGGCCCCAACGGTGCCGGTAAGACTACAACAATCAAAATGCTCTCCACACTTCTGAAACCCACATCCGGAAAAGGAACTGTTTTGGGAATCGATGTTGCCGATGATAGAAAAACAAAAGAACTCAGAATGCGCGTGAATGTTGTCAGCGGCGGAGAAAGAGGATTGTACTACAGACTCACGGGCAGACAGAATCTGAGATATTTTGCCGATCTTTACAAAGTACCTTCATCCATGAAGGAAGAGCGTGTTCAGAAAACAATCGAATTGGTGAAAATGGAAGATGCCGCAGACAGAAGAGTGGAAACATACTCCCGCGGAATGAAACAGAGAATCCACATAGCCAGAGCATTGATCAATGATCCTGAAATTCTCTTCCTGGATGAACCTACAATCGGTTTGGATCCAGAAATTTCGTTACAGATCAGAAAAATCGTAAAAGAACTCTCCGAATCCGGAAAAACGGTAATTCTTACAACCCACTATATGTTCGAAGCCGAGGAACTGTGCGACCGCATGATTCTTCTCAAACACGGGAATATCATAGGATACGGTACCGTCGAAGAACTGAAACAGAAAGTTTCCGACGATACGATGATCAGAATCATCACCACCAAAGATCCTTCGTCATGTACGTCCGAAGTCCTATCGATAGACGGAATCACGGACATAAGGGTGGAATCCCTTTCCGGAAGATCCGCAGTAAGTATCAGATGCAAGAAAGGTTCCAATCCGATGCAGTCCCTGGAACAGATTTACGATCAATTCGGAATAAGATCAATAGGATTCGACGAACCCACTCTTGAAGATACATACCTTTACCTGACCGGCGGTGAGTGATTGAATTTCAGAGCTGTCAGCGGATCGTTCAAACAGCAGCTCTCCCAATTCATAGCAGATCCGCAGTGGATAATGCCCAGCATAATCGCGCCGTTTGTTTTCACGGCAGTGATGCTGTTCATGTATCCTGAAAAAAGCGATACAATAGTTCTTCAGGCAGTCTTAGGAGGGGGTGTCCTCGGAATGTGGGGAAACACACTGTTCGCATCGTCATTCACTCTTTCTTACGACAGAATGAACGGTACATTGGAAAACATTCTGATGACTCCGACGAATCTTTACGATATTATTCTGGGAAGATCGCTTTGGAATACGTTCATAGGATTGCTGAACATGCTGCTTGTGTATGTTTTCGCAGTACTCATGTTCTCCGTGAACGTAAATATCGCACATCCGGCGGAATTTACCGTGATTCTTGTGCTGACATTGTTATCATTGTCATCAATCGGAATGATTTTCTCGATTGCTTTCGTGTTTTCAAGAAGAAGTTACGTACTCACATCCATCCTGGAATATCCTATCTATATCTTATCCGGAGCGGTAGTCCCGATTACGGTTCTCCCACAATGGACAAATCCGATTTCGATGGCACTTCCTCCGACATGGGGCGTAGAATCGCTGAGGGCATCCGCACTTTCCGATTACAATGCGGTATTCGGATTCGGTTATCTTGAAAATACAGTCATCTGTGTGCTGTTATCGCTGCTTTATTTCACGGTTGCATGGTTACTGATGAAAAGAATCGTGTCTAATGTCAGAGCCACAGGCTCATTCGCGAGGTACTGATATGTCCGAATGGTCTGTTGTGATGTCATCTGCAGTCAACTATGCAAGAAACAAATTTCAGATGATTCCGTGGTGGCTGTGGCTGCTGCAGATTGTGCTGAGCTCATTTTTCACAATGTTCTTCTTCGCAGTGATGGCTGATTACGTATCGAATCCCGATGTAACCGTAAGATTTGTTGTGATAGGGAATGTTGTTCAGAGTATTGCGTCCACCACACTGTATTCGGTTTCGGATATGCCGGGAACGGAAAAACATACAGGTATGCTGACTCCGCTGATGCAGACTCCGTCGAGTCTGTTCATGGTGTTTCTTGGAATGTCATTCCTGAACATATTGTCGGGATTCATTTCTTCGGTTCTTTCATTGTGTTACGCTCAGTTCGTATTCGGCATAGATTTGGGTGCTGCAAATATGGCATCCGTAGCCGTTATATTGATTCTGACGGTATTTTCACTTACGGGATTCGGAATGATGATCGGAAGTGTAGGTCTCAGATTAAGAACATCGGCAATCATTGCGAATCTTGTCACGTATATCGGATTGCTCCTCTGCGGTGTGACATTTCCGATATCGTATCTCCCGGGTTGGTGTCAGGCAATTGCAGACATTCTTCCGCTTACGTACGGTGTAAACGCAATGAGGGCAGCGGCGGACGGCGCCGATATTCTGACAATATCAAATGATATTGTCATGATGATTGCGCTCGGAATTATCTATTTCGTGATATCTGTGTTCCTTTTCAATCTCTTTGAGAAGAAAGCAAGGGCATTGGGCACATACGATTCGTTCTGAATCAATACCTGGTCATGATTCGATCGCCTGTCCGGCAAAGATAATATCTACTCATACAGCAGATTACAATTTATGAAGCTGGCTATCGTCGCATGTGATATCCTGAAACCCGAGATAGAATTCCTCACAAAGAACGACCCGGATTTTGTCGTGCGTGAATATCTTGAGTTTGCGTTACACGAATACCCGCAGGAGATGAAGACACGCATCATAGAGACTGTCAACAAATACGAAGGACAGGTGGATGCCGTATTCCTCGGATATGCGGTATGTCAGTCATTGGACGGCGTCACAAAACTACTGAAAGTACCGACGGTTATGTTACAGGGTGCGGATTGTATCGATGTTCTGCTCACACCGAAAGAATACACAAATGAAAAGAAAATCTGCGCCGGAACATGGTTCATTTCACCCGGTTGGGCGGAAGAGGGCATCAACGGACTCATCAAAGAGATGCATCTTGATTGCATAGAAGGTGTCGATCCGCAGTTTTTCCTCGACATGTTATTCGAATCGTATCAGAGGTGCCTGTATATCGATGACGGCATAGGCAATGAAGAATATTACAGAAAGAAATCAGAAGAAGTCGCCGATCAACTTAAATTAAGAATGGACTGTAGAACCTGCGGTCTCGGCGGATTGAAAGCTGCCATCGCAAAAACTAAAGAATTGGCCGCGAACGGCCAATGATTCAGAGTTCGTTCACGTCTTTGTCTGGGTGGAACGATACCGAATTCTCACCGCAGTTATTGACGAGATTCTTTGACAGCATTCCCAATTCAAGCCATGCCGCTTCGAATACCGCGATCGGAGTAAGGCAGGGGACAGACAGCGATGCCCTCACTTCCGGATCGACAACTTTGCTTCCGGCAAAACTCGTAACATCATCAATAGTAATTTCGGTGAGTTTTGATGCATAATCCTTCACGTGAGGACAGTCGGTGATAATTTTTACGCCGAGATTTCCGTCGTCTTTCATCCAAACAGTGACCTTGTTGGTCTTACTGCAGGTTTTCATATGTGCAACTACTGTGTTGACCATTCTATCTTCCTTTGATGTGAATTGTTATATCAGTATATTATTTCGATTACCCAGACATATAATTTTTTTAGTTTAACATCCGTACATTATGCATGACTCCGACCGATGACGTCATAATGTATCTGAGAACCGTACAGGGTGTACTGGATGTCTTCGAAATGGACGATTGGGTTTCGAACAGCGTTTGGGACGTGGAAAAAAGAGTAAGAACCACGCTGAAGACGGATTACAAAAACATCGGTTTTGACATAGCGATGAAAAAACATCACAGGCTCTGTGTGTTTTACGATGAAACATATGTCTTTGGAAAGAGATCTATTGTAAAACTGATGACAGACGACGGAACCATTATGGGTACAACGCTGTATCCGGAAGAGATACCGGAATATAAGGGCAGAGAAGATGTAATATGGATTTCAGATGATTTTGTCGTATTCCCTTACGTCGTAGGAAAAGGCGATGAGGCATTCGTTCTGTACCCTTTCGATATTCCGGAAGTAGAAGAGCACGTTTCTGATGCAAAAAACGTGATAGGAACATCTCCTACTGCGGAATCGGACATGGTTCTGAAGAAAAAATACAATAAACCGATGGCCAAAGGCATTTACACAGTGGTCGTCGCTTTCGACTGAAAAACAACGATTTTGCTCTTCGGATTGCCTCTGTTTAGCTGCATTGCAGGGCCTGAAAAAACCCGAAATTTCTACTGTCCGAAAAACGGTTGAAAACATACAGAAATTACATGCGTGGCTATGTTCAAAGTATTAATAGTCGAAGTCCAATTTCTTTTCAGGTGTTAAACTGAAGATTTCTCAGATTGCGG
Source organism: Candidatus Methanomethylophilaceae archaeon (assembly GCA_963640855.1). GTDB lineage: Archaea > Thermoplasmatota > Thermoplasmata > Methanomassiliicoccales > Methanomethylophilaceae > Methanarcanum. The sequence goes on from CAVIAJ010000003.1 coordinate 24,358, forward strand.
GTTTCCTCGGAAGCGGAAAGACAACGGCGTTGATGAAGATTGTAGACGAGCTTATGAAAAGGGGCGACAAAGTCGCTATCGTCGTCAATGATGTCGGAGATATCAGTGTTGATGCAAAATTCGTAGAGGCACACGGCCTCAAAGTCAAAGAAATTTCAGGCGGATGCATCTGCTGTCAGATTGCAGGTTCGTTTGCCGAAACAATCGCAAAACTCTATGACAACTATCACCCCGATATTGTCATAGTCGAACCGTCCGGAGTCGCAATTCCGTGGGGACTCAAGAGAGCCGCGGAGTATTCCGAAGCGAAAACAGATGTTCATATCACGCACGCACCTGTCATAACATTGGTCGATTCCACGAGAATCGATATGCTTATCCGCGCTGTAAGAAGACTCGTTGAGACCCAGATCAGAGAAGCGGATGCATGTTTCGTCAACAAAGTGGATGCTGCAACACCCGAAGAGATTGCAAAGACCGAGAAATTCATCAGAGAAATCAACGCCAAAGCCGAAATCAAACACATGTCTGCGGAAACAGGCGAGGGAATCGATTACGCCTGCGATCTCATCGAGAACGGAACATCCGACAGATACGATGATTCGGTTGAAGCCGAAAGACTGAAGAATGAATACGAAGGAGGTCAGTGAATGGTTACGCCGGATCCTAACAGCGATGAATACCGCTACGATTACGACCACGTCGAAATCGACCACGATTCCGATAACAAGGAAATCAAGGGACATGACTTCAACCCTGTCGAAGAAGGAAGCGCACTTCACCTCGAAATCCACAGAGCGGTCGACGAATTGGGAAAATATGCATTGGAACTTGAAATAAAGTCGGAAAAAGGCATTTCCAAGGATGATCTCAAAAAATTCATCGATGAAATTATGAGAGGTCCCACCATCGCATGTCTCGAGAACGGTGCCGACATCATCGGACACGTGAAATCGTTCCTCTTTGTGGACGGACACGGAAACATCATGAGTTCCATCGTCGATGAAAGAAAACCCACCAAAATCAAAGATGCATTGAATCTCGATGTGATTCATGATGCAATCTTACTTCTTCACGTAATTGTACATGGAATATGGGATGACAAAATCAGGGAGCTTACGCTCGGTATCATCCCCGATGTGTTCAAAAAGTGGGGAATCGAGTACAAAATACTCGCAGACTACTTCGATCTCGAAAAGAGTATCGCACACCACAACATTCAGTGATTTTTTTCCAACGAACATTCGTTGTCCAGGAATATGGACTTCAGGGCCTCTACAGTCCTGTCGTCCGCATTCCACATCCCCCTTTCCGATGCTTCCAGAAGACGTGATGTTATCTGTCTCAGCGCATCAGGATTGTTTTCCTGAATCCATTCACGGTTTTCCTCGTTGAGAACGAATTTATCGGTAATGGTCTGGTACATCCAGTCTTCAACAACATCTGAGGTTGAATCCCATCCGAAAGTGAACTCCACAAGATTAGTTATCTCCTGAACTCCGCGGTAACCGTGTTCCTTCAGTCCTTCGAACCATTTCGGATTCATCACTCTGCTGCGGTAAATGAATCTGCTCTCTTCAGCCAAAGTTCTGAGTTTCGGCGATACGGGATTGGAACTGTCTCCCATGACGGACATCGGTTTTTCTCCCTTACAGGCTTCGACCGTTGCGTTCATACCTCCGAGGAAGACGTAATCGTCATCGTTGTCAAAAGCGTCGATTTCTCTCGATTCGTGATTCTTCACGGTAACATCGACTTCGGACATTCTTCTTCTGAAGAAATCTTTCAGATCTTCTCCCTTCATCTCTCTTCCGTATGCGTAACCGCCCCATTCGACGTAAGCATCTGCAAGTTCCGATCTGTCTCCCCACTGAGAATTGTTAATTAATGAATCGACACCCCCGCCGTAGTTACCCGGAGGATCGCCGAATATTCTCACTTTGGCTCTTCTCTTTGCCGTAATCGGATCCAATCCTTTGGTAATATTATCGGCAAGATCCCGTCTGAGATGTGCCAAAAGATAGTTGTCTTCATCGGATTCGTCCAATTCGGAGATTTTCTCTACCGCATCATCAATCATATTAACGAGATTGGGGAACGAATCACGGAACAATCCGCTGATTCTTAACGTAACATCAATTCTCGGGCGTCCGAGTTCGGATACGGGAACCACATCCAACCCTATGACCGCTCCTCCGTTGGAAGACCAGACAGGTCTCAGACCCAGCATGTGAAGAATATACGCTATGTCGTCTCCCCCGGTCTTCATGGTATCCGTAGCCCAGATGACCATCCCCACCTGTTTCGGATATGCTCCCGTTTCGTCTACATGGCGTTTGATCATCTGTTCCGCCATTGTTTTGCCGGTTTCCCATGAAGATTTCGTAGGGATAGATTTCGGATCGATTGAATAGAAATTCCTTCCCGTCGGAAGAAGGTGTGCATTGCCTCTGCTGATACATCCAGAGGGCCCGGGCGGTGTGTAACGTCCGTCCAATGCATCCGCGGTGTTCTTCAGCTCATCGGCAGTACGTCTCAGGTTCGGGACATATTCTGTGCAGATTTTTTCTATTATGGGAGATAATGCATCGGATGCGAAAGATTTCTTTGCGATTTCTTTGCAGTCATCCGAAATAAAATCGCTTTTTCTCATTTCCGTGATGAGATGCATACAGGCGCTGTCGATATCGTCAATCAACTCTCCGTTGGTTTTTCCGATATAGTCGTTGAAATGAGACGGATCCGATGACAGTTCATCCAGATTATGTCTGAGAATTTCCGCAACGGTCCCTCTGAGGGAACCTGTATCTTCATTGCGGATCCTTGTCAGAGAATACACCATCTGATCGAGTTTTTCCCCTTCGGGGCATGTACCCATGATGTGAAGACCGTTCTTGATGATGTTGTCCTTGACTTCACAGATATAATCGTAAAGTGTATCGATTTTAGCCTGGAATTCGTCCGAGGAACAGTCATCCTGCAGTCCGATATCATTGAGAAGTGAGAGTTTTCTGCATTCTTCGAGTGTATCGATGGCAATATGGCGCATCTTATCCTGCAGATTTGCAGACCTTGCCCTGAGATATTCCTGAACTTTGGCTTCGACATCGATTAATTCGTCATAAGTTCCGGCCCTCATCAGCGGGGGTGTGAGGTGATCTATGATTACGGCGCCGTTTCTTCTCTTTGCATGCACACCTTCACCCGGATTGCTGATTGCGTAGGGATAAATGTGCGGAATGTGTCCGAAAACAAGATCAGGATAACATTTTGACGATAATCCCGTTCCTTTTCCCGGTAACCATTCGAGTGTTCCGTGGCACCCCATGTGAATGACAGCCTGTGCACCGAACACATCAGTCAGCCATCTGTAAAATGCGAGATAGGAATGCGGAGGACTGATGTCCTGACTGTGATAAATGTCAACGCATTCATCGGTCATTCCCCTGTTCGGCTGCAGTCCGATGAAAATGTTACCTTCGACAAATCCGGGGATTACAATTGTGTCATCAACGGAATTGATTTCTCCCGGAGGACATCCCCAATCGGATTCCATCTTCTCTTTACATTCAGGATCGATCTTTGACGACCATTCGAGATATTGTGAAATTAATACCTTATCCGCGGCTTTCGTGCGCATATCTTCCGCAGATAACCATTCCGAATCGTTCGACACCCCGTCCAGCAGTCTTTTTGTCAGACCTTTGCCGGTTGAAGGCATATTGCCTGTGGTGTACCCTCTCTTTCTCATCGCCCTGATAAGACGGACAGTACTTTCGGGAGCATCCAATCCGAATGCTCCGCCGATCATGTCCGTTCTCGGAGGGTTTTGGTGTAACAATATGGCAATTTTTCTCTCTTTGACAGGAGTGTTCCTGAGTTTTGCCCAATTGACCGCCAATTCCGCTACGGCGGATACTCTGTCGTCAATAGGCGCACTGATGTTCCTTCCTTCGGGTGTTTTTTCAGTCGATGCCAAAGGAACGGAGATTATCTGACCGTCGTATTCCGGCCAGAATATACTCATACTCAGTTCGTACGGTCCGAGACCCGAGGAATCATTCTCCCAATTCTCACGACTGCTGAACATCGAGCTTGTATTGATGACGGGAACGCCCAATTCCGCGAAGATGTTCTCTCTTTCTTTTACGGTTCCGTCCCCAGGATCTGAGAGACATAACTGAGAGAACGGAATAGTCAGTACAACAGAACTCACAACAGACCTTCCGTCATCCGTGAGATATTTTCTGATTGTTCCGTTGATTCCTATCGAACCCGATATTTCGTTGGGATTCGATGTCACGAACACCGACACAACAGGCATTCCGCGTGATTTGATTTCTTCAATCAGTGCGTCAATGTGTTTCAGATTGCCGCTGACGAGGTCGCATTGATTGAACAATACCGCTACTGCGGGCCCGGATACGGGCTCTAAGGAATCGACCTCCTCCTTTCCCGGAAGATAATATCCCTGCGCACTTCTCCTGACAGGTTCTGCGACATCGATATCGACACCGTTATTCTTCAGCAGCCATGCGAGGAGATTGAATTCGTTCTCATCTCCTCCCAATTCGATATATGTGCGTATTTTGATGTAATCTTCTTCGGAACCTGTAAACAGAGAACGGTTGTCGGTAATATCGTCGGGCATTTCACTCTCGATAATCAGAGGAACATTCATTCCGGCGATTTCCTTCTTCAGTCTGTCGAATTTTTTGAAATAGGTAAGTCCTGCGTGAACCCTTATGATTACCAAATCACAATCGATCAGTGAACCGACCGCTTCGACGAAGTACTTCTCATTGTCATCGATATCGTTGGTTCCGAATTGCCATAAATCGATGTCGTATCCATTCTCCCTCAGTCTTCTCATCGCCCTCGGTGTGAGTTCGTTATCCTGAGATTCACAGATAATGTTCAGTATCCTCATCCTATCACTCTGCTGTTCACTATATTTTTGATTCTGTGTGCAAGTTTATCGGCTTTGAGATCCTCGAGCCTGAGGTACACTCCGTTCAGTCTCTCCGAGAGATGCAGTGCGTTATCCAAATGGGGAAATCCGATTCCCGTGTCCACGACAATCCATATCGCCGAATTGTCCTTTCCTATCGTAGATCCCATGTTCATCGCATCCGAAAGCGGATCGCCGTCGGATATCGATGCGTTGGCTCTTCCGTCCGTAGCCAAAATCACGTAGCATTTCTCACCGGGATTGGCTCTCTTTTCTTTCTTGATTTCGAGATGTGCCTTCAGCATTGCTGCCGCCAGCGGAGTTGTTCCTCCGGTAGGCATCTCTTTCAGTTTTTTGTAAGCGAAATCGACACTTTTTGTAAACGGCAACAGTATTTCAGCCTTATCGGCTCTGAATGAGATCAATCCCACTCTGTCCCTGTTCTTGTATGACTCCTGTAAAAGTGAGAATACCGCACCTTTGACTGCGACCATTCTCTTCCTGGCACCCATCGATCCGGATGCATCCACTACGAATAAGATTGATACTCCGTTCTTCTTTTCCCTGATTTTCTGACGGAGGTCGCTCTTTTCCAAAACAAGAGCCATATCTCCTCTCTGACGGTATTTCTGATACGGTGCAGCTACGCGGATACTCGCATCGAATGCCAAATCCGTTACTTCCGATCTGGGGATTTCGGATTTAATGTACCTTCCCGTCTTGTCCGTACTGCGGCATTTTTCATGTTTTCCTCCGCCTTTGGACGAACCCATGGAACCCAGGGGTTTCAATGATACGAAATCGATTACGCTGAAAGTGCTGCCGATATCGAATACTTTGTCTTCGGCAGCCTCTCCTTCGCCGGATTCCTGCTGTTTTGATTGGTTTTCCTCACGTCCGTTACTGCTCCTGTCGCTGGACATAGGCGGAGGTTCGGAATTCGACCGATCGTTACCTGAATTGGATGATGATGAATTATCTTCAGGCGTGTCGGTAATTCTGTGTCTGAGACAGAGTCTTGCCGCTTCTTTCATATCGTCAAGAGTGACGGCATCTCTTCCGTTCAGTGCGGATATCACCATTGAAACGTTGGCTACAGCCAAATCGCCGCGGTGTCCTTCCACACCCGATTTGATACATAATTCAGAAATTATCTTCAGGATGTCATCGTTTACCGAAACATACTGCAGACGCTCACTCGCATTTTCTATATCCTTACGGATTTTTGCACACTCGTTTTCATACGAAGATACGAACGAATCGGGATCTTTATCGAATTCCGTCCTACGGCGGAGAATCTGATATCTGTTTTCCTCATCGTCGGTACCGCCGATATCTACGCAGATATCGAATTTATCGAGAAGATGCGGATTAAGAGGGTTTTCGGAAATGTTCATTGTTCCGATGAAGACTGCATCGCAGGGATACTCATATGACATTCCCTCTTTCTCTACCGTTACCTTACCTGAAATAACCGATTCGAGTATCTGATCCAAAAGAGCATCATCCATCAGGTTGACATCGTCTGCGTGAAGTATGTTGCCGTGGGATTTTTCGAGAATTCCCGGCATCATGTGCCTTACACCCGTTGAAATTGTCTTCTCGATATCCAACGTACCGAAGACTTCACTGTCGCTCGTGCCCAGCGGAAGATTTACTATCTTCTTATCGGAAATACTCATCAGAGATCTCACAACGGTCGTCTTCGCAGACCCTGTGGTACCCTGGATCAGTACCGTTTTCACGTTATCAGACGTAAGTGCGACTGTCAGTGCTCTCTTGACATCGTCCAACCCTACTATTGCGGGCAGCGGAAACGTTCCGAACCGAACGCTCATATGCTCTTGATCCATCTGTCGAGCTCCTTGGCATCGATTGTGGATTCCTGGAACGGATTACGTCTCATACGGTGCGTAAGCACAAGATTCGCAATACTTGCGACATCTTCCTTCAGAACGGATGTGCGTTCGTAATATGCGGCATGTGCGGATGCGGCTTTCAGAAGAGTGATGTCCGCTCTGTGACCGTCGACACCGAAGTACAACGAAGCTTCCACGGCCATCTTCAGAGCATCGTCCTGAAGTGTCATATCCTCCATTCTGTCTTTGGCAGCCGTGATTTTGTTTCTGAGCTCTTCCTGTTCTCCCGCATATTTCTCAATGAATGATTCGGGATCTTTGTCAAATGAAAGCCTTCTCTTGATGACTTCCGTTCTTGATTCTATATCTTTTTCACTCTTGACATCCACGGCCATACCGAACCTGTCCAGTAACTGCGGACGGAGATCTCCCTCTTCGGGGTTCATCGTTCCGACGAGAATGAATTTCGAAGGGTGTGTGAATGATACGCCTTCTCTTTCGATGTAATTCCTTCCCATTGCGGCGGAATCCAAAAGAAGATCGACTATGTGATCGTCAAGAAGATTCACTTCGTCGACATAAAGTATGTTTCCGTTGGCTTTTGCAAGAACGCCGGGTTCGAATTTCTTCTTACCTGTCTTGATTGCATACTCCAGATCCAACGTACCTGCGACACGGTCCTCGGTTGCGCTGAGAGGAAGGTCTACGACTTTCATCCTCACCTGTTCAAGTTCCAATTCTTCACATGCTTCGAGTTTTTCGAGACAGTAGGGACACACCTTGTCCTTTCTCGAAGGATCGCAGTGAAACGGACATTTCGATGCCGTTCTCTCGGGAAGGAGATCCGCGAGCGCACGGACCGCCGTCGACTTTGCCGTACCTTTCTCTCCTCTGATCAGCACGCCTCCGACAGACGGATTGATTATGTTGAAGATGAGAGCGTTTTTCATCTCGTTCTGACCGACTATTGCGGTGAACGGATAGACTGCATCTGCCATCGTCACACCTTCAGGTCCTTAATCTTCTGAAGAACCTTCACTGTCTCATCCCATGATTTGGGACAGAGATCTTCCTGTGTGAGTTCAAAAATCATTGTTGTTTCGTAGTCTTCTTCGCCCGAGAACCTTATCGGCAGTACGCGGTAGCCTTCGGCGTTGAATCCTTTGAGTTTGGGATTGTTGACAACAGATGCTCCGTAATTGTTCGGGAAGTGAAAGATTTTGTGAAATCTGTCGCCTTCCATGCAACCGCATTTGCAATCTGCGTTCAAATCAACAACGTATTCTTCGAATTCCATATCTGTTCCCCCAACTAGCCTATCTATTCCTTATGTTGGCACTTATTTTACACAATATAAGAAAGACGGTTTTTGCATCGTTGTTTATGCGGAATTCAGGAAATTGGAGTATACATCCATATAAACAATCCCTGTTAAATCGGATTTGATGTTAAATTGTTGTATACTTTTCATATAGTAGAACTTTCAGGGAAAACAGTTTTTCCGATATTGTGCAGACTGGCTCTTAACGATACGCTAACCTGTGGTCAAAGTACTGACAAAACAGCGCATAGTGCGAATTTCACCCAATCCTAAACAAAAATCAATCGTATGGCTTTTATCATACCTCACAGTTCACGTAACATCATCATGTCGGAAGAAGGGAATAACACTCCGGTGAAAAAGTACGAAAATCACTTCCTAAGGTCGTTCTGTGCTTTCATCATCATCTGCATTACATTCGTACACTACGAACCTTCATGGGTCGTACTGAATGACATAAAATTCTACCACCTCGTCGAAGGAGTGGGAAGATTCGCAATTCCCGCATTCTTCATGGTATCCGGTTATTTCCTGTTCTCTTCGGACGGACATTCGGAGAACAGATTGGGAAAGAAGTTACTTCACATAGTGTTCCTTGTGATTTTCATCAAACTGCTCTATCTGATTATCGATCTCATATGGATGGGATGCGGAATAGAGCACTGGCATGACGGTGTTGTCGACTGGAACTATGTCATCACCGACACCCTTATCGCAAAATGGAACACCATGCCCATATGGTTCGCATACTGCCTCGCATTGGTATACGCATTCCATTGGATTCTCCATAAGAAAAATATCAGTTTTAAGTACGCAATGTACATCGGAATCGTATTCACCGCAGTGGATCTTCTCTTCTGCGAAGTTTTGCTGTTCTTCGATGTCACCGAAGTATTCGGAATGAACACCGTCAAACTCGGTGAGAATGCATACCCGTTCATCGGAATGCTGTTCTTCTCGATGGGTTACTATCTTCACAGATACAAGAAAGAAATCGATGAAAAATTCAGCAACGAATCGCTGATTATCATATTCATCTCGGGTTTCCTTCTCTCGGTGTTCGAATTCATGTTCCTTTATCAGTACTACAGAGGAGGTGTGGGAAGCGCAAATCTCACGTTCGGTTCTATACTCCTTGCGTTCTCTCTGTTTGTGGGATCTTTCAGATTCAGAGAAGATCAGTTAAGAAACAGAACATTGGAATTCGTGGGAAGAGAACTGCTTCCGTGGGCATACGGTTTCTACATGGCGGCGATTCTTCTTGTGAGAACATTCCTGCTCCCTGTACTGCCTACAGACGATGCAACAATCGTCGATCTGATCGGTGTGGTATGCTCCGTTGTATTGGACTTCTTACTTGCATATGTGTGGTGGCTGTTCCTGAAATTCACCGTCGGACGTCCGTCTAAACCCAAAGAGACGACGGAATGATATCATGGACATCAGGGTCGTACTCATCGACGGATACATCGACGATCCGGCCGCATTGGGTGTCCCGCCGTATATCTCTCCGATAGTCAGATCCGTTGCCGGTGCGGCAGCGGATGCCGGTGCGGACGTGGAGTATATTACAATAGATATGATCCGCAGAGGACATAAGATTCCGGATGCGGATGTAAGTGTTGTAATCTCCGGAAACACAGTTCCCGGGAAATACATCAGATCGATGCCTATGTCGCTGAAGGAATTGGAAAGAATCATTCCTTCACTGAAAGGATGGAAGCTCATCGGAGGTTCTGCGGCATCCTCGAAAATCGCGGAAAAGTTTGATTTCGCAATAAAAAACGATCTTGCCGCATCCCTCTACGACGGAATGACGGGAAAAGAAGTCGGAGAAAGATACCGCACACTCGATGAATGGAACAGATGGATGATTCTGGGTGCCGATATCGTGAAACAGCACCAGGACTATCCGTATCCGCTTATTGCGGAAATAGAATCATACAGAGGATGTCACAGATACGCTTCCGGAGGATGCTCGTACTGTATCGAACCTCTGAAAGGAAAGCCGCTTATGCGCTCTCCCCAGGACATTATCGCAGAAGCGAAAAAACTGAAAGAACTCGGAATAAGGAACATCCGCATAGGCGGACAGACATGCATCGTATCCTACGGTTCCGAAGACGATTCCGGGGTTCCGAGACCGAATCCCGAGGCCGTATCGGAATTATTCGGCGGTTTGAAAGAACTGAATTTCGATGTGTTACACGTAGACAACGCCAACGCCGCAGTCATATCCGAATATCCCGAAGAATCCGAAGAAATACTGAAAATTTTGACGGAATGCTGCACACCCGGTAACGTTCTGGCACTCGGAATGGAATCCGCAGACATCAACGTGATTGACGCCAACAATCTCAACAGCACACCGAAACAGGTATTGGATGCCGTGAGGATGATCAACCGCATAGGCGGACACCGCGGCGGAAACGGAATGCCGTGTTTACTGCCGGGTTTGAATCTCATATCGGGATTGGACGGAGAATCGAGAGAAACGTACGATCTCAACAGAGAATTCCTGCAGAAACTTGCAGATGAGAATCTCATTCTCAGAAGGATAAACATCAGACAGGTTCTCCCCGTCAGAAGAGAATATAACACAAAGGTTGACGGTAATTTCTTCAAAAAATACAAACAGGGAATCAGAGAGGATATCGACCACATTATGCTTCAGCGTACGGTTCCGAAAGGAACAGTACTGAAAGATGTCTTCATGGAAATCCACGACGGAAACATAACATTCGGAAGACAGATCGGTTCGTATCCCCTTCTTGTCGGCATCCCGTACAAAGCGGAATGCGGAAAAACATACGACGTCATCATCACAGACTGGGGATTCAGATCCGTAACCGGTTTGGTGTATCCCTTCGACATCAATCACGCAGCAATGAGTGCCGTTTCATCCCTTCCCGGGATCGGAAAGAAAAGAGCCGCATCTGTCGTAAGATACAGGCCTTATTCGTCATACGAAGACCTTTCCAGGGCCATAGACGACAGAACCGTAATCGAAGGACTCAGAGGATTGTTATCCTTCGAGTGATAGTTATTTTACGAACCAAGGCGTACGGCGGAACATGGACTCCGTTATGCTCCCGAGATTTCCGTTCCTCAGGGATGCGTCGAATTTCGTTGCCGAAAAAGGCGTGAATATCGAGATGCTGATATCCGAAGATTATCTCGAAGACGCAAGAAAAAGAGGAGTCGAAAGAGTAGAGGAAGCCATTGAAAAATCGGAAGTCAGTTACGTTTCCGCAATTACGGATGTGGAAAGAGTTACCGAAATTCTTTCGTATCCCTACGCAAGAATGATTGTTTCTCTCATCAACGACCGTTTCCTGACCAAAAGATACGCTCTTGCGGAATCGGTAAGGATGAACAGATTACTGGGAGACGGTTCTCTTTCCGTTGTATTGGAAGTATCAAGAGAATTGGGTGTAAATTCCACAATGGACGACGACAGACTGAAGATGCATTTCTCCGATTATCTGAAATTCTCGACAAGAATCAAAAGTCCCGACTGGAAACTGATCAATCACGAAGTCTACAGCGGATACGTCTTCCTTCCCCAAGAGAAGTTCGACCGTGTACTGCAGAATGCATTGCAGGACAAAATAGAATCCGAACTTCCTCTTCAGTTACCGGATGAGATTGTCAAAGCAATTTCAAAGGATGCGGAAAAGGTAAAGAAACACATGGAATCTGTGAAAAGTAAATTCGAACCGAAATTCTCAGGCAGTCTTGAAGACGCGGAATTGCCGCCGTGTATCAGATCGCTGATTGCAAATGCGGCGCAGGGTGTGAACCTGCCGCACAGCGGAAGATTTGCATTGGTGTCTTTCCTTCACGCAATCGGAATGAATTCGGAACAGATTCTCACCGTATTCGCGAGATCGCCTGATTTCGACGAATCCAAGTCGATTTATCAGATCAAACATATCACGGGCGAACTCAACGGTACCGACGGATACACCCCTCCGGAATGTCATACAATGAAATCCAACGGTCTCTGCATAGAACCGGATTCTTTATGCAATCACGAAAAAGTGAATCATCCTCTCACATACTACAGAATCAAAACCAATGCACCGAAAACACAGAAGGAGAACTGAACATGGATGTATCGGAGCGTTTCATTGAACTTACAAAAATACCGAGACCGTCGGGTCACATCGAAAAGATGCAGAAATTTCTGACGGATTTCGCGGAAAAACACAGAATATACCATGAACAGGACGAAGCGGGCAACATTCTGATGGTCCGTAAAGGAAAAACCGTGTCGGTCGCACTTCAGGGCCACCAGGACATGGTCGCATCGAAAATTCCGGGAAAAATGTTCGATTTCGCAAAAGATCCTGTCGAAATAATAACCGACGGAACATATATCCGTGCGAACGGTACGACACTCGGTGCGGATAACGGCGTAGGTATCGCAATGATGCTCGATGCGTTGGAATCAGACGGGCTGAAAGATGTGTCTCTCGAATGTCTTTTCACTGCAGATGAGGAAGTAGGATTGATCGGTGCAAACAGACTGAGAAATAACATTCTGAAGTCAAAGTATCTGATCAATCTCGATATGGAAAATGAGAACAAAATTACCGTAGGGTGTGCGGGTGCCGCGAACATACTGTCTGTGTTCAATCCCGAAATCATACCTGCAACGGGAGAATGGTCTGTACTGAAAATCACGGGACTGTTATCGGGACATTCGTCTATGGCGGGATTCGGAAGAGCCAACGCAATAAAACTCGCGGCGGAATTCCTGGACGGATTGGATGATGTTAAAATTTCATCAGTCGCAGGAGGTACGCTCAACAACGTCATCCCCATGGAATGTACCGTTGTTTTCTCAACGTCGGATAAATCCGTGAATGAAAAACTTGCATCCTATGTCAGTGAAATTTCCGTGAAATATCATGAAACGGATCCGAACATAACAATCACGGTGACATCCGCGGATGCTCCCGAAACATCATTCGATTCCGTAACATCGAAAAAATTGGTATCGTCGCTTACTGCATGTCCCAACGATCTCCTCGGGAAAAGTAAGGCGGGAATTACGGCATCCTCCAACCTCGCCGTGATAAAATCGGATAAGAGAACAGAGATACTCTGTATAGCGAGAGCCGCTACGGATGATTTACTGGCACATCACGCGGAAAGCATAAGAAATACTTTCTCGGAAGCAGGTGCGGATTCCGAAATTCAGTATCTGTTCCCTCCGTGGCATGAGGAAGAAGGCTCGGAACTGCAGAAGATTTCTTCATCCGTGTACAGAAGAATGTACGGCAGAGAACCTCAGATTGAAATCACCCACGGAGGTCTCGAATGCGGCGTAATCAACAACAAATGTCCCGGAATACAGGCAATCGCAATCGGTCCGAATATGAGAGGAGTTCACACTCCCGATGAGTGTTTGGATGTGGAATCACTGAGAAGATGCGAAAAATATGTCTTCGAATTGATTAAAGAACTGATCCGTACGTAATCAGAAGGCCCATTTCTCCAATGCGTCACTCCAATCGACACTTCCGGGACAGTGGCTGTCGGCATCGCCGCCGGCTATTCTGAGGACTTCCGATGCGACTTCTTCGGGAGAAAGATGCGTACAGTCGATTTCATACGTCGGAATCTCGGAATTTACCGATTCGGTCAGAATTATGTCCAACACTTCGGAAAGCACATTTTCTCCGACTTTTTTCTTATCGTATCCTCTTGCAGTCAGTCTTTCGGCGAGAACATCGGGATTGCACCTGAGAACAATAATCAGGTCAACATCCACAAAATGCGAAAGATGGCCGTCAAGGAATACAGATCCCTCAAAATTCTCGGACATTACGGAATCATTTAATTTCTCGACATCCACGTCGTAAGAACCTGCATCCTCATCGAATTCTCCGAGGAGATTGTGTTTCTCGGCGTAAGAACGGATGTCAATAACATTGTGATCTTTCCTTAAAATTCCGGAAACGGTACTTTTTCCCACTCCCGGTGTACCTGTAATTGCTATAAGCATATTCACAGCTCCGAAAGATATGGGTCGGCACGTTCCATGACCGCATCCCACGTAGGCGTATTGGTCAGTGTTCCCGTTTTTTCCACAATAAACGAAGAAACAGTCGCCGCAACAATAACGGATTCCTCAATCGACATTCCGCGGTACTGTCCTGCGTAGAATCCCGCTCTGAAGGAATCTCCCGCGCCTGTCGCATCGACTGCATTATCTGCCTTCACAATAGGGAAATGCGCACAGTCTCCGTCGATGTAAAGATCGCATCCGTCAGATCCTTTCGTACACAGAATGAAAGGATGTTTCACATGTGCAAATGATTCCGCATCAAGATATTTCAAAACAGATTCGGCTTCGAATCTGTTGCAGAATAACATATCCGAAACGGATAACGCATCATTCAGGCTGTTTCTGTTCCACAGTCTGTGAATTTCCTGTGCGGGATCGAATGCGATTATTCTGTCTTTCGATTTCAGTTCCCTCATCATGCGTATGTGATATTCCGGATCTCCCGTACAGAAATGAACAAACTTCGATTCTTTCGCATTCTTCAGAAGATCGATTCCCAGTTTGGAAGCATATCCGTGAGGTCCCTGGAAGAACAGTACTTTCTGTTCGAGATTATGATCGTTGATAACCAAAGCAGTAGATGTGTCATATCCGTCGACTTTGACCATTTCATCCATGATCAGTCCGCTTGATTTCATGAGTTCTTCGTATTTCTCCGGCATATCGCGGCCGACAAACGAACATATCGCAGTAGGTACTCCCAATCTTGCCGCGGTAACGGCGACATTCGCCGCAGTACCGCCGAGACTGGTCTGTTTCGTAAGTACATCTACGGATGTGTTCATCTTCGGAAATTCATCAACGGTCATTATCTGATCCAATGACACGTGCCCGTATACCGTGAGAAAAGGCTTCATGTACCTTCCGTCCATCCCGTGATGTATTCTCTCTGAGCTTTCGAGAGTTTATCGATTTTCACACCCATCGCATTGAGTTTGTGTTCCGCAATCTTTACATCGATTTCATGCGGAACCGTATGAACGCCCTTATCCATTGTGTCATGATGTTTGACAAGATACTCAAGTGCCAGTGCCTGAACCGCGAAGCTCATATCCATGATCTCCGCAGGGTGTCCCTGTCCTGCGGCAAGATTCATCAGACGGCCTTCTCCGATAAGGAATAACTTCTTTCCGTTTACATCGTACTCGTCGACAAACTCACGTACCCTGACGACACTCTTCGACATCGCTTCGAGATCTTTCTTGTTGATTTCATTGTCAAAATGACCGACATTACCCATAATGCAGCCGTCTTTCATCACTTCGAAATGCTCACGTGTAACAATATCCCTGCATCCGGTCACCGTCATGATTATATCGGCATTTTTCACGGCTTCAATCATAGGCATGACTTCGAAACCGTCCATTTTAGCCTCGATCGCTCTGATCGGATCGACTTCCGTAACAGTAACAGACGCTCCGAGACCTTTCGCTCTCATCGCGACTCCTTTACCGCACCATCCGTATCCCGCAACAACCAAGTGTTTTCCGGAAACCATCAGATTTGTTGCGTTCATCCATCCGTCGAATGCGGACTGACCCGTTCCGTATCTGTTGTCAAAGAGGAACTTCATCTGTGCGTCGTTGACGGCCATAACGGGGAACTCAAGTTTTCCGTCATCCGCCATCGCTCTGAGACGTACGATACCTGTCGTTGTCTCCTCATTCGCTCCTTTGATGTTTTTGAGTAATTCCCTTCTCGATGTGTGAACCATTGCGATAAGATCCGCACCGTCGTCTATGATGTAGTCAGGACCCATATCGAGAACCGTGTTCAGATGACTGTAATACTCTTCCTGGGTCTCGCCTTTTTTGGCATAGACATCAAGACCGTATTTCTCACGTAACGCCAATGCGACGGAATCATCCGTGGAAAGGGGATTGCAGCTTGCGAGACGTATTTCCGCACCCGCTTCCGCAAGTGTAATCGCAAGAATACCTGTCTTAGCCTCAGTGTGAAGTGCCATCGCAACCTTCAGTCCTTTGAGAGGCTGTTCCTTTCTGAAGCGTTCTCTGATCTGCTGAAGAACGGGAGTGTGCATCTCCGCCCAATGCAGTCTCAGGACACCTTTCCCGAGAAGTTCGTCATCGATCATGATGTCATTCAGGAACGAATGCAGATAGTTAATTCTTATCAGTCTGCCGCAGACAAGAGGTATGAGGAGATCTCCTGCAGGAGTTCTTTTCTGTTCCTGTTGCTGTCGTATGACTCGATAATTCTGTCTATTTCGGCATCGTTTCCTCTGAGTTCTTCGACAAAACGGATAATATTCTTCAGTGCACGTGACAGTTCGTCCGAAACAGGTACGGTCGCGGTCTTCGACGTCCTCGATATAGGATTGATATCGATGGAAATGACAACTTTACCCATTTTCACCAGCGCTTCGGCACGGTCTCCGTCCTCTATGGGGACAATGATAGTATCGCAGTCGAAGAGTGTCTTCGTGCATAATGCACGGTCGTGATTCAGTCCCGGAATTCTTTCTTCGGGTATTCTTCCGAGTACTTCTTTACATCCCTGCGATTCCATATATTTTATCAGAAGTTCCATCCTCTCTTCCGTACGGTGGAAAATGTTGATTTCCAACGGTGCGGGAATAGTTTCGGAAAGAGCGATGAGATTCTCCGCGTCCAATGCAGCTGCATTGCCGTTCACACAAACCAACGGTTTCTTCGCTTTGAGAAGATAAGCCGCAGCAACCTTTTCCGCTTCCAGTGACGGAGGAAGCGTCTTCTCACCCATGAGGTAGTCGAATGCCTCTCCCCTTCCGTGGGAAATGAGACCTGTAGGGTTCACAAGACCTTTTTCTACCGCATCTGCGAGACGCTCTCTGACCATCAGCGATTTGTACCTGGGATGATCCTTGGGAATGCTGTTCACGTCCGTCGTATCTTGGAACTGTTCTAAATCTCTATCTGTCTCGATGTGCGATTATTTATTGAAAATCAACAGACGGCGGTCGATGGGAATATATCCGACGTGAATCTACCGTCATTCCGATGACCGATATCCGTATAGTCCTCATCGCGCCGAAGTTCGAAGGAAACATCGGAGCCATAGCAAGATCCATGGCAAACTTCGACATCAGCGAATTGTATCTTGTGCATCCCTGCCCCATAGGCGACGATGCATACAGAAGAGCGAAACACGGATCGGGCATATTGGACAATGCGAAGATCGTCGATTCAATCGATGAGGCTGTGGAAGGATGTTTCCTTGTCGCAGGTACGTCGGGTGTAGCATCCAAAGGAGAAAACAACTACATCAGAATCCCCGTTTCCGCACATGATTTCGCGGAAAAAGTGAGGGACTATCCTGAAAAGATTGCATTGATTTTCGGAAGAGAGGACATCGGACTGCTTCAGGACGAATTGGCAAGATGCGATGTACTGGTACATGTGCCTACGAGCGACATCTATCCCATCCTGAATCTCTCGCATGCGGCGACTATCGTCATGTACGAATTGTTCGGAAAGACTCTGAAAGCTCCCGAACCTGCGGATCATATCGAAAAAGAAAGGTTGTTCTCATTCTTCGATGAGTTATTGGACAACATCGATTATCCCGAACAGAGGAAAGGATATACTTCGGCTATGTTCAGAAGGATGGTCGGACGTGCCGTTCTTACGAAATACGAGTACAACACACTCATGGGTGTGTTCGGCGATTCCTCAAGACTCATCACCGGTAAGCTCAGCTACCCCAGTCAGAAGAAGTGAATTTACACTTCCACCTGTAATTCCGTACACCCTATCTTTCCGAGTAGTTCGGAATCGGGATACAGAATACCCAGACATTTCAGAAGGTACCATACCATCACGAATCCCATAAGCAGGAACTGTGTGAGAATATACGGGAATACATCATACAGACTGATTATTGCGTACAGCGCCAACAGTGCGAAACAACCGACGAAGAAGAACTTCCTGTCGATTATATCCCTGATACATGAGAATAATATGGCAACGATGAACAGTGCCGCATAACAGACGACAGCCAACTGATGGATTTTATCGTTTGTCTTGTCGAGCAGACCGACACTCATCAGCGATAAACCTGCCGTAAATGCGAATACTCCTGCGGCCTTCATCAGTTTGGATTTACTTCCGACAATCCACATCAGCGAAGATAATGCAAACAATACTCCGGAAACACAGCAGCTGATTTTGAACGATGCCGTAATAGCATCATTGCCGGAAACTCCGAGATCGCAGATAACGTTCACTTCGGGATTCCAGTCTTTATCCAGGAATATACCGATAATAACGTCAAGACTTATGACGGCAACGGCGAGAATACCGGCAACCGCATAGGCTTTCGTACTGCGTAACGCAAGACCCATGAAACGTCAATACCGATTGAATATAAAACCGTTAATAAAAGGAAGAAAGGTAAAAGGTTTGAAAGTGTCAGTCAGACAACCGTCCGCTTATCCGAACAATGCGCTCAGACCAGCGGCAGCCTCTTCCTCACTGACCTCTTCCTCTTCGGGCTCCTCTTTTGCGGGAGCTGCTGCTGCGCCTGCTGCAGGTGCTGCTGCAGGTGCTGCTGCGGGAGCTGCCATAACGGAGGCAGATTCAATTGCCTCTTTGATGTCAACTCCGTCGAGTGATGCGATCAGTGCCTTGACTTTGGCTGCGTCAGCGTCTACACCAGCGGCTTTGAGGATTGCTGTAACTGCGTCCTCTGTGATGTCTTTGCCTGCTGCGTAAAGCACCATTGCACTGTAGATGTACTCCATAGTATTCAACCTCCAATTTTAACCGAATAATGCACTAAGGCCAGCTGCTGCTTCTTCTTCGCTGACCTCTTCCTCTTCTTCGACAGGTGCTGCCTCTGCCTGTGCACTTGCTGCGGGAGCTGCTGCGGTTGCTGCCGATGCTGCAGCGTTAAGCCTCGCACCGATGCTGCCGTCCGTGTAGTTCGCTGCTGAAGCGACCGAAAGCATCTGTGAATCTGCTTTCGCAAGGAGCATCTTTATGTTGTCTCTGGTTGGGATCGCGGCTGATATTGAGAGACCCATAGCCTCCCTGAAAGCCTTCGTAATCAGCGGTACAATCGTATCCTTTGTCGGGAATCCGATAGATACACCGAGTGCGATGGCATTCCTTGCAGCCGTAGCGAACATTGTTGCGTAGTAATCGTCCGGGATATTCAGTACGTCCCTGTGGTAGATTGTACCATCTTCGTAGGCGGCCCTGAGGTCAAGTCCTACGACCATGGGCAAAATCTCCAGCTTGGGGAGCATTGCCGCCACATTCGCCGGGACAGGTTCTCCCGCCTTAACGAGTGTGGTATCCTTTTTGATGACAATCTTTCCGCCGTCAATTGCAGCGGGAAGACCCAGTTTCTGAAGTTCTCCGATAATAGGTCCCGGTCCGAACGGTGTGGGTCCCTGGTGGACTGTAATGTCCATGGGGGCAATCTGTCCTGCTTTCGCAGGTGCCGCCGTCTTTGTGCTCTCAAGCTGTTTGAAGAGCTTGAAGGGGTTAAGATCGGTGGCAATGATTGCACACTGTCCGTGAATTGCGGATTTCAGTTCTTCGAGTCCGGGCTTCTGCTTCGCCGCTTCATCGATTGCCAAGAACATAAGGTTGTTCTTGGTCATCTTGAGCGTAGCGTGCTGCCTAAGTCCCGCCCTCATGGCCTGAATCTGCTGACCTGCAATGCCTGACATGTCGACAATTGCGACGATGGGCTTTGCGGTCATCTCATCGACAAGTTCCTTGACAAGATCCTTCTTCCATGTTGCGACGTGTGCCATATTTCGAACCTCCTCAGATCAACCTCTCGGACGGACCCATTGTGGTCTTCACGTAGGATGAAGCGATGTTCATCCTTCCCTTCTCGAGTTTGAGCTCGACACGCTTGAGAATTGTGTCGATGTTTTCTGCAATCTCTTCGGGTGACATGCTGACCGTTCCGACGGGTGCGTGGAAGGTAATTCTGTCTTTAGTCCTGACAGAAACAGTCTTGCGGAGACCTTCGATCATTCCTGTGGGATCCTGTCCCGGGGGAATGGGCTTAGGCATTTTACCGCGAGGACCGAGAACTGTACCGAGCCTCTTACCGACAACTCCCATCATGGGTGCTTCGGCGATGAAGTAGTCGACACTGTTCGCGAGCTTCTTTGCCTGTTTCTTATCGTCAGCGATCGCCTGAAGTTCATCAGCTGTGACCGTGACGTCGGCAACGTCTTTGGCTTTCTGGACAAGTTCGCCACCACCAATCACACAGATACGGATTGCTTTGCCGCGGCCGTTAGGCAGAACGATATCGTCTGTAATACGGTTCTTGGGCATAGAAAGATCCACATCTTTGAGATTGATGGCCAACTCAACCGTTTCAGTAAAATTGCGCTTCTTTGCACTTTCGAGTGCCTTCTGCACAGCCATTACGGTTGGTTTTTCTGCCAATTCAATTCCTCCTCGTAGTGCTTGCGAGTCCTAGGACTCTCCTACAAGTACGAGTCGCTAATCAGTGACCTGTATATAAAGGTAAGGTCGGTTCCGGCATGAAAAATCCCGACATAAGACAGAATTTCCGTTGATACGGATTATATTGTACCTATAAACCGGTAAAATTCACAATCCCGTCCGCAGTGTTTCCATTTCCGGACACAGCGGAATTCCGCGATTCTTCCGAACGATCCGAATTCCGTTCATTCCTGATAATAATGTACAAAAACATACAGAAACACAATGAGACAGACATCTGTGAATACATTTTCTCCGACTTAACCGTTTTATAATCGGTTTCTGAAAGAAAGTCATATGAGCCAGCAATCACGGTTCACAATATTTCTGACAATCGGGAATGCCGAATTCGTCCCGATTCCGACGGTGTCCGAGTACCAAAAGCCTTATTATATTGTTGCAGTTCCCCAAATAGGTAGTAAATATGAAAGGTTTCCGCGTAACAGGTTCCTTCGATGACGTCAGACAGGGCAGTCAGCCCTACTGCGTAGAGATCGCAGCAGAGGATGAGGCAGCAGCAAAGGAGCAGATTGTCTCCACACTCGGCAGCAAACACAAAGTCAAGAGATGGCAGGTCAGAGTCGACAAGATCGAGGAAATCCCCAACGATGAGATCGTCGACCACGTTGTCAGATACAAAGTGACCGGTGAGTAAACATGGATGACGGTGAGCTCCGTCAGGCACTTGCCACTCTCGAAACAATGAGGGTGCAACTCGACGCTATGACGCAGCAGGCGAGATTCTTCCAGCTTTCATTGGAAGAGACACTCAGGGCACGCGATACCCTGAACGCATTTGCGAACGCAAAGGAGGGTGATGAAATACTCGTACCTGCAGGAGCATCATCATTCGTCATCGCGACAGTCACCTCCAAGAGGAAAGCTGTCGTAGGCATCGGAAACAAAGTTTCCATCGATATGGATCTTGACGATGCCGCAAAATACATGTCGGACAGTGCTGAGGAAGTCAGGGAAGCTATCCAGAAGCTCAATGACACCATCAAACAGACCGACGCTCAGGCGAAATCGCTCTCCATGGCTGTCCAACAAGAATATCAGAGAAGACAGCAGTGAGTGTACTTATGTTCGATTCCCTGAAGAATAAACTCAAGGGCATTTTCAAGAAAGCACCTGCGGAGATCGCAAAGGTGCCTCTGGCACCTCCTGCCGAACTCCCGAAGACACCCGTTCCCGAGGAACAGCCCAAGGTGTCCGTTCCCGAAAAGGAACAGGTCAAACCTGCGGAAACAGTCAAAACAGAACCTCCTGTTGAGATTAAGCCTGCAGAACCTCCCAAAGCTCCACTTTCCAGAAAAGAACAGATGAAACTGGAGAAGGAAGCGAAAAAGAAGGAATCATCGTCGAATTCAATGCTTACGGACAGTTTCCTGGGCAAAAAAATCAAAGACGATTCTCTCGACGATTTCCTCTGGGAATTGGAAATTGCATTATTGGAAGCCGATGTGGCCTTACCCGTAGTTGAAGAGATAAAAATCGGTGTAAGAGAGAACCTCCTCGGCAAAAAATACTCCCGCGACCGCACACTGGAAGAGATTGTAGAACTCTCGGTGAAAGATGCGGTGAGAAATGTTCTCAAAATCAATGAATTCGACTTCGATTCATGGTTCGAGAAACAGGAAAGGCCGACATCCATTATGTTTGTCGGAATCAATGGTACCGGTAAGACTACCGCTATCGCAAAAATTGCCAACCGTCTCATGAAAAACGGTCACACCGTCGTACTTGCGGCGGGAGATACATTCAGAGCCGGTGCGATTGAACAGTTATCGATTCATGCAGACAAGCTCGGATGTAAAATCGTGAAACATTCGCAGGATGCGGATCCCGCAGCAGTGGCATATGACGCAATCGAACATGCCAAAGCAAAGAAGAGAGATGCAGTTCTCATCGATACCGCAGGCCGTATGCAGACCAACAACAACCTCGTTGACGAAATGAAAAAAATCGTCAGGGTCTCGAAACCTTCCCTGAAAATCTTCGTCGGCGATTCCCTCGCGGGAAACGATGCTGTCGAACAGGCCAAAGCATTCGACGATGCAATAGGCGTAGATGCAATCATCCTCACCAAAATCGATGCGGATTCAAAAGGCGGTGCGGCTCTCTCGATTGCACACACAATCGGAAAACCGATTGCTTTCGTATGCAACGGTCAGGAATATGATGACATCATCAAATTCGACACCGATTGGATGATTGACCGTCTCTTCGAATGATCATTGCCGTCGTGGTGGTGCGAACCGTGTTTGTAGCCGTGGATGATACGGACTCAGTCAAAGGAAACTGTACGACATTCCTTGCTACGGAAATAATCGGCGAACTCTCCGATTTGGATCTTATCGGACTTCCGCGTCTCGTACGTCTCAATCCCGCAGTACCGTGGAAGACCAGAGGTAACGGTTCATTGGTAATGCGTTTCGGACACGGAATCGGTCCGAAAAAGAAAATCGGTGAAATCGAAGGAGAAGATCTCTTCTCTTTCGGTGAATCCGATTCTTACGAACCGGATTATAATGAAATAATGAAAAGGCTCATTCCTCTTGTCGAAAGATATCACGAAGACGATGCAAATCCCGGACTTTTCATTTCATCCGTAAGACCCGACATCTCATTCTACCGCCGCGGTGTCACAACCATAATGGACCGCAGTGAAATCGATGAAGAACTGAAAAGAATAAATGCACTCACATTTACAATCGGAAACGGAAGAGGGTTGATCGGAAGTACATGCGGTTTGGCGTGGATTCCGGATGATTTCACTTATGAATTATTGGCATACAGGGAAAGAGACAGATGGGGTACTCCCAGAATATTCGATCCTGTATCCGTAAGAGATATGGAACATAATTTTCCCACTACGTTCAACAGCTGGGAAGATAGGGAAGAAAAAGTTGCAATGGTTCCCGCCACACCCTGTCCCGTATTGTACGGACTGAGAGGTGACGTCATAGAAGATGTCATCTCCGCCGCCGATACGCTGAAAACCGAAAAAAGATACAGATGGGTTGTATTCCTTACCAATCAGGGTACCGACGATCATATCATAAGAGATTATGACGGACTGAAACCCAATCAGTCGTATTCCGTAACCGGAGAAGTGATTTCGTATGCAAAACACATCGAAGGCGGACATGTGTTTATCGACATTCATACCGAATACGGAGACATCACATGCGGTGCATACGAACCGTCAAAAGAATTCAGAATGGCTTTCGACCAGCTGATTCCCAGAGATACAATCGAAGTTTTGGGAGAATACAGAGAATCACCCAGAACACTGAATGTCGAAAAACTTCATGTGATTTCGACTGTAAAGCATATCGAAAAAATTTCCAACCCGATATGTCCTTCATGCGGAAAAAAGATGAAATCCATAGGAAAAGATTCCGGATACCGCTGCAGAGACTGTCATATCAAAGTCAAAAACGCCGTAAGCGAAGAGAAAATGAGATGGATTGTTCCGGGATGGTACGAACCTCCGACCTGCGCACGCAGACATCTCTCCAAACCTCTCAAAAGAATGGGATTGTGCACTCCGGTTGAATTCGTTAATTGCCGTATGTAAAAATCGACAATATTATATATTCACATTCCTAAAACCGTTTCAGATTATCATGGACGAGATCGTTATTCTCAGTGCGAACAGGACCCCTATAGGTAAGTTCGGAAAGACCTTGGCCGGAATGAAAGCGACAGACCTCGGAGCCCTTGTTGTAAAAGAAGCGGTAAAGAGAGCCGGAATCGAATCCACAGATGTTGAAGAATGCATCATGGGTAACGTCATATCGGCCGGATTGGGACAGAATCCCGCAAGACAGGCTGCTGTCGGCGGCGGTCTTCCCGTAGAAATCGGATCGTTCACAGTGAACGCAGTCTGCGGATCCGGAATGAAATCCGTCATGCTTGCGGCAGATGCCATCAAAGCGGGAGAATACAATTGTATCGTCGCCGGAGGAATGGAGAGCATGTCACGTGCACCCTACCTCATGCCCGGAGTAAGATTCGGATACACCATGAACGATCAGAAAGTTGTCGATTCCATGGTGCACGACGGACTCTGGGACATATTCAACGACCAGCATATGGGAATGACCGGAGAAATCGTCGCAGACAGATTCAATGTTACACGTGAAGATGCAGATCAGCTTTCATATGAAAGTCATATAAAAGCAGCCGCAGCGACAAAGAACGGTGCATTCAAAGACGAAATCCTTCCTCTTACAATCAAACAGAAAAAACAGGAAATTATCTTCGATCATGATGAAGGAATCAGAGAAGATACAAGCGTCGAAGCACTTGCAAAACTGAGACCCGTGTTCAAAGAGAACGGAAGAGTTACCGCAGGTAACTCCTCGCAGCTCAGCGACGGTGCATCCGCATTGGTTATTTCATCGATGTCCTGGGCAAAAGAACACGGAATCAAACCTCTCGCAACAATCGAAGCATACGGTGAGCGCGGTGTTCTTCCCGAATACATCATGGAAGCTCCCATACCCACGACGAGACATGTTCTCAAGAAAGCAGGTATGACAATCGACGACATCGATCTCTTCGAACACAATGAAGCGTTTGCAACCGCATCCTGCGCCGTGAAGAAAGATCTCAACGTTCCTGATGAAATTTTCAACGTGAACGGAGGAGCAGTCGCACTCGGACATCCCATCGGATGTTCCGGAGCACGTGTTATTACAACATTGCTCTACGCACTGAAGAACCGTAATAAGGAAGTCGGTCTCGGCACACTCTGCCTCGGAGGAGGCAACGCGGTAACGATGATTATCCGCCGCTGTTAAAGAAACAATAAGAAGGGGATCGGTTCTGTCCGATTCCCTTATTCTATTTTACTGACGAAGAACATACTTCCGTCTTCGGAATACGATCCTGAAAATTCATGCAATCCCGAATCCGGTTTCACGGAAGAAAACGATTTTACGGAATTTCCGTTCCCGTCGTTTATCATGAATGTATATCCGGAATCTGTTGATTTGATCTGATCCGCAAATCCGGTTATAGAATCGTCTTCCTCACTTACATTGAACGATGCGAATATCAATATCAATATGACAATCGATATTGACAGTACGGAATATCTGTCCATATTCCGATAAAAATCCAGAATATTGATAAAAGTCCATAACTACAATTAGAACTTAATGCGGTGTATAGGGGGACACCCCTATATTTCCACTGGAAATGATTTTTCATCTGAGACCGATGAAATACAATGCAACAACGCATGCAGCGATGAGTGCAAGACTGAGTCCGACTGTTGCCCAACCAGGATGTTTCATTTGAATACCTCGTGTAAGTAAGGATGAATAGATTCCTCTCATTAAAAGGTATTCAATGGGATTTCATTTTGTTTTCAAATCGAACGAACAGAACAGTGTGAAATGCAATCATTCATTTCGCAAAAAACCGGAAGATCTATGTTGAAACCGATATTCTGTGTAACGGATTTTGAGAAGGAAGATAATTATTAAATATAGTTTTTATGTTCAGAGGAAATACAGGTTTTACCAATAAATTTCCGATGGAAGATTGAAATGAGTGATGAAGAAATTTTAAAAAATGAGTCTATTTTCACTAAATATATCAAAAAGAGAAAACAGCTTATAAAAGATAAGAAAGTTCTTCAGACAACCTATCTTCCGGATGATCTTCCTCACAGAAAAGATCAGATTGATAAAATCGCTTCAATCATTTCGATTGCTTTCAACGGAGAAAAACCTTCGAATATCATGATATACGGAATGACAGGAACGGGAAAAACCGCTGTAATCAATTATATCGGAAAAGAACTGAGAAAAATCGATCCTGAAAAAGAAAAATGTCAGTATCTTTATGTCAACTGTGAAGTTATCGATACTGCATACGGTATTCTGTATGATATTGCAAAACAGTTTGTCGATGATATCAATGAGAAAATTCCTTTCACCGGATGGAGTTTTGAAAAATTATACAAAGAATTCTATCAGGAGATTGAATCGAAAAAATGTGTATTTGTTATTATTCTCGATGAAATCGATCATATGATTTCCAAGAAAGGTGACGATATCTTCTATTATCTTGCAAAGATAAATGAACATCTTGACAAATCAAAAGTTTCTATCATAGGAATTTCAAACAATTCTAAATTCCAGGAAATGTTGGAACCTAAAGCAAAAAGCAGATTCGGAGGAGAGAGTATCATTTTTCCTCCGTACAGTAAAGAAGAACTGAAAGACATTCTTTTTGACAGAATCGACAGAGTATTCGAACCTAATGTTCTCGATGAATCCGTTGTCGAATATTGTGCAGCATTGGCTTCGAGATCCGACGGAGATGCAAGAATGGCAATCGATCTTCTCAGGACCGCAACGGATATTGCAGAACGTAACGGTGACGATGAAATCACTATCGCTCATGTCAAATCCGCAAAAAGCAGTATCGAAATCGATGTTGTCGAAGAAAGTATAAAATCACTTTCACAGCAGACAAAAATCCTTCTCCTGGCTATTATCAGAATTTCGGAAAGATCCAACAGTATAATCATCACCGGCGATGTTTATAATGAATATAAAAACATCGCAGAAATAATCAAAGTACCTGTTCTGACACAGAGAAGAGTCGGCGATCTTATTCAGGAGTTGGATATGATGGGTCTCATTAACGCATCCGTCAAATCATTCGGTAAAGCGGGAAGAACCAAAGAAATCAAATTAGATGTTCAGAAAGAGGTTCTCGAACGCTTCAAAAAGGACGAACTTTTCAGAAAATTGGTTGATTACGTTCCTCCGAATCAGACCAAACTTATGTAAAACAGTTCCAGTGGAAATGTAGGGGTGGGAGGGTTTCACTTTTCCTTTCCGTTCACTCTTTCCCTTTCTTCTCTTTTTTCAGGTTATGCTGTTTCACGAAATGACTTGTGACAGCCATAATTCCTATAAGAATCGAAATCACAATAAGCATCGAAACGGCAAGACACGGAATACTGTTATCCGGAATCTTATCTACATTCTTATTGTTGATAAGGAGTTTGATACATCCCAACCACGGAATTTCAAGACCTGCAACGGCTTTGATGTGTGCCTTATCGACCAATCCGCATGTCGAAATTCCGGTTGCCTGATCGAAATACTGATTATTGTCACCTGCAGTAAGATATCCGCTGTGTTTACTGAGAGTATCCAAGTCAACGGATGCTGTATAATTTCTCCATCCCAATCCAGAGATTGTAAGAGTTCCTTTCAGATCGTACGGATCTTTTGCGACACCGTTGTCATCGGTCCATCTGTCTGTATCGAAATTTGCCAAAGCAGGTGCGGACCATTTGCCGAGATTGGTATATTCCAGCCAAAGTATCGCACGGTGAATCACAGGATTTCCGTAGTCGCGGTAATAGATAATGACATCTCCGTAATCTCCGAAATTACTGTATCCGTTGTGATATCCTTCTACATATGAAGTAATGGGTTTTTTCTCCGTAGAAACCATCACGATGATATCTCCGGTATCTATGACACCTATACTCGATTCCGTTTCGGAATGTTGCATACTTCCGGATTCAACTACCGTGAGCGGTTTATTCAGGCCTGAATAGAGATACATCCCGCCGAAGACGATGATGATGACCGTAAACATCGCTATGCCTGTTTTCAGAATGCTGGTGATATCTTCATCCCCCACGGTATCCAGTTATTGTACCTGAATTGAAGTAAACATATATAATAGCATAATTATCCGAAACCCATGGAAAGACCCGGAAATGACGAATATTTCATGGAAATGGCGTTTCTTGTAGCCAAAAGATCCACCTGTCTGAGAAGAAGAGTGGGTGCCGTGGTTGTAAGGGACAAACACGTCATATCCACGGGTTACAACGGTTCTCCGAGAGGCACTTTCCACTGTGAGGAACTCGGCTGCATCAGACAGCAGATGAATATTCCGTCTGGCACTAGGCATGAACTGTGCAGAGGGGTACATGCGGAACAGAATGCCGTGGCACAGGCTGCATACTTCGGAACAAGTGTCAAGGATGCCACGATTTACACCACAACCTATCCGTGTTCCATGTGTGCCAAGATACTGATCAACGCCGGCATTAAAGAAGTCGTCTATTCCGAAGGATATGTCGACGATCTTTCCAAGAAGATTTTCGCGGAGACGGATATCAAAGTCAGAGAATTCATTCTTCCGATTCGGGAACACTGATTTTCCTTCATTTCCTCTATAAAAAGAGGCCATATCTTTTAAGTAATGACTTCGCATACCCCACCGTAATTAAGGTCGGGGAGGTATATGGGCCGTACTGACATACTTGAAGAAATTAAGAACGCGGAGGTAGCCGCAAACGCCAAAGTCGAACAGGCTGAAGCAGACAAGAAAACAGCTATCGCCGCCGCACGCAGAGATTCCGTGCAGAGGATTCAAGATGCCGAAGCGAAAGCTCGCAGCAACTACGAATCCGCGATTGCTGAGGAGAAGGAAGCGCTTGTTGCAAAGCGTGAAGAGCTCCTTTCTGGCGGAAAGAAGGAAGCAGCAGACATCGGTAGCGATATCGATGCTAAGTTAGAGAAAGTGAAGAACTTCCTCAATGAAGAATTTGAGAGGACATTGAATGTTACTTCCTGAGTCGATGAGTAGGATTGTGATCGTGGGCAACAAGTCACGCCTGGACGATATGATTGACGTATTGTACAGTCTCGACGCCGTCCACCTGATCGATCATACCACCGGCCAGGATGAGGGATTCGCCATCGGCAGACCCCGTCCGTATTCATCAAAAGCATCCGAGAGGCTGCTTGCACTGAGGACGACGGAGAAGGATCTCGGCATCAAACTCAAAGGTGTCGAGATGGAGTCGGTATCTGTCAAAGATATCGAGGCGGAAATCTCTTCGAACGGTGTCGAAACTGTTATGTCAGAGGTCATGTCGGCCATTGACGAAAAGAACAGGATCGTTCAGAATGTCGCAGAATTGAAAGCACAGGAAGTAAGTCTTTCAAAGCTTTCCAAGCTTCCAATAAACTTAGAACTTTACAGCGGATACGAATCCATTGCAGTGTTTGTAGGATCGGTCAAAGCAGATCCCACAGCGGCATTGGAGGCACTTCCCGATGCGGAGACCTTTGTGTCATTCGCAAAAGACGGAGGAGTCGCAGCGGTATTCGTGAAGAAATCCGAGAAGGATAAGGCCGCAACGGTTCTGTCCGAGTACGGATATTCCGAGATTCAGGTTCCTGCAGTCACAGGTTCGGCTGCAGATGCGCTCGCAAAGACGCAGTCCGCTATCACAGCGGCAGAGGTCGAATTGGTCAACGTCGATGCGAGAATTGCAGAATTCTCGGAGAAATACAAGACGTTCATCGTCGCATCCGATGAGGAACTATCCCTTACAGTAAAGAAGGGAGAAACACCGATGAGGATCGCGACAAGCGAGTACTCCTTCGTTATCGACGGATGGGTACCCTCAAAAGACGTCGACGGTGTCATCGCCACAATCAACGAGGCGATGGATAACAACGTCTATATTGAAATTGAAGAACAATCCAGAGGTAGGTCGCTTCACGAGGAGGCCGAACAGGAACCCCGTTTCCAGAAAGCACCTACCAAGATGAAGAACGGAGCGGTCGGAAAACGTTTCGAGTTTCCGACCAAACTGATTTCGGTACCCAAATACCAGGAAATCGATCCGTCCACAATCATCGCAATATTCTTCCCGTTCTTCTTCGGATTTATGGTGGGTGATCTCGGTTACGCGATTCCCTTCATTTGTCTGGGAGCACTGGGATTGAGGCACTCCAAGACAAGGGAGTTCCAGGCAATTGGTACCGTTCTGTTCTACGGCGGTATTTGGGCTGCTATATTCGGATTCTTCTTCTTCGGAGAAATGCTGGGTATGCACTTTGTCACACCGCATCCGACGGCCGAACAGATTAAGGGAATGATTGATACAGGACTCATTTCGAGCGCTATGTCCGACTTCCACAACTGGGGTACCGCTGAATATCTGGCAATGATGGAGTACACGCATGAGATTTCATGGGAACAGCTGTTCATGAAATACACTGGTAACATCGTTCTCATGCCTGAGTGGTTCACTGACATTATGATCAACGGTCACGGAATCAGCAAACTCGGTAAAGCAACGTTCTTACTCAAACTGAGTGTATACATGGGAATCGTCCACCTCTTCTTGGCGTACCTTATCGGATTCCTCAACGCATCCAGGATGCACGGAATCAAAGAGGGATACCTTGAGAAGGGAGGCTGGATTCTGACATTCGTGGGTATGACAGTATTCTGTTACGCACTCACGACAGTCATGTTCGGCGGTGAAGGTGTTGAGATGATGAAGCCCGCAACATGGCCTTCATCCACATTACCCATCCTGGGAGTCGGAGCATTGATTCTCGTACTCGGTGTAGCTTCATGCTTCCCCAAAGAGAAAATGCAGGCTATCCTGGAACTTCCCGGTATCGTCGGAAATATCCTTTCGTACACACGTCTTGCGGCAATCGGTATGTCAAAAGCCGGAATGGCGCTGGCGTTCAACTATATCGCCTTTATCATGCTGGGCGGCGGTATCTTCGGTATCGTCATCTTCGTGATCGGTCACCTCATGATATGGGTCTTAGCCATCATCTCCGCAGGTCTGCACGGACTCAGGTTGCAGTACGTGGAAATGATGAACAAATTCTTTATCGGTGGCGGTGTCGAGTATTCACCGCTCGCAGAGAAGCGTAAACACACCAAAAACAACGAAACAGAGGCATAAAAATGGCAACAGAAGTTGGAGCAGGATTGGCAGTTATTGGAGCAGGAATCGCAGTCGGACTTGCGGGTCTCGGTGCAGGTATGGCCGAGAAAGATGTCGGAGCAGCAGCAGTCGGTGCAATCACCGAGAACGAGAACCTCTTCGGTAAAGCAATGGTTCTCATGGTTCTTCCTGAGACAATCGTCATCTTCGGTCTTGTTATCGCTATCCTTGCAATCATGATGTAAATCAGGAGTCAGGGGCCGTTTCATGGCATTGAACGAAGTGAAGATGGAAATCGGCAAATCCGCCGAAGAGGCAGCGGCCAAAATCAAGGCCGAGGCCGATGCAGAGATCGCAAAGATCGCAGCGGATGCGGATGCGCAGATTTCTGTCATGAATGAAAAAGAGGAAAAGAGGCTCAAGGACGACATCGCGCGTCTGGAACGTCAGGAACTCTCCAGTGCAGATCTGGAGGGTAAGAAGATCGTTCTGGCCAAGAAGAAGGAGATCCTCGCCAAAGCATTCGATGAAGCACTTTCATCACTTGAGAATGCGCCTGCCGAAAAGAAGCTGGCTCAGTACAAGATGATGGTTGTTGCGGCATCGAAACTCATCGTAAACCCCAAGGCTTACCTTGCGGAGTGCGACAAATTCACAGCGGCAGATCTCGGCGTTTCTTCCGTGGCTACTAACAGCAGGATGACCGGCGGTATCATTTTCGAATCCGAAGACGGTACACTGGAAGTCGACATGCAGTACAGGACGGTACTTCAGACAATCTGGGACCGTGAGATCAAGAGCATCTCCGATATTCTCTTCGGGTGAAGAGTATGTTCGGGCGCAATAAAGGAAAGAAAGGCAACTATGCGTACGTTGTCGCACGTGTGAAGGCTAAGAAAGCCCAGCTCATGAGCGACGATGCCTACCAGAAGATGCTCTTGATGAGCCTTCCTGAGATCTCGCGTTTCATCAGTGAATCGGGATATCAGAAGGAGATCACTGATCTCACGGGAAAGTTCGACGGTATCAACCTTGTAGAACATGCAACGTATCAGAACATGGCAAGGATCTTCAATGACATCCTTCACTCTGCGACGGGCGAGCTCCACGATATACTCGCCATCGACCTGGAGAAATGGGATATCTGGAACCTTAAGGTGATTCTCCGCGGAAAGTCCTTCGGAATCGACGCGGACAGCATCAGAGAGGATCTCGTCCTTGCCGGAAAGCTGAGTGAAGAAGATTTGGAAAAGCTCATTTCGCTCGAATCTCAGGAAGAGATCATTACCCTTTACGGAAAGAGAACCGGCAGGTCAATACCTCAATCGGTTCTCGATGAGTTCAGGGAGAAAAAGAATCTCTCGATTGTCGAGGATTACCTCGATAAAAACCACTACGAAACACTCCTCGCGAGCATAGACCCTAAGGACAAACCTTACCGTCTGTATCAGAACTACATCAGGATAGAAGTAGATATGAAGAATCTCGAAACCATCCTCAAGTTGAAACTCGAGGGGGTCACCGGTGAGAAAGTCATGGACTACTACATCTCCGGTGGTAAAGAGATAGACAAGAAGCTGGCCACACAGCTTGCCAATGCGGAAACCGTTTCCGCAGCGGTTAACGATATGGCGCAACTTAGTTTCTTCGAAGAAATTAAGGACGCGCTTGATGAAGATACCAATTCGCTCAGAGGCATCGTGGCCGGACTCAAGAAATGCAAGATGGCGGAAGCAAAGAACTTCTCGCACCTGTACCCTCTGTCGGTCATCCCCGTGATTGACTTCATGATTCACAAGGAAATCGAAGTCAACAACATCAGGATTGTCGCAAGAGGTATCGAGAGCGGTTTGGATGCCGAGACCATCAAAGGTCTGCTGGTGATCTGATGGAAATAGCAGTATTAGGAAATGAGGAATTCGTGCTGGGATTCAGGCTTGCCGGTCTCAGGCGTGTTTTCGTTGCCCACCCTGAAGATTATCAGGAGAAGATCACCGAAGCGATGGCGGATCCCGAAATCGGAATTCTTGCCGTCGACGGAGAGGATCTCAAGAACCTCACACCGCAGATGAGGGCAAAAGTGACTGATTCGATCAGTCCTGTCATTGTCACAGTAGGCGGTGCGGGAATGGGCGATCTTCGTGAGAAGATCAAGAGAGCGATTGGCGTTGATTTATACAAAGAGGATGAGTAAATGAGCAATGAAGGAAAGATTTACAGAGTCGCAGGACCTGTAGTTACCGCCGTCGGTATCTCTCCCCGTATGTACGATGTCGTACACGTCGGAAACGAGATGCTGATGGGTGAAGTCATCAAGATCGTTGGTGACTACTCTATCATCCAGGTTTATGAGGATACGTCCGGCGTGAAACCGGGAGAACCGGTCACAAACACCGGCCGTCCGCTCGTTGCGGAACTCGGCCCCGGACTTTTGCACTCCGTTTATGACGGAATTCAGAGGCCGCTGGCAGTTCTTCAGGAGAAAATGGGAGACTTCATTCTCCGTGGAGTTTCCGCACCTGGATTGGACAGAGAAGCAAAATGGGATTTCAAACCCGTCGTCAACAAGGGCGATGTAGTTGAACCCGGACAGATTATCGGAACAGTTATGGAAGGCACCATGGAGCACAGAATCCTCTGCCCCGTTGATGTACGCGGTACGGTCGATGATATCAAAGCCGGAAGTTTCACTGTCGAAGAGACAGTTGCGACAATCGGCGGAAAAGATGTCATCATGATGCAGAAATGGCCTGTCCGTGTACCCAGGCCTGTCAAAGAGAAGCACCAGCCTAATGTGCCTCTCGTAACAGGAATGAGGGTTCTCGACTCCGTGTTCCCCCTCGCAAAAGGAGGAGCGGCCGCAATCCCCGGTGGATTCGGTACAGGAAAGACGGTTACACAGCAGCAGCTTGCAAAATGGTCCGATGCTGAAATCGTCGTTTACATCGGATGCGGAGAGCGCGGAAACGAGATGACAGAAGTTCTTACAGAGTTCCCTGAACTGGTCGATCCTAAGACAGGAAACCCCCTTATGAACAGGACAGTCCTCATCGCCAACACATCCAACATGCCTGTCGCGGCAAGAGAAGCATCCGTTTACACAGGAATGACCATCGCCGAGTACTACAGGGATATGGGTTACAACGTCGCACTTATGGCCGACTCCACCTCCAGGTGGGCAGAGGCTATGCGTGAAATTTCATCCAGGCTTGAAGAAATGCCCGGAGAAGAGGGTTACCCTGCATACCTCGCAGGAAGGCTCTCGGAGTTCTACGAGCGTGCATGTTACGCAACATCGCTCTGCGGTAAAGACGGTTCGATCTCCGTTATTGGTGCGGTTTCACCTCCAGGAGGAGATATTTCGGAACCTGTTTCACAGAACACCCTCCGTATCGTCCGTGTCTTCTGGGCACTTGATACAAAATTGAGGGAGAGGCGTCACTTCCCGACCATCAACTGGCTTACGTCATACACACTGTACGACAACCAGCTCAAAGACTGGTACGTGAAGAACGTCGACCCGTCCTTCCCCGCACTCAGGGAATGGGCAATGCAGATTCTGCAGAAGGAATCGGAACTTCAGGAAATCGTTCAGCTGGTCGGTTCGGACGCACTGCCTGACGATCAGAAGATCACTCTCGAAGTTTCGAAGATGGTCCGTGAGATCTTCCTGCAGCAGAACGCATACGATCCCGTGGATACCTACTGTCCCATGTCAAGGCAGTTCATGATGCTCAAACTTATCAAGAAGTTCTCAGACCTGGCTCAGAAGGCGCTTCTTGCAGGTGCGACTGTCGATAAGATTGTCGGAATCCCCGCAAGGCAGAGATTCATCAGATCCAAGTACGAAGAGACCATCGACGACGAACTTGCAGCAATCGACAAAGACTTCGACGAGCAGTTCAAACAGTTGGGGGCATAAATATGGCAGAAGTATCCAAAGAGTACAAGACAATCTCACAGATTGCAGGACCTCTCGTCTTCGTAAAGAAGACAGAGCCTATCGCATACGGTGAATTGGTCAGTGTCAGGCTGTCGGACGGTTCGATGAAGAGAGGAGAAGTTCTCGATACATCGGACGATATCGTCGTTGTTCAGGTATACGAAGGAACAACAGGTATCGACAGAGATGCATCCGTCCGTTTCCTCGGCGAAACAATGAAGATGCCTGTCTCGAAAGACATGCTCGGAAGGATTCTCACAGGTGCTGGTGAACCTCTTGACGGAGGACCCGCAATCACACCCGAAGAGAAACTCGATATCGTCGGAGCGGCTATCAACCCCTGGGCAAGAGACAACCCGTCGGATTTCATCCAGACAGGTATCTCCACCATCGACTGTATGAACACTCTCGTCAGAGGACAGAAGCTTCCTATCTTCTCAGGATCCGGTCTTCCCCACAACGATCTGGCTCTTCAGATTGCAAGGCAGGCAAAGGTCAGAGGAGAGAACGAAGAGTTCGCTGTCGTGTTCATCGCAATGGGTATCACCAACGAAGAGAAACAGACCTTTATGAAGGAATTCGAGAGGACCGGTGCTTTGAAGAATGCTGTGGTCTTCCTGAACCTCGCAGACGACCCTGCAGCAGAGCGTATCATCACACCCAGGCTCGGTCTTACGACCGCTGAGTATATGGCATTCGAGCTCGGAATGCAGGTTCTTGTCATCATGACAGATGTTACTAACTACTGTGAAGCACTCCGTCAGATCGGTGCAGCCCGTGAGGAAGTGCCCGGAAGGCGCGGTTACCCCGGTTACATGTACACCAACCTTGCACAGCTCTACGAGCGTGCCGGAAGGATCAAGGGTAAGAAGGGATCGGTTACACAGATTCCTATCCTTTCAATGCCCGGTGACGATATCACCCACCCGATCCCCGATCTTTCAGGTTACATCACCGAGGGTCAGATCGTTATGTCGAGGGAACTCCACCGTGCAGGTATCTACCCGCCGGTAAACGTTTCGTCATCCCTGTCAAGGCTGATGGGTGGAGGTACCGGAGAAGGCAAGACACGTGAAGACCACAAGGGAGTATCGGATCAGCTCTATGCGGCATACGCAGAGGGTAAGGATCTCCGCGGTCTCGTGGCTATTGTCGGTGAGGAATCACTGTCCGAGAAAGACAGGAAACTCCTGCACTTCGCAGATCTCTTCGAGGACAAATTTGTCCGCCAGGGACACGACGAGGACCGTTCGATCGAGGATTCACTCTCGATTGCATGGGATCTCATCGCAACACTCGACGAAGACCAGATCACAAGGATTAGCAGGAAGTACATCGAGAAGTACCTCCCTAAGAAAGAGTGAGTTCCATGCCTAGCCACGATATCACCCCGACACGTTCGGTTCTCATCGAACTGAAGAACAAGATCAAGACAACCAAAAACGGTTA
Organism: Candidatus Methanomethylophilaceae archaeon; assembly: GCA_963640855.1. GTDB lineage: Archaea > Thermoplasmatota > Thermoplasmata > Methanomassiliicoccales > Methanomethylophilaceae > Methanarcanum. The sequence continues at coordinate 61,195 of CAVIAJ010000003.1, forward strand.
CAAGATCATGAAGATGAAGAGAGACGGTCTCATCATCGAGTTCTTCGAAGTGATGGAGAAAGCGAAGGAGATGAGAGGATCCGTTGCATCGGACTACCAGTCCGCTATGCTGAAGATCTCCATAGCCAGAGCAGTTGAAGGTGAGATTGCGGTCAAGAGCGCGGCATATGCCCTTAAGACGGAACCCAAGGTCAAGGTCGGAAGCAAGAGCATCATGGGAATGATGGTTCCCAAGGTAGAAGCAGATGTGACACACATAGACATCCTGAACAAGGGATACGGTGTCATTTCTACCTCCCCTTACATCGAGGAAGCCTCAGTGGCTTTCGAGAAGTTGCTGGAGACCATCATCCGTGCTGCCGAGATTGAGACTACGATGAAGAGACTCCTCGATGAAATCGAGAAGACCAAGAGAAGAGTCAACGCTATGGAGTTCAAACTCATCCCCGAGCTTGAAGAATCGATGAGATTCGTTAAGTTCACGCTCGAGGAGATGGACAGGGAGAACACCAACCGTCTCAAGTTCCTGAAAGGAAAGGGCGAGGTCGCGGAATAAGATGAAATCGATTGAGGATTTCTATCTGGACATCAAGAACGATCCTGTAAAACTCGCAAGAGCGTTCAAGATAATCTGGATAGTGTCCTATTCGATGCTCTTACTCGGCTTCATACTCATCATCTGGGCACTGGTGGATCAAACACTGTTGTGACCGCGATGGCGGCTTATGCCGCCATCCGTAAACACTTTATCACCGTATCAATCAATGCAGATCCCGCTGTTTTTAACGTGTTGGCAAATTTGTACCGACACTAGGGTTATTATAATAATAAACAATCACACAACCGAAGGCAGACACCACATGGAGGGAAAAGTTCAGGGTCGTCTGAAGACGATTGATATGCTGAAAGGCATAGCGATCTTCGGACTGGTGATGATTCATTTTGTTTTCGTTACATCCGGTACGGGTGAAGATTCGAAACCGTCACCGCTGTTCGAATTCGTTTACTGTTATCTTTTCATGTTCTTTGTCATTTCAGGTTATTTCTACAGGCCCGAAAGAGGATTCTGCAATAATGTGAAAAAACGTATTTCGCAGATTCTCGTCGTGTATGTTGCATGTACGGTTCTGCTGACAGCCGTAATGTTCGTCTACCTTTCAATGACAGGATACGATCTCAATATCGCGGACCTTCCGGAAGTCATATGGAAATGTCTTATCGGTAAGACTGCATTCAATCAGTACGGTACCGCCGTTTCAATGTACGGCGTGTTCGAAATAGGTCAGGGATACTATTACCTTGAGATTATGATGGTCGGTTTCATCATATTCTACGCAGTGGCGGATTGGGCACTGAAGGATGTCAAAAGAACGGCTTTTACGATATTCATTCTGGCAACCGTCACATGTTTACTGGTTGAGGTTGTCGCCGTAAAACTTCCGTTCTACGCAGAGAGCGGACCTCTTGCGGCTGCATTGATGCTTATCGGTGCCGTTCTCGGAAAATACAAGGTTGTGGAATTTGTCGAGAACGGATGGCGTACGAAACGCTATTGGATTATCTTCGCTGCAATGTTGGCAGTAGGAATTGTATTTGCTGTATTCTTCCCCACGGGATTGAGATTCAATCTCTCACGTTACGGAGCATACGGGGGGTGGTCCGCATACACATTCCTGATATTGGCATGTTCGTGCGGATATGTTCTGGTGGTAATGTCATTCCTGCTTTCGAGGATTTCCGGTCTTTCGACGGTATTTACGTTCCTCGGCGAGCACACGCTTACAATCCTTGTTATGCATACGTTCTACGGAAAACTTCTGGTTTCTCCGTTTTATACGTTCAATCTTGTCAATTACACCCCGGTTCTTCCGATGGCACAGGGATTCGCCGTCGCATTGACGGCTATCGTACTGAGTATCATAACCGGATGCATAGCGACTAAAGCCAGAGATTACATGAGAGCGCACAGATCAGTTTCTGAAGTTCTTCATGGACACAACGCCTGAACCGAGATTGACCATAGGCATTATTCCCGGAACGGGATTGAAGTTGTGCTGTTTCTGATAATCCGTCTGATCCTGCCACGTGGAGGCATTGATCATTTTGATTCCTTTGTAGTCCATGAATCCGTATCCGTGAACATGTCCCGATACGAAGATATCGGGAACGATTTCCATTGCCATGTAGTCCTTTTTCTCAGGTGCGAGAGCGGTCTTCTGACCGTATATGGGTGCGAGATGACGGGCGTCCGTCATTTCCTTCATAACTCTGAGCGGATCGTTGTATGTGAGCTGCTGAACACCTGAGACCCAATCGTCTATACTTCTGCCGTGATATGTCAGAATGGTTCTTCCTTCGATGTTGAGATACACAGGGTTGCCGGTCATCATTACATTCGAATCGAAGGATTCTCTGTATACTTTATTCAAAGCGGGCTGCGGTTCGGCAGGTCTGCATGCATCGTGATTTCCGGGGTGGATAATCATGTGTATGTGATCGGGAATATCTTTCAGATATTCTGCGAGTTTGGTGTACTGATCGTAAATGTCGAGAACATCCAATTCCTCTTCCTGACCCGGGAATATACCGATTCCGTCGACAACGTCTCCGGGAAAGATAATGTAGTCGATACAGTCTTTCTCGCTGTTTTCTTTCAGGAATTTTATCATCCTCTGCCAATCGTTCTCAAGGAAGGTCTTACTGCCCATGTGGACATCGGAGAGAAAAGCTACAGTCGACTGAGAGTCGGATACCTGCCATTTGTGCGACTGCGGAACACTCGGCTTGACGACTTCCTCGGGAATGAAGAATCCTTTTCTGGAACCTCCGTCCTTCGGTTTGCTGAATCTTCCTTTGAATCCCAGGACCATGTCGTTGGTGATAATATCGTTGAAGTGGGGATTGTCTTTCGAAATGAATACGGTACAGCTGCTGTTTCTGTCTCCTCCGTCATCCTCTACATCAAGCATCAGATGGCCGTTTGCGGAGATTCTTCTTTCACTGACTATTCCTACGATTCTTACGTCTCTGTCGTAGATGTCACGCGCATCCTTGATTTTCTTGGAGATACCGAAATCACTTCTTCTCTCGATAATTTTCTTCAAAATCTGATATCTGTTCTGGAAATATCTTGTGAAATCGTCAATGGTACCGGTACACAGAGAACTTCCCGTGATATCTGTGTTATCGATGATTTTTATGTCGGGTATTCTTTTGTTATTTGGATCGAATGTCTTCGGAGATTCGCATATCGCTTTGTCTCCCTGAAGGAACGATAAGACATCCTCTTTTGTTACAAATATCGGATTGTTCGAAAGAGCTGACAGCACCGTGTTGGTGAAACCGACTGGATCGGCATTGGACATGATGATTTCCATTGCTTCGGGTGAAAGGAACATATTCTTCCTTGCCGCCAATGTCAGTACTTCTTTCCTGCTCATGATGATAAAAAAGGACATGTATTTCTTTGATAAAAAATCGTTGACATGATGTTGTCACAGGTTGTGAAATAACATTTATTAGCGTACGGAGGGTTACGGAAGTCATCATGATGACGGTCGAGATTACATGTCCGGTCTTCCCCAGCGAGGACCCCAACAAGGTCAGAACGGCGATGGAGAGGATCTTTCCCGATGCGGAAATAACCGAATCAGGTGACAGGCTTATCGGAAAGGCAGGTAATCTGGAACATTTCGGTAGACAGATCCGTAAGCAGAAGATCCTTGACACCACACGCAGCGTTATGCTCAGAGGCAAAAGAGGAAACGTAACAAGATTCTTCCTGAACAAGCAGGTTGCATACGTAGGAAAAATATCATTCTGCGAAGAGAAAACAATTCTCGGTACTATGAAAGTGGTCGTTACGGACGATGCGCTCGACGGAGTCATCGACAGCGTCGCACCTGTTACGGTGGACGGAGAGGAGGTTTTGATTTGATCGGAGTATCGTGTCCGGAGTTCAGCTCGTATGATTTCAAGGAAGTTCTTCCTGAGGTTGCGAAACAGTTCAAACATTGGGAGATATTCGCAGAAGCGGAACATCACCTCAGAGAAGTTGAAGGTCTTTTCATGACAATGAAGGAAGCCTACGACATTTCATATTCCATTCACGCACCTATCAGCGACATCAATATCGCATCGCTTAACGAGAGAATCAGAGAGGATTCCGTCATTGAGATTCTGTCTACGTTGGAATCCGCGATGAACCTCGATATCAAAACAGTAACAGTCCACCCCGGACTGACTTCCATGTCGGTACCGTACATGGAGGAAAAAGCGATTATGAAAGCCAAAAAATCACTGGGTTCTCTGGACAGGCTTTCCGCGGAATACGGTGTAACCGTTGCGATTGAGAACATGCCTTCCTTCCCGTTCATGCTCGGACGTACCGTGGATGAGATGAAGCAGTTACTCGACGGAACCAATCTCAGGATGTGTTTCGATATCGGTCACGCCAACACAGTGGGACAGATCGATGAATTTATTTCGGAATTCAAGGACAGATTCGTGAACATTCACATCCACGACAATCACGGCGAGATGGATGAGCACCTTACATTGGGAGAAGGCAACATAGACTTCCCGAAGGTACTGAAGAGTCTCGGCGGATACGGCGGAAACTACATCATAGAATGCAGATCCTTCCAGTCGGGTGTGGAATCACAGGGAATCCTTTCCGGTCTCCTCGGATGATTTCTTCGTAAATTCCTCTTTGAGCCAGAGGTATGCCCTTTTCGTGTATACGCCGACAAAGGGTATGCCTCCGAAAGTCGAGGCGAGAACTGCAAGCGCAAGAATCATTGCCGAGAAAGGATCGCCGAGCCACGAGCTTGCGGAAAGATAGTCCGTCAGGAAATGCATGCTGACAGTGGCGTATACGCCGTATTTGCAGAATATATATCCCGAAATCACTCCGAACAGGAATGTGGGGAATATTTTCCACCATCCCCATCCTCCGAGGTGTGCCATTGCGAATATTCCTCCGGAGAAGATGATGAACACGAGTGCCAGTTTACTCATGCCGAATCCGCCGAAGAGATACTTTGTGAGTTTGGTATCTTTCTTCATGATGACAGCTAAGACTGCCATAGGCAGACCGAGATAGAGTATTCTGCAGATGATTTCCTCGTAAATCGAAGCGTTGAGCAGAGTGAACATCATTTCCCAATTCTCTTCGTCGAACGGTGAACTGGTTTCCACACCCGCGGCATTCATTATCATAATGTAGATTATTTCCACGAAGTATAAGGCGGCAAAGAGCGTCATTACTTCATACAGCGGTGTTTTCTTCAGTCCCTTTGTACCTTCTTCTTTAATCGGCCTGTATGATACTGCAAGCAGATACACGGCAGAACTCAGTACGCCGATCAGTATCAGAAGATAGTATATCTGAACGGGAGTGCCGCTGAATTTCAGGAATGAAACCACTTTCGGTATTACGATGAAAAGACTGTGGGTGTATGAGGGAAGATGATTCCATACTTCGGACACTCCCCAGACTGCCGTTATCATTTCGATAATGAGATAGCAGGACAGTATTGTCGTGAGGATGATGCCGGCAACGGTTATCGCCATTGAGAGTACACTTTCTCTCTCAGGGGGATTGACTTCGTTACCGCAGAAGGAACAGAATCTTTCGCCGTTTCTGCGGTGTTCTTCACATTCTGCGCATTCAATATGAGATAGATCGCTTCCGCAGTACGAACAGAACCTGTCGCCACGGGATTTGCATTCAAGACATCTGTCACAGCTCAACTTGTTCACCGATTGAATCCATTGTACCTTTGACGCGTTCGTATTCTATCACGACTAACACATTTTTACGGTATTTCGAGATATCTTTGATCTGTTCGGCCATGTGCTGTTCGCGGTATCTGCTCATCATCGCATATCCTTTCAGATGGTTGACGAGACTGTCCCATTCGACGGCGAACTTTTCGGGCGATGACTTGTCGAATTTATTCTTCAGAGCCTTTTTGATTATGTGTTTCTCTCTCAGGAATTCCACTGTAGATACCGTTTCGCAGTAAAGCTGAGTGTATTCTTCGTCGGTCATATCCAACGGAATTACGGGGATGTTTCTTTTTCCGCATTCATCGATCAATACGGTTGATGCGGGATCGGGCATGTCTATCGGACCGAATTCGGCGAGAATGCCGCTGTAAACCACATCCAAATCGCTGGGTTCGAATTCGCCCTGAATTTCGTCCCTTCTTGTTATCGCCTGAATGTCTTCCGCTCCCAAAGCGACGGCTGCCGCATCGTATTCCTTTGCATCCAAAGCTCCGATGACTTTTTCTTTCTCGGAGATAAGTCCTTTGACAGCGGGAATTATATCGAAATTGCATTCCCCGATCTTGAAAGATATCATTGTTTTCCGCCCCTGGAAAGTACGACATCCGTGAGTTCGTTCTTGTCGTCCATTCTGTTGAGTTCTTCTTTGGAGACTATAGCAGTTGATTCTACATTATCTCTGCCGTGTTTCTTCTCTACAATAATGACGGAATGCCTTCCAGACAACCTCGAGATGTCCGATGCGATCATCGCTTTCTGAATGAGCCTTTCGTCCTGATCGTCGACACCTGTGAGGATTACGACATCTTTGTTTCTCGAGAGTGCGTCGAACGGACTTCTCACTACGGGGGTTACGGCGAATCCTATGTCGATGAGATGATCCAGAATCATAGAGCCTGTTTTCAGATTTCCTCTCAGTTCGTAACTCCTGTCGGGTGTTTCCGATTTGTAATCGAAGGGATCGACAGTCTCAATCAAAGGTCTGTCGAGATATTCTTCCAATCTCAGTGCCGCATCGATCATTGCACCCATTCCGGATTCGTACATCTGTATGGTACGTCTCGATACACCCGCTACCTCCGCCAATGTTCCGAGACTGATTCCTTCCTTTTCCCTGACTTCTCTCAGGAGTTCGTTGTTCAGTCTTACATACAACCCTCCGGGAGCGGCAAATATGAACGGCGGTGCGTCTTCCAGAATGTGGTCGGCCAATGTTTCGTTGGATATTATTTGTATACCGAATCTTGAGTACACGATACCGGGTTCCAGGAGACCGGAACTTGATCTTTCGCCTATTACGATAGGCGAAGCGTGCAGCACATCGGCGAGTACTTTGAGCTCATCGGCGTTTTCTCTGGAGAATGCATCGATGTTGCTTAGGACTTTGATTATGAGCAGTCTGTCGTCCTTTCTTCCGACGACATCGAAGCATATACTCCGCAGAGACATCAGAGGGGAGATGTCGAATCCTCCCTTGGCCAGAATGGCTCTTGTTGTGTTTATGAGGTCGTCTCTGCTCATAATTTATAAAAATAATTGCTCTTCTATAAGCTACTTTCCTTTATACGCCCGATGTTGACAATCCTGTGTCAGACGGACGGAAGCCGTCCGTCAGAGAAGGAAATTATGATCGGGAAATGTTCCGGGTTCGAAGACACGTCTTGTTCCGTCGGGTGTGATCCAAACAAAATTCTCGGTGTCATTGGCTTCGAGAGGACTGATAACATCGCTGGCATCGTTGAATTCTTTCAGGTTGAGTTCGGATTCGGACATAACATAGAGAGTAACGGCTCTGAATTCCGTTTTGTAGCCTGTTTCTGTGATTCCGAGGCGTTTGTAATACGGTATGAGATTTTCTTCGCATTCGAGAGTTATGTCGGAATCCGGATATTTTTTCTTCAGTTCCTTTACGATAGCGGTTCCGTATCCTTTCGAACGGTACCTGCCGTCTACGGCGAGATAGAGCAGGTACAATGTGCCGCCGCTGGGAATGACAATTGAAAATCCTACAAGTTCGCTTTCGTCGTATGCGGCGTAGAGTTCCATTTTTCCGTCTTCAATGTAGGCAATCATTTCCCCGAACGGGTAACGGAGTTTCTTATCGAAAGATGTTTCAAGCATTTCGGAAACGGCTGAGAGCGTTTCGGAATCTGTCGGATTGTGAATTAGTTCGACAGCCATACAATTACCTTCGGGTATGGAGATTCATGTCGAAGATATGAACACTACCATCATTAGGTCTGAAAAACGGAAGGTATGCCTGCCGGGCCGATGCCCGGCAGGAGGGAATCAATGGTTGTATTCCTTCAGTCTGTCCCTTGCTTTGGGACCGAATTTCTCCACCGCGGTTTCGAAGTCTTTCATGTGAACTTTGCATTCGCTCGCGTCTACGTTTTGGGGATCCTTGCTGTTCCTCACGAGTTCCCTTACGGCACACATGACCGCTTCGTTGCAAATGGCTGAGATATCCGCACCCGTGCATCCTTCGGTCATTTCGGCGAGTTTTGCGAGATCCACGTCGGCATCCAACGGTTTCTTGGATGTGTGTATGCCGAAGATCTTCATCCTCGAATCTCTGTCCGGCGGTCCGATGTAGATGCTCTTATCGAATCTTCCGGGCCTGAGCAATGCGGGATCCATAATGTCGGGTCTGTTTGTTGCGGCGATGACAACGACGTTGTTCAGTGCCTCCAAACCGTCCATCTCCGTAAGCATCTGGGATATTACTCTTTCAGTGACGTTGCTGTCTCCGCCCGTACCTCTTTCCGGAGCGATCGAATCGATTTCATCCATGAAGATGACACACGGGGATGCCTGTCTTGCCTTACGGAATGTTTCCCTTACCGCTTTCTCGGATTCTCCGACCCATTTGTTCAGGAACTCGGGACCTTTCACGGCGATGAAATTCGCTTCCGATTCAGTAGCTACTGCTTTTGCGAGTAACGTTTTACCTGTACCCGGAGGACCGTAGAGCAGAATTCCCTTCGGAGGCTTTGCGTTCATATTCTGGAATATATCGGAATATTTCAGAGGCCATTCGACAGCTTCCTTCAGTTCCTGCTTCGCATTGTCCAATGCACCGACATCGTCCCATCTTACGTTGGGTTTCTCAATCAGCACTTCCCTCATCGTGGAAGGCTGCATTTCCTTCAGTGCATTGAAGAAGTCTCCTCTGTTGACCTGTATTTTGTTCAGTACTTCGACGGGGATTACCTCGGCTTCCACATCCACTTCGGGAAGAATCCTTCTGAGGGCAGCCATTGCCGCTTCTTTAGCCAATGCGGAGATATCCGCACCTGCGTATCCGTGTGTTCTGTCGGCCAATTCTTCGAGATTCACATCGTCCGCAAGAGGCATTCCTCTTGTGTGGATCTGCAGAATCTCAAGTCTTCCGTTCCTGTCGGGAATGTTGATTTCGATTTCACGGTCGAACCTTCCGGGTCTTCTGAGTGCCTCATCTATTGAGTTGGGCCTGTTGGTTGCTCCTATCACTACGACTTTGCCCCTTGATTTGAGACCGTCCATAAGAGCCAGAAGCTGAGCTACGATTCTCCTTTCCTCTTCTCCGGATACCTCGTCACGCTTGGGCGCGATTGAATCTATCTCATCGATGAATATGATACTCGGAGCGTTCTCTTCGGCTTCTTTGAAGATCTCCCTCAGTTTTCCTTCGGATTCGCCGTAGAATTTACTGACAATCTCCGGACCTCCGATGTACGTGAAGTTACTGCTTGTTTCTCCGGCTACCGCTTTTGCGAGCATGGTCTTACCGGTTCCCGGTGGACCGTGGAGCAACACACCTTTGGGTGCTTCCACCCCGAGCCTCTTGAACAGTTCGGGGTGTCTGAGAGGCAGTTCGACCATTTCTCTGATTCTTTTTACTTCGTCTCCGAGGCCTCCGATATCATCGTAGGTAACCGTAGGAATCTCGCCGTTCGCACCTGCGGGTTTGTCATTGATCTTCACGGCGGTGGATGATGTCATTGTGACAGCATCCGCCGAAGGGGAGAATGAGGTAACAACCATGTCGAACTTGTTACCCATGACGCTGAGTGTAATCGTATCTCCTTTCGCAAAGGAACGTCCGTTGAACGTATCTCTGAGGAACTCTTCTCCGCCCTGAAGTCTCAGTTCCTGACTCGGAGCGAATGTGATTTTTGTTGCATTTTTAGCTTCGATTTTCTTGATGCCTACACGTTCGTCGATACCGGTTCCTGCGTTCCTTCTTGTGGAACCGTCAATCCTTATGATGCCTCTGTTTGCATCCTCGGGGCCTCCCATAAGGACTTTCACTACGGTTTTTTTGGTACCGTCTATCTGCACTATGTCGCCGACGTTGATGTCGAGGATACCCATGATTTCAGGGTCGATCCTTGCCACACCCCTGCCGGCCTCTCCGGGTTTAAGCTCCGCTACTTTCAGCGGTTTTTCATTGCTCATCCTTCTCACCTTCTTTACTGTCTTTGATTGTTCTTTCGATGTCGTCTATCATGTCCCTGATCACGTCAGGACTTGCGTTGAGATCTCTGGAGATTTCCTCAATCGATCTTTTCGGTTTGTTCAGTACTTCATATGCCAGATTCTTTCTTACGTATCCGTTCTGTACGGAGATTACCGATGAGAGAATCGACTCTCTTTCTCTGATTAGGTCTGAATATTCTTTCTCGAGATGACTGAGTTTTGTATCGATACCGTCAATCTTTTCTCTCATATTCCTGAGGTTGTCAAGGTCGACCGTATCTTTCTTACCCTCCTCGGGTTCGATCATCCTTGCTGAAAACATTCCGTTTCTCATGTCGATTATCAGCGTGAACTCCGAACTCGGTTCGTATACGATTCTGTCCGGACCCATTGAACTGCTTTCACGGTAGCTGACCACCATTCCGTTCTTTTCCAATACCGACAGATTCTTCATTACGGCCTGCTGGCTTATGCCCAGTTCCTTCGACAGCTGCAGAGGATAGCGGGGCATCTTTACGAGAGATCCCAGTATCTTGCGTCTGGTCGGGTTCTCGACCATTGAGAGCAGTACGTCCAGATCCATCATTGTATCACTTGGTTGTTAACTCTCGGTTAACTAGTCTGTATTAGTTTGTTCTTTTATATAAAATTAACTACATTCGGAACATAAAGTCTGCAGTATTATCTTCATGAGGCATCTGCATCGTTCATCAGCCTGTACGAACCGATAAATAGAATCTTCCTGTAATACGGACGATGTCCGGCGAATTGAGGGACGATGTCATCGTGATTAAGGATCAGGCCGAAGGGAGCAGACTCTACAACAGAGGTAACTACGGCTATCCGATGAGAGGCGGAGGCCTGGAATTGGACCTCATGGAAGGAGCATATCTTCTCGAAAGTAAGAGGCTGGAAGTAATTCACAAAGGCGAAACTATCGCTTTCGAGGAATTATTCAATCACGCTTCCTCGGTTTTATCCGATTTCGATATCAAGTACATGGTGTACCGCGACATAAGATCCAGGGGATTGGTTGTCAAGGTGGAATCGGGAACATTCGACATGTCGGTGTTTCCGAGGGGAATGTCCATGAGCAATTCCCGCCCGATTTACATGGTGAGAGCGGTTTCCGAACGTACTGCGTTCGATATCGGAAGTTTCTCTGGGGAGGTTTCCGAAACGGAAGACAAAGGAAAGACTCTGCTTTACGGTGTTGTAGACGAAGAGGGAGATATCGTCTACTACAAGATGATGCACCGCGACCCGAAAGGAGATGTCATGCCTAAGGAAAACGTACAGAAAGTTTCCGGACGTTTGATCCGCGACAGGATTTTCATTTTCGATTCAACGGATTCCGCCGTTGTATACGAATCGGGATTCTACGGCAAGACTATCGAGAATGTAATGCAGTTATCAATCATCGAAGCATGCTATCTCATGGAACGCGGTCAGCTGAAAGTAATCTCTTCCGTTACGGAGAAGAAGATGACTCTCAAAGAACTGAAGGAATTCGGAAGAGAGATTCAGGACGAATTCGATCTGAGACTGAAAGCGTATTCTGATGCAAGATCCAGGGGATTGGTCGTGAAGACCGGATTCAAGTACGGTACGCACTTCAGAGCGTACGAAGGATCTCCCGACGACTGTCACGCAAGATATCTGATGCATGCGGTGGATGCTTCCGACAGGACTATGTGGCCCGAAATCTCACGTGCGGTAAGACTTTCGGGCGGAGTCAAGAAAGAATTCCTGTTCTGCAGAGTCGGTAAGAACATAGAATATCTGGAATTCAGATGGTTCAGACCGTGATCTGAGAACAAATCACTTCATTTTTGATAATTTATTAAGAATATATGTTCCCGGACTGTAACGGATACAGTCCGGGATGATAGTGTTTTCAGAGCTGAATCTCAATACCGAGTTTCTCGGTGAGTTCCTTGTATCTGTTTCTGATGGTAACTTCGGTTACACCTGCGACATCGGCGACTTCTCTCTGAGTTCTCCTCTCATTGCACAGAATGGATGAGATGTAAATCGCCGCGGCAGCGACTCCCGTAGGTCCGCGACCCGAAGTCAGTTCCTTTTCGGATGCATCTTTCAGGATTTCCGCGGCTTTACTCTGAACCTCGCCGCTCAGTTTGAGTTCGGAACAGAATCTCTGTACGTAGTCCTGAGGTTTCGTGGGCATGAGCTTCAGTTTAAGCTCACGTGTCATGAAACGGTATGTCCTTCCGATTTCTTTCCTTCCGACACGGCTTGAGTTAGCAACTTCATCCAATGTCCTGGGGACACCGCACTGTCTGCATGCTGCGTACAGCGAAGCTGCGACGACTCCTTCGATGGAACGTCCTCTGATGAGATTTTTGTTAACCGCTTTTCTGTAAATCATAGCGGCGGTTTCCCTTACATTTCTGGGAAGACCCATGGCAGATGCCATTCTGTCCAACTCGGACAATGCGAACGCAAGGTTCCTCTCGGTAGCGTTGGATACACGGATCCTTCTCTGCCATTTCCTGAGCCTGTACAGCTGCGCCCTGTTCCTTGTGGGGATGCTCTTTCCGTAACTGTCCTTATTCTTCCACGAAATTTCCGTAGACAGTCCTTTGTCATGGATGGTATATGTCATCGGAGCACCGGTACGTGCTCTCTTCTCTCCCTGCTCGACGTCGAATGCTCTCCATTCAGGTCCCTGATCGATGAACTGATCGTCGATAACGAGACCGCAGTCCTCGCAGGTCAGTTCTCCTCTTTCATAATCGCGGACAAGGTGTTTACTTCCGCACTCAGGACATTTCTCGATTTCCTCAGTGCTTTCTTTTGGTTTTACCATGTTTGTTCTCTCCCCTGTAAAAAACCTTCTTCCCGACAATCCCATCCAATGACAGGCCGTCACGTGACAATACGGTCACATACGGTCCGTCTACCGGGCCGAAAATACGTTTAACCGTCCCGATTGCGGATCCTTTTTCATCGAAAATCTGTTCTCCGGATTCCGGTGCGGTTTCGGCCTTCACGACGAATCTTCCTTCGCCGGAGACTGTTTCAACCGTACCAAGAAACTCCACGAGAATCACCGACTGACAATCCGTAACCTTGACGCTGTCCGAGCTACCTATAATAATGTTTCATATATAAAACATACGGAGAAGTTTATATCCTTTTGACAAACAGTATATAATTTTAAGTCAGCAGTATTACCGTTTTGTCCGATGCTTATTTTATTTAAATTCGAAGGTTTGTAAAAAGCTGTGTTAGGATGCTGGATGCTGCATCCATTTTACTGCATACGGGGCATACGAACACTTTATTATCTGTTATAACATCCTCAGCGACAATGCCAGATGTCCTCATAATCATGGGAAGCAAGAGCGATCTCCCCGTTGCGGAGAAAGCGACGGGATTGCTGAAGAAGTTCGATGTCAGTTACAAAGCGGTGATTGCTTCGGCCCACAGAACACCTCACAGGGTGGAGGAGTTGGTCACGTCTTCGGATGCGAAGGTATTCATTGCCATAGCCGGTTTGGCGGCGGCACTCCCCGGAGTGGTTGCTTCGTTTACGGTCAAACCCGTAATAGGCGTACCGGTAAGCGGTAAGATGAATCTCGATTCGATGTTATCGATAGTTCAGATGCCGCCGGGAATACCCGTTGCCGCGGTAGGTCTCGACAGAGGTGACAACGCCGCCGTATTGGCAGTACAGATGCTGAGCGTATCGGACGGAAAATTGGCCGGAAAGTTGGCAGAATACAGAAAAGAGATGGCTGACAAAGTCATCACCGATTCAGAGGGTGTAGCCGATGTTTAAAGCAGACAGATTCGTCGAAGAGCATGTGAAATCCGTTGCGGAACAGATCAAAGGCAAAGCAATCATTGCATGTTCCGGCGGAGTCGACAGTATGGTGGCAGCAGTTATCGCAAGCAAAGCAATCGGCGACAGGCTGTTGGCAGTCTACGTCGACACGGGACTGATGAGAAAGGGTGAGACCGACGAGGTCCGCGGTATGCTGCAGGACATGGGCGTCAATTTCAGAATTATAGATGCAAGTGCGGAATACTTCGAAGCACTGAAAGGTGTAACGGATCCCGAAACAAAGAGGAAAATCATCGGGGAGAAATTCATCCGTGTTTTCGAAAGGGAAGCGAAAGTATTCGGCGCGGAATATCTGGTACAGGGAACAATCGCACCGGATTGGATTGAATCCGGCGACGGCGTCCGTGATACAATCAAATCGCACCACAATGTAGGGGGACTTCCCAAAGACATGGGAATGGAACTCTGCGAACCTCTCCGCGATCTGTACAAAGACGAAGTAAGAGCCGTCGCAAGACTTTTGGGTGTAAAAGCATCCGAGAGGCAGCCGTTCCCCGGACCCGGACTTGCCGTAAGATGCCTGGGCGAAGTTACACCGGAAAACATCGAAATTGTCCGTGAGGCATGTTTCATCGTCGAGGATGAAATTCAGAAGGCGGTCGCAGACGGTAAGATGGAAATGCCCTGGCAGTACTTTGCCGCACTTCTTCCTTCAAAATCCGTAGGAGTGCAGGGAGACAGGAGAGCATACGGAAAGACAATCGTCGTACGTGCGGTTTCTTCATTGGATGCGATGACTGCGGAATTCTCGATGATTCCGCTTGCGATTCTCGACAGGATTTCGAGGCGTATCACCAACACGATGAAAGATCAGGTCAACCGTGTTGTCTACGATATCACAAACAAGCCCCCGGCGACTATCGAGTGGGAGTGATTTTTCTGCATCTGCCGTCACGCGTGCTTTATGCCCGTGACGGCGGAGATTTCATTATTCACGGTACACAGATTTTAAACACTCAAATCATGAATGTCGCTGTTGCCCGTAACCCTTGCGAATGTTTTCAGCTGTTCCGATAACGCGCCGAGGAAATCGGCGACGCGTTTCGCACCTGCTTCGACATCGAGACGTTTTTCCAGTTCGGGATCCTGTGTCGCTATTCTCATAGGACATCTTCCGGAATCGCATATTCTGTATCTCTGACATCCCAATGCCATCAGCGGTGCGGATGCCATCGCTACGGCATCGGCACCCATTGCAATCGCTTTCATTACATCGCCGCCGGTACGGAATCATCCCGTAATGATAAGATCCTGTCTCATTGCATGTTTGTCCATGTACCTTCTGGCTCTTGCCAATGCGTACACCGTGGGAACGGAGCTGCTGTCTTTCAGAAATTTCGGTGAGGAGCCCGTAACTCCTCCGTGCCCGTCTATTGTTATGAAATCGCATCCGGATTTCGAGATGAATTCCAAGTCGTCTTCTATGTGTCCTGCGGCAATCTTTACACCTATCGGTTTTCCGTCGGTTCTTTCACGCAGAATACCGACCAACTCCTTCAGGTTCCCGGGTGTCTCGATTCCGGGGAAAGATGCGGGACTCAGAATATCTTCTCCTTCTTTCTTCCCTCTCATCTTTGCAATCGTTTCGGTTACTTTTTTCCCGGAAGATGTCCGCCCATACCGGGTTTGGTTCCCTGTCCTATTTTGATTTCGACCGCGTCGCACCCTCCGAAAGTGGAATCGTTTACGCTGTATCTGTTCGGGACGTATTCGAAGATGTATCTGTGGGAATTGACCATTTCGTCGTTGAGAACGCCACCTTCTCCGCTGCACATTGCAGTTTTTGCCGAAGCGCTTCCTTTCGCAAGGGCGATTTTCGCATTTGCGGACAGAGCGCCGAAACTCATATGCGAGATGCAGATAGGCATTTCGATAATCACCGGTTGTTTTGCCTTCTTGACGATGACTGTACGTAAAGAAACAATATCGCTTTCTTCCAACGGTTTTGACGCCAACTGAGAACCGAGAAGAAGAATTTCCGAGAAATCCGGCACGGGCAGGAGAGTTTCCATTGCTTCGGTGAGATTCTTTCCCGTGTACGACGTTTCTCTGATTTCACTGAGTACTGCATCGTTTTCTCTTATCAGATCGGGATTGAGTTTCAGATCGGATGACGGAGCACATCCGTCCGCAGGGCGGTATTTTTCTTTGGGCATGTTGCAGAGCGGACAGACCCAATTTTCAGGAAGTTCGTTAGATGGTATGCCTTCCTTCTCTTCGTCATATACTTCTCCGCATACGGTACAGATATACTTCGCCATGATGTTAACATCCGGGTATGTCTATTTAAGAGCCGTTAAACGTATTGTATTTTCACCAATTTAATCAAAAAAACGTAATTTTCCGATGACCAACGGTTATATTGTCTTCCGTGATTGACGGTGACAGAGGATTCCATGTTCGAATTGGTACAGGTGTCGGACAGCTGTTTTTACATTCAGAACCCGGCAAAGATCGGATTGGTGAAATTGAATGACAACAATGTCTGTCTGATAGACAGCGGTAACGACAAAGAGGCCGGACGTAAGGTCAGACAGATTCTGGATAAGAACGGATGGCATCTGACCGCGATATACAATACGCATTTCCATGCGGACCATGTAGGCGGAAACAGATATCTTCAGTCGCAGACCGGCTGTAAGGCATACCTTCCCGAGATCGAATGCGGATTTGCACGTTACACAGTATTGGAACCTTCTTTCCTGTACGGAGGTTCCCCTATGGAGTGTCTTTGCCATAAATTCCTGATGGCACAGGACAGCGACTGCGATTATCTTACCGATGATGTTCTTCCCGGGAATCTTTCTTCGGTACCGTTACCGGGGCATTCCCCGGGAATGGTGGGATACAGAACATCCGATGATATCGTATTCCTTGCGGACTGTCTGTCAAGTGCGGAAACTCTGAAGAAATACACAATCGGATACATCTATGATATCGAATCCTATCTTTCTACGCTGAGGACCGTGAAGGACATGAAGGCGTCGATGTTCATACCCGCACATGCGGAAGCCGTCGATGACATTTCGGAGCTGGCACAGTATAACATAGATGCGACTTTGGCTGTTGCCGATCATATCACGGAAATTTGCAGTGTTCCGATTTCCACTGAATCGGCAATCAAGAGAATTTTTGACGATTACAACCTTAAGATGACGATGGAAGAGTATGTATTGATCAGCAGCACTGTACGTTCGTATCTTTCATGGCTTGAGAGTAAAGGTAAAATCACACACGATACCGCGGACAATATGCTTACGTGGAATGCGGTTCGGTGAGAATCAGCCGATAATTATCCTGCTGCAGCCGGCGGTTCGGGATGATATATTTATACGAAACCTCGGATTGGGCATAACAATGAGGATCTACGTAGTGGATAACGGAGGACAATGGACACACCGCGAATGGCGTGTGCTCAGATACTTAGATGTCGAGACCAAGATAATCCCCAATACCACTCCGTTCGATGAGATCAAAGGCGAAGTCGACGGACTCGTACTTTCGGGAGGTTCTCCTTCTGTCGCGACGGAAGCCGATGCGATGGGAAACAACGGAGAATATCTCGATAAAGCGGATTTCCCTGTTTTCGGAATCTGTGCGGGAATGCAGTTCACCTGCGAACACTTCGGTTCCGTACTCGGACCTGCGGCGAATCCCGAGTTCAGTAAAGTAGATCTTAAAATTCTCGACAACAGCGATATTTTCAGAGGAATTCCTTCCGAAATAACCGCATGGGCATCGCACAACGACGAAGTCAAAGCGGTTCCCGAAGGATTCGAACTTATCGCAACATCGCCCACATGTCCTGTCGAAGCGGTACGCTGTAAGACAAGGCCCATCTACGCAGTTCAGTTCCACCCAGAAGTGGAACACACTGAATACGGAGAACAGATGTTCCAGAATTTCGTGGACATCTGCCGCGAGTGGGAAGAATCTCACTGATCTTTCGTCGCGACGTAGATGTTCACGGCACCCATAGATTTGACGTAGAATTTTGCGTCGTTGAATCCCGCTTTTCTGAAGATGGCGATCATGTCGTTTCCGTGGGGGAATCCTTCGAGTGACGACGTAAGCCAATCGTATGCAGGCTGTTTTCCGTCGATCTTTTTTCCTTTGTCGAATCTTCTTCCGAAGAACGGCACTATGTGGAAGACATAGATGTTGTATCCGAACAGGAGAATCTTGTTCTTGGGTTTGGAAAGTTCCGCGACAACGCATTTTCCTCCGGGTCTGAGGATTCTGTGCATTTCGCATACCGCTTTCTGAATATCGGTGACGTTTCTGAGCATGTATCCCGATGTTACAAGATCGAAGGAATTGTCTTCAAATTCCATGTTGAGAGCATCTCCCACACGGAAATCGACATCTTTGGGAAGATTCATGTCAGCCATCTTTTTCTTCGCCATTGCGAGCATTCCGGGTGTGATATCCACTCCGATGATTTCTCCTTCCTTACCGACCTTTTCGGCAGCCATGAAGGAAATCTCTCCGGTACCGCATCCGACATCGCAGACTCTTTTGCCTGTGATGTCTCCCGCTTTTTTGAACATGAATTTGTGCCATCCTTTGACCATGCCGATGGACATTATGCCGTTCATTTTGTCGTAATATTCGGCGATTTCCTCGAATACGTCTACGACATATTCGCCTTTGCCTTCGAATTGGTTGCCCTTCAGTTCTTCTGCCACGGTGCCACCTCAAATCACGGAATGAGAATCGATATCAAATAACCTGCGACCAACAGGACGCCGAAATGCCAATTTAATCTGAAACACAGCGGTACGAGCATGAAACCCGAGTGTCTGTCTTCGGATGCTTTCATAGCGTTGGTATACAGAATGTATGCATCATACAGGGAAATCAACGCCAGCAGACAGAATAACGGAGCTTTTCCCGTTATTACCAAAATAATCAGAATCGGGAAGGAAATCAGTGATTCGGTGAGATACATTCTCCTTCCGTTTTCATAGGACATACGGCCGATGAGTGTGCCTACTCCCGCTTCTTTATCGTCTTCGTAGTCGCGGAGTTCGTTACCCGCAAGAACGGCGGTAATCATGAACGCATTGGGAAGACTGAGTAACAGAACATCCCATGAGAAGAAATCTCCTGTCAGTACGTAGTATGTTCCCAACGGCATGAGGATACCGAAGTTGATGAACACGGATATCTGCCCCATGCCGAGATACTTGTACGATGCTCCTGTAGTGTACATCGTGACACCGAGTAAACCGATGACTCCGTAGATTATCAGTCCCCAGCCTACGTGGAACATCAGAACGATTCCGATGATGCATATCATCGCAATACAGATAATTCCCGCCTTGAGAACGTCATTGGGTTTCAGTACTCCCGTAACCAATTCGGGAGATCTCGTTTCGTTTTCCACTGTGTCGGTTCCTTTTACGAAATCTCCGTATGTGTTCAGGATGTTGGCTGCAATCTGAAAAAGACAGGATCCGATTACAATCAGTATGAATACCAAAGCATCCGTCAGACTGCGGTCGATGTATTGGAATGCAACAGCTCCGCCTATCAGTGCGGGAACGACCGCTCCGTGCAATGTCCACGGCCTGAGTACATTCCACCATCCGGCTTTGACGGGCCTTACTGTCGGAGTTTCCATACTGTTGAATTAAACATCACGATATAAATAAATTATTTATCGAAAAACGATAAATACGAATTATACAATTGTCTGCATATGAGTATAAAGAACGCACTGAGCAGCAGTGCTTTTATGATGATGGCGGCAATGACCGTCGCACTCATCACGAATTTTGCGGGCTGGTTCCCCGATTCCCTGACTGCGGGAATACGTTCGGAACTGACCATTTGGACACTGGTCGTTATGCTGACCCTGTCCCTGTCCAGGATTTCATACAGGAACCTGAATCCTCTGGCATACGGGAAATCTTCACTGAGAGCGGTGTTTCTGGGACTTATTATCTCATCGGTTATTCCGCTGCTGGGATATCTGTTACTCAAAGACGGCGATTTCGGCAATCAGGCAATTGGTCTGATTTTCATTGCGGCTACACCGTTCGCAGGCTCGGTTGTTCCTTTATCATACATTCTCAGAGGAGACATGGAACATGCGGCAAGAGGTACGATTGTTACGTACGTGGTTGCATTGGCATGGATTCCGTTCATCATATGGGCTACATTGGGCGAAACGGTGAACATGGCGGATGTTTTCATAACCGTCCTGAAGCTTTTGGGTATTCCGCTGATTGCATCGAGACTTCTTACCAAAGTGAAGATCGACAAAGATGTAATGGCGATATTCCTTAATCTGTGTATCTTCTTCATGGTCTGGCTCTCGGTAGGTGCGACCAACTTCGCAGGTATTCCCGTATGGGTGTTCGTCGCATTTGCACTGATTGCGTTCCTCAGATCCTTCGGTCTCGGATTTGCCGTGGAGGGAGTGGAAAAGAAAGCGGGAATCGGATGGTCTCAGAGAGTTACCGACATTCTGATGGCATCTTATAAGAACAAAGGAATTGCGATTGCATTATGCACATCGGGAATACTCGGTCCGCTTACAGGCGATGCGATGGTTGCGATTGCTACGTCTATTCTCGTTGAGATTACGTGGGTCGCATTCATGGATTCAGTTCTCTTCAGTAAGAAGAGAATGGAGAGAGAAACAGGTTCGGAGGCCTGAATTCCCCTGCCCGGAAGGGCGGGGATCAGGCATCCTCATCTTCTGTATATTCCAGAATATCTCCGGGCTGACAGTTCAGCGCTTTGCATATTCCGTTTAATGTTGAGAATCTTATTGCGCAGATTTTTCCGGTTTTGATCTTGGAAAGATTCACATTGGATATTCCCACGAGTTCGGTCAGCTGATTCAGGGACATTTTTCTGTCAGCCATCACTCTGTCCAATCTCAGGATTATCGCCATACAACCGCCTCAGAGTGTCTCATCCGATTCCTTCTGCAGTAACGAACCGTACTGACACATCAATGCGATGCAGTACATCACAACAGAGACCAATAACGAACCGAGGAAGAGGAAAGCCGCTCCGGCAATACCTCTGTTCATGAAGTATCCGAGGACAAGGAACAGAAATGCCGATATGAAGTAAATTATCGAAATCATCCTCATTCTGTCCGCATTCTGTTCCGTGAACGGAGTGTCTTCCTTCGAAATCGACTGCATTATCTTTCCGACAGTCATCACGGTGATTGAACCCATTGAGAAAATCAGAATGTTTTCCAATGCCGCCGCCGTGACCAAGGATTTATTTCCGTCGATTTCACAGCCGATCCAATCGCCCATCATAGTGAGTGCTTCGGGCGAGAACGATGCCGCTATGCCGAGGCAGACAGTGAACACAACGAAGAGTGTCAGAATCCAGCCTGCCGCTGTCATAACAGTCGATGCATATCTGCAGATTTTCTTCAGTCTTGACAATCCGTGCCTCATATAGGTCACGTATCGGAATGGTGTTAAAATAAGATTTCGAGACGGTTGTGAAACCGTCCCGAAATCAAAGCGATTCGAAAAGCTTTGTTTATGCAATCTCTTTGAGCATAATCTCGAGATCCGAAAGGATCTGCATGATTGCGCTCCACGACTCCATGGGTATGTTGGGGTCGTTGGAAAGATCTGCGAGAATGTTGATGGCATTCGAGATACGAAGGTCCATCGGTTTCTTTGTATCCTGAAGGTAAGCTACAGCGTCCGTCGCACCCTTCCTTATGTTCCTGGGGACACCGTTGTCGTTGGCGAGACGTCCCTCGAGTTCATTCGTAATCTGTTTCAGTTTTGCGTCGATTGCTGCCATGCTGTCTTCCTCCAATCACATTGTTTCGAATTCTTCCTGAAGATCTATGACGAACTGTTCGAGGACATCTTCGAAGAGCTGGGATCTGTATTCCCTGCTTCCGCCCAGATCACTCTGAATCTTGGCGACGAAATCGTTGTTTTCTTTAATAATCTCAATGCTACAGAGAACTTCTTCCATACAATCACCTGCTGTGTGGTCACGCCCCAATCTGCGTTTTATATTTAAGATTATTCGCTCGGCGATAATCCGGAATTATTGCAGTGTACGTTATAAATAAAGAAAACCGCGCGGCGGTTGAAGCCGCGCGGTGAAAAAGAATCGATTTCAGGCGTTTGCCGTGAAGGCCTGTTCGCCTTCGAAGTAGACAGAGACGACTTTACCCTCGTGGATTTTGTCGGCAGCGCATGTTGTGATATCTTTATCGAGGAAAAGGAAATCAGCGTACTTTCCGACTTCGACTGAACCGCGTGTATCGTCAATCCGAAGCTGTTTCGCTCCGTTGATTGTCATGATGTCGATGGCCTGTTCGACGGTAACTCTCTCTTTCGGATCGAGCTGCCACACATCTTTGACGTTGCCATCTGTGTCGACGCAGGTATCGTTGACGGCTACCTCAATGATTCCGCACACGGAAGTAGGTGCTCCTGCGGCTGCGGGAACATCTGTGGACGATGTGACTAAGACATTCTTATCGAGGAGAGACTTAATAGGGTATCCTGCCTTTGCAACTTCCATGGAAACTATACTTAAGATATTGTCTGCTTCTTCCTGTGCATAAAGCGTTCTCCAGTTGATGTTGATGGCTGCGTAGATGTTGTGCTCACCCAATTTTGTTTTGGTATCTTCGGTTATGTTACGGCCGTGGCAGATTCCGTTGTAGACGCCGTCTTTCGCAACGCTTTCGGCTGCGATGTATGCGTTGACGGCCTGTTCGGATGCCGCATCTCCCTGTGCGTGTACGTGTACCGAGAGACCTTTTTCGTTTGCGGCCTTCACGATCGCATTCATCTGTTCGTCGGTCCAGACCTGAGTACCGTGACCCCCGGTCTTGTACTCTTCTTTCAGCCATCCGGATTTGCTTTCGACGGCTTCTCCGTCGGCGAACAGCTTGATCGTCTTGTATGTGAAGTGGTCTGTGGCGTATTTTGACATGTATTTTTCTGCGATTTCGAGTTCTTTATTGTAATTGTCGTACGAATCGATCTTGTATGAACCGCTTACATAGATTGTGAGACCTGTGGATTTGTCGTATGCAGCGAGGCAGTCCATGGCTTCGGTTCCGTAGTAGTTGAGCCAACCGTCCTGGTAGTATGTGTATCCGTTCTCGTGCAGTTCGTTCTGAGTTGCTTCGCAGATTTTGGCGTAGTCTTTTTCACTGAGTTTGAATTTGTCCATGATGCCGTATTTCAGGACGTAGTTGTATGACATATCCGAAACGAGACCGAGGAGTTCTCCTGTTTTCGCATCTTTGCTGAAGAAACCGCCATTGATGCTGTCGGCGTTGTCTTTGTTGATTCCCGCAAGCTCGAGGGCTTTGCTGTTGACGAATCCGTTGTGATCGCTATCGTCTCCAATCAGCATAGGTTTGTCCTTGCAGATTTTGTCGAGTTCGGACCGCATATCGATGCTGGCTTTGGTGTACTGCATCTTGACGTTGTCCCAGCCGAATGTGTAGTATACTTCCTTATCGGGGTTGGCTTCGACGTATTTCCTAACGTTTTCGACGATCTGTTCTTTTGTTTCTCCGGTTAAGGAGAGGCCTGTGGCTTTGAGTATGCCGTTCTGGGCGTAGTGTCCGTGACCTTCTGTGGCTCCGGAAATGATAAGACCTTTGCCTTTGTAGTCGATGACATCCGTTTTACCGTCTTTGATGTATGATTTAACGCCGTCTTCGTCTCCGACGTAAACGTATTTGCCGTCTTTGATGGCAATTGCTTCCGCATAATCTCCTGCTGCGTTGGAAGTGTAGATTTTTCCGTAGACAACAGTATCGGCCGTAACAGTGTCATTATTGTTTATTGTGCTGCCGCAGCACATGAATGCACCTGCGACAACCAAAGCGACACATGCTATGGAGATAAACGTATTTTTGCCCATTTAACTCACCTATAATAAAGTGAATAACCTTATGCTGAGAACGATGAGGTTCATAACATAAAAAGATGGCCACACTGTATCAGTATACAGGTCGGGATGATGCACATAATCCCATGTTTTCAAAATATCAGGGTACTTTCGGCATCTGTCTGTTGCATGTTTTCCGGAGCGGTTACCGAAAAAACCGACCGAAAGCTTTAAAATAACTATGTATAGTAACGGGTATCTCAATCGTTACCATATCAGTGGCAACGAGGAAGGTAAAACGCGATTGTCATCGCTGACGAGAGGGAGATAAAATGGACACAGAGACATCAAAGGCCTCAGAATATCAGAAGAGAGCGGAGTCGAGATTCCGCAATCTCGGCAAGGGTAAGTACGGAAGGATCATGAAAATGGCCCGCACGCCTACACGCGAAGAGTACAAGAAGACCATTGCCATCACAGGAATCGGTATAATTGTTCTCGGAGCTCTCGGTTTCGTTATTATGTGGCTCATGAACTATCTTCCGGATCTTTTCTGAAGTGTTAGCATGTTGATGATTACAGGAGATAACGAACCTAGGGATGTACATGCAGGTTCACCCGTAAAGTGGCCTTTCAGTGTATCTTCCGATGCTTCGAAACTCACATTTACCTTCTTCATTACGACCGGTCCCGACGGGACCGACGCACCTGAGTGGTCGGTCGCATTGAACGACTCATCCCACGAGGAGATATGGAGTAACTACGGCAACAAGACTGAAGTGAAGACCGACGGTCCCGCAAACGGACAGAAGGAATTCGCACTGGAGGTCATCTGTCCCAAAGGAGCCAGGTACGGCGACACTGTGTCCGTCACCGTGAATGTGTCTGCGGAAGGAGAGAAGACCAGCAAGACTTTCGATGCACGCGCATCGCAGTCCATTATGGTACTCAAAACCCAGATTGATCAGGAGAAGGTCGTTTGCGACAGTCTCGCCGCCAAAGCGAGCATCGGAGAGAAAGATATCTATGCTATACTGAGCCCTGCAACCCTCAGAGGCTATGTGTTCGTCGAAGGTATGAACACAGACCGTATGCACGAGAAGACAAGGGACATTAAGAAAGCGAGGTCGTTCGTCGACGGAGAAACATCCATCGAAGAAATCAGTTCGTATCTCGTACCGCTCTCGACAGTCGTAGGAATTGTCGAAGGCGATTTGGTTGAACTTGTCAGCGGACCGTTCAAGGGTGAGAAGGCAAGAGTACAGCAGATTGATCAGACTAAAGAGGAGATCACCGTCGAACTCATCGAAGCGATGGTCCCGATACCTGTCACTGTCAAAGGCGACAGCGTCAGAGTCATTGAAAAGGAGAAGTGAAACAATGGTAGATACTGTTGAGGCATTGGTAGATGGAGGCAGAGCCTCCGCAGGTCCGCCCCTCGGTCCCGCACTCGGACCCAAAGGGGTTAACATCGGTCAGATTATCGCAGCGATCAACGAGAAGACGAAAGCCTACTCTGGAATGAAAGTCCCTGTGAAGATTCTGATTAAAGAAGACAAATCATTCGAAATCAAAGTCGGTACGCCCCCTATGTCCGCTCTCATCAAGGGAGAGCTCGGAGTGGAGAGCGGAGCACACAACGCGAGGACGGAGAAGGTAGGAAACCTCACCATCGAGCAGGCGAAGAAGATTGTCGAAATGAAAGGCGACGATCTCCTCGGTGCAACTTTGGAAGCACGCCTTCTTGAAGTCGCAGGAAACTGTGTGTCTGTCGGTGTCACAATTGACGGAAAGGACCCCAGGGTTTTCTCCAAAGACATCAAAGCCGGCGTTTACGCAGGTAAACTCTGATACCCGGGCGGCTTAAAGCCGCCCGCGGTCATTCAGACCTTTTTAACGAAGATTCATTCTTATCATTAAAATACCGAACAGACATATCCCGAGACGGTGTCATGAAGGCAGTCGATAATTTCAGGAGTATGCCCGCGGACAGACAGTTCAGGGTGTTCGCTTTTGCATTGGGTATTGTGCTGATTATCGATGTGCTGGCTGTGGGTCTTGTGAGTTTCTACGAACCTATGTTCGATATATCGAACTATTACGGAAACATCAACGATGTAATTGACAATCATCTGATGCCGTACAGCGGATTTACATTTGAATATCCTCCGCTGGCTCTGTTAGTATTCATTATTCCGAGACTGTTCTCGTGGGATTTGTGTTCGTTCCATATGTCATATGCGGTCTTCGCAGCTTTGGCATATGTTCTCTTTGCGTCCTGTCTTCTGAAGATTACAGACCATTTCAAAATTCAGCGTGCGAATGTATACCTTTCATTAATCGTACTTGCAATAGTCGGAAATCAGTTCATCACGGCAAGGAACGATGTTTTTGCTGTAGTTGCGGTAACAGCCGCATTCATGTTTTTCGCAAAGGAAAGATACGATCTTTCCGCGGTGATGTTGGCAGTCGGTGCGATGATTAAGATCTATCCGATAATCCTGTTCCCTGTTTTCATGCTGTTATTCCTGATGAAGAGAAATCCGAAAGGAATGGTCAGGTATGCCGCAGTAGGTGCATTGTTCTGTATTGTCGCGGAATTACCGTTCATTATAGCCGATGCCGGGACCGCATTCGATTATCTCACATACCATTCCGGACGCGGACTTCAGGTCGAAGGTATCGTGAGCAGTGTTATCACTTTTGTCAATCTCTTTGTGCCGATAATCGATGAAATCGGAATTTACTACGGATCGAACACCATCGTGGGTGAGATTCCGGATATGTGTGCACGTTTCCTCGATGTTGCTGTTCATGCTTCGCTGATAGTAACTTTCATCGCAGCGCTGTTCATCTGCCGTAAGAGAGTTCTCAGGGATGAAAAAGACGGGCTCCGTTTACTTGCGGCTCTGTCTGTAATAACCATTATGGTCTTCACGGCATTCAGCAAAGTGTATTCCGCACAGTATATGCTGTGGTTCCTGTCACTTCTGCCGTTGTTTCTGCTATCTCCGGGCGATGACAGGTACGGAGAGATGGTGAAATACACGATACTTTACGTGATATTCGCAATTCCGAGTTCTGCGCTTGCATTCACCGTCGGAGGATTGTATCCTGCAGACAACGTAATTCCGATTGTTCTCGTTTTGGTGAAGAACGTGATGCACATTGTTCTCCTGGTGTTTGTGATCAAAGCATTTGTCGGATGGGTTTCCGGTAACGGCTCCGGCGATACAGCATCGTAATTTTTCATTGTTATTAACCGAAACACGGGTTATCGGACGGTTCCGAGTATCTGAGCAGGAAAGAACGGCTGCCGTCGGATGTCTGTGTTCTTTTGCGCGTGTAAACAAAGTGCAATGCAGGATTCGGTAAATGCCGGTTTTTCACGGTGCCTAACAACCTGATAACGTTTATTATTCTAAGTTAATTAGCCTCAAAATATTACTTCAGGTGCCGACAGATAATTTTCAAATACCTGCGCGGAAAAGACCGGATTGCGATTGCATTCAGTGTTATACTCATTCTCTGTCAGGTTTACTTTGATTTCGTATCCCCGAATACATGGCCGAGATTACGGACTGCATTCAGAGACGGGGTCGGTATCGATGAGGTAATCGACCGCGGATGCGGTATGATAGCATGTGCGTTCATCAGTCTGACGGCCGCGGTATTCACATCGGTTTTGGTTTCGCGTGTCTCAAGTTCTTTATGCCGCACATTGGGTGAGCTGCAGTTCCGCAATATCCAAAATTGGTCGAAAGAAGATTTGGATTCGTTTTCGATAGCATCTCTGATTACACGTTCCACGAACGACATCAATCAGCTGCAGCTGTATGTCGGACGTTTAATTATCACTGCGGTTAAAGCGCCTACAGTGGCTGCATGGGCCGTAATCAAAATTTTCACCAGTACATTTGAATGGACGGCAGTGACATTTTCGGCTGTAGTTCTGCTCATGGCAGCGATATGTTTCATCTTATGGCGCGGAACGCCGTACATAAGGAGACAACGTAAACTGATTGACGGTGTCAATGCAAACGTCACCGAAGTGCTTGAGGGAATGGACACAATCCGTATCTACAATGCGGACGGCATCATACTCGGGAAGTTTGACGAATCTTCGGCCGAACTCAGAGATAACGCAATCAGAATGCGTCATATTGCCGCCGCAATCAGTCCGATTTCGACGTCGATGATGAATTTCCTTACGATGTCAACCTATTGGATCGGAGCGGTTGTTATCAGTTCGGCATACGGCGACACGGATCGGCAGATGATGCTGTTTTCGGATATGATTGTCTTCACTTTATATGCAACCATGGTTTTGTCGGCAATTCTGACGGCAAAAGGAACCATCACGGGCTTTTTGGATTATTCGGTATCTTCGAAGAGAATCGAAGAAGTCATCTGTTATCAGCCGTCTGCCGAATACGGTACGTGTAAAGCGTCCGATTCACCGGAACCCGGGAACGTGTCCTTCGATCATGTTTCGTTCACATATCCGAATACCGATACGGAAGTCTTACATGACATATCTTTCACGATCAAAAAGGGAGAAACGGTTGCATTCGTAGGTCCGACCGCAAGCGGAAAATCCACAATAATGTCCCTTATAGTCCGTCTGTATGACGCAACTTCCGGAACCGTTTCTGTCGGCGGAACGGATGTAAGGGATTATGCAAAAAGAGAACTGTGTCCCGTGACGGGATATGTTCCGCAGACTCCCGTCGTATTCACGGGTACTCTGAGAAACAATATCACATTCGGAGTGCCGGCCGATGATGAAGAGATAATGCGCGCTCTGCGCATCGCACACCTCGACGAAACCGCCGCCAATATGCCGAAAGGTTTGGATACGTATCTGTCGCAGCACGGATGGAGTCTGTCCGGAGGACAGAGGCAGAGACTTGCCATTGCCCGCGTTGTATACAAAAGCGCTCAGATTTACATTTTCGACGACAGTTTTTCCGCATTGGATTCCAGGACCGACCGTAATCTCCGCAGGGCACTGTGGGGAGAGACCGCAGGTGCGACCAAAATCATCGTTGCACAGAGAGTCGGTACGATAACGGAAGCGGACAGAATTATCGTTCTCGACAAAGGAACGATTGTGGCTTCCGGAAAGCATTCCGAGCTGATAGAATCATGTGAACTTTACCGTGAAATCGCTGCATCGCAGACGGAGGGATCCGATGACTGATTCCGGTAAAAAACCGTCAAAGACGGAGGATTTTGCATTCCTGAAAGAGGGAAAACAGAAGGATCTGTTTGAGGCGATGGTCGCCCTTGTAAAATACATGGGCCCATACCGCCGCGGTGTACTGCTCGGTACGGCCTTTGCAATTGCCGGGACCGTGCTGGCGCTTATAGCTCCCGAATATCTTTCGCAGCTGACGGACGGTATTTTCTCATCGATATCTTCCGGATCGAAAATCGATATGGATTGGGTATTCGGAATCGGACTGACGCTGATTGTCATCTACGGCCTGTATATGATTTTCAGTCTCGGCAATTCGTATATCATCGGCGAAACGTCCAACCGTATCGGAGATAAGCTGCGTAAGGACATTTCGCGTAAGTTCTTCCGTCTGCCCATGTCCTATCTCGAAACGCACATGATGGGCGATTCGATAAGCCTCATCACCAACGATTCCGACTCGATCAGAACCATGTCCGGAGAAAGCATCTCCGCGCTGCTCAACGCAGCGGTTTCCATAATCGGAGCAACCGTTATGATGTTCGTCATCGAATGGAGATTGGCTCTGTTTGCCGTTTTGCCCACTTTCGCAGGTATAATCGGTATGTATGCCGTGGCTTTCCACAGTTAGAAGTACTTCGCATCTCAGCAGAAGAGTTTCGGAGGAATCAATTCAATCGTCGGAGAGGCCTACTACGGTCATGATTTGAGTGCGACATACAATCTCTGGGACCGTGCGAATCAACTCTACGACAGAGTAAACGGGGAACTGTATCGGGCGTCGTACAAATCGAAGATTTATTCCAATTTGATGCCCGAAATAACGGGATTCATCTGGAATATCGGTTATGTCGCAGTGTGTGTCGTAGGTTCCATTCTCATTCTGGAAGGCGACATAACATACGGTGTGATTGCCGCTTTCATCATTTACATCAGACTCTGCAACCCGCCTATGGCCGACCTTATGAATATACTGGCTAAAATTCAGTCTGTTGCATCCGCTTCGGAGCGTGTTTGCCTTCCTCAAACTCCTGAAATGGATCCGGACCCGAGACTCGAAGGATTCGTACGCGCCGAAGGCAATGTCGAATTCAGGAATGTCTGCTTCGGCTACAGCGAAGACAGAGAAATCATCCACGATTTCACTTTCAAAGTGAAACCGGGATCGACAGTGGCAATTGTAGGCCCTACGGGAGCCGGAAAATCCACTCTGCTGAATCTTCTGATGCGTTTCCACGATCCGGATTCCGGAGAGATTCTCATCGACGGAATACCGACCGTAAGTATGTTGAGATCGCAGGTAAGAGAACAGTTCTCGATGGTTCTTCAGGATTCATGGGTCTTCAGAGGCACATTCCGCGAAAACATCGCTTATTCCACGCCCGGAGTGACACAGGAGGACGTAGAGAATGCCTGTAAGGTTGTGGGAACAGACGAATTCATCCGCTCCCGTCCCGAAGGATACGATACCGTTGTCGACGGTTCGGAATTATCGGTGGGACAGAAACAGCAGATAGCAATCGCACGTGCGATAGTGAAGAACGCTCCGATGATTATTCTCGATGAAGCAACAAGTTCCGTCGATACACGTACCGAGCGCAGGATACAGGAAGCAATGGACAGACTGACGGAAGGACGTACTTCTTTTGTCATTGCACACCGCCTGTCTACGGTCAGGCATGCGGATATGATTCTGGTATTCGTCAAAGGAAAGATTGCGGAATTCGGAAATCATGAAGAACTAATGGCACTGAACGGATATTACAGAATGCTTTACGACGCGCAGTCCGAATCAAAAAAGTGATTCTCTTTCTCCGTCGCCAATGTCCGCAGCTTTTCTTCCTATAAGGAATACCGCTGCGAATTCGGGGACTTCCGTCGTACCTGTTTTGAGAGAGAATCTCTCGCCGTTGATTTTGATATCGATGTCTTTACGCACGGTTACGGTAACGGGATCCGAAGAATAACAATCGGGAAGCGCGTCGCAGAGAGGATCGAAACCGTCCAAAGCATCCCTGGAAACAGGCATAACTTTCAGTCCTGTTTTTCCGTGAAGGGAACCCGGGAGACGGATAAGTCTTTTGATATCCGCGGTGACAGGTTCATCCACCTCTCCCGAGAGACGGGGTGCGACATCTTCTTTCATCACTCTGATTAACATTTCCTGTGTAGATTTGTTCATATTCGCCATGTTATTGGCGGTGAATACAGTGTCTTTTGATTTTCTGACATCTCTCTGAGTGGCTTCGGATATCTTACCGACGGAAGGATAGAGGGCTTTGATTTCTTTGACATCCATTTCGCAGATGTTTTCCACAACTTCCTTCAGACCGTTTCTCATACGCAGCCGCCATCCGCCCGAGGTTTCGGGGGGCACGGTACGGAAGGTTTTGACATTCTGCACCTCTTTTCCGTTTACCTTTGCGGTTTTCAGCGAGAGTTGGTCGTATGGGAATACTCTGTCGATGTCCAATCCGTTACCGGTGATAAAATCCACAATCTCTCTGCGCTCATGGGTACCGAGACCTGTTACGCTGTTCAGTTCGACATGTGCGTGATACCCTCTTCCTCCGGAGAAATAAATGCCGACATCTTTCTCATCGAAACCCAAATCGCCGTAAAGGAACGAGTCGAGAAGATTGATCATTTCTTTTTTGATCTGATCCATCATTTCTCCGTATGACATGTTTTCGGCGCCTTCGAGGTGATCCGCATCCAAATCGAAGATGAGATCGGCACCGAGCCATTCTTTTTCTTCCATTGTCGGAGCATTGGGCCTTCTGTAGTATGCCGTGGAGTAGTAGCTGTGCTTCGGAACCTGAGTCATCATCATTTTCTGAAGTTCCGCCTGATTTTGGAAGGCCGTATGCCTCTGCATAAAGTCTCTGTCAAAATACATGAAACCGAACTCTCTTCTGCCGAACCTGCTCGGCATCGGCATCTGATTCTCTCTGTAGTATCTCCTGAACATTCTGAGGAGGAAGCGTGAGTTCGAATCCATATGTGTCCGATTGTTCCATAGTTATAACTAGATTTTGAACAATCATCGGTGCGATGATCCCGATATACGACAATCACATCCATCTCTCACCGTCAGGTCTCAACGTCGAAGCAGCGAAGATGTACGAAAAGGCCGGAGGTACGGGGATGACTTTGGTTACGCTTCCGTTTACTGAATTTGTCGATATTACAGACAGGGATCATTTTGAGAAGACTTTTGAGATAACTCTCTCTTTGGCGGAGAAAGTGAGGGAATCGACGGGACTGAAAGTAAATGTCGCGGTCGGACCGTATCCGATATCTCTTATGTGGCTTGCGGAACACACAGGGTTGGAAGAAGCCGAGAAATCCATGATCAGAGGAATGGAAGCCGCCGCAAAGATGGTTTCCGAAGGGAAAGCGAACGCAATCGGAGAGATCGGAAGACCTCATTTTCCCGTCGAAGACGAAAAATTACGGAATGCGTCGGACAGAATACTTCTGAGAGGTATGGAATTGGCTCATGATGTTGACTGTCCCGTGATAATACACTGTGAATCGGAGATACAGACATACATCGATCTGGCACGTATGGCCGACGAAGCCGGCTTAGACAGAGGAAAGGTTGTAAAACATTCGTCTCTGCCGATGATAACCGATGACGAGAATCACGGTGTGATGCCCTCGATGCCCGCTTCGAGAACACTGATTAAAGAAGCTCTGCCCAAAGGGGACAGATTCATGCTTGAAACGGATTACATAGACGATCCCGGCAGACCTGCATCGTTCATGGCCGTAACAACGGTTCCCAAAAGAATTTCGGGTTATCTTCAGTCGGGTGAATTCACCGAAGAGAACGTACACAGGATATGCGGAGACATTCCCGACTCTCTTTACGAGAGACGGGCGTAAGCAATCTTTAATTCATATGGTGCAATAATCGCAATCATGAAGGCAAAGGTCCTCTGCGTTTACGACAACGGAGCATTGGAGAACACATCGTACATCGGTGCACACGGTCTGTCGATGCTTATCGATGCCGACGGACAGAAGACTCTCTTCGATACGGGTATGCGCGGAAGGTATCTGCTGCACAATCTTTCTTTTATGAGAATAAAACCCGATGAAATCGACAGAATTGTCATCTCTCACAACCACAGATCCAACACAGGCGGTCTGAAAGCGTTCCTGGAAGCAAGAACGGAGCCCGTCGATGTATATGTGAACGAAAACTTCGAGGGACTGAGAGGATTCATGGGAATGAAGGTTGACGATTCCGTCATATCGAAAATGAACATCATCCGCATGACAGACGATACCGAACTGAGCGAACACCTTCGTGTCGCAGGTCCTTTCGGTACGGAACAGGAATTCTTCCCGATTCTGAGGACAAGGGACGGACCTGTAGTGTTTTCGTCATGTTACCACTGCGGTGTCAGAGAACCTCTGGAATACGTGAAGACCGAATACAGCAGAAATCCGTATGCCTTGGTGGGCGGAATTCATCTGCCGAAGGCTAAACAGAGAACAGTGGATCCCGTTTCGGAGGTCATAGCATCGTACGGTGTGAGTAAAATGTACATCAACCACTGCGCCACACCGAGAGGTATTGTCTATCTCAGAACGCATTTCGGTCTCCGCGGAGTGAATGATTTCTTCGTCGGCGATTCCGTAGAGTTCAATCTGTGATACACATCTCTTAACCGAAACCCGGTATCGGTAATCCTTATTATGAAGTACTGACGATACTGCGTTCATTATACTGTGAGGTACAGGAAATGAAAGCCGTATGGTGGTTCAGGACAATCATGATGTTTGTCTACATGTCGCTTCTTCTGATGGCAGTCGGAGCGCTCATCGGTTTCATCATGAAGTCCAATTTCATCTATTGGAGCATGGCATTCCTCGCGATTTCGCTCTGTGTCTGTTTCTTCTCATACTACAAATCCAAGGAGTTGGCACTGAAAGCGAACAAAGTGAGGATCATCAACAGGCAGGACAACCCCCGTCTGTACGATATCGTTGCGGAACTCGCCCAGAAAGCGAATCTCCCCATGCCCGAAGTCGGGATATCCTACACGCCCGTGGCGAATGCATTCGCAACGGGAAGGAATCCCAAGAATGCCGCAGTCGTTGCCACGACGGGAATACTCGATCTCCTTCCGGACAATGAACTGAGGGGTGTGCTGGCACACGAGATGTCACACGTAAAGAACAGAGATATCCTTGTTATGGGAATAGCATCCGCACTGTCGATTGTGATCTCCTATGTTTCGCAAATGGCGTGGTATGCGGCTATATTCAGCAGGGACAGCGAGAACCGCGGTGCGATAATGGCGGCGGCAATGGCTGCGCAGATTCTCGTTCCGTTGGCCGCGCTGATGATTCAGCTCGGAATTTCAAGGAACAGAGAATATCTTGCCGACGAATCCGGTGCGAGACTGATTAACGATCCGAAGGCATTGGCGGATGCGCTTATGCATTTGGAAAGGCAGAACGATTCAACGATTAAGAACTACGATCTTGACGACATGGCAAGGAAGGACAGAAATTCACCCGATGCTACGCTGAACGTCTGCACCAACCGCAACTACGCACACATGTGGATTTCGAATCCTCTCAAGAAGAAAGGATTGCTCGAGTCAATGTTCAGCACCCACCCCACCACCGAGAGCAGGGTGGAGAGGCTGAACAGGCTCGCTGAAGAGCTGAAAAACTGATTTCACTTAACGGGTTCCCATTTGGATAACTCGTTAACCTTCGAGAGGGTGGATCCCCTGCGGATCTCCTCTCTCGTTCTGTTTTCGTTTTCGTGAACGGCCAACGCTCTGTTGGCTACCTCTACGGCTTTTTCCTTGGGAACGACAATCAGACCGCTTTCGTCGCCGATGATCCAATCTCCGGTTCTTACGATCTGTCCTCCGACTTTGATTTCGATACCGATTCCGCCGTATCCTTTCGGTTCTCCTGCGTTGGGTACGCAGGACCTTGCGAATGCAGGGAATCCGAGGTCGATGATATCGTCAATATCTCTTATTGCACCGTCGATGACTATTCCGTTACAGCCCATGACCATTGCCGAATTGGATGCCAATTCTCCCCACACCGCTACGGGCGCTCCGCCGACATCCACTACGATGACATCTCCTTTCTTCACGTGATCGATTGCTTCCACGGGTTTCGCCCAGTCTCCGTTTGTGGTCTGAACGGTGAGTGCCCTTCCGACCATCTTCTGTTTATGTTTGAGATAGGGGTGAAGTCCGAGAACGATGCCCTGTTTGTGGAATGCATCCGAAATGTTACATGTGGAGACTCTCGAGAATGCTTCGAACAGATCTTCTTCACCGTATTTTTTGGCCAAATCCGTTTTCACTTCGGCACCTGCCATAGAATTTTTCACGGCTTCGGCGGATGCTTTGATGTCTGTGGCTTTGGTGATTCCTCCGCCTACGATAACAATCGATGCACCTGCTTCGACGTATTCTCCGGCGTTCTCTGCGGTAATGCCTCCGGCAACCGCAACAGGAATGTTCACTGTTTCGACAACTTTCTTCAGAGTGTCGACGGGAGGTTCCGCACCCTTCATCTGCTCGTCTATACCCATGTGAAGACAGATGTAGGATACACCCAACTTCTCGACTTCCGCAGATCTTCTGACTTTGTCGGCGACGTTGATCATATCAATCTCAACCTCGGCGCCGTATTTCCTTGCGGCCATGACAGCCTCGGAAATAGTGGAATCGTCCGCAAGACCCAGAACGGTGATTATGTCCGCACCGGACTTGGCTGCAATCTCAACTTCGAATCCTCCGGTATCCATCGTCTTGGTGTCGGCGATAATCTTCTTTCTGGGGTAGAGTTTCCTGAATGTGCGGACGGCTTCGGTTCCTTCGCTTTTCAGCAGAGGTGTTCCTATCTCAATCCAATCCGCTCCGCCAGCAACGGCTTCTTCGCAGATGCCGATGCTCCTTTTCAACTGCATGAAATCCAATGCGACTTGCAATACCGGCCACATAATGCGGTGATTGGACCGATTATGTAAGTATATTTGGTACGTCGGACGTCGTATTCCGAAATAAATAACAATGCCGCTCAGCTCGCCCGTCTCTCATCACTTTCAGCTCGAAAAACGATCATCATCGCGGCAGGTCCCTCAGCGGGTCGAACATTTATTAACTATTCCGTGCTTAGTCCGAAACGATCCATATGTTCAGGAAGAGATCCGCTCAGAAGAAGATCAGACTGCTTTTCGTAGATGCGAAGAACGATCTCCAATCCGACATCGCCGAATATTTCGTGAAGGAGATGTACGGAGACATCTATGACGTAAGCAGTGCAGGACCCAAATCGGACTGTGTCGACTGTGAGCTTATTTCGGTGATGTATCAGCTGGGTTACGATATCAGAACGTATACGTCCATGGATTTCGGACACAAGGACCTTCCGGAAGAGTTCGATTATGTTATTTTCCTTGAGAAATCCGCTTACGATGAGGTAAAGGATACAATTCCGTTCAAAGCACCTCAGATTCTCCGTGATTTCGGGAGAAAGGAAAACTTCGACAAAGCAACGGACGACCTGGAATTATACGAATGCATCAAAGAATTCATTGAGAAAGTAAGGGAATGGTGCGAAACAACGTTCGCAGATCCCGAGAATCTCAAATCGATGGTCATATGATCCCGGTAATCGTCTACGACAAGAATCAGTGCGATCCCAAGAAATGCACCGCAAAGCGTATGCTGAAGTTCTCTTTGGCCAAGGAAGCCAAGACATTGGGTGCGATACCGAAAGGATCGATTGTTCTTTCTCCTTTTGCGGAGCAGGCGTTATCTCCCGCCGACCGTATTTACGGAAAACACGGATTGGCAGTTATGGATCTGACGTGGACGAACATCGATGACTTTCCGAGACCCAGAAACACAAACGACCGTGCCCTACCGTATCTTCTTGCGTCGAATCCGATAAACTGGGGAAGGCCTATGGAACTCAATTCCGCGGAAGCGGTGATGGCATCTTTAATCATTTTAGGCGAAAAGGAACAGGCTGAGACGTTCATGGGCAGGTTCAACTGGGCTCCGGAGTTCATGAGGCTGAACGGAGAATTACTCGAAGCGTACGCTTCCGCAAAAGACAGTACCGAAGTCGTCCGCATACAGAACGAGTACATCGAATCGATCAGAAAGGGCTGATTTCTTATTTTGCGTGTTCTAGATGCATACGCGCGTCAAGGGTATTTTATTTAGGACAGTAGATTGCCATGGGCATGACGATGGGAGAGACGGTCCGCCTGATATGGGAGGTCTTCGGAGACGAAAGACTTTCGACGAGAGATGTAGAACTCAGGCTGGCGGATATTTTCGACTATCACTGTCCCGACGATTTCGCAAAAACCATGATCAAACTGAGGCAGCAGGGTATGGTCAAGGGTGAAGTTTCTCCCGAAAAGGGCGGATGGATCTGGTGGATAGACGACGAATGCAGATCGAAAGATCCTTCGAAGGTGAATTCAAGATGACGGCAACATTCCAAGACGAGGACATACTGAGATTCTGGGACGAAATTCTGAGCGGTGACGCATACCGTCTCAAACTCGCCGAGATACAGGACAATTATCAGGACAGGAAGAGCCTGTACGTACCGTATTCGGATATCGACAACAACAATCCAGATTTCGCCGTTTATCTTCTCGGCAAACCCGACAGATGCATAAGGTTGGGTCAGAAAGCGATAAGATCGAGACTCCCTGCGACATGGGATCCCGCAGACGACGTCAACCTGAGAATAGAAGAGCTGCCCAAAGATGCGCATGTGGAAGTGCGTGATTTAAGATCGAAACACCTCAACAGACTCGTAGCCGTCGACGGTCTTGTGAGAAAAGCGACGTTGCCGAAACTCAAGATGACAAACGCACTGTACAGGTGCGTTAAATGTAATTCCGAAATCTGGGTGCCTCAGAAGGGAATGTACGCAACCGAACCTTCTCTGTGTCCGAACGATGCATGTAACAAATCCGCACTGAGATTCGTTCTTGATGAGGAAGCATCGGTGTATTCCGATACGCAGAAGATTGAAATTCAGGAAAATCCCGAAGGATTGAGAGGAGGGGCACAGCCCGAAAGGATGTTCGGATTCATCAACGGAGACATTTCCGGCAAAGTAACGCCCGGAAACAGAGTCACTCTCAACGGTATAATCAGGCCCGTGGAGAAAGCCGACCGTGACAAATCCACTGTTTTCGACATTTACATGGAAATCATGTCCGTGGAATTCTCTCAGGAAGAGTACGATGAAATCGAGATTACCGCGGAAGACGAAGAAAGAATCATTGAAATGTCCAAAGATCCCGAATTTTTCAACAACCTCGTAAAATCCATCGCACCTTCCATCTTCGGAATGGATGAAGTGAAACAGGCCGTTGCGTTGCAGTTATTCGGCGGAACACACAAGGAAATGGACGACGGAACGACAACAAGGGGAGACATACACATTCTGATGATGGGAGATCCCGGTGTCGCAAAATCACAGATTCTTTCTTACATGTCGCGTCTCGCTCCCAGAGGAATCTACGCATCCGGTAAATCCGCATCCGCGGCAGGTCTCTGCGTAGGCGCGGATACGATACTGATCAACGACAAAGGCGAGAGGTCGACAATAGGCGACTACGTCAGCGCCAGGATGGATTTGCCCGAAGAATACCGCCCGGGAATATGGAGACAGCCCGTGGACGATTGGAGAATCCAATCAATAGGAGATTTGGGATCCGTAAGATATCTTCCGATCAAATATATCTGGAGAATCAAAACTCCCGAGAGACTGTTCAGAATTACCGCGGGAGGCACATCGCTTATACTTACGCCCGAAACCAAGATTCAGGCAATGAAAGACGCCGTATTCGGATGGGTTTCCGCCTCGGATCTGAGAGTGGGAGATATTGTATCTGTCGTAACGCAGAATATGCGTATGTGTCCGCTGACCGAGATTGAGATTATCACGGAAGATCTTCCCGAATTCGTATATGATCTGACAATCGAACCCTCACACGCATTCATAGGCAACGGTTTCGTGATACACAATACCGCTGCGGCCGTGAAAGACGATTTCGGAGACGGAAGATGGACTCTGGAAGCAGGTGCTTTGGTTCTTGCGGATAAGGGATTGGCATGTATCGATGAGTTGGATAAGATGACCGCTCAGGACAGATCCTCACTTCACGAAGCGATGGAATCGCAGAGAATATCCGTCGCAAAGGCAGGTATCACGGCAACACTTCAGAGCAGATGTTCTCTTCTCGCCGCAGCCAACCCCAAGTACGGAAGGTTCGACATGAACGAGAAAATCGTCGGTCAGATCGATCTTCCTCCGCCTCTTATGTCACGTTTCGACCTTATTTTCGTGCTGACGGACAAACCGAGAGAGGATTACGACAAGAAACTGTCCACTTTCGTCCTCAAAGGTCACAGAAGGGGTCAGGCAAGAGCGATGAAGGAAGAAGTCATCGACGGTATCGTCAAAGAGGATGTTCTCAAAGATACGGAAGACCACAAACCCGTCTACGACATGGAAATCATCAGGAAATATGTCTCATACGCAAAACAGAACTGTTTCCCCATCATGAACGAACATGCTTTGGAAATGATCGAAGGGGAGTATATGAGCATCCGTAAGACAGGAGAGGGTGACAACGCATCCGTTCCGATTACCGCAAGGCAGTTGGAAGCATACGTACGTCTTTCCGAAGCATCCGCAAAATCGAGACTCAGCAAAGTCGTGGACGAAAGAGATGTTACGAGGGCGATCACTCTCATCAAATACTATATGGACGGCGTAGCCAAGACCGACGACGGTTCGTGGGATATCGACAGAATGGGTTCGTCCTTCAGCAAACGCGACAGGGATACCAAACGCGGACTCTACGACAAGATTCTCGCCGCACTTACCGATGCGGGAGATTCGGGACTCAGCAGAGACGATATCATAGTGCAGTTCAACAGCGAGAGTATGTTCGATATAGACAAAGTACTCGAAGAGATGCACGATAACAACTTTATCATCGAATCAAAGGGAAGGTGGATTAAGATATGATTTACGTACGTATCCACAAAGGCCGCGGAGAAATCATTCTCGCGGCATGTGATGAAGAAATTCTCGGAAAGACGTTCAGAGGAGACGGCATGAAAATCAGTGTCTCCGAGGAATTCTACAACGGAGAACTCATTCCGGAGGAGGCATTCGTCGAGAGAATGAAATCCGCTTCCATCATGAATCTCGTAGGAGAGAGAACAATCTCTCTCGCGGTCGAGAACGGTCACGTCGACGGAGACCGTGTTCTCATAATCGGCGGGACGAAACACGCGCAGGTAGTGAAAGGATGACGTTCTGTGTGAAATGCGGTAATGAAGATGTCGAGACCGTGGACGGTCTGTGCATCGAATGCTTCCTCGACGGAAGGAAACTGGTTACTATGCCGCATCACGTGGATCTGATGAGATGTACAAACTGCAGCGAATTCCAGATAGGAGATCAGTGGCTGAAGAGAAATCAGGACGATGCGATTACGGATATCGGACTGTCTGCTGCCGGAATCATTCCGGAAGCGAAGCTCATCTCCGTAGGAACCGCGGTGGAAAGACAGGATGAGAGAAACTTCGTTGTTCACGCACAGTTTGATTTGGACGTCGGCGGAATCACTGTATCCGACGAGAGCAGTGTCATCGTACGTCTGAAGAACGGCGTCTGCAGAAGATGTTCCAGACAGTTGGGAAGCTATTACGAATCCATCATACAGTTACGCAGCGGAGACAGAAATCTTTCCGACGGCATAAGGGACGAAGTCGCCGCATGGGTCAGAAAAACCGTCGATAATCTGTCAAAAAACAACCGCGATTTATTCATCACGAAGATTCAGAAAGCCGTCGGAGGAGTGGATTTCTATCTTTCTTCGACATCGATGGGAAAATCCCTTACCAAAGATCTTGCAGACAGATACGGTGCGGAGGTTAAGGAATCGTCATCTCTTGTGGGACAGACGTCCGACGGACAGGATATGTACCGTGTGACATTTCTTGTGAGACTTCCCGCATATCATATCGGAGACATTATGCATCACAATAACAGACCGTGTAAGCTGATATCTCTCAACAGAACGGGCGGAAGAGTGTTGGATCTGATTTCATTCCGCGAGATGCCCGTGAAAAGGTCCGAATTATCCGACATGAGGATTCTCTACAAAAGAAACGAACTGCCCGAAGCAGTCGTCGTATCGAAATCTCAGGGAGAGATTCAGGTACTTCATCCGA
This sequence comes from Candidatus Methanomethylophilaceae archaeon, assembly GCA_963640855.1. GTDB lineage: Archaea > Thermoplasmatota > Thermoplasmata > Methanomassiliicoccales > Methanomethylophilaceae > Methanarcanum. Next base: position 102,659 of record CAVIAJ010000003.1, read on the forward strand.
GGAATTATTCCACCGTAGATCTGCGTATTCCGAAGGATGCCGAAATCGGAGAATCCGTCGAAGTTATAGAATCGGAAGAGGAACTTCTCTTCGTTCCGTGAGATGATGATATGAGGATAGCCATAGTGACGGACAGTTACCACCCCACACGCGACGGGGTTGTCGCAAGTATCGACACCGTGAACGGTATTCTCAGGGACCATGATTACGAAACAACGATAGTCGCACCCGATCCCGGGAAAGAGGAAGAACGTATGGACGGTGTGTATTACTTCAAATCCACATCATTCAGAAGCTATCCCGGTTATTTTGTTCCGATATATCCTTCGCACGCAAAGCGTGTTCTCAGGGAAATCTCGCCGGATGTCGTTCACATACAGGGTGTTGCGGTGATGGCACTCAAAGGTATTGTTGCCGCACACAGGCTGGGTATTCCCGTTATTATGACGTTCCATACGATGGTCGGAGATACCGTGAAGTATTATTCTCCGATTCCGATTCCGCAGAAAACCGCGGATAAACTTGTGTGGAAGTACATCGGATACCTGACAAGATGGGTAGACGCGATTATCGCACCTTCCGAATCCATAAAGAAGGAACTGATCGCACGCGGAGTGAAGGTGAAGGACATAAGAGTGATACCTACGCCGATAGACGGCAGCAGGTTCAGTCCTTCCGTAGACGGTTCCGCAATAAGAGAAAGATACGGCCTTCGGGGAAAGAGAGTGATTCTCAGTCTGTGCCGTGTATCTTTTGAGAAGAACATCGACATGCTGGTACGTGCGATGAAAGAGATGGATGACGACGTCGTCCTTATGGTTGCGGGAAAGGGTCCCGCATCCGATTCTCTGAAAGAATTGGCCGAAGAGACAGGTGTTTCGGACAGAGTTATTTTCACAGGATTTGTTCCCGATGACGAGGTTGTGCAGCATTACAGAGCATCCGATCTGTTTGCAGTCGCATCAAGATTCGAAACACAGTGTCTTTCCGCCGTGGAAGCGATGTCCTGCGGACTTCCCGTAGTTGCCGCAAAGGCAAGAGCGTTGGAAGATTATGTGAAAGAAGGCGAAAACGGATATCTTTTCGACGACAGCCTCGAAGACTGTGTTTCGAAGCTGAAGGCAGGACTCGAAGCCGACGGAAACATGAGGCTGAAAGCAATCGAAACGGCAGCCGAATTCTCCGTTCCCAAATTCGTCGAAAGAATATCCTCAATCTACGGCGATGTCATCGAAGCCAAGAAGGAGGATAAGAGATGATAGGCGATTGGCTATACGGTCTGTTCGGACCGTACGGTCATGTGGGCATACTGATTTTCATCTTCCTTCTGTTTTACATCGATTCACTTATTTTTCCGACTCTGCCGGAAGTTTTCTTCATACTGGGTTTCATGTACGATCCCGTTCCGATGTGGGGTCTGGCTCTTCTTTTGGTCGGAGGAATCGCCGAGTTTGCGGGAGTCACTACGTTATACCTTGCCGTGGAACACATCCGCGTACCGACATGGGTGAGTTCCGCCGCGGATAAGTATTCAAAATTCCTGATTCTGAATGACGAACGGATGATACTTGTGAACCGTATCGCTCCCGTGATGCCGTTTACCGGTGCATTCATCAGTCTTATCGATTCGTGGAATATCAAAAGGGCATGGTTCTATCTCATTTTGGGATATGTGCTGAAATACGGTGCAGTACTGTTGTTTGCGAACACATTCTACGCATTTTTCACAGGTCCGCAGGCTGAGATTTTATCCATAACAATGGTTATTCTGGTGATGGCCGTGAGTCTCATCATGGCTTACAGGAAGAAGAAAAAGGAAGGGATGCCGCAGTGAAAGTAGTCGATGTGAATCCGTATTTCTACCCGTTTACGGGCGGTATCGAGCACAGGATGCACCTGATAGCCAAGGAAATGGTGTCGAGAGGACATGATGTTACAATCGTAACAGGCCGTTTGGAAGGTACGTCCGAAGAAGAGATTTCATCCGACGGATACAGAGTGATAAGACTTCCGTCGAAATTCATAGGAAAATACAACCCCCCGTATATCACGTCGAAGGGTCTGCTGGAAACACTCGACGGTATCGGTGCGGATATTGTCAATTACAACTACAGATGGGCTTTCTCGTACGGCAGAGATATGAAAAAGTATGCCGGAAAGAAAGTGTTCACCTACCACAACATGTGGGGGGAAGGTGTGGGTTGGCAGCATATCGTTTCCGAAGCGAACGACAGACTGTTCAGAAGTACTCTGAACACATTCGATCACATAATTTCGGTAAGCGACTACGTCCGCGAGGATCTGATCGGAAGAGGAATTCCAGCAGATAAAATCACAACAGCCACGCCGTGTCTCGGAACATATCCGGAAATATCCGATGAGGAAGGAGACTATATCCTGTTCGTCGGAAGATTGGTCAGAACCAAGGGATTGGATTATCTCGTCGAAGCGATGCGCGATATCGACTGTAAACTGATAATCTGCGGCAAAGGTCCCGATATGAAACGTCTCACCGGAAAAGTGAAGAAATTCGGTCTTGAGGACAGAGTGGAACTCAAAGGCTGGGTCTCCGACGGCGAGAAGGAAGAATACATGAAGCACTGCAAGGTTGCGGTTATGCCTTCGGTGTACGAATCGTACGGTCTTGCGGCTCAGGAAATGCTCTCCTACGGAAGACCCGTCGTGTGTACGGATGTGAACGGTCTTCCCGATACCGTCGGAAACGGAGGACTGACGGTAAAACCGAAGGATCCGAAAGCACTCTCCGATGCGATAAACAAACTTCTCGGAAGTGCGGAATTACGCAGCGAACTCGGACACAACGCACGTGCGGTCGCCGAATCACGCAACGTCGGTGCCACTGTCGATGTCATAGAGAAAGTGTACAGAAAGGTTCTCGGTGACGGATGAGCTTCCGCAGCACCCCTATCTTTAAATAAGGTAAGCGAATAGTCCGAGTGCTCTTTAGAGCCGATGAATAATGAGGGCGTTAAGCGCCTGAAAGAGGTAATTGAAATGTCTGTATTTGTTAAGTTTGAGACACCGAAAGAGCTGTCGGACAAAGCCTACAATCTCGCCGAGATGGCAAGGGACGGCGGAAAGATCAAGAAGGGAACCAACGAGGTTACCAAAGCCGTTGAGAGAGGAGAGGCAGCAATCGTCATCATGGCAGTCGATGTCGAGCCCCCGGAGATTCTCGCACACATGCCCGCACTCTGCGAAGAGAGAGGAGTTCCCTACGTTTACGTTCCCGCAAAGGTCGAGCTCGGAAACGCAATCGGACTCGAGAAGCCCACCGCATCCATCGCAATCGTCGATGTCGGAAAGGGAAAAGCACTTTGTGATGAGATCGCAGAAGCAGTCAAAGCACTGAAGAACTGATGGTGATTTGAATGGTCGACACAGACAGCATCCCGTCAGAGGTCGTCGAAATCATCGGACGTACCGGAATGACAGGTGAGGCTACTCAGGTCAAAGTCCGTGTACTTGACGGACGCGACAAGGGAAGGATCATCACCAGGAACATCATGGGCCCCGTCAGAATGGGTGACATTCTGATGCTCAGAGAGACCTCGAGAGAGGCAAGGAAACTCGGAATGAGGTGATTCGGATGGCAGAGATCAGAAAATGTTCATTCTGTTACAGAGAGATCGAACCCGGAACGGGTAAAATGTTCGTGAAGAAGGACGGAACAGTCCTCAACTTCTGCACCAACAAGTGCTACAAGAACATGATCGAACTCAAGAGAGTACCCAGGACCACACAGTGGACCGACAAGGCAATCTCCGAGAAGAAGATCCGTCTCAGAACCGCTGAGAAGGCCGAGAACAAGGAGTGAATCCCATGGCAATGGAACAGACCTATCTCATGATCAAACCCGATGCAGTCCAGAGAGGACTCTGCGGTGAGATCGTCACACGCTTCGAGAAGAAAGGCCTCAAACTCATCGCCATGAAGCTCATGGTCATCCCCAAGGAGACCGCAGAGGTTCACTACGGTGAGCACAAGGGAAAGAAATTCTACGATTCCCTTATCGCATACATCACATCCGGACCCGTCCTCGCGATGGTCTGGGAGGGTGACAATGCGGTACAGGTCTGCAGGAACATCATGGGTAAGACGAACCCCCAGGAGTCCGCACCCGGAACCATCCGCGGAGACTACGGAATGGTCACAGGCGTGAACATCATCCACGGTTCCGATTCACCCGAGTCCGCAAAGAGGGAAATCGGTATTTTCTTCAAACCCGAAGAACTCTGTTCCTACGACAGGACACTCGACAAGTGGACCTACGAGTAAACACATTTCACGCGGAGGGTAACTCCCTCCGCAACATACGTTTCTCTTTTCTTCTTATTATAAGGTGTTTTCATTCCCAAACGCCTATATTATGCGACCACATAACCCGAAGATGTTAGGTGATGCAATGGCGATAAGGCAACCTGTTGTAAGTGTATTGGGACATGTGGACCACGGAAAAACAAAGCTTCTCGACGCAATCAGAGGAACCTCGGTTCAGGCGAGAGAGGCCGGTGCGATTACGCAGCACATAGGTGCTACGGAAGTTCCAATAGAACACATTTACAAAGTATGCGGACCTCTTATCGGCAAGAAAAAATTCGACGTACCCGGACTGCTGTTTATCGATACGCCGGGACACCATTCGTTCATCACCCTCAGGGCGAGAGGAGGATCTCTCGCGGATATCGCCGTTCTTGTCATCGACATAAGGGAAGGCCTTATGCCCCAGACCATCGAATCGATTAAGATTCTGAGGCAGTACAAGACACCGTTCATCATCGCACTTAACAAAATCGATGCAATTCAGGGATGGATTTCCGAGAAGGATGCGCCTTTCGTTCTCAATGAAAAGAAACAGCAGGCTCACACCATCGCGGCATTCGAGGAAAGGATGTACGCAATTATGGGAGATCTTTCCACTCACGGAATAGGTTCGGACAGATACGACAGAATCGACGATTTCACGAAGACGGTTGCTTTGGTGCCGATCAGCGCGAAAGAAGGAATCGGTCTTCCCGATCTTCTGCTGATGCTTATCGGTTTGGCGCAGCGTTTCCTCGAAACACAGTTGGCAAAGGCCGAAGGTCCCGGAAGAGGTACTATTCTTGAAATCAAAGAAGAAAAAGGACTCGGAAAGACATTGGACATGATTCTTTACGACGGAGTCCTGAAGAAAGGAGATACTGTAGCACTCGGAACGAGAGGAGAGCCTGTCGTTACAAGGGTAAAAGCCATTCTCAAACCCAAGCCTTTGGATGAAATCAGGGATCCGAGAGACCGTTTCGATTCCGTTAACGAATTACACGCCGCAGCGGGAGTCAAGCTTTCATGTCAGAACATGGACGGAGTCATTGCGGGCGCACCTATCAGAGTGATAAAGAACGCCAAAGACCCTTCGATCAAAGAAATGAAGGAAGAAGCATCCGTTAAGATCGAGGTACAGGACCAGGGAATCACAATCAAAGCCGATGCAATCGGTTCCCTCGAAGCATTGGCATTCGAGGCGAAAGCCGCAGGCATTCCCATAAGAAAATACGGTGTCGGCGAAGTTTCGAGAAGAGATGTAGTCGAAACCGCCGCATTCACCGACCCTATGAACAGAGTTATGCTCGTGTTCAATGCAAATGTTTCCAAAGAAGCCGAAACGGAGATTTCCAACACAGGCGTGAAAGTCTTCAGCAATCAGGTTGTTTACAGACTCATCGAAGAATATCAGAAATGGGTCGACGAAGCCAAGAGGGAGAAGGATGCGGACCAGAGGATGGAGATGCCTTTCCCCGCAAAGTTCATGATTATGCCCAACTGCGTTTTCCATGCAACGAAACCCGCCATTGTCGGTGTACGTGTGCTTGCAGGTAAAGTCAGAGCGAATCTCAGACTTATCAAGAGAGACGGTTCCGATGCAGGTAAGATCAGAAGTCTCCGTGACGGCGAAGAAGTACTCAAGGATGCTTCGCAGGGTGACGAGGTTGCTATGGCAATCGACGGTGTTACTGTGGGAAGGCAGATTGACGTTGAAGATGTGATTTACGTTGAATTGCTGGAATCTACCATCAAAGAACTTCTCAACAGAGCCGAACTCAACGAGGATGAAAGAATGGCCCTGCAGGAATACCTCGAAATAAAGAGGAAAACGGATCCGTTTTGGGGAATGTGATTCCCCCAAACCCCTCATTTCGAACATGTTCGTAACATGAATTATAATCACTCCAATTGATTTGTCTACCGGGCAAAGACTTGGGAACAGTTGATTGAGGTGAGTACATTGGCAATTACACCAAGGGAAAGATTTTTTCAGGCAATGAGATGTGAAGAAACCGACAGGCCTCCGGTCTGCGGTATGACCACTACGGCAACTGTTGAATTGATGGACCATGTCAGCGCATGGTGGCCTGAAGCGCACCACTGCGGTAAGCAGATGGCAAAGATCGCACTGGGAGCATACGAATTCCTGGGATTGGAATCTGTAAGGGTTCCGTACTGTCTCACATATGAGGCGGAAGCATTGGGATGCAAAATCGACTTCGGTAAGAAAAACTCGACACCGATGGTCAAGAGCAACCCGTTCAAGGATAACATCGATGCGGATTTGGAGCTTATGAGTCCCGAAGAGATGCTGAAGATTCCGAGGAACCAGGCAATTCTCGAAGCAGCCGATCTTATCATCAAAGAGAGAAAGGAAGATCTTCCGACACTGCTCGGAGTAACGGGACCGTTCACAATCGCAGGTCACCTGGTAGGTACCGAGAACCTGATTCTGTGGACAATCACGGAACCCGACATGGCAAAGAAGTTCTCCGACTACGCAGCCGCATACGAAAAGATGTGGCTCGAGCATGTCGAAGGCATCGGAATCGACAGTATTCAGATGTCCGAACCGACTGCGTCCTGGGATATGATTTCCCCGGATATGTTCGATGAATACGCACTCCCCAACCTGAAGAAGGTATATGCACCGCTGAAGAAGACAATGAAAGTCCTTCACATCTGCGGTAACATGCTTCCGATGCTGGAGAACATGATTCAGTCCGGTGCGACCGCATGTTCGCTTGAGGAGAAGACCGATTCCGTAGAAGCCGTCAAACTCGCAAACAAGAGAGCGGCACTTGTCGGAAACGTCGGTGTCGTCAAACCCCTGCTCATGGGAACCCCCGAAGATGTCAGGAATGCAGCACTGCACAGCGCAGATGCGGGATTCAACATCATCTCCGCAGGTTGCGGTATGTCCGCACTCATCAAGCAGGAGAACGTCCGCGCAATGGTCGACGCAATCGTCAACTATAAGAAATAAACCAAACAGACGGGGGTTACACCCCGTCATCTTTTGGATATACGGCCTCTTCCGAGGTCCAGATAATATTTTATGATGTTTTTCTCGGCGTCGCGTATCAACACGGACATCGTCGATTTGGAACATCCGAATCTGTCGCAGAGGTCATCGGTTGTAATTCTCTTCGGCACTTCGTAATAGCCGTTCTCAAACGCATAACGTATGACATCTTCCTGTTTTGGAGTAAGGCTGTAGCTGTATTCCAATTCAGCCGAGAAGAGGGATGATACATAATATCCTTCACCGCGCATTCTGTTGATGAGATTCTTAATCAGTGTCTTATTCGGTGCGATAACAATCCATTCGATGATATCGTCGTTCAGAGGCACTGCGGATGTTATGAAACAGCCGGAGTCGGAAGCTATTCTGGCCAACCTGCAGTTCACGTTCATGATGGTGGCGAGATACTGTCCGTTTCCCGTCCTTATGATGGAGCATTCGCCCATTAAGCTGACTTCGTGTGTCGGTCCGCAGTATTTATCCAATTCTTTTGTGGGATCGATGATCTTGATCATCGAGTACCCTGCACCGTCGCTGAGAGAGGAACACTGAACGATTTCCACCTTTCTCTCGTGGCTGAAGCAGTTGATCGGGAGAAGCAGATGGCACGGGTGTCCGTCCGGTATTTTTCCCTCAATCCTCCTGTCTACAAGCATCTTGACTTGGTGCATGCATCCCGATAGGGTAGAGAATAAATAAAAGAATCGGCAAAATCGAACATGTTCGTACTCTTTATTATAATCTCAGACCGAGCTTTCGTTTCCGTACATTGTTCCTGAGTCTTTGCCCGAGACAGAGGAATAATAATGGCAATTGAAGCAGAGAAAAAGGCGAAGGTCCTGAAGTACCGCTGGGTAGTTTTCGTTACCCTTGCAATCGCGTACTTCTTCGTGTATTTTCACAGGACCACCGGAGGTGCTATCTCCGGAGAGATGCAGTCTTGGTTCGATATTACTAAGTCTGAAGTCGGAATGCTTGCATCCGCTTACCTATGGGCATACACACTGATGCAGATCCCGAGCGGAGTGCTGACGGACAAAATGGGTCCGAGAAAGGCGGCAACAATCTTCATCATCCTCCTTGCGGCGGGTTCGGCATTGTGCGCGGTTTCATCACTCGAATCGGTTAAGAGCTACCCCATGATGTGGGTCGGTAAGTTCATCATCGGTATCGGTGCGGCGGTTATCTACATCCCGATAATGAAGGTCCTGGCTGTTTGGTTCAGAAAAGACGAATTCGCATCGATGAGCGGTGTACTGCTGCTTGTCGGTAACGTCGGAGGTATCGCAGCCGCAACACCCATGGTTATGCTGATTCAGGGACTCGGATTCGCAGACACATACTTCATCCTTACAGGTGTCACCGTAGTCATCGGTATCCTCACCTGGGTATTCGTCAGGAACCACCCCAACGAGATGGGTCTTCCCGGAATCGAGGAGATTGTCGCAGAGGAGACCGGAGAACCTATCAAAGAATCCACATCCGCAAAGATGGGAACCACGGAAGCACTCAAGCTTACATTCACAAGCGGAATGAAATTCTGGCCTCTGGCTATTTGGTTTTTCTTCATGTACGGTACCATTATGCTCTGGCAGGCTTCGCAGGCCGGTTCCTTCTACAAGGATGTCGGCGGTCTGAGCAGCGACACATACGCCATGTTCATTACAATGGTCGGTGTGGGTATGGTCATCGGATGTCCTCTCGCAGGAAGGCTTTCCGATAAGGTACTTCACTCGAGGAAGAAGGTCATTATCATCGGTACAATTCTGTACACATTGGTATGGGCAGTCATCTGGCTCACCGGTGATAACGTCGACTTCGTCAGCAACACCACGTACCAGTACATCATCAACTTCTGCTTCGGATTCTTCGGAGGATTCTTCGTTGTGTCCTATGCGCAGATCAAAGAACTGTATCCCATCGCAATGGCCGGTACATCCACAGCGGCTCTGAACCTCTTCCCGTTCGCGGGAGGTGCGATTCTCGCACTGATTTCAGGACCTATCGTGGAGGCATCGTCATTCAAGACACTTTGGATGGCAGCTTTCATCATGATGGTCATCGCATGTGTATGTGCATTCCTGAGTGTTGAGAAACAGAAAGAATGAAACTTATTCGGGTCGGCTTAACGCCGACCCAACCCTTCTTTAAACAAAACGGGGTGCGGCGGCTTTGTGTGTATTTCGACTGCCGTTCTCCGACACTTTTCACATTTTCCGTTGAGATACCTTTATAAATAATATTATAATAAACAGCCTCCACAGGTGTTCAAATGGTAGAGTTTAAAACTATTATCAATGACGCAAAGACAGGCAAATCGTACAACGTTGCCGTGTCAGGCCACCACGCGAACTCTCTGATCGGTAAAAACCTCGGAGAGATCGTTGACGGAATATTCGTGGGTCTCCCCGGCTACAAGCTCAAGATTACGGGCGGAAGCGACAACACAGGTGTCCCCATGAGGAAAGATATGCCCGGAAACAAGAGGAGAATGCTCCTCATGGCAGACGGACAGTCCTTCCACGAGAAATACCCCGGACAGAGGAAGAGAGTCGCAGTCCGCGGTTCTGCAATCTCACAGTCGATCGTTCAGATCAACATGGTTGTTTCCGAATATGGACCGAAGTCCATCGAGGAATGTCTCGCGGCACCCGCTGAGAATTCCGCGGAGAACTGATGAAAGTTCAAAAGCAGCCCGAGATCAACATCGGTATGATCGGGCACGTCGACCACGGTAAGACAACACTTACCAAAGCTCTCAGCGGAGAGTGGGCCGACCGTCATTCCGAAGAAGTCAAGAGAGGTATCTCGATAAGACTCGGGTATGCAGACGTAGCTTTCTACAAATGTCCCAATTGCGAAGGTTCCGCAGCTTACGGTACAAGTGCCAAATGTCCTAAGTGCGGTTCCGATACCCAGTACCTCCAGTCGGTGTCGTTCGTCGATGCACCCGGTCACGAAACCCTCATGGCCACGATGCTGTCGGGAGCGGCGCTGATGGACGGTGCAATCCTTCTGGTCGCTGCGAACGAGAAATGTCCTCAGCCGCAGACTAAGGAGCACCTGATGGCTCTTTCGATCATCGGTATCGAGAGAATCATCATCGTACAGAACAAAATCGATATCGTTACCCGCGAACAGGCGGTTGAGAACTTCAAGCAAATCAAAGAATTTGTGAAGGGAACAATCGCAGAGAACGCACCCATTATCCCCATTTCGGCAAACAGGGGTGTCAACATCGACAAGCTCATCGAAGCTATTGAGGAGCACATCGTCGCCCACGTCGACAGGGATACGAAGGCCACACCGCTTATGCACGTGGCACGTTCGTTCGATATCAACTCACCCGGTACAGTCCCGGCGGATCTGAAAGGCGGTGTCCTGGGAGGTTCGCTTATTCAGGGTACTCTCAAGGTCGGAGATGAAATCGAAGTAGTTCCCGGAATCAAGACCGAAGTCGGCGGAAAGGATGTGTACCAGAGAATAACCACGAAGGTAACATCTTTGGTCGCAGGCGGAAAATCCGTTAAATCCGTCAACCCTGGAGGACTGATTTCCATCGGTACTTCGCTGGATCCCTCGATTACGAAATCGGACGGTCTTACAGGAAGGATGGTCGGTGTACCCGGACATCTGCCTGCAGTCGTTCACGACTTCGTCATGAGGACGACACTGCTCGACCGTGTTGTCGGTTCCGCATCCGATCTGAAGGTTGACGAGATTAAGAGCAACGAACCTCTGATGCTCTCAATCGGTACCGCAACAACCGTCGGTATCGTCAAGAGCGGAAAAGGCGGATCGATTCAGGTCGTACTGAAGATCCCGGTATGTGTTACCGAGGGTCAGAGGGTAGCTATCTCCAGGAGAATCTCTAACAAATGGAGACTCATCGGATACGGTATCGTTGAGCTGTAATCATGCAGACGGTCGTATTGGACACAAACGCATTACTCATGCCCTTTGAGATGAGGATGAATCTCGATCTCTCCGTGCAGAATCTGCTCGGAGAGGTCAGATTTGTCGTTCCCGGACCTTTAGTCGGGGAGCTGAAACATCTCGACAACAAATATGCCGGCGCAGCGTTGACGCTCGCCAGAAAATACGAAATTATTCCGACGGAAGCGACAGGTGACAATTCCGTTATCGAACTTGCACTTAAGACCGGCGGATATGTTCTTACCAACGATAAGATTCTGAGAGGAAGACTAAGAAAGGCAGGTGTATCCCTGATTTACTTACGTTCGGGGACACACCTGGTTGTCGAGAAAGTTTAGAGTAATGGTTCAGGATCTTCTTCGAGAACCATATCGGGTTTTCTTCCGAGTTGGTCGAGCTTCGCTTTCATTATTTCCGCACCGATCTCGGATGCCGCATAAACCGGAACCTTAGTTCCCGCCTGTAATACGGCTTTGGTCTTGGCGACTTCTCTGATGTACTTCGAAGCACATGACGTTATAATATCGCATGTTTCGAACAGAATCTCTGCATCTTTCTCGGATGTACCGGTGGTGTGGACTGCTATGATCACGGTGTTCATACCGAAGCAGTCTCTGATTTCCTGTGCATCCTTTGCGGATGCTACGGTAACCGCTACTCTGTGGTATTTCATGTGATACGCTTTCGCAACACCTTCGAACTGATCGATTTTTGCAGTAAGGGGATCTAATAATCTTTCACTGCCGATGTCGTTCACAACTTTCTCGATAGGTTCCGTTTCGATTATCCCGGAAATACGTCCGCCCATTCCCTGAACTATTTCGGGATCGTCCAATACGACGGTACCGCAGCCGTCGGCTGCGATAACCGCCGCATTGATTATTCCTTTTTCCAAAGCAAGACTCAACATCTCGGAAACGCCGAAACTGAGGAAATCTTTCATCCTCGTTTCACGGTTGTCGTTGCACATACCGAATTTTTCAATGCGGAATTCCACATTTTTTCTTATGGATTCGCAGTTGAGTTCGTCTATTCCGCGGTATTTTTTGAACAGAGGGCAGTATTTCACTTTCGGTTCGGTCACATCGACGACTTTACCGTCTTCGATTGTGACTTTGGACATACCGAGCATTTCCATGATGTGTTTCGTCATGAAATCACCTTATTCGATGACTTCTGCGGAGATGATTTTCTTTTCTTCTACGGGCCTGTCCTGATAGTCCGTTTCGGACCTTTCGATCTTCAGGACCACTTCGTAGCTTTCTTTATCTGCGCACTCACCGAAGACGGGGTGTTTGGAAGGTGTTCTCATATCGTCCCAGTCGAGGTATTTGTTATCGGCTGTGTTGATGAAGAACTGGCTTCCGCCTGTGTTCGGATGGCCTGTGTTCGCCATGGAGATTGTTCCTCTTACGTTGGAGTGTCCCTTGACAAATTCATCCTGAATGTTGTATCCGGGTCCGCCCATACCGGTTCCTGTGGGGTCTCCGCCCTGAATCATGAATCCTTCGATAACTCTGTGGAAGATGACTCCGTCGTAGAATCCTTCTTTTGCGAGTTTGACGAAGTTACCTGCGGTAACAGGCATGTCCGAATACATATCGAGTCTGATGTCACCGACGTTGGTGTGCAAAATCACTCTTGTCATGTTGATGTGTATTGTGGCATCAGATAATAATTGTTGACCGTCGGAAGATGTGTGCCCCCGTAATCCGGGGGCACCTTAAGATAAAACAAACAGTGCAGATTCAATCATCCGTACATATTGTCGATAGTACCCGTGCTGTTTTCCTTCTCGGTTTCGTTAAGCATTTCGAGGTACTCGTGCATGTACACGTTCTTGTAGATCCTGCCGTAGAATACCGTGAGTATGGATATGATATCCGCCACTATCACTACGATCTTCATTGTATCGTCGTAACCTGCGGTGAACCACAGAACTATAGATATCAGTACGGCAAGCATACACTGTGTGGAAAGTGCTTTCAGACTGTTCAGTTTGTCCAACTGTTCCGTGAACATTGTGATGTAGATTGCGGGAGATTTTACCACATTCCATTCATCTGCGACATGTTTCGGAGACGAATCCGATTTATCGTCAAGCGCTTTGAGTAACAGGTATTTGTTTATGACTTTGGCAGAATTCCTGACCGTGATGAAAATCGCCGGTACGGACAGAATTATGAGAAAGATCATTACCGTCAGTAAGGATGATACTATTACATCCGACGTGATAACAGACATTTTATCGATTCCGATACAGAGTATCGGATAAGTGCATTCGGTCCCGCTTTACGCGGGACCGAATGACGTTTCAGGCGCCTCCGGCGTTCTTCTTGATGCCGAAAGCACCGACGACTGCGGCTGCACCGCAGATGATGAAGAACACACCGGTGATGATCATGAAGATATCCGATGCGGTTCCTGCGAACACTGCGATAAGGATACCGAGAATAACCATTACGATTCCGAAGACTTTTGCAATACCGCCGACAGGTGTGCCGGGGATGTCCATGCCGAAGAAAGCGCATGCACCGAATACGATGAGGTACGCAGCGACGATGTACATGAGAATGTCAGTGTTGACCATTGCGATAACAATCATCACGATACCCAACAGGACCTGGAGAACAGACTGCACTAACTTCTTTCCTTTGTCTCCGAAATTATTCATACCTTCGAATGCACTCATGAGACCGGTTATAATAGCAACCACTCCTGAGATGATGACAATCACTTTGAGACTGTCCTTGGGTGTAACGATGAACAGTATACCCAAGATTAATGTGAGGATTCCGAACGCAAGGACGGAAGTCCATCCTCTGTTCGCAATCGGCTCTGCTTTGAACTGCATAACCGCAGGATTTCGTGACAGCGTATAACTGTTGTGATGGATTTCATCGGTATGTATACTGTATTCTTCCAGATATTGTGTCAGAAAAACGATTTCGGATCACCCAAAAGAAACTCTTTCAGCGAGATTGTCACTATGCCGTTGCTGTCCACGGTTCTCTTTAACCTGTGTCTCACGATGATTATTTTCCTGAATGAATCGTCGATTTTCAGAAGAGGTCTCCTCAACTGTTTTTCTTCTTCGTCACCGCAGAGAGCGTATGCCGATTGGATGTAGTATCTCTGACTTCCTTTGTTTATGACGAAATCGCATTCGAGCTGTTTTCTTACGTAAGTTCCGTTTTCTTTTCTTTCGTTGACTTCCACAACGCCTACATCGACGGAGAATCCTCTTATACAGAGTTCGTTGTAGATGATATTCCCCATAATGTGTGTATGTTCCTGCTGTCTGAAATTCAGACGTGCGTTTCTCAGACCCGGATCTGTGAAATAATATTTTGACGGGGTGTTGATGTATCTCTTTCCTTTGATGTCGTAATGTAAGGATTTTCTTATTACGTAGGCGTCTTCAAGATATTCGAGGTAATTTTTGATTGTATTCGGGGAAACGGAGATGTTACCGACGGTTTTGAAAGTGTCAGTGAGTTTCTGAACGTTAGTCAGTGATCCGATTGATGAAGAAATTTTATTCAGCAGTTCTTCCAGGATTTCGTTGTTTTTTCATCCCGTTTCTCTCTTTAATGTCTTTCAGGTATGTTTCACTGAAGAGATTCCTGAGATAATCCATCTTTTCTTCTTCATCTTCTTTCGAGAGCACCAAAGGCATACAGCCGAAGGTGCAGTATTCTTCCCATGCTTCATCAAAATCCGTTCTCGTTCCGTAGAATTCCCTGAATGAGAGCGGATTGAGGTGGACTTCGTTGCCTCTTCCCCTGAATTTCGTGATTACGCCTTTGGACAGAAGATGCGAATTACTGCCGGTTACGTACACATCGACGTTCTTTATATGAAGGAATTCATTGAGTACGGGTTTGAAACCGTCGCACATTTGGATTTCGTCGATTAGACATAAGTTTCCGTGCAACGGTACCATACAAAACTGCCGAGTCTGAGTGATTTTTC
>CAVIAJ010000004.1:0-110891 GCA_963640855.1 Candidatus Methanomethylophilaceae archaeon
GAAAAATCACTCAGACTCGGCAGTTTTGTATGGTACCGTTGCACGGAAACTTATGGTCAAATATAAACGTGATTTATCAAAGCGGACCATTCTTTTGTCGATCAATGGGACTGTTGGAAATGTTGCTTTATATCATGGTGAAAAATGCATCCTTGGTAAGAGTGTAGTTTATCTCAATATTAGGGACGGAATCGACCCCCTATTCATCTATTATGTTTTTTGCTCTCGGGAATTTAGGGAGTATCTGAAAAATGCGAATGGATCGACAATCAAAAACGTTTCATTAAAAATGCTCAATGAGTATTCCTTTGATTTGCCCGAGTTCGACATTCAACGTAAAATCAGTTGTATTTTATCAAGCATTGACAGGAAAATTGGGATAAATCAATTTGTAAATGATAATTTAGAGAAACAACTCCACATCATTTATCAATCATATGACAAATCCGAATGGAACATTGTTTTTGCTGATTCCGTTTTTCACATCGGTATTGGAAAAACACCCCCTCGTAAAGAAATAGAATGGTTTTCATCACCCGAGGATCCTGTGTCCATGAGGTGGGTTTCGATTTCTGATATGGGCAAATCAGGAATATTCATTCAAAAAACAGCTGAATCACTTACAAAAGATGCTGTTAAGACATTCAATATTCAAATTATCCCAGATAATACAATACTACTTAGTTTCAAGTTAACTGTCGGTAGAGTTGCTATTACAGACGGCATTATGTGTACAAACGAGGCGATCGCACATTTTAAAACTGAAGATCCTCGTTTAAGAGAATTGCTTTACATTCAGCTGAAAGAGTATGATTTTGAGGAACTTGGCAACACTTCTTCCATAGCGACAGCTGTTAATTCAAAAACCATTAAAAAGATGATGTTGCAAATCCCTTCTGAAAAGATATTGTCTGAAATGCATCAAAAAATGGAGCCTTTACTAGACATCATTAAAAAATTACAACAGCAGTCAATGAAATTATGTGAAATCAGAGACATAATTATGCCCAAACTAATGTCCGGTGAAATCGATGTTTCATCTCTCGTAGATTCCCAGCTAAATTATCATTTATCGATTGATTGAGCGTAATTTTTGAATCAATCGCTGCTATTATTTTTCCGATGGCCAGCATTTCTGTCTTTGTTTTCTCTTGAATGGGATATAAGATAATTTGATTCTTATCTCCACGTGGCATTTTTGTTCCTTTGGAACCAAGCATGACGTAATCAAAGAAACGGTCGTCTGACAACAATGCATACAAATAATCTGTCAAATTGACATCATATGGCCTAATGACCAATATATCATTGGAGCAAGTGCCATACCTATTAGCTTTCCATATCTTCTTGAAATATGGCCTAATATTTGATACAAGGATGTCTCCTGCCATGTATCTATTCACAGAGCCAGATTGAGGGACAGAATCTGCCAATTCAATCCCACTTTTATTGGGCAACATCGATTCAGTAGAGACATATGTTTCCAGTACAGATTCCAAACAATCACAAGAATCCTTGACGTAACATGCTAAATCACCTAAGCATAGGGCTGTTTTAGGAGGCAAAACAGGCACCCCCCAAATTATCATTTATTGCCTGATTTACCTCAATTTTTCCATCAATTTTTTCAATAAAAGAAGCAATTTTTTTCTGAGTTTCGATATCTGGCAAATTAACTTCAAGACCATATATTGTTTCAGCGCGAAGACTTGGGATCGAAGTACCTTCATCTAACTGCTTAAAATCATATTGTGATAGCAAGTAATATAGGTAATGAGAATCAACTATTTTCGTGTTAATGACTGTGTAAAAAGTTGTATCTACTGCCCAAAACGGTTCTGACACATAACGTATTTTTTCAATAGAACCTTTCCTTCCGATTAAAATAGATGGGTGATTGCAAAGGTATTTTTCTGAACGCCCTATTATTCCACTCGTACTATATATTGGGTACGCACCATTTTCTTTTTCTACGTCTTTTTGATTTTTTCCATATTTTAGGAAATAATATCTGACAACAGCATATTTTCCATGGTACCAGCCACTTTATCTGAAAACAATCAATTCACATCTCAAATCCGAGGGCCTTCATATTCTTACGAATTTCTTCTTCCAACCTGTGAGATTCTTTAAACAGCCCATCAAGTTCCGAAGTCAGTCTCTTCATCTTCTCCTCATACGGTTCGGAATCTTCTTCTTCCGGTGCAAGACCCACATACCTTCCGGGCGTCAGCATATAGTCTGACTCGGCAACCTCGGAAATCGGAACAGATTTACAGAATCCCTGTATATCTTCGTAATCCTTTCCGGCAATCCAATTGTGGTAAGTAGATGCAATCCTCTCAATTTCATCATCATCGATGGTTTTATGAGTTCTGTCATACAGCCTTCCCATCTTTCTGCAATCGATGAAAAGAATCTTGTCCTTTGTATCGTCTTCTCTTCTGACCTTGGATTTGGAACAGAACCAAAGACATACAGGAATTGTTACAGAATAGAACAATTTCTCAGGGAGTGCAACGATACAGTCTACAACCTGCCTGTCTACAAGATTCTTCCTTATCTCGCCGTCACCGTTGGTGTTGGATGTAAGCGAACCGTTCGCAAGAACAAATCCGGCAACACCGTTATCATTCAGATGATAAAGGAAGTGCTGAATCCAGGCGTAATTTGCATTTCCCCTTGGTATTCCGTACACCCACCTCGGATCGTCTGCAAGTTCATCCGCACCCCATTTATCCTGATTAAAAGGCGGATTTGCCATTACGAAATCTGCTCTCAGATCTTTGTGAAGATCTCTTCTGAGCGAATCGTCATTCCTGTCACCGAAATTGGCTGTAATACCTCTGATAGCTAAGTTCATCTTAGCCAATTTCAGAGTGGTAAGGGTATACTCCTGCCCGTAAATGGAAACATCACTCTTGTTTCCGTTATGTGCCTGTACCAATTTCATAGATTGGACAAACATTCCTCCGGAACCGCAGCAGGGATCAAAAATACGGCCTTTCAAAGGCTGTATCATTTCTGTAATGATTTTAACAATCGGCTTCGGTGTGTAGAACTCCCCTTTTCCTTCTTTGGATGAGAATTTTGAAAGGAAATACTCGTAAACACGTCCGATAACATCTTCTTCCTCATCCTTTGAAAGGTCTACACCGTTCATGATGTCTATAAGAGAAGCAAGCTTGGAAACTTCCAAATCGACGGTTACGTAAAATTGGACGGCAGAGCACCTTTCAAAGTAGCGTTATTCTTCTCAATGATATCCATGGCATTATCTATCTGAACTTTGAGATCGGATTGTTTTGCAGCTTCGGTTGAAAGATAGCTCCATCTCGCTTTTTCAGGAAGGTAGAACACATTCTTCATTGTGTACGCAAACGACTGATCAATCATGTTCTCCTTACCTTCGGAAATAAGTTCGGCTTTTCTCTTTTCGAACCTGTCGCTGACGAATTTTAAGAAAACAAGACCCAAAACAACCTGTTTATACACTGGGTATTCGACGGAACCCCTCATCTCATCCGCCGCATCCCATAATGCTTCTTCCATCGAGACTTTCTTGACTTCTTTCTTCTTTGCTGCCTTTGCCATGTTATCGGATTCCAATTTGCTGTCCAACTATATATTCAGTAGCCTGTTTTTACTTTTTGACGACAAAGTCAGTTCTGTCCAATAGAAAGATAATTCTAATAACCCATCCCGCACATCCCGCCCTACAATGTCCGAACCCAAGACAAATCCCATGCGCATTCTCGACCGCATGAAGAAACCGTATGACGTAATCACCTACGATCCCGGAGACTTCGTCAACAGTATCGAAGTTTCCAAAAAGATAGGAATCGATGTGAATCTCATCTTCAAAACACTCATCGCTCAGGGTAAAAGCGAAAGATATTATGCATTCGTCATCCCCGGGAACAGGGAATTGGATATGAAGAGAGCGGCTGCATCAGTCGATGAAAAATCCATAGAGCTGATACATGTGAAAGACATCAACAGACTTACAGGATACGTAAGAGGCGGATGCAGTCCTTTGGGTATCAAAAGACAGTGTAAAGTCGTAATCGATTCTCTCTGCCTGTCTTATGAAAAAATCTACGTAAGCGGAGGAAAACTCGGCTGTACGTTATGTCTCAAACCTAATGATTTGATCGAAGCCGCTTCCGCGGTAACCTCGGAAATATCATTCGTACCTCCTCCCGAATACAGGAAGACCGAATGATTTTTTACACCCTGCTGTAATGGGGAAACTATGAGTTCCCTATATACCGCGGTAGGAAGCCTGGAGCTTGAGAGTCCCGGCATCCTCGCTTCCGGAATAATGGACGAGACCGGCATGTCTATGGTCAGAGTTCTCAACTCCGGCGCAGGCGCCGTCGTATCCAAATCAGTAGGCACAAATCCCAATCCGGGACACGCAAATCCCAACTTCACTGAGGTCACATCAGGATGTATCAACGCAATGGGTCTTCCGAACCCCG
The DNA here is from genome assembly GCA_963640855.1 of Candidatus Methanomethylophilaceae archaeon. Lineage (GTDB taxonomy): Archaea > Thermoplasmatota > Thermoplasmata > Methanomassiliicoccales > Methanomethylophilaceae > Methanarcanum. Next base: position 4,485 of record CAVIAJ010000004.1, read on the forward strand.
GAATAGATGCATTCGGAGAAGAAATGAAAACTGCATCCGAAGCGGGAAAAGTAATCGGATCTATTTACGGCGCATCGCCCGAAGAATTTGCGGCATTGGCCGGAAAGATGGAAGATTACGGCGCATGTGCCGTAGAACTCAACTTATCCTGTCCCCATGCGAAGGGATACGGAATCGAAGTAGGTACGGATCCCAAATTTGTGAAAGAGATTGTCAAAGCAGTGAAAGATTCGGTAAACATCCCTGTCTGGGCGAAACTTACGCCGAACACACACATCCTTCCCGAAATCGGTAAAGCGGTGGAAGACGGCGGAGGAGATGCAATTGTTGCAATCAACACTCTGAAAGCGATGAAGATTATCCCTGAATTTGCATGTCCGTTCCTCAGCAATAAGGTCGGAGGATTATCAGGAAGTGCAGTAAAACCCATCGGAGTACGCGCAGTGTGGGATCTGTACAATGCGGTATCGATTCCTATTGTCGGAGTGGGCGGTATCTCGGATTACAGAGATGCACTCGAATACATCATGGCGGGAGCATGCGCTTTCCAGATAGGAACGGCGGTAATGAACGGGGGTCCCGAAGTGTTCCGTTCCGTCAACAAAGGTATGACGAAGTTCATGAAACGTTACAATTACCGTTCGGTCAAAGATATGGTAGGTGTTGCCCATGAGTGATATCGTCATGATAAAAGACATCAAGAAAATCAACTCCAACACCAGAAGGATAACATTCTCATGGGATGCGGAGACAAAACCCGGACAGTTCGTTATGGTGTGGGCTCCCGGAATGGAAGAGATTCCGCTGTCGCTTTCGGGAACAAAGCTTGAGAAATCTATCACATTCAAGATTATCGGCAAAGACACCGAAAGGTTATCGCAGCTGAACAGCGGGGACAGGATGCAGATCAGAGGTCCGTACGGTAACGGATATAAGTTCGATCAGAACGACAAAAAGAAGATTCTCATTGTCGGCGGAGGAATAGGTATCGCTCCGCTCATCCCTCTTATGAAAGCAAGATCCGCGGATGTTGTGCTTGCCGGAAGGACAGCGGAAGAAGTGGAACCGTATGTTCCCACTGCAAAGAACTTCTGTATGAGGCACTGGGAATGCACCGACGACGGTACTTACGGGGAACAGTGCAACGCCGTGGATATGGTAAAGAAGATCATGAAAGACGAGCAGTACGATGAGGTTATCTCCTGCGGTCCGGAAATCATGCTTGTGTTCCTTCACCAGTATCTTAATAAAATTCATGTGGAGCATCAGATGTCTTTGGAAAGGCACATGAAATGCGGATGCGGCATCTGCGGTGCGTGTATGATCGACGATAAACGTGTCTGTAAAGACGGCCCTGTCTTCAACAACTACGAAATTGATAAAATGAGCGAATTCGGCGTATCCAAGAGAGGTATCGACGGCTCACTGATTGTCTTCGGAAGAAAATGACAGATTATCACATAACCGTAAGACACGGCAACATGACCGTTAACGTTCCCAGGAACCTTTTTTCGGGACCTGACTGTGAGCCTGTGGAAGCCAAAGTAAAGGAATTCAGAAGGATTATGTCCGGAAGATATCCGTGGCTTACAGAGAACGCATTGGATGTTCTCATGAGAAACGCAAGGAATGAGATGTTACGTATTCTCGACGAGGAAACCGGAGGGCGTTCCACAAGCAAACGTATGGTTTCCGACGGAAATACCAAGGGTGCGATTGCGCATCTCAAGAAACATCTTGAAGAAAATCCGGAAGATGCGGATTCGTGGTATGCTTTGGGAGAGTTACTCTGTAAAATCGGAAGAGCCGAAGAAGGCTACCGTGCGATGAACAAAGGCCGTTATCTCATAGAAAATAAGAAATGAATCTGTCCGACTGCCGTCGGATAGGTTTTTCACACACCCAATGCCTTTTTATATCAAGATTTAATAATCCGGACACCGCACTGTGGGAGTAGCACAGCGGCCATGCAGGGGACTGCAGATCCTCAGATGGGGGTTCAACTCCCTCCTCCCACTCCATATCTGTTTTTGCGGAATTACATACTACCTGAGGACATACCGACCCGAAATCGCCTCGGGAATGGAAAGTCTTTTAAATACCCCATATATAAAGGTGGAACAGGTGAATTGATGGCTAAAATGAACATCGAGAACGTTGTAGCATCCACATCACTCGGACAGGAACTCGACCTTAATGCGATCGAGGAAGCGCTTGACGGTGCGGAATACAACCCTCAGCAGTTCCCCGGACTTGTATACAGGTTGAAAGAACCTAAAACCGCGACACTTCTCTTCAGGAGCGGTAAGGTCGTCTGTACCGGCGCAAAGAGCCTGGATGACGTCAAGGTAGCTATCGGAAAGGTCAAAGAAGATCTGAAAAAGGCGAGCATAGACATCGCCATCGATCCCAAGATAGAAGTCCAGAACATCGTTGCCTCTTCCGACCTGGAACAGGAAATCAATCTCAACACAGTGGCCATCACCCTCGGATTGGAGAAGGTGGAATACGAACCCGAGCAGTTCCCGGGTCTTGTTTACAGACTCGACTCACCCAAGGTCGTCGTCCTCCTGTTCGGCTCCGGTAAGATGGTCTGTACCGGTGCGAAGGTCCCCGAGGACGTCGTACGTGCGGTTCAGAAGATTGCGGCAGAACTCAGATCGGCAAGCCTGATGTCCTGATTCTGACAAACCATTTCCAACAAACACCCTTATGCATTTCTGCAACATCATCTTATAATACGCGTTACACAATGGAACGCACCATGTTGTTCGACGATATCCTCGGTTCCATCGGGAACACTCCTGCAGTGAGACTCAACAAAATGACTTCAGGTATGGATTCGAAAGTCTACGTGAAAGTTGAAGGTAAAAATCCCGCAGGTTCCATCAAAGACAGGGCTGCTCTGTCGATGATCGACGATGCAGTCGCAAAAGGTATCCTGAAAGAGGGAGGAACCGTTGTCGAACCCACTTCCGGTAACACCGGTATCGGACTGTGCATGGTGTGTGCGGTCCGCGGATACAAAGCGGTAATTGTTATGCCCGACACTATGAGTAAGGAGAGAATCTCACTCATGAAGGCATACGGTGCGGAAGTTGTGCTTACACCGGGAAAAGAAGGGATGGCAGGTGCCGTTTCCGAAGCGGAAAAGATTGCAGAGGAAAGAAACGGTATAATTGCGGGACAGTTCGACAACCCCGCCAACCCTCAGGCGCATATTGTCGGTACGGCCAAAGAGATTCTCGAAGATATTCTGGATGTGGATTATGTCGTTGCGGGAATCGGTACCGGAGGAACGGCAACGGGTATCGGAAAAGGATTCCGTATCTATTCCTCGAATGCGAAAGTTATAGGCGTGGAACCTGCGGAGAGTCCTCTTATCACCGAAGGAAAAGCGGGACCCCACAAGATACAGGGTATCGGTTCCAATTTCATTCCCGGAAATTACGATAAGGAATACATCGAAAGAGTCGTCACCGTGAAGGGCGACGATGCGGTAGAAACAACAAGGAGATTGGCAAGAGAAGAAGGAATCCTTGCAGGCATATCATCAGGTGCCGCAGTTTATGCCGCACTTGATATCGCATCCAAAGAACACGGAAAGAAGATATTGGCGATTCTTCCCGATGTAGGTGACAGATATTTAAGCACCGGAATCTTTGACTGAGTCGATGGATATGAAGATACGCGATGACGATTTGGCTGCAGTGATGGAATGCGACCCGTCGGTCACCGATGCCGAGGAAGCGAAGAGATTCCATATGGGGCTGCATGTAGTCTCGATGTACAGAGAATCCCATGAACTCTGGTTACAGGGTAAAAAGGATGAGGCTCTTGCGATCAATTACGAATGTCACAGCAAATGCGGTGCGGACATTCATCCCGGAGCTTCAATCGGGGACAGTTTCTTCATCGATCACGCCACGGGAATTGTCATCGGTGAAACCGCCGAGATCGGAGACCATGTGATGATCTATCAGGGTGTCACACTCGGAGGAGTTTCTACGAGCAAAGGAAAGAGGCACCCCACAATCGGAAACAATGTGGTTATCGGCACGGGTGCGATTGTTCTCGGCAACATAACGATAGGGAACAACGTACGTATCGGTGCGGGTTCCGTTGTTCTGAAGGATATTCCCGACGATTCCACCGTAGTCGGAGTACCCGGAGAAATCGTCAAGCACAAAGGTGTCAGCATCAGAAACGAATTGGATCACGGAGATCTTCCCGATCCCGTCAAGGATGAAATCGATCTGCTGAAAAAAGAGATCTCGGAACTGAAAAAAGAGATTGAAAAACTCAGATAATCCTTTATATCAACGGATTGACTGGCAATGTTTGCGATAAATCTTTTATGCTCTCCTTTTATTGATTATCTATATTGATAAATATCAATGGAGGAATGCTATGAATTCGAAAAAGATCAGTATGATGGCTGCAACGGCCGCTGTATTGATGATGCTGTGTGTGGCAGTAACCCCGATTGTCGCAGACAGTGCCTCCGCAGCGGATGCTGACAGCAGCTCTGCTTTTGCTGATGATGTCGAAAAGACTCTCACAGACATCAGCAAAGAAGATTTTCTGAAAGAATTAAAGGAATATCTCAACATAGATGACGATATAAATGATTTCGGCGACCTTACGGACTTCGACATACCGTCTGATTTTGCGGAAAAGAGCGGATTGGATACAATAGCACTGTCCCTTATGGCGAGAATTGCTTTGGGCAACGAATTCGGCGACGTCGTAACCGTCGACGAAGTAAAGACATTTAAGAGCGGCGAGACATTGGATCTTGTCGGCGATCTCGCACGTGTCAACCTGAAATTCACCGAGAACGGTAAATACGTCGTCGAAAAAGGCGCATCCGTACTTCTCTGCGAATCGCTCAAGCTCGAAGGAAAGGGCGCAATCATCGAACTGAAAGAAGGTTCGCTCATCAAATTCACAAAAACCGCAGAAGGATACCCTGTTGACAAAGACACTGTAATCTCACTCAACGGTACATTCAGTTCATCCGCATCATACGATGAAAAGAACGTAACCGCAGATGTGGATGTTGCACTCAACGGTACACTCTCGGACGGCAGATATATCACAATCGAAAACGACGGAAATATGATTGATTTCAGCCTTTCAATCACCGCAAACAGCGGCACAAAGATCGGAACAAAACTGACAGAATCGCCCCTCGACATCGAACTTGCCGTCAAAATCAAATCCGTTATTATCGGCGGAGTCACAATCAGCGGTGTAAATGTTACAGCTACATTGTACTACGACCCCGTCAAAGGCGCAGTCGGCGGTGAAATCCAGGCCAAAGCAACCACCGCAGCGAAAGACATCACAACCGATGTTACCCTCGACACAAAACTCAACATCAAAGGTATCGACACAGTGATTAATTCCGGAGAAGATACAGCCGTAAGTGCCGATGCAAAGAAAGAGGCAAAAATCGAATTCGACATGGATTCGAAATTCTCCGTAGCAGTCAAAGGAAAGGATATCGACACCAGCGCAGATGTCAAATCCACAGTCACCGGATCAATCACCGATGACAAACTCACATTGACCGCAGACTGTGAAATCTCCGACTTCAAACTCAAGGACATCGAAGCAAAAGGAGTTAAAGCGCACCTCGTCGCAAATGCAGATCTGAAATCCGCATCCGATTCTGAACCTTCGGACATCCTCGATATGATCGATTCCGCATCATACGCAGAAGCCGAATACGTCAAAGTCAAGACCGACGAAAGCAACTTCGAACTCTCCGATGCAAAGGTAACATTCGAGAAAGACAGGGACAATGCAACAGCGGTTGTTCTCAAAGTCGGAAAACTCAACATGCTTGAAAAGAACAACGGCAGCGAGTGGACAACAGTCGGACTCACCGACGGTTCTTTCAAGGTAACAGAGAAAGGAGAAAAAGTAATCATTTCCGGTAAGGATCTTGTCGCCAAGACAAAACCCGTTCTCGGAAAGGAAGTGAACATCACCGCAAATAACTTCACGGCAGAAAAAGCCGGAAAGAAAGTGACATTCGTCAGCGGTACATTCAACATCAGCGATATCTCAATAGGCGGTATCGATACAGTCATCTCCAAAAATGCCAACGTCACGGGAACAATGACCGTACTCAACGGTAAACTCACCGTTGAAGACGGCAACAAGAACCTCGGCGGAAAGTTCGTCGTATGCCCCGGAGCAACATATGTCTACAACACAGACAAAACAATTGATGTCGACAGGGATTCTCTCGGAAAACTCGTCGTCTCCAATGCATCCGGCGTACAGACACTCTCAATCGAAGCTCTCGGACCCGGATACATCCTCAAAGAATCGGATGACGGATTGAAATACACCGTAGATGCAGACGGAAAAGGTACATTTGCCGATGCAGCTCCCAGCGGAACACTCTCCGCAGACTGCGGACACAAAACATTCAAACTGACCATCAACGGCGAAACGACCGAGAAAGAATTCCTCAGTCTTGTTTCCTTCCCCGAAGGACCTGCCGCCGAAAAAGGCAAAGTGTTCCTCGGATGGACCGACGGCTACGTCACATGCCAGCCCAACCAGCTCGGTTACCTCATGCCCGCAAGGGACGTGACATTCACCGCAGTGTGGGGTGAACAGGCCGTTGTCGACCAGACAACAGCCGAGAAATACAGTGTTTTCTGCAATACCGCAAAATCTCTCATCATCAAAGCAGACACGATGAAGGACATGATTGAGAAAGTCAAAGCCAACAAAGGCATGGCTTTCGATATCAAAGCAACCGACTACACGATTTCCTTCAACGGCGAAGCAGCTTCCGCATTCGACGGCGAACTCACTGTTTCGATTACGAAAGCCGAGAAGGGAACTGTTGACGACGAAATTGCCAACGCAATCGAAGACGGTGCACTCTACAGCATCGACGTCAAATGCGACGGAGAATATGTAAATACATTCGCAACAGACGGTAAAGCAACCGTTACGGTCACCTACGACCTCAAAGACGGACAGAAAGTATCCGATCTGAAGGCATATTACTTCGACGGCAATTCACTCGAACCCGTTGTAAGCAAGGTCACCGATCTCGGAAACGGAAAAGCCGAAGTCACCATGACTCTCGAACACTTCTCCGATTACATCGTGAAGGAAGACAAGAATGCAGATGCAGCTCCCGCAGAGAGCACATCGAATGATGACAACGGCATGAGTGTCGGAGTCATTGCAGGTGCAGTCGTTGCTGTCATTGTCATCCTCGCAATCGTCGGTGTCGTTCTGACAAAGAGGAAAGGATGAACTCCCGAGGAGGGGATACATTCCCCTCCCCTTAAACTTCTTAACATTATTCTTCTGAATCTTTTACCGACAAATATTATAACAGACCAGGCACTAGCGGCAAGTATGTCCCTGGTCATCCATAACACACTCACGAACAGAAAAGAGGAATTCGTACCTATCGAGAAAGGCAAAGTCAGGATGTATGTCTGCGGTGTTACCGTATACGACGACATTCACATGGGTCACGCAAGAAGCATGATCGTCTTCGATATGGTGGCAAAATACCTCAGATACAGCGGTTATGAAGTCACACACGTTACCAATTTCACGGATGTAGACGATAAAATCATCACAAGAGCTGCGGAAAGGGGAATGGAACCTCTCGAACTCTCCGAGATGTACATCAAAAAGTATTTCGAAGAAATCGAAAAACTCGGAATCGGCAGAGCGGACATCTACCCCAGAGCAAGCGAAAGCATGGATGACATCATCAAAATGTGCAGTGAGATTATCGACAACGGCTACGGATATGTTACCGCAGACGGAAGCGTTTACTTCTCCGTTGAAAAAGCAAAGAGCTTCGGATGCCTTACGAACAAAACAATGGACGATATGCTTTCCACGGGACGCATCGCAAACGATGAGCAGAAGAAGAATCCTTTGGACTTTGCCGTATGGAAAGCCGCAAAACCCGGAGAAATCTCATGGGATTCTCCCTGGGGCAAAGGAAGGCCGGGATGGCATATCGAATGCTCCGCGATGATCAGACACCACCTCGGTGAAAAGATCGATATCCACGGAGGAGGAAACGACCTTATCTTCCCGCACCATGAGAACGAAATCCTTCAGACAGAAGCCGTAACAGGCGATCAGCTTGCCAACTATTGGATGCACAACGGTATGCTTCAGGTCAAAGGTATGGGAATGTCCAAAGAAGAAAAGATGTCAAAATCTCTCGGTAATTTCTTCAGAGTATGCGATGTAGCCGGGAAGTATGACAGTCACGTCATCAGATTCTATTTCCTCGGAACACACTACATGAGCCCCCTCGTTTACAGCGAAGAAGGATTCGAACTTGCTTCTTCGTCGTTAAAGAGAATCTGGAACTTCTGGCGTGAGCTTCAGTCCTATGTGAAAACCGCTGACGGAAAAGACGATGCTTCCGATCTGATTGAATCAATAAAATCCGCATTCGTAAATGAAATGGATGACGATTTCAACACACCTGGTGCGATCAAAGTATTCTTCGACCTCGTCACCGCAGGTAACAAGATGATTGCGGAAAAATCACTTTCAAAGAAAGGTGCCGAAAACATCATCGAAATGATGAAAGGATTCGACACTGTGTTCGGAATTCTTCCCGAAGATGAAAACACGGATGAGGGTATGGATTCTGTTATGAAGATTCTCATGGACATCCGTTCCGAACTCAGAAAGCGTAAGATGTACGATCTTGCCGACATGATAAGAGACAGACTTACGGAGTCCGGAATTCAGCTTGAGGATTCGGCAGACGGAATGAAATGGAAAAGAATCTGATCGGTAAGCTCACTTACCGATTTTCTTTTTCATTTCTTCCGATAACTCACACGCTTTGCATCTTTCGGCGAGAGTAGGTTCCCCGCACCCACATTCGTGAAGTTCTGCGGCTTTGAAGTTTTCCGAAAGCATCGGATACAGCTGATTGTAAGAAGATAATATGCTGTATTTCGAACCCGGGGATCTTGATTCAAGACTGTCAACGATATCACGGTACTGATTCCTGAGTGCTTCCTTCCAGTAAGGGCAGGTCATATCGTGATATTCCAAACCCGAGACGATTGCATAGAGCAGCGATTCCTTCTCGGAAACCGCCCTCAGAGGAATGAATCTCGGAACGAGACCGGGCTGTATTTTCTTATGAGGGCCCAATCTCGCCAGTCTTTCAATGTCGCCTCTTACGAAGTTCATCATAACCGACTGACTCATATCGTCGAGATTGTGTCCCGTAGCAAGATATGTCGCACCTATTTCCTTTGCGACTTTGTTCATACACCGTCTTCTGAACACACCGCAGTACGTACACGGGCTGTTTTCACCGCTTAAGGGTGCAACTTCATCCATCGTAAGTCCCAATTCTTCTCTGAATGAAATCAGGTGAAATGAAATGTTGTTGTTTTCACAGAAATTCTTCACGATTCCGATACTCGAAGGCCTGTATCCTTCGATTCCTTCGTCGATTGTGATGCAGTGGATTTCGATATCCCTTCTTTTACCGAAGGTATCGGATAACAGCTTAAGAGTAACCATCGAATCCTTTCCGCCTGAAACGGCTGCGGCAATCTTATCTCCCGGTTTTACGTCAATCTGCTTCCTTATCTCACGTTTCACTTTCTTTTCAACGTATTTCATAAAATGTTCCGCACAGAGGTGCGAACCGTTGTATCTTATGAACGTGACTGCATCTTTCTGACAGCTGTCGCACTTCATTGAGGATCACCGAGTAATTTTTCTATTCTCTTGGCGAGTTCCTTGGAAGGGATGTCAGGTAACGAAACGTACATGGATTTTGAAGGTTCCACATCTTTCGCTTCGGTCAGAAGGTTCTGTCTCATTAAATCTCTGACATACTGAAAGAACTGTGTGTGTTTTCTCGGTTCTTCGCCGTATTCTTCACAGACAATATGATATGTCTTCTCGGCATCGTTGATTTTGATACAGCTTTTGTCTTTGATTGCTCTTGCAATCGCAAGTAACGCAAACAGTTCGTTACGTCCGAGTTCTTCCAGTTTTGCTGTGTTTACGACGGAGAACACCATGTTTCCCAACTGACGTACGTCTTCGGGAACAATCTTTCCTTCGGGCTTCATTTCCGCGGTACGTGCAGCCTTATCCAATAAATCGATTGCAAATCTCGCATCACCGTCGGATGATGCCATTTCCGCAACCATATTGATTATTCCGTCGTCGTATGTTCCCGGTGCCAATGCTTCTTCCGCACGGTATCTTACGATATCTCTGAGCTGATTCTGAGAGTATTTCTCAAATCTTATCGTATTGACTTTCTTGAAAGTGGAACGTGAGGCTTCGTCAAGTCTGTCTATAACATATTCCTGGGAAATCAGAATTAACGATACCGATACGTGAATATTCAGCGATTCTTCGCTCATTCTCGATAACTGATAAATGAGATTGACGGGACCTTTTCTCAGAAGGATGTTTGCTTCGTCCATCACGATGATTACACGTTTTTTCGATCTTTCGATATGGGCCTTCAATGCTCTCAGCATCTCTTCGGGTGAGAATCCTCTGTCGGGATATCCTTCGTCGTAGTGTCTTAAACACTGATAGAGAACACCTGATTCCGTACCCTTCTGTCTGCAGTTCACAAATATGTAGTCCATGGGGACGTTGTGCAGAGAGGCGTATTTCATCACCTCCCTGATGAAGAATTTGGATGTTGCCGTCTTTCCCGTTCCGACGCTTCCCGTAATGAATGCGTATTCGGATGTTCCTCTTTCGATAACGGGACGGAAAATCATCTCCAAAAGATTCAGCTGTTCCTCACGTCCGGGAAGACTGTCGGGAATGTGATCGAACGACAGCTTCATCGGATCTCTTATTATCACGGACTGACGTTCGAACATTCTATCAGTTCCTGCTTACGCGGATTAATCCCGAACAGGGAATTATCTCTATTCCGTTCTTCTGCCACACATCGCAGATGAGATTCACACCTAACGAATCTGAAGGCATATGGCCTGAAATAATCAGTCTGATGTTGTGTTTTCCCGCTTCTTCGATGTGACTTTCGGGGAAGTGCATTCCTAATACTGTGCCTACGCCCGACAATTCCAGTTTCGAGTAGATTTCCTTGGGGCTTGACGTACCGCCGTTCATTTTCACAACGACTTTGCCGCAGTGATCGTTCGGACTTCCGACGGCGATGAGAGGTTTGCAGTTGTATTTGGCTGCAATCCTGAATTCATCCAAAGACATGAGATAATCTGTTATGTCCTTAAGATAAGTCGGATTTTCTTTCTCGATACCTTTACTGAGAAAATCTCCCACGCAGTTGTCTGCGGGAGCGTGAATGTTCATTATCGGGATGTTGAGAAGTTTTGCAGCATCGACTGCCTGGTTGTAATTGGCGGGGTGGACACCTCTCCTGACTTCCGAGATACGGGATTTCATCATATCTTCGATTGCATTGTAAGGTACGCCGTATCTGTGGTAGAGTTCGTTCTGAATGTCGATTACTTCCGGGAAAGATATCCTGGATGTTCCCAAAGGATGGTGGGCGACGATACCGTCGATTCTCTCTCCTTTTTCTTTCAATCTGTCTGCAAGGAGAACTTCTCCCGTTTCGATGTCGATACCCCACATGAGTTTTTTGACTTCGGTGTTTCCGTCTCCGAAGGAAAGTCTCGAATCTCCGTAAGGATTCCAGAGTCTTTCTTCATCGAAATACCCCTTTTCTTCATTACCGAGAGAATCGTATCTCGATTTTTCTTCTTCCAGTATCTCGTCGATCCTCTCTTTCGGACGGGGATCGTGTTCGATACCCGTACGGATTGCGAGTTTATAGGCATCGATTAACTTCATATGTCACAGTGAATGAAATCGATATTGATAATGGCTTGTCCCGATACTGTTACCGCAGCGTATGACACACGCCGGGAACAATGTTTATTTCACTTGATTTGTATGTCCGTGACGATCTACATGAAGGAGATATGGACAGAGAAATACAGGCCGAAGAAGCTCGACGAAGTTATCGGACAGAAGCACGTCACGGAGAGACTCAAAGCCTATGTCGAAACGAAGAATATGCCCCATCTCCTCATGACCGGACCTGCCGGTACCGGAAAGACGACTTGTTCTCTTGCTATGGCGAGAGAGATGTTCGGTGACGAATGGAAAGGAAACTTCATCGAACTCAACGCATCCGATGAAAGAGGAATCGATGTCGTCAGAGGAAAAATCAAAGAATTCGCAAGAACGGCTCCGCTCGGAAATGCGGAGTTCAAGATCATCTTCATGGATGAAGCCGATGCTCTTACGTCCGATGCACAGGCGGCACTGAGAAGAACAATGGAAAAATACTCCAAAATCTGCCGTTTCATCCTTTCCTGTAACTATTCTTCGAAAATTATCGACCCTATTCAGTCGAGATGCGCCGTATTCAGATTCAAACCTCTCACAAAAGACGATGTCAGAGGATTCCTGACAAGGATTGTTGAGAATGAAAACGTAAAGATTGACAGCGATGCTATGGAGGCTCTTGTTCATGTTGCAAGAGGAGATATGAGACGCGCAGTGAATTCGTTACAGGTCGCCGCATCTATGGACAAGACAATCGATATCGACACTGTCTACCAAACAACAGGTCTTGCCAATCCCGAAGAAGTCAAAAAGATGATCGAAACCGCTCTCAAAGGCAATTTCATCGCCGCGAGAGACAAACTCGATGAGATTATGATCGAATTCGGTCTTTCGGGCCAGGACATCATAAGACAGATTCATTCGTCATTCTTCGAATTGGGAATAGACGACCGTGAGAAAGTTATGCTTATGGATAAAACCGGAGAAATCGAATTCCATATCATCGAGGGAAGCAACGAACGCATCCAATTGGAAGCGCTGTTGGCTTACCTCGTGATGGTCGGCGGAATGAAGAGATAAATCAGTATCTGTTGTCGAAGATACGGTGACTCTTCTTCTCACTCCTCGGCAGTTCCTGTATCGAAACTGCCTTGGAGATGATTGTTATTCCGATTTTACTCTTGAACTCTTCACGTACGGTCTTTTCCAACGCTTTGCGTTCGTCACCCGTGAGTTCTGTTTCAAAGAACAGTGTGAGCGAATCCTTTCCTTCGAGGTGATCGATCATCACCTGATATTCGCTGGAAACTCCGTCGATTCCTTTCAGAAGATCTTCGATCTGTCCGGGGAAGATGTTGACCCCCTTCACCTTTACCATATCGTCCGTACGTCCGATCAGGATGTCGATACGCGGAAACTCCGAACCGCAGGGACATTTTCCGGGAATAATGCGGGTAAGATCGTGAGTTCTGTATCTGATGAGCGGTGCTCCCTCTTTCTTCAGAGTGGTGATTACCAACTCACCGTATTCTCCGTCGGGAACGTTCTTTCCCGTCTTGGGATCGATGATTTCCATGTATGTGTAATCGGACCAGCAGTGCATTCCGGTTGCGTGTTCGCAGCTGATGCCTATTCCAGGACCGTAAATCTCAGTAAGACCGTAGATGTCGTAAAGTTCCACACCCAATTCGTTGGCGATACGCTCACGCATCTTGTCTCCCCAGCGTTCGGAACCGATCAGAGCCTTTTTGAGCTTGATTTTGTCTTTGATACCTCTTTTCTCGATTTCTTCCGCAAGAAGCAGTGCGTAGGAAGATGTTGCGGTAAGAACCGTACTTCCCAAATCCTCCATCATTCTGAGCTGTTTATCGGTGTTACCGGGACCCATGGGGATGCACATTGCTCCCAAACGCTCCGCACCTGCCTGGAAACCGATACCTGCAGTCCACAGTCCGTATCCGGGTGTGATATGAATACGATCTTTGTTTGTCACACCTGCCATTTTGTAACATCTTTCAAACATGACTGCCCAGTCTTCAACATCTTTCTTTGTGTACGGAATGATAACAGGAGTACCTGTGGTACCTGACGAAGAATGAATTCTTACAACCTCTTCGTCGGAAACTGCCTGAAGTCCCAAAGGATACGCTTCGCGCAGTTCGTATTTGTCCGTAAGAGGAAGTTTCTCGAAATCTTCTTTTGTTTTGATTGAAGAAATATCGATGTCTTTGTACTTCTGCCTGTAGAACGGTGATTTTTCTTTGATTGTAGATAATTTCAGCTTAATTGCATCCAATTGCTCCGCAGACATCATGTTATCATTCATCGGAAACGATTCATGATATATTAACTATGCTGAAAATGGTGCATTGATGTACAATTATGTACATTATGATTTAAGACGTTTCAGCAACTGGCCGAAAATTGTTTTGTCTTCATCCACTCCTCTGAACTTGGCTACGACATCCGGCGTGTTCACTACAGGGGGCTCAGTGAAAACCGGAGGGTGCTTTACTTTCACAGGAACTTTGTTATCGAGATACGCTTTCGCTTCCGAACAACCCGAGATTGCGGCGTGGGAAATCATAGAAGATGCCGTAGCCGTATCCTGCGGTACACCCTGACCTCTTTCATACATCAGACCCAAAATGTATTCGCAGTTTACATCTCCGGCTTCGAATCCCAATCTGAAATACTCCGCAGCCTGATGATAGTTGAGTTTGATTGCTTTACCTTTGTAGTAACACATTCCCGCTTTGTAATAAGCTCTAGAATCTCCCGATTCCGCAGCGGAAATGTACAGCGAAGCAGCCTTTTTCAGATCACGGTTCGGATTATGCAAATCCATGTAAGCGTCGGCCAATGCAATACGGGCTCTGCTGTATCCCTGGTTTGCAGCCATCGTAAAACATCTGATTGCGAAACCGTAGTCTCTGTAGACGCAGAATCCGTTATAATAGAACACTCCGAGGTAGTACTGTCCTTTCGGGAATCCGTTTTCGGCGGAAAGTCTGAACCATTTAAGTGCTTCCCTGTGATCTTTTTCTACGGTTAAACCTAAGAAATAACCCATTCCCACGTAGTACTGTGCTTCGTCGATACCGCGTTCCGCTGCTTTTATGAAATAACCTGCGGCTCTTTCGTAATCCCTGTTGACGTGTTCTCCTTCTACGAGGATTTTACCGTAACATGCCTGTGCATAGGGATTTCCCGCTTCCGCGGCTTCTTCCATTGTTTTCACGCCTGAGAAATCTCCTTCGTCGAGGAGAGCCTTAGCTTTTGCGTAAAGATCGCCTGCGGGAACGGAGTTCATATGATGCCTCCCATTTTAACAGCGGATGCTTCCAATTCTTCGGGAGTCATATCCACTTCTTTCAGGAATGTAAGTACTGTGGTGCTGCCGTTGCAGGTAACTTCGAATGACATCTTTCCGTGTTTGTTCGCTTTTACTTTGATCGGGATTTTCGTACGTCCTCTGGAGATTTTACCGGTAAGAGGAATGGATTCTTTCATTACCTGTTTACCTTCGGAAATATCCACGAAATCTTCTCCGTATTTGGACATAGATTCGTAGACAGTGATATCCAAAACGTCCTGATCGTCTCTTTTGGGTCTGCAGGTAAGTGTGTATTCGGAGGGAATGTTTGTGTTTTTGAAAACAACATTACATATCTTCTCCACACCATCTATTCCCGCAAGTATTCCGTATGTTTTGGTCATCACCGGGATAACTTCTATGGAACCGTTTCCGTATTTGGATTCGGCATAAAGTGCGGCACCGTCGGATATGGCGTATTCCGGCCTGTACATGATGATGTCTTTGGAAGGGAAAGCTTCCCTGAAGTTCCTCGGAACCTGCAGCATCAGTGACGAAGCACCTACAAGAACAATCTCACTCACTTCGCTCATGTTGTGTTTGGAATCTCTCAGTGCGTAACCGAGCATATCGATACTCTTATCCATAAGCCATCTTGTGGATTCTTCGAATTCTTCTCTTGTGATGGAGAATTTGGTACTTTCTCCCCGTAAAGTGATTTCTCCGACCGCTCTCGCTCTTCTTTCGAGTTCGATTTTTATTCTTTCGGCTTCTTTCAGAAGATTTCTTCTGAAATCGCTGTCACTCATAACGTCGGTACCTTCCATTCCGAGCGTATCGAGTACCTTTTTCTGAATGAGTGTGGCCAATTGAAGATCCCAGTCCATGCCTCCGAGGTCTTTGTTACTCTCGTCGGCCAGAACACGGAATTTTCCTCCGGAAACCTCTACGACACAGACATCCAACGTACCGCTGCCTAAGTCGTATACAATCATCAGATCCTTTTCCGATGATTTTTTGCTCATTCCGTATGAAACTGCGGCGGCCAACGATTCGGAAAGAAACGTAACATCCTTGAATCCGGCTATCATCGCCGCGTTGTATGTCGAATGTCTTTCCACATCTCCGTAGTCGCTCGGAATGGTAATTACGGCTTCATTGATTTCGTGACCCGTTTCTTTCTCGAATTCCATTCTGAGTTTCTTAAGAAGCAGTGCAGACAGTTCCGCGGGATCGTATTCAACGCCGTTGAAAATTCTGACAATATTTTCACCCATCACTCTTTTGAAGTGCGATGCGGTATTCCAGGAACCCTGTTCGTCTCCGAGGCCGAGTGCTTCATGCCCCACGTAGATTCCTTTTTCGGTGAATGTCAC
Source organism: Candidatus Methanomethylophilaceae archaeon (assembly GCA_963640855.1). Lineage (GTDB taxonomy): Archaea > Thermoplasmatota > Thermoplasmata > Methanomassiliicoccales > Methanomethylophilaceae > Methanarcanum. The sequence goes on from CAVIAJ010000004.1 coordinate 21,036, forward strand.
GACAGACGGCAACGTGGTACCGTCACCGATTTTCAATGACCTGACTTTACCGTCGCCTTCGGTATAGGACAGGCAGCAGTTTGCCGTTCCCAAATCTATACCCGCATAATACTGATTAGACATCCCACCGTCTGGAACAATGTATTATTCATTCTTAAAGTATTCGAAAGTCCGAATTCTTACAATGTGTCAAAAATGTAATTACGGCGCGGTCTTCCGACCGCGCCTGTTGAAATCATTTGAGACCGATGATACGTCCGTCTTTGCCTATGTCCATGTTGACGGCTGCAGGAACCTTTGCAAGTCCGGGCATGAGCATCATTTCACCGCATATGGGCACTACGAATCCCGCTCCTCCGGAGATGTTGACTTCTCTTACGTTGAGAATCCAACCTGTAGGTGCGCCCTTCTTCTTCGGATCGTCCGAAATCGATGCCTGTGTCTTTGCGATACAGACAGGAAGGTTTCCGTAACCGAGATCTTCGAGCTGTTTGAGAGTCTTACTTGCTTTGGTGGAATATTCCACTCCGTCTGCGCCGTAAATCTTCTTGGCAACAGTCTCAATCTTCTCTTTCAGCGAAAGATCCAAAGAGTACAGCGGAGCGTAGGATGCTTTCTTTGTTTCGAGTGTTTCGATAACTTTCTCGGCAAGTTTGACTCCTCCTTCTCCTCCTTTCATGAAGACTTCGGACGGTGCATACTCTGCGCCCATCTCTTTGCAGTGCTCGGCAATCCTGTCGAGGTGTTCCTGTTTGTCTGTGGGGAATCTGTTGATTGCAACGACAATCGGCACACCGTACTGCTGCATGTTGCTGATGTGCTTATCCAAATTGCTGAATCCCCTGTTGAGAGAATCCATATTCATTGTACTCTCGTCTTTGAGATCCGCTCCGCCGTGCATCATAAGTGCACGTACGGATGCAACGATAACGACTGCATCGGGTGAGAATCCTGCCTGTCTGCAGACAATATCCATGAATTTCTCCGCTCCGAGATCGGCTGCGAATCCCGCTTCGGTAACAACATAATCTCCGAGTTTGAGTGCGGTGCGTGTTGCGATAACCGAGTTGGCTCCGTGTGCAATGTTTGCAAACGGGAATCCGTGAATGAATACGGGCTGTCCCTCGAGTGTCTGAACGAGGTTGGGGTTGATTGCATCTTTGAGACAGATCATCATTGCACCGACACAGTTCAGATCCTTTGTTTTTACAGGCTGGTTGTCGTATGTGTATGCGACGATAATATTTCCGAGCCTCTCTCTGAGATCGTCCAAGTCGGATGCGAGTGCAAGAATTGCCGAGATTTCCGAAGCAGATGTAATCAGGAATCCGCTTTCGTGGGGAATTCCTCCCGTTCCTTTGCCTCCGAGTCCGACAACGATATTCCTGAGCTCACGGCAGTTCATATCCATGGTCTTCTTGAGAACAATCTGAGTGGGGTCGATGTTGAGTTCGTTTCCTTTTGCAATGTGATTTTCAACCATTGCAGACAGGAGGTTGTGTGCCGCAGCGACGGCGGGAATATCTCCCGTGAACTGAAGATCGATATCCCACATAGGGTAAACCTGAGCGTAACCTCCTCCGGTCGCTCCGCCCTTGATACCGAACGTGGGTCCGAGGGACGGCTCTCTGAGGGCACCGACAACGTTCTTGCCGATTTTGCTGAGTCCCTGAATGAGACCGATCGATGTGACTGTTTTACCTTCTCCCGCAGGCGTCGCAGTGATTGCCGTGACAAGAATGAGCTTTCCGTTGGGCTTATCTTTGTATTTGTCCAACTCCGCAAGGGGAACCTTGGCGATGTACTTTCCGTAAGGGTACAGGTCGTCTTCGGGAATCCCGATTTTTTCAGCTATCTCCCTGATTGGTTTAACCTGCGCATCATATGCTATCTCTAAGTCGGTCTTCATGGAAATACCACGAAATGTTTGTTATCCGTATGAGATTATAAGCCTTTACTTAACGGCGATTAGGACATCTGTAAACACTCTCGAATTGAGGGGCCTCAACCTTCCGTTAGGGTACCTATACACATTTCTGTACCATTGAAGGAACTCGGTCTTGATGTCTTCCGGAGCGTCGGCGGAAATACCTTTTATTCCATGACATGATTCGCCCTCGCCGTAGAACACGAGATATCTGCTGAACCTTCTTTTCTGTTCTTCAGTTAATGTTGACGTGTCCAATCCCATGCAACAATCCCGTAGTGAAGGTACGTTCACGTGATATTTAGTTCTAATAATGTTATGATTGTTATTAATGTTATATAAATTATTTAAAAAGAATAAAAAAAAGCTACACTGGCTCAGTAAAAAGAAGAAAACAGAAAAAGAAATTGTAATGAATTTACTTCTTACCTTCGACGCGTTCTATAACATCTTTCGCAGCCTTATTGCCGTTTCCTGCGGAAAGACGGAGCCATTTAACGCCCAAATCGATATCCTTCTTCACACCCTTACCTTCGATGTAAAGACGGCCGAGATAGAACTGCGCATCGGGATCGTTCCTGTATGCTGCGGAATTGAACCATTTGAAAGCATCGTCATACTCCGCCCTCGTGTACTTCATTATACCGAGATTCACCATTGCAGGCAGGAATCCGAGAACGGATGCTTTGGTGTACCATTTCACCGCTTCTTCCTCATTAAGGCTCGGCGATTCAGCAACAAGAATCGATGCAACCTTGAACTGAGCATCCGGAATGTTCTGTTCCGCAGCTTTCATGTACCAGCCGAAGGCTTTCTCCCGGTCTTTCTCAAAACCGATACCTTCTTCGTACATGTAACCGACTTTGTACTGCGACAGCGAATCTCCGGATTCGGCTGCTTTTGTCAGCCATTTTCCCGCCTCGGAGAAATCCTGATCTACGCCGTCGCCGTTGATGTACAGCATACCCAATTCCGTATATGCGGCAGATTCCCCCATATCCGCGGCTTTGAGGAACCAATCCTTCGCCTGTATCGAATCTCTTTCGGCACCCGTACCTGTAAGATACACCATACCGAGATTGAGCATAGCCTTCGGAGAACCTCCTTCTGCGGCCTTCGTAAAGAGTCCGATTCCTTTACCGAAATCTCTGTTTACGCCGTTCCCTCCCATGTACAGTTCTCCGAGTGCACAAAGTGCGGCGGCATTTCCTGTCTCGGCCGCTTTCTCATAACACTCCGCAGCCTTGGTCAGATCTTTATCCACACCCTGACCCAACTCATATCTCACTCCGAGTTCGAAATCATCCGACGATGAGGGTTCATTCATACAGTCACGGGAAAACAATCAGAGATATTTATCACGGTTGACGGTTATCACCGCCCCATGGGTCAGGAAGAGATAAGATACGACGAATTTGCCGACAGAATGAGAGTAGCCAATGAAAACTCCGATACGTTGACAGGTTACGAACCGTCGGTGAGGAATGTTATTCTTTATCTCTCTATGTGTGTCGCAATCGACTGCGCCGACATATGGGGTTCCGAAGAATTCCTGAACGAATACAAGGAAGTCCTTGAGAGCATTTCTCAGGAAGCTCTCAAAAGGAAAAACGAATGGGATTGGAAAGATCTGATTTTGGACACCCGTCCCGAACCCGAAGGCGACGAGAGATTGGATCTCTTTATGGACGCACAGGGATTCCTCTATCAGGTTCTCGACGAATGCAAGAAAGAATACGGCGAACCCACGGAGAATGATTTCTTTGCGTTCGAAGAAACAAGCAACATGATAGTTTACATGTTATCCAACGTCTGTGTGAGATGCGACAGAACCGAAGAAGCATTGAAATACGCCTGTTCTTCGATAGACAGGACATACAGATTCATCAGTGAAGAATGTACGTTGGTTCCGGAAGAGGAACTCAGCGGAAAGGATGAAACCTCTGAGGAATGAATGTAAAATGCCCCTGCCGTGTCAATATTTGTCACATTCGACACTAAAAGACAATACAGATAGACATATGTTCGACGATTGACTAACTAATCCTTATATTTTATTATAATATACCAGCACACCATGAAAGGATTCGTCAACCCCGAGTCGATCGCGATTATCGGTGCCTCAAACGACACCACCAAGATCGGCGGCATATTGGTATTGAATTTGATCAATGCAGGTTTTGACAAAGATAAGATCTATCCGGTCAACCCCAAAGGCGAGGACATTCAGGGCCTCAAATCCTACACAAACGTGAAGGAAATCGGAAAACCCGTAGATCTTGCAGTCGTCAGCATCAAGAGCAAGTTCATAATTGCGGAGATGGACAATCTGAGAGATGCAGGCATCAAGAATGTGACCATCCTCACTGCAGGTTTCAAAGAGGAAAGTCCCGAAGGTGCCGAACTCGAGAGACAGCTCGTCGCGAAAGGAAAAGAATACGGAATCAGGATTCTCGGTCCGAACTGCTTCGGTAACATGGATCCCAAGAACAAGATCAACGTAACATTCGCAAAAGCAATGCCCAAAGCAGGTAACCTCTCCATTCTCTCACAGTCCGGTGCAGTCGGATCCTCGATGCTCGACTGGGCTTACGAGACAGGTGTCGGTATTGCAAAGTTCATCACATTCGGTAACAAGTCCGATGTCGATGAAGCAGATCTTTTCGATGCACTCTCCGAAGATGATGATACAAAAGTTATCGGAATGTACTGCGAGGGCATCTCCAACGGTGCAAAGTTCATCAAAAATGTTTCCGGAATGAAGAACAAGAAGCCTATTATCGTCTTCAAGGCAGGTTCCACGGCAGCCGGAGGTGCGGCGGCATCGTCACACACAGGTTCAATCGCAGGTTCCGATGCGGTCAATGACGTTGTCTTCAAAAAACTCAACATCACAAGGGCAAAAGATCTCGACGAACTCTACGATGCATTCGGAATGTTCCACGCATACAACCACATGGACAAAGACGGCATCGGAATCATCACCAACGCCGGAGGTCTCGGTGTCATGTCTGCGGATGCGGCATACAACGCCAAATACATCGGAGCCGCAAAACTCACAGATGCTACGATCAAGAAAATCAGGGAAGACGTTCCCACCGTTGCAGGTGTCACCAACCCCATCGATGTAAGGGGAGACGCAAAGGCGGAATACTTCGAGAAGACCATCAAGGTCGTACAGGAAGACCCCTCCGTCGGAGGATTGGTCGTCATGGGTTCGCCGCTCGACACAGCCGATTTGGAAGCTGTTGCGGAAAACCTTGTCAGAATTAAGAATGAAATCAAAGTACCTGTCGCAGTCTGCTGGGCAGGAGGAACCAAATGTGCGAAAGCCGCGGCAATCACAAGAGCCGGCGGACTTCCCACGTACCCCACACCCGACAGAACGGTTCACGCATTGGATCTCCTCAGGAAATACACTGTGCGCGGACAGATCAAATACACCCCGATGATTGCCCCCAAGATCGATGCGGACAGCAGAGAGAAGGCAAAGGAAATCATCGCAGGTGCCGAGACGGAAGGACGCAAGAGCCTTACCGAAGCGGAAGGAAAAGCAATCTTCGCCGCATACGGCCTGCCCACTCCCGGAGAGGCATCCGTCACATCTGAGGAAGAGGCGGCAAAAGCATGCAACAAGATCGGATATCCTGTTGTCATGAAGATTATCTCACCCGACATCGCACACAAGACGGATGTCGGAGGTGTCGTAGTCGGTGTCAAAGACGAGAGAGGCGCAAGGGAAGCTTACAAGAAGATTATGGACTCCTGTAAGAAGAACAAGCCCAACGCAAGACTCGACGGTGTGTCGATTCAGCAGATGGTCTCCGGAAGGGAAGTTATAGTCTCTATTATGAGAGATGCTCAGTTCGGACCCGTTCTTTCATTCGGTCTCGGAGGTATATTCGTGGAAATTCTGAGAGAAATTTCACAGGCACACGTACCTCTGTCCGAGGAACAGCTCGATGAGATGATCACAACCACAAAAGCATTCAAACTCCTCAACGGAGCACGCGGAACCGCCAAATCGGATATCGACGCAATGAAGGATGCAATGAGGAAACTCGTGCTCTTCGCGGAAGAGAACCCCGAGATCAGAGAGATTGAAATCAACCCGATCATCGTCGGCGAAGAAGGCAAAGGCTGCTGGGCAGTCGATGCTCTCGTAACACTCGAGTGAGTGTACACGGGCCGGAAAGGCCCGTGTATCAAACTCTTTTTTTACACTTCTGAAAAGCATTACGGTGTGACTTATCTCACACCGTTCACTGAATTACTGCAGATATCTGTAATCTGACAGGAATAAAAAAACAAAAGATACGGTCCCCGAAGGGACCGCAATAAGTTTCAGAGTTTTGACAGTTTGATGAGTCTTTCCCACTTGCGGTCGATCTCTTCCTGCACCTGCTTGAGGAGATCCGCGTTCTCGGGCTTGAGCATGTGTTTGTATCTGCCCTGAGCCTTGAACCACTCCGTTATGGGTTTCTTCTCCTGCTGACCGTCCGCAATCCTCTTGGATTCCGCGGTAAGCCTGTATGTGCCGTTCTCGCACTCATACAGAGGCCATACGCATGTCTCGACGGACAGTTTCGCCATGAGAATCGTGTTCTCGGACGGGAACCTCCATCCTCTGGGACAGGGAGATACCGCATTGATGAACGACGGTCCGCCGCACTCGAATCCTTTCTCGCACTTTGCGATAAGGTCTCTCCAGTTGTGGGGAGATACCTGTGCCGCATAGGGGATGTCGTGAGCTGCGACAATCATTGTGAGATCCTTGGGATACTCAGTCTTACCCTGCTGTACCTTTCCTGCGGGGGATGTTGTAGTGGATGCACCGAATCCGGTTGCACCGGACCTCTGAATACCGGTGTTCATGTATGCCTCGTTGTTGAGACAGACATACATTACTTCCTGACCCCTCTCGAGCATGCCCGAAAGTGCCTGGAAACCGATATCGTATGTTCCTCCGTCTCCTCCGAAGGCGACGAATTTCATATCCTCGGTAATCTTTCCCTTTCTCTTCAGTCCCTGGTACGCTGCTTCGAGACCTGCGCCTGTTGCGGCACCGTTCGCGAATGCTGTGTGTATCCACGGAATATTCCATGCGGAATAGGGGAAGATTGTTGTCGAAACCTCGAAACAACCTGTTGCGCTTGCGGCAAGAACGGGTTTCTCTGTTGCCATGAGAACCTGTCTTGCGATGACGCTCTCCGCACATCCTGCGCAGAGCCTGTGACCGGATGTGAGCCTCTCGGGAAGCTTCGTAAGGTCTTTGATCGGTTTGGAACTCATTCTTTCACCCCCAGATAGTTGACTGTCTTTGCTTTTCCTGCCGCAGCGGATTCGAAGACGGACATGAACTCGTTCACGCTGACGTCCTTTCCTCCGAGACCGTAGATGAAGTTGTATGCTTTCGGTACCTTCTTGCATTCAAGAAGAACGGATGTGACTTCGGGATACATAGGGCCGTATGCACCTACGGAGAGGTGTTTGTCCATTACGATGACTCCTTTCTTACCGTCGAGAATCTTCTTGAGATACTCTGCAGGCCACGGCCTGAAGATACGGGGCATACACGCTCCGACCTTCATTCCCTTCTCTCTGAGCCTGTCGACGGCTTCTTTCATCGTTCCGTATGAGGAACCGAGGATAACTGCGACATACTCTGCATCGCTGCACCTGTACTCCTCAACGACCTTGTATTTTCTGCCGGAAATCTTCTCGAAGTCTGCAAAGACGTCTTCGATGACTTTCATCGATTTCTCCATCGCCTGTACCATCTGATATTTGTGCTCGAAGTAGAACTCGGGGCTATCCATCAGACCGTGCGACGTAGGGTTCTTGTAGTCAAGGAGCGGGCGGAAAGGTTTGTACTCTCCTACGAATTTCCTGACTGTAACATCATCAAGAGGCGACATCCTCTCGATTGCATGTGTAAGGATGAAACCGTCGAGGTTTGTCATAATCGGCAACTGCACATCGGGGTGCTCCGAGATCCTCGGTGCCATGATTGCGTTGTCGTATGCTTCCTGAACGTTCTCGGCAAAGATCTGAATCCATCCTGTGTCTCTTGCGGACATAACATCTCCGTGATCGTTGTGGATGTTAATCGGACCGCTGATTGTCCTGTTTGCAACGGCCATAACGATAGGTACTCTCATTGCCGATGTAATCGGAAGCATTTCCCACATGTAGGCAAGACCCTGTGAGGATGTTGCGGTGAATGTCCTTGCTCCTGCGGACGCGGATGCCGTACAGACTGTGAGTGCGGAGTGTTCCGACTCAACACAGACGAATTCCGTTCCGACGTCGCCGTCTGCGACGTAATCGGAGAACCTCTCGACGATGATGGTCTGAGGTGTGATCGGGTAAGCGGCACATACATCGGGGTCGATCTGCTTCCATGCCAATGCGACTGCACTGTCTCCGTTGATTGCAATGTCCTTTCCCATGTTCAGGCCTCCTTCATTACGATGGCATCCTTGGGGCACATCTTCGCGCAGATTCCGCATCCTTTGCAGTGTGTGAGCTTGATACCTGTCATTTTGTTGTTCTCTACGAGAATACAGCTGTCGGGGCAGTAAATCCAACATGTCATGCAGTCGATGCATTTCTCCATGTCTACGACGGGAGTCAGTGATCTCCAGTCTCCTGTCTCGAACTTCTCCGCTCCGCCCCCGTTGACACGGGAGCCGATGATCATATCATTGTGATCCATCAGATTACCTCCGTGAATGCTCTGTTGAGTGCAGCGAGGTTTGCTTTGATTGCTTTCTCGTTGAGTTTACCCGTGAATTTCTGCACAATCTGATATTCCAAAGCCTCGTATGTTACGACAGGCCTGAATTTGTTCAGTGCGCCGAGCATTGCAGTATTCGCCACAGGCCTTCCGATTTCTTCCATTGAAATCTTGGTTGCATTTACCGTGTGACATTCCGCATCGGTGCCGAGTGCTTCCTTGAGCTCCTCGGGTGTTCCGGGGTAGTTAGCCAATATGATTCCTCCCTTTTTGAGGCCCTTGGCTACATCGACCTTTCCGATAAGTGTCCCATCCAATACTACGACAACGTCGGGCTCGTAGATCTGTGTGTGGATCCTGATCGGCTGTTCTGAAATCCTGGTGAACGCCCTGATGGGTGCACCCATCCTCTCGGGACCGAACTCGGGGAAGGCCTTGACATATTTGTCCTCACCGACCACGGTCTCTGCTAGGATCTCACTGGCGGTGACAACTCCCTGTCCGCCTCTTCCGTGCCAACAAATTTCTATGTCCATATTGAACCAACTGAAATATGGTAATCCTATTAATCAATATAAAGAAGATGGTTGTTATTATTCGTATATGAATAACGACGAATAACAATTATTACGTTCGTTTTTTCGGAATATCGTAAGAAATCCTATTGTAAATCGTTGTCTCACTGCGAATTATGAAATAATTCATCGTTTGGTAAAATTCTGACAAAAACATATGCCAGATTGAAAATACCGTGTGCATTGTTGACACTGAACAATATTCGCATCAGAATACATTTCCGAAATCACATCATTCGGCGTTATCTGCGAGCATTTCCTGATTCTCACTCTTCTTCACGAACCATACACTCACGGCAGTACCGATGATGAATGTAATTACAGCTCCGATTGCATGGATCGGTTCGGTGATGCTGAGGCCCGAAGATAATCCGAGTGTTACGGCAGAACCTGCAGTCAGTCCGAATATAAGGAACGACGTGGTGCGGTGGTGGTGCTCCAATGCATAATTGATAATCTTCGAGAATCCGAACAGTCCCACAAGACCTCCGATTACGAGAGGTATAAGCAGAAGAAAAGGAATATCGAAGTTACCGACGGCATTCGTGAACACGGTGAACAGTCCGAACACGATAAGCAATGTGGAGTGACTTATTCCAGGAAGAAGTGCGGATACTGCGACAATCAATCCGATTCCGAACATTATCAACATACCTGTGAAATCCATGTTCACGGTTACCTCGGAGCCGAAACCTGAAAGTTCAAAAATAAGCATTGTGCCCATAATTGCCAATCCAATAATAAGTGCCAGAATGTTGTATGCAGTGGGTTTCGCCTTACCTTCTTTCTCTGTAAGACGGTACACCACAGGAACCTGCCCTATAATCAATCCCACAAAAAGAAACATTGATTCCGCGGGATAGGTATCCATCGCAATCAACAGCACCTTTGCGGAAAATACGGTGCCGATAACGACTCCTACTCCAAGGAAAAACAGGAATCCGAAATCCTTCTTCAGATAAATACGGAGTTTCGCTACGTCGCGGATAAGTCTTTCGTAAATTCCGAAACAAACACACAGTACGGCGCCGCTGATGCCCGGAAGCATGCCGGCGGCACCAACAATCGCTCCGACAATGAGTTCTTTAATCGCTGAAGAGCAGGACTCCATAGAAGGCCAACAGCGACTAGATATTAATCAATGACGGCTCACCGAACGGCCTCTGGAGTCCGTATTGGATGAGATACACCCCATTACCTCATTGGGTAATGTTCGTTTTTAATAATCAATCATGATTTGTTAATTCATGGAAACACAAATGAAGAAAATCGTTGCAATTGCAGCGATTATCATACTGGCGGTTGCGGCGGTCGCAGCCATAAGCGTTACCGGTAATGAGGATAAAAAGGAAGGAAAGTCCGTTACCGACATACGCGGAAGAACGGTCGCTCTGCCTGATAGCGTGAATAAAGTGGTTTGTCTCGCTGCAGGATCGTTAAGACTTGTGGAATACATGGGTGCGATTGACAAAGTAGTGGGTATCGACAGCAAAGACAGCGAAACCACTGCAAATTACTACAAAGCAACGTATCATATCGCATATAACACAAGAAATATCGCCAACATAGGCAGTGCAGAAAGTTTTAAGAAAATAATCGCAACCGGTGCCGACGTTATCATTTCGTCGAACACCGACAGCGGCGAATTGGATGATCTTCAGCAGAAAACGGGAATCGCCGTCGTAGGAATCAACGCCGAAGGTAACGTTACGGTAGGCGGAGAGACATTCAACAACAACATCAGACTCCTCGGAAAAGTGCTCGGCAAAGAAGACCGTGCGGAAGAACTTATCAACGGAGTTGTTTCGATCGTCAAAGAAATCACCGAAATGAAAGAGAAATCCGCCCATACAAAGGATGCGAAATGCTACATCGGCGGAATGTTCTACTATATGAAGGGAAACCTCTACACAACAAGCGGTAACTTCGAACCGTTCACACTCACAGGTGTGACGAATGTTATGGAAGACATAAACGGAAACCCGTATGACACCGTGGTCAAAGAGGTTGTAAAAGCCGATCCCGATTATATGTTCGTAGACAGCATGACATTGGCAAACTCGGAAAAACTCTTCAAAGAAGACCTTGAGAAGGGACTGAAGGATGTCACTGCGGTAAAGAACGGCAACGTCTATTCTCTGTTTGTAGAGAAATACTACGGAACGAACTGGGAATCCGAGCTGATGAATGCATATTATATCGGAAACATTATCGACCCTACCGCATTCGACTGTGATGCAAAGGAAAAATCGAATCAGGTTCTCAGACTGTTCTACTCCGACAGCGAGATTACAGTGGATGATTTAGTTGAAAAACAGGGTTCCGGAGCAGGCAAACTGAATTGGTGAAAGAATGGATTACAGGATTTACGATCAGGATGATGAGACGACAGAATCGGAATCGTCGTACAGAGAGAATGTCTGCAGAAAGAGAAAATGGATGGCTGTCATCCTTCTTTCTCTCATCCTCATCACCCTGCTCTCCCTGTATATCGGAAATCCCGACTATTCGGTTGCGGACATCACAGGCGCCATATTTACGATGGATAAAACGTCCGAGATCGGAAAATTCGTCTGGAATATCGACCTTCCCATCGCCGTTGCTGCAATTGTTGCGGGTGCCGCACTGTCGCTTGCGGGTGCCGCAATGCAGTGTATCCTGAGGAATCCGCTTGCATCGCCGTATACATTGGGAATATCCAATGCCGCAGCCTTCGGTGCTGCGGCATCGATTCTCTTCTTCACGGGATCGATGACGTTCGGAACGGTAAACGGTTACATTACGCCCGTCTGCGCTTTCATTATGGCGATACTCGCAACGGGAATGATACTGTTCCTCACCAAAGTCACCAAAACATCTTCGGAAACGATGATTCTTGCGGGTATAGCGGTAAGTGCGATATTCTCCGCGGGAATGACACTGATGCAGTATCTTGCCGACTCCGTACAACTGAGCCAGATAGTGTCATGGACATTCGGTTCCGTTTCATACACCTCATGGAGTTGGGATATCGTTCTGATTGCCGTGACTGCGGTTGCCGGTGTGTATTTCTATGCCTCGAGATGGGATATGAATGCAATGAATTCTGGCGACGAAGTCGCAAAAGGATTGGGTGTCAACACAGACAGATTCCTCGTAGTCGGAATGACCGTTGCCGCCGTAATTACGGCATTTGTGGTATCTCAGTTCGGTGTGATTTCCTTCGTAGGACTTCTCGGACCGCATATCGCACGTACGATGGTCGGAGAGGATCACAAAGCACTGATTCCCATGTCGATGCTTACGGGTGCGTTGCTGCTTCTTACGGCAAACGTAATCGCACGTAACATTATCCTTCCCGCGGTGTTACCTGTAGGATTACTCACGTCGCTTATAGGCGGCCCTGCTTTCATTATCATGCTCATAAGGAGGTACAGAACGTAATGAGGCTCAGAATATCGGATGTCGGGTTTGATTACGACGGAGGCCGCGACATACTTTCAGGTGTTTCCTTCGAAGCGGATAGAGGAGACATTGTTTCCATTCTCGGGCCTAACGGTGCGGGAAAAACAACTCTCCTGAAATGCATCAATAACATTCACACTCCGAAGAAAGGTACTATAACAATCGATGACGAAGACATTTCCAAATACTCAAGAAACGACATAGCCAGAGCGATAGGATATGTACCTCAGAGATCACACGTTTCCGGCAACACGGTTTTTGAATCCATCCTCGTCGGACGCAAACCGCACATTACATGGGATATTACCGACAGAGATCTGAAGTTGGTAGGACGTATCATCGACATCATGGAACTCAATTCCATCTCAGACAAGCCCGTAAACGAGATTTCAGGCGGAGAATATCAGATGGTTCAGATTGCACGTGCCGTCGCACAGCAGCCGAAGGTTATGCTGTTGGACGAACCCACAAGCAATCTCGACATCAAGAATCAATACGAGGTAATGCACAGGCTGTTCCACATCATCAAAGAGAACGGAATATGTGCCGTTATGACGAATCACGATCTCAATCTGGCACTTAGGTTCAGCAACCGTTTCATACTTATGAAAGATGGTAAAATCTTCGCTGCAGGAGGGGATGAAATAATCACTCCCGAGAACATACACGAAGTGTACGGAATCGATGTTACCGTAGGCGAAGTGAACTCTTACAAAGTCGTAGTTCCCAATGAATTGCAGCATCTGCTCTCTCCGAAAGTGAAAGAATTCCTCAGCAAGAGGAAGAAAAATCCGAAACAGGTGGACTTCTTCAACGAGAAAGCGGGGACGTGGGATGAGACGTCGGTACATGACATGTCCAAAGTAGAGTATATCACAAATCTTCTCGACATCAGAGAGAACAGTAAAATTCTCGATGTAGGGACGGGAACGGGCGTGATGATTCCGGGCTATCTCTCAAGAATCGTAGACGGGCATGTGAATGCGATAGATTATTCGGAGAACATGATTGACGTCGCACGCTCCAAATATCCCGAATCGGAGAAGCTTTCATTCACCGTAAGAGACATCTACAGACTTCAGGAAAGGGATGCCTACGACCGTATCGTATGCTACTCCTGCTTCCCCCATTTCCCCGATCCAATGGAGGCAATACATGTGCTCTCACACGCTCTCAGAAAGGGAGGAACACTGACTGTGGCACATTCATCTTCCAAGGATCATATCAATATGGTGCACAGTACTGGAGGGGAGGAAATCTGCAACGATTATCTTCCCGAATTGGATGTAATGAGCGAGATGTTCTCCGCACACAACCTCGATATCGTGTTCACGCGCGATGATGAAGAATATTACATCGTAATCGGAAGAAAGCGCTGATCATCCCTGCAGAAGGTTCACAATCCTCTTTTGGATATCGGACATCTGCACCTCATCGGCACCTTTCTTCCACGGATCCTTGATCTGCTTGATATCGCTCAGTGCAATCAATGCTTCGTCTACGGTGATACCCGTACCCTCAATCCTTCCCCATATAGCCGTCCTTATGACAAGCACAAGGAACTGAATGAAGTAACGGTATTCGATGTTCTTGGATATATACAGTTTAAGGGACATAAGATCGGTATCGTTGGAAAGGTTGTCGAAAGTCCTTTCCGTATTGTCCCTTACTCTCAGCATATGCAGTGCTTTCATGGCATCCTTTTCGGTGTTCGAAATAATAATGTCAAATCCGAAATCGGATGTTTTCTTCATGATAGCTTCACTGTTCAGTTCGTAAGAATCTTTGGTGACGAGGAAGAATTCCCTGTAATATCTGAGGTGCTCTCTCACGATATGTCCCGATGCGATTTCCGCCCTGAATTTCTCAATCTGCGAAAGAAAGATCGCGCCCCCCATTTCAGCCACGGCGGGATCGTGAAAAATGTGAATGTATTCCCTCTTACCGTTCACCGTACGCGTGACCGTTCTGTTGGTTGTAACCCTGTGCTCGGAACTGTCTCCGTACATCTCCCTTCCGTATGCAGAGATAATGTTTCTGTACAGATCGGTATCGCTTCTGATACGCATGGTAAATCCGATACCGGAAGATCTGAGATTTTCGAGATACTGTTCGTTTCCCTTCGTAACTCCGAATACATAGGATATATCGTCATCCTGCATCCATTCGTTGATTTCCGTATCCGATACCGTATTATCGGAAACGTCGAAAGGAACACGGTGACGTCTGTAATAAACGGGGAGCGAAGAAGAAAGACTGAAAATAACTTCGGATTCCGTTGTCTGAGGTCCCGAGAACATTCCCGAGTCGACGTATGCCGAAAGGTTCCTTGTGTCGAACATATCATAGGAGGAAAGAATCATCCTGATGTGCCCTCCGCCTGTGTTGATCTTTCCCCAGACCCTGAAAAACGAATCTATGTTTTCTTCTTTTAAGGAATGGAATATCGCCGTCATAACCTTCGGAGAAGGCAGATTGTCGTGCTTGACGGAAGAAAGGATACTTCCTCCGAAAAGGGAAAGAATCGCCGCATTGTAAATGAACGTCCATGATTCCGGAAATGCTACTTTCAGCGATTCCCTCAGTCCGATTTCTCTTGTGATGATTTCCACAATTCCGAAACCGCTGTTTCCTATCAGATTTACGGGCGGTTTCTCCCTCTTCTCGCGGTTCGGAAGAATCTCACCTGTATACGGGTCGAGATGGCCGACACATCTCCTCTTGTAGACATACTCTCCCTTGGCGGTGTCGTAGACCTTCTCATTGACGTAAGCGTAGATCTTTCCGCTCTTTTTGTTCTTCAGGAGGACCACGGAAGTCATAATTGTATAATTCAGTATTATACAAAAAGTTTTTTATTTATACATAGCAAAAACACCGATTTTACCCTCTGTAAAATGACATATTTTGACCTATGATCCCCTGTTTTCGGAGGTATAGATGTCTACCCAATAATATAAAGAATAGAAAGAAAGGGACAACTCATCCGACAGAGATTACAGTTCATACCAAACCCGACATTGATAATAGGAAAATTTTAAATACTTATTTAATGGAGGCCCAAGTTGAAAAGTTACGGTGGTTTAAATTCATTCAACGGAAATGACAATACCGTCAAGTGAGAAACGGACCGCAAGGAACGGATCTCACGGAGGAAATGATAGCATGATGTTTGACACATCGAAGTTGGACTATACTTTCATCCTCAGACGCTACGACGCAGAGTCTGAGAATGAAAACACGCCTGAAGCAATCGCAGCAAAGATGCTTCCCACGGACCCCGTCCTCAAGGAAGTCGCCAGCGCTGTTTTGTACATGAAATTCAAAGAGATCGGACCTGTCGTCACAAACGCACTGAAGACAGTCGCACCTCTTGACGTAATCAACAAGGGACTTGTTGCCGGTATGGAGATCGTCGGTGTTCTCTACGCACAGCACATCTACTACCTCCCCGAGATTATGATGGCTGCAAAAGTCATGGAAGTCGGAATCGCAATCGCAGAGAAGCAGATCCCCGGCGGAAGGACAACAAAAGGAAAGGTTGTCATGCACGCAGCAGAGGGAGACCCGCACGACATCGGAAAGAACATCGCAGCAGTTATGATGAGATCATCCGGATTCACAGTCGTCGATATGGGTAAGGATGTTGCAGTTACCGACCTCGTCGACAAAGTCGTCGAAGAGAAGCCCTTCCTCGTAACCGGAACAGCACTCATGACCACAACAATGTCCGCATTCCCCAGGGCAGCAAAGATCCTCCAGGAGAAAGGCGTCAACATTCCGTTCATGGCAGCCGGAGGAGCAGTCAACAGAGACTTCGCAGAGTCTTTCGACCTCGGAATCTACTCGGAGAAAGCACCCCAGACACCTCTGATCGCAGACAAGATCCTTGCAGGATACGACTGGAAGAAGATCAGGGAAGAATGGGACGAAATCGTAGGAGGCGAATGAACATGACAACAAAATTCACTAAGATGGCATACGACAAAGCAGATGACATGCTTTTCGGACATGCAAAGAAGCCCGTCTCATACGGTCTTGGAATCAAGGTCGGAGCAGGCAGAGTTATCCCTGAGATCAACTACGCACCCAGGCCCGGAACTGAGAAATCAGTCGAGAGGATCACCAAAGAGTACGTCGACTACATCTCCAAAGATGCAATCACAAGAGCAGTCACACTCGGATTCCCCGACCTCCAGCTCGAGACCGAGTGGGTTTCCCAGATGGGAACTGTCCCCGGAATGGCAGCATCGGTTGTTTCCGGACAGAAAGCAATCACAGAGAAATTCCACAAAGAGTACGGAATCAACCTCGCTGTAAGGCACACAATCCCCGACCAGCGTGAGGCAGAGCACGGACTCAGGCTCGGAATGGACAAGAAATTCGCATACCCCGAGAAGTTCTACGAGTGCTGTGAAGCAGCATGTGAGAACGGTGCGGATGTCCTCTCCGTCGAATCTGTCGGCGGTAAAGAGTTCGCAGATTACGCTGTCACACACGGTGACATCACTGCTTTCCTCTTCGGTGTCGGTTACCTCGGTTCAATCGATATGGAAAACATCTGGACTGAAATGGTCAAGATTGCAAAGAAGAACAAAGTAATCGCTGGCGGTGACACAAACTGTTCCGGAGCAAACGTCTCGATGTTCATGGCAGGAGGTCTCCTCGACAACGATGTTCAGAGAACCTTCTCCGCAGTAACAAGGGCAATCTCCGCAGCAAGGACAATGGTCGCAGTTGAGGCAGGCGCATCCGGACCTGACAAGGACTGCGGATACGAGGGCCCCATAATCAAGTCGATTACCGGTACCCCCTGTGCACAGGAAGGTAAGAACTGTCAGTGCGCACACGCAGATCTTCAGGGTAACCTGATGGCTCAGTGCTGTGATCTCTGGTCCAACGAATCTGTCGAGTACCACCCCGAATTCGGTGGTTCATCCGTTCAGTGCTGGCTCGGACCTCTCGGATACGAGACCGCACTCATGAACACTGCAATCGCAACTGGTCAGGGCAAAGTCCTCAGGGACCTGTACATGACCACCGACAGGACAAGAGGTCCCGAGGGATACATCCTTGCATACGACAACGCATGGCAGATCGGTAAGGCAATCGCCGAGAACGGTGACAACTACTACCTCCGTGCAAAAGCAGCAGGTATCACAGCGGCAAAGATCATCCGCGGCGGATACGACAAGAAAGAGCTCATCCTCACCAAAAAGCAGCTCGATGTTCTCGACAAGATCGTTGTCGAACTCGAGGCACTGCCTGACGACGAGGACAAGTTCTTCGACTACTGCTCGAAGAAGTACGCAAACGATGTACCTACCTTCAACCCGAAGTCCTACGGCTTCTGAGTTGATGTAAAGTAGACATCAAGGGGTCGGTCGCAAGACCGATCCCGAAACATCTTCTCGGCACACCCAATGTAATCATCTATTCCTCTTATTCTGCAAGTGCCGAAAGACGTACCTCCGTGTACGGCGGCCCCGTTTCAGGGTGACGGGGCCGCCGTGTCCGGTTCATTTCTGTTATTATAATAATTAAAGAATCAGTATCTGTCCCCGCAATAACAGAAAAAAAATCAATGCTTCCGGACAGTTTAACCGCCCGGATTTGCTGTTTGGAAAAATCAGATTATTCGATCTTTATACTGACATCTCTCTTGATGCCCATGTCGCTGGCGACTTCCACCGCTTTGATCATCGCACAAGGAACGGGACATGCCGCATGAGGTAACACTTCGGAAGCCCATCTGTAGATATCGGTCTCGAAAACGGGTGCTTCGAGTTCGGTATACGGGTTGACGGGCTGAACCCTCCATGACATCTTGAGGATGTTGTGACAGTCGCTCTCGATTTCAAGCTTAACTGTTGCATCATCCTGCTGAACAGCGCGTATAACGCTGACCATCTTGCATACACCTGCATCGCAGGTCACTTTGCATTCGTTTGCCATAATGTGTCAGATGGTTACACAGTAAAATATCTTGCTCATACACCCTTCAGTTTATCGGGGTCTATTCCGAAAGCTTTCATAATTCTCATCTGGGTATTGTTGATATTTGTGAAGAACGGGGTATCGAAACCGGGAAGCGTAATCTTCTTAATCGCTTCCATCTGACGTATCAGTTCGTTGAAAGAAAGTCCTTCCAACAGAGCATTGTTCTTCAGACGGTTGATTATTTCCGAAGAAAGAATCAGCGAGGCGAATTGGATGAAAACTCTTCCTTCGTAGTTACTTTCATTGTACAGTTTCAGTTTGATGCGGTCCGCATCGTTTCTCAGATTTTCGAAATTTTTCTGAACACGGTCTCTGTGAAGATAATACCTGAATGCATTTTCGGGATTTTTGACCGAATTACTGATCATGACGATAAATCCTGCAACCGTGTTGTATGTCATGATGGCCTCTCCGTTTTCCTCGACAAATCTTCCTCCGGGCGTATCTCTTACAATGAAATATTTGTTGTAGAATTCCTCATGTTCGGGAACGAAGACTTTGGAATTCAGTTCCTTATGACATTCTTCAATCAATCCGAGGAACAGTGAGAACTCACGTTCGGCATCGGATGCACTGAAAATAATGTGAACGAAACATCTCTTTCCGTTGATGTGGTTCATGAAAGACATGACGAAGAACGGTTCGTTGTCGACTATCATGTAATTCTTCAGATCCATTATCTTATCCTTGACACGGTCGATTGCTCCTCTTGCGAATTTTGCTTCGGGAGACATCCTCATTATGAAACGGTGGTTGACTGAAAGAAGATCCGAAAGGTTCTCGTCTGTGTAATAATCGGCATCGAGTACCTCCAAAGTTTTGTTGACATCCAACCAAACTTTCTCATTCTCTCTTCTGCGTATGTCCGTGATGTTCATTGGCATACGGCTGTACACACCGTAAGTAATGGGCATACTCGACTTCATGTTGTATGTCAGTGTCATGTATGTGGTGGGATTCACGGTAACAATCGGAAGATCGTTGAAACGGATCATTTCCGTTCTGTTATCGTATGATGAAAGCGATGATGTATGAATTGTATAGAAATCATCATCAAACCTGTCTCTCCATTCCCTGAAAAAGACGAACAGATTGTTTTCCGATATGTCTCCCAAAACTTCGGCAAGTGCTTCGTCCTGTATCGGTTTATTATACGGAGTGTCACAGTCTATAGACCAATACTTCATCCTGGACATCTCAGTCTGTTCGGAAACGATGTAGAACACACATGAGAGAAGCATTTTCCAACTGTCGGGAAATGCTTCCTTCATAGCGTGTGTCAATCCGATCTTCTCTGAAACATTCTCGAAGAAGAACATGTGTCCGATCGATCTTACGGTTGCGAACTCATCTTTCTTGTTACCTCTGTTGGGTACTATGTCCCCTGTCACGGGATCTACATGTCCGAGACATTTTCTCTTGCATTCACACTTCTTCAGTTCCGAGTTCCAGACCGATTCGTTGAGATATGCATAGACCTTTCCCGTGGATCTGTTCTTCAGATATACGATGGAGGACATGTCTGACACATGTTTTATTTAAAATAAAAAGGTGACTGAATTTTATACATATAATCTGGCATTAACATTGCTTGATTTGTGTCCCTTATTTAAATAGATTATTTGAAAAACAGATAAAATATTCAGATTATACATAATTAAACATCCGAAAAACGGGGACTCTGTATAATCGTTATAAATATGCTCCGTCCAATCTCGATTTATATCTCGGGAAACCATACAGAATACACATAGCCAGAGAAGGGCAATATCATGACATACGGACTTTCACTCGACATAGGTACAAGCGGTACGAGAGCACACGCCGTCGATCTCTCGAACGGAAAAATTATCTCTACCGCAATGACAAGCTGCCACCCCTTACCGGGCGCGAACATTATGGATCATCTCACATTCTGTATCAATGTGGGAAGCGACATCGCACACAGGATTCTGATGGATACTGTGAACAAAGTCATCGCAAATCTGCACATAGATCTGAAACAGGTCGAAAGAGTCGCAATCTGCGGAAACCCCATTCAGCTTTCGCTGTTCCAGAATATCCCTGTCGACGACCTCGCATTCGCAGGTGAAAATGCTCAGAGAGTCAACAACATCAAGCAGCAGAAGAGGGATGCAGGCGTATTCAACGCAGCCGCAGTCGGAATGAATGTTCCCGATTCCGCTGAATTACTTGTTCCCCCTGCAATCAGACACGAAATCGGTGCGGATGCACTCGCCATGATGTACAAGAGCGGTTTCCTCAATCAGAAAGAGAACTGTCTCGTAACCGATTACGGTACAAACGCCGAAATGGCTCTCAAAGTCGGTGATGAAATTTACACAGGATCCGCAGCCGCAGGACCTGCGATGGAGGGACAGTCTATCAAGTACGGTATGCTCGCATCTCCCGGCGCAATCTCCGATTTGGAGTATGAGTTCAGGTGGAGATGTAAAGTTCTTGA
Organism: Candidatus Methanomethylophilaceae archaeon; assembly: GCA_963640855.1. Taxonomy (GTDB): domain Archaea; phylum Thermoplasmatota; class Thermoplasmata; order Methanomassiliicoccales; family Methanomethylophilaceae; genus Methanarcanum. The sequence continues at coordinate 42,185 of CAVIAJ010000004.1, forward strand.
CGAGAATATGGAAATCGGAGTCGGAGATCAGTACGACTTCGGACTCGAAATGTGCACGGAAGAAGGACCGATGCACGGCAAAGCGAAAGGAATCACCGGAACGGGTGTCATCGCAGCCGTTGCCGCGGTGATGGATTCCAACCTCTGGAGAAAAGGAAGTCTCACAACATCGGACAAAAAACTGCACATGCAGGACAACATCTACATCGATTCGCAGGATGTGCTCGAAGCGTGCAAAGCAATCGGCGCAATGAGGGCGGGTCACTTTGCTCTTCTCGAACACGCGGGTATCAAATTCAGCGACCTTGACATCATGTACATGGCAGGAGCATCGGGAACATACGTAGATGCGGTAAAGGCGAGAGAAGTAGGTCTTTTACCCCCGCTCTGTAACAAAGTGTACCAGATCGGTAATACCTCACTCTCAATGGCTACGGACATCCTCATGAATCCCGAGTTACTTGATAAGTTACAGGATATCGCCAACCAGATCAGGGCAAACCACATCATGTTCGCAACAGACAAGATCTTCGAAGAAATCTACATTCAGGAACTTGCACTGTGGGAAGAGGGTATGTCTTACGAAATGTACAATGAGAATCTCGCACACTCCGGAATTCAGCCTCTGCCTCCCGTAAAAGGAACGCCTGAAGTCTTCAGGATTGTAGAACGTGATATCCCCGATTACGGTGAATACGGACTGACGATTCTCGACGATATCGGTACCGTCCTCAACGGAAAATTCGACGGATGCACCAAGTGCGGACTCTGTGTAAAGGAATGTCCCGAACACGCACTGAGTATGGATGACGACGGAACGTTCCACGTACTCACGAAGAAATGTCTCGGTACCGCCTGCTACAGGTGTCAGATGAAATGCCCTCAGAAGGCATACAAGTACGACAGCCTTACACTCTGAATAAATCAGAGGAAGAGGGATCCGGAGAATGCTTCTTCGAGTCCCTCTCCGGTTTTACCGGAAACCATGAATATCGGCACACCGGGACTTATGGTTCTGAGCCATGAAGAAACTTCGAATATCTTTTCGAAATCGGCTGCATCGATTTTGTTTATCCATAATACATCGGATTTCTGAAGCTGCATCCTGAGGAAATCTTCCTTCTTTTCTCTCAGTTTCTCAAAACGCATCGCATCGCAGATACCGATGGTATTCACTGCATCCTCGGACACCGTTCCGCGGATTAACTCCCTTACTTTGTGGGGAAGTGCCAGACCCGTAGGTTCTATAATCAGGATATCGGGATCGAATTCACTCTCGATTTTCTTCATCGTCGCCTGTAACGTTCCCGAAAGCGTACAGCAGATACATCCTTCCTGAAGCTGAATTGAATTCAGACCGTTGCTGTTTATCGTAGCACCGTCCACTCCGATTTCCCCTGCCTCATTGACAAGAATCGTAACTTTCTTACCTGCATCTGTGTACTTTTCCGCTATACGGATGAGAAGCGTAGTCTTTCCGCTTCCGAGGAATCCGCCGACGACATGAATCATCATATTCCGAAATCACGGGACTCGGTTATAATCATATCCGACGGACGTTCCAGCACATCCGTTATACATCGTATCCTCTTTTACATATGCGTGTGCAAATAGGTTAAATCCAAGTAAGGCCTATTACGGGCTCATGGGATTGATTAAAGCTCTCGCGGGCTCGGTCGGCGGTACTCTCGCGGATCAGTGGAAGGAATTCTTCTACTGCGAGTCTCTTCCGAAGGACGTGCTCGTCACCAAAGGACAGAAACAGGTGACGAAGCGTTCGACCAACGTTCACGGTAATGACAATATCATCAGCAACGGTTCCGGTATTGCCGTTGCGGACGGTCAGTGTATGATGATCGTCGAGCAGGGAAAGGTCGTCGAGATCTGTTCCGAACCCGGACAGTACACATACGATACATCCACGGAACCGAGTGTATTCACAGGCGGTCTTGCGAAAGGTGTAAGGGATATGTTCCGTACCATGGGCAAGCGTTTCACATACGGCGGTGCCACCGGTAAAGATCAGCGTGTGTACTACTTCAACATCAAGGAACTTGTCGACAACAAATTCGGAACCTCACAGCCGATACCTTTCCGTGTATTGGACAAAAACATCGGACTCGATGTCGATGTTTCCGTGAGATGTTTCGGTGTGTTCTCATACAAAATCTGCAACCCTATGCTCTTCTATGCAAACGTCTGCGGTAACGTTACGGATACATACAAGAGAGACGAACTCGACAGTCAGCTTAAGACAGAGTTCATAGGTGCATTACAGCCCGGTTTCGGTAAACTTTCCGATATGGGTCTCCGTCCGAATCAGATTGTTTCCCACACAACCGAACTTCAGGATGCGATGAACGAAGCTCTTACCGCAAAATGGCAGGAACTCCGCGGATTGGAAATTGTCAGTGTTGCAATCGGATCCGTTACACTTCCGCCGGAAGATGCGGAAATGATCAAGGAAGCCCAGCGCACAGCTATACTCAGAGACCCCGGAATGGCAGGTGCAACCCTTGTAGGTGCACAGGCCGAAGCTCTCAAAGCTGCGGCATCCAACGATGCCGGCGCGATTACCGGACTCATGGGAGTCGGTATGGTCGGCGGACTCGGAGGAGCCATGGGAATGAATGCAAATCAGTATTACAACATGTCACAGCAGCAGCAACAGCAGCAGATGGCCGCACAGCAGCCTCCTGCGGATGCATGGGCATGTCCCGGATGCGGAAAGACGGCTACAGGTAAATTCTGTCGGGAATGCGGAACAAAGAAACCCGAAGCACCTGCAGGATGGAAATGCACATGCGGTGCGGAGAACACAGGTAAGTTCTGCAGCAACTGCGGTGCAAAGAAGCCCGAGGCAGCCGTCTGTCCGAAATGCGGTTGGAAATCCGCAGATCCGAACAACCCGCCCAAATTCTGCCCCGACTGCGGAGAACGCTTCTGAGGTGAAACCCGATGGGAGATACCATAGAGCACAAGTGTATCAAGTGCGGCGGATCGCTGAACTTCGATGTCACTTCGCAGAAGGTCAAATGTCCTTACTGCGACGCCGAATACGAAGTATCGGAGCTCATGGCGGATGAAAAAGATCTCGCCAACGAGCTGAAAGACGATATTCAGATTCAGATGGATGCAGGTACGGAATGGGATGTCGGAGAGGAAAACTCACTGAATGTCTACTGCTGCGAATCATGCGGCGGTGAAGTATATTCGGATGAGAACACATCCGCAACAATGTGTCCCTACTGCGGAAACGCAGTTATCCTCAAAGGAAGACTCAGCGGTGTGCTGAAACCCGATCTTGTGGTTCCGTTCAAGAGAACCAGAGACGATGCAATCAATGCACTCAAAGAGAAATGCAAAGGCAACATCCTTGTTTCAAAGAAATTCGTCAGCGAAAACAAGCTGGATGAAATCAAAGGTCTCTACGCCCCGTTCTGGATTTACAATGCGGATGTCGATGCGGAATTCAGGTTCACCTGTACCAACGAATCAAGGTATTCGAATTCAGACGAGGAAATAATCATCACCGACTACTACTCGGTAATGCGTGCGGGTAACATCAGTTACGAGCACGTTCCGGTTGACGGTTCGAAGAAACTTCCCGACGATTTAATGGAATCGATCGAACCGTTCTATCATGAAGATGCCGTAGATTTCAAAACAGCATATCTCTCGGGATATCTTGCGGATAAATACGATATTGCGCAGGAAGAAGCCGTTCCCCGTGCATCCGAGCGTATGTCCAATGAAACCGAAGAAGCGTTCAAAGAGACTCTCGATTACGATACAGTGACCACCAGGGAAAGAGGAGTGAAGATCTACAACACAACCGCAGACTACATTCTTTATCCTGTCTGGCTCATGAACACCAAGTGGCAGGATAAGACGTTCACATTCGCAATGAACGGACAGACCGGAAGGATTGTCGGAAATCTCCCGGTTGCCAAAGGAAAGGCAGTCGGACTCGGTGCGTTTGTATTCGCATTGACTGCATTAATCGGATTCTTCGCATTCAACGCATTGCTCGGAGATGCCGCGGTGGGAGGAATCATAGGTATCGTAATAGGAATAATCGCCGCCGCCGGTTTCATGTCCTTCCTTATCCGTCAGATTCACGATGTCGTTGCCGACAACCGTGCGTCAGCCTACCGTAAAGAAGGCTCGTTTAATGTTACGCGCAGTTCCGACCGTTTCATGTACAGGAACCGCCGCGTAGTCAAAAAGAACTGAAACTCTTTCGGGAAAGAGGGATTGATTCCCTCTTTCCGACTGTTTTTATTATAAATGCCGGACTTATAACAGTAAGTCCGAATCTTATTAATGATATGTATAAAAACAAGTTTTTGAATGCCTAAATATGGATGCGTTGAGTGTTAACGATGTCCACAAGACATACGGTGACAGAGAAGCCGTGAAGGGAGTAACCTTCTCGGTCAAAGAGGGCGAGATTTTCGGTCTCATCGGCCCCAACGGAGCCGGAAAGACGACGACTCTGAGGATGATTTCCACACTCCTCAGAATCACGTCCGGAGAGATCAAAATCTACGGAAAAGACGTCCGTATCGAACCCAACGAAGTAAGGAAGATGATCAGCTATCTTCCCGAAGATGCAGGTGCGTACAAAGGACTGACGGGGAGACAGTATCTTGAGTTCATTGCGAACTTCTTCGCCGAAGGGAATGAGAAGGACGAAATGGTAAAGAAAGGTATGGAGATAGCCGATCTCGGCGACAGAATCGATTCCAAAGTCGATACCTACAGTAAAGGTATGATGAGAAGACTTCTCATTGCAAGAGCCATTATGCCGAATCCCAAGTTGGCTATTTTGGATGAAGTCACATCGGGACTCGATGTCGTTAACGCTTACGAAATAAGGGAAATCATAAGAAACATCGCCAAAAACGGTGTTTCCGTGATCATTTCATCGCATAATATGTTCGAAGTCGAGATTCTCTGCAGCAGGGTTGCCATGATCAACGACGGAAAAGTCGTTCTCGAAGGTACGCCTGCCGAACTTAAAGAGAAATACGGTGCGGACAACCTCGAAGAAGTATTCGTAAAGGCGGTGGCGGAATGAATCACTTATGGAATCTTGTCAGAAAAGAGTTGAGAGAACTCCTTACGCCTTCGTCGCTGTTATCCATCGTCGTCGTCGTGATTGTACTTATGTCATTGGGTTCGTTCCTCGGTTCCGAGATAGAAAGTCAGACAGGCACACAGCCGATCGGTTACTACGATCCGAACGGAGCGACGGACGGATACGCCCAGTATTCGATTGACAGATTGTCCGAAAGCTATGATAAAAGCGGATTTGAATCTGAGAAATACATAATCAATCTCTCAAAATACATAGAATCCGGAAAAAGTGCGGATGAACAGCTTTACGATGCCATGAATAAAGCAGGCGTGGAATCCGCATTGGTCTTCGACACCGATTTCAACAGTAATATTGCCGCAATGAAACCCGGTACGATTCATGTTTATTGGATTCAGAACAGCACAAGTATCTTCAGCTCACTGAACACGCTTATCGCCACGCAAACGATTGCGAACCTGAACGGATTCATCGGAGAGAGACTCACAACGGAGAAGGGATTGGATCAGAGCCAGATTGATATGATCAAGTCACCTACAACCTACAGCGCATCCACATATCTCAACGGTACGCTCCATGAAGGTGTCACTCCCGATCAGATTTACTCCACAATGAGTAATCAGACCATGTTCATTCCGATCATCATTATGCTGATTATCGTCATGATCGGAAGTATTGTTATTTCTTCAATCGGTAACGAGAAGGAAAACAAGACAATGGAGACTCTCCTCACACTCCCTATCAACAGAACAACCATCGTCGGAGGTAAGCTTATAGGAGCATCCATCGCAGGTCTTGTTATGGGTGCGTTATACATTGTCGGTATGTACTTCTACATCAACGGCATCACATATACCACAACGGCGGGAGTCTCGCTTGATTCGCTGGGTCTTTCTCTCGATATAATGGATTGGATCATTGTCGTCGTTGTGATGTTCCTTGCAATAATATGCGCACTCGGAATGTGTATGATTTTGGGTGCGTTTGCAAAGAACTACAAAGTGGCGCAGACGTATGTTATGCCTATCAGCATTCTTGCACTCATTCCGATGTTTGTCACGATGTTCAGTTCGTATTCCGAACTTCCGACTGCGATTCAGGTCGTTCTCTTTATCATTCCGTTCACACACCCGATGATGGTTATGCAGAACCTCATGTTCGGACAGACTGCGTTGGTATTGGGCGGAATCGGATACCTTGTTGTGTTCGCAGCTGTGATGATTTACATTACGGTAAGGCTGTACAAGTCGGACATTCTCCTTACGGGAATCATTGTAAGTAACAAGACGAAGAATCTGTTCTCCGGAAAGAAATCCAAAGAATAAATCCGAGGGGGTTGAATCCCCCCGGTCTTTTTTTTTAATTAAATTAACGGTCGGGGAAGTTTATTCCCGGACCGTTGTTTGATATTTTACGGATCAGGCGGATGCTGATTCCGTGAATATTACACAGCGGGAAGTTATCAATTGATTCAGAAGGTTCCCGGCGGATTCGATATCTGCCGTTACTTCTTCTGCCGTGCTGCCCTCGTGCTGTATCTCGATGACGCCTGACTGCGTAAGAACAATCACATCGGTTGTGATTGTTTCCGTGCGGGGAGTGAAATTGTCATCAATCTCGGTTTCTCCAGCATAGTGATAGGTGCCGCCTTCATCATAAACCGGACTGCTGGCAAAGAGATGTATTGACCTGTTGTTACCGTCAATAAACGTCCTGAAGCTGAAGTTTGCATTCGACAAACCATACTTTTCACAGAGTTCACTGTTATAATCAGTACCGGGACTCATATCCGCATATGTAGCCAGAGTCATTTCCTGTATTTGTGCTCCCGGAATCAACAACTGATATTCGGCCCCGTTATTTAGAGAGAAAACAACGCCGTCTTTAACAGTTTCATGAACAAATCCGTTGTCTATTTTGTCTGTAAACACCATTTCACCGTCATCGATTATTTTCAGTTTTGATACTGAATGGTATTTACCGTCACTCTCGTTCAGTTTAGGTTCGGTGTTCTCTATAGTGTAACTAACTCCTTCCTATGTGTGTGATTCGTTAAATTGGTTATTGTGATTCTCCTCTTTCTTCTCTTCGACAAGTTCTGCATCGATAACCGAATCGACGACTCTGATGTAGTTGTCACCGATAAGAACATTCAAGAACTTCTCGGTCGACTGAATACTCTCCTCCGATTCTTCAAGAGTACTGTAAACATGACGCACCTCGATTGCGGGCGTCTTCAAAAGTACAATGCCGTTTACAGTCATCGTTTCCATTTTGTAGTCGAAATTGTTATCAACTACAACATTTGGATTTTCCGCATGACGGAGATGCATTGTGTTGTTTCCTCCTGTCGGATTGTAAGAGCCATAAATGTGTAATTCGACGGCGTAATACCGTACTTCTCACACAGTTCATTGTAATACACCGTGCCCGGCCTCATATCTCCGTATGTAGTTACTGTCATTCCCTGAAGATACACATCGGGAATGAATGCCTGATATGTCCGATGACCGTTTTTGACCCCGTCAATGGGTGTGTTGTATGTCACAACAGTTCCGCCTTCAACAGATTCGCATTTTATTCTCCCGTCCGACAGTCCGGAAAGAAGAACTACCTGTCCGTCAAAATTTTTGATGTCAACTTCGGTAACTGAATAATACAAACCGTCACCCTCGTTCAGATTGGGCTCGGTACTTGAAACGGAATATGCAATCGGTTTCCAATTATGCGTTTTATCATCTGAATCGCAGTAATCACTGTATTTCTGTCCCTCATTGATTTCAGTCTCATCAACCAAATCTGCATATGTAACGGAATCTACAATCCTGACACTGGTATCAAACATAATGGAGTTTGTAAGATCTTCAACCGATTGAACGCTCTCAAAACATTCTTCCATTGTTTCGATTATGTGCTGTATCTCTACCGTCGATGTTTTCGAGAGAACAATACCGTTAACTGTCATCGTTTCCATAGGGTAATCGAAATCTTCGTCGATTACCACTTCCCCGGAACCATCATTGACACATAGATGAAACACATCTTCTTTGTAATGATATTTTATGAGAAAATCTGCATCGTCCTGAATACCGTACTTCTCATGAAGTTCACGATTAAGATCTGTGTCTCCATCATATTTAGCATTCGTAGTTACTGTCATCCCCTGGAGGTATGCGCCCGGGAAGAAGGCCTGACAATCCACTGTATCGCCGTCTTCATGCTGCCGTGTGGAATAAACGATGGTTCCGCCGTCAACAGTTTCACACCTGATGCGACCGTGTCCATATAGGGACGGGATGAGAACCATATTTCCATCCTTATTGTGTATTTCCAACTTTGTTACTGGGTAATACAGACCGTCTTCTTCATTCAACATAGGGTCGGCGTGTATATTGGAAAACCTGTATCCCACACCATTATCCTTCATATGTCATAATAGTGGCTTTGCGAATGCCAGCATCCCAATCTACGTTACCTACGGTGGCAACAGTGGCTGCGGTTCCACCTCCGATAACAATCATCACTATGACGGCAGTCAGTATCTTCATGCGTGTAACAAGGGACCAGTACTCATTTAAATGTACTGTTCATGCAGACATACCGCCGACAAAACCACTCGGCGAAGACCGATAAAATGAACGGTAAACTGTCATTCTGAAACGCAGAAAGAAAGGACACTCCTTTGATTCTCCGATTAATAAGAGAACTCGCCGAATATGAAAAAATGATTGATCAGGTTGTCGCAGATGAAGATACACTTGAGACGTGAATCTTCGACAGACAGAAAGCCGAAGTAATCTTCGCAGGAAGCAGGTTTTACGCTGTTCTTCCACAACTTCTCTACCTTCCTCGGACGTGCGGGCATCTACCTTGAAGACCTCTGCGTAAAACCGGAATACCGTGGTAGAGGTTACGGAAAAGCGATTCTGAAGAAATTGGCATCGATTGCCGTCGAACGCGGTTGCGGACGCCTCGAATGGTGGTGTCTCGATTGGAACAAACCGAGTATCGACTTCTACCTCTCTTTGAGTGCGGAACCCATTCGGATTGGACTGTGTACCGTATTGCGGGAGATACGCTGGGAAACTTACGGAATAAGTACAATCAATTCCGAAAAGTAGTAAAATATTACTACTATTTGTAATAAAAAATTACTACAATTAATAGTAATTAAATACTGTAATTCTGTACACACCCATATGAAGGAGTATATTCCGCGCATAGCCGACTGCATGCTCGAGAGGATGCTGCACACAACGGGCGCCGTGCACATAACCGGGCCGAAAGGATGCGGTAAGAGCACCACAGGCGCACGTCAGTGCGGTACGGAGTACCGCCTTCAGGATCCCGAAAATACGTCCCTCAGAATGCTTGCTTCCGCCAAACCTTCCGAACTCTTCAGAAGTAAAACTCCGATACTCTTGGACGAATGGCAGGAAGTACCTTCATTATGGGGTGCAGTAAGGAACGAAGTAGACATCACCGACACAATGGGTGAATTCATTCTCACTGGCTCTTCCGTACCGAAAGACGAAGGATTCAGTCATTCGGGAGTAGACAGAATAGCGCCCATGAAAATGAGAACGATGTCACTGTTCGAATCCGGAGATTCGGACGGTTCCGTGTCATTGAAGAAACTGTTCGACGGAAATCATAATATCTCCGGAATATCCCCGCACACGCTCAGAGATATCGCATTCTTCATCGTAAGAGGCGGATGGCCGAGAAGTGTATGCATAGACAGAGAATATGCGCAGGATGTAGTGATGAACTACTACAACGCAACAATCGGAATAGATGTGTTCAGAGTGGACGGGAAAAAGAAGAACACCGAAGCGGTGGACAGACTGATGCGCTCGTACGCAAGAAACATCTCGACGATGGCGACAACGGCATCGATAATAGACGACGTTATATCAAATGATAAGTTGGTCACACAGTCCACCGTCGAGAATTATATCGACTCACTGACAAGACTGTACATAATCGAGGATGTACCTGCCTGGTCGCATAACATCAGATCAAAGACGGCAATAAGAAACAAACCGAAGAGACATCTTACCGACCCTTCTCTTGCCGCAGCATCCCTGAATATGAATGAGGACAGGCTGATATCCGATATGAAGACGTTCGGATTCTTTTTCGAATCTCTGTGCGTGAGAGATCTGAGAGTGTATGCGGATCCGCTGTACGGTAAGGTGAAACACTACCGCGACACCAACGATTTGGAAGTGGATCTTATCGTCGAACTCCGTGACGGAAGGTGGGGTGCAATCGAGGTCAAAATGGGTGCCGGAGATGTACCTGAAGCGGAAAACAGTCTTCTTAAACTGAAAGATACAGTCGTAAACGGTGGAGGAAAAGAACCGTCGTTCATGATGGTTCTGATTTCGTCGGGATACGTTTCGGTTACGGAGAACGGTGTACTTGCAGTGCCGATAGGGTGTTTGGGGCCGTGATGCCGTTTTTCAATCGCAGATGTATTTGAAGACACTGTTTCCGTTCAAACGTGTCCCGATAAGGTCTGCATCCGAAGATTATGATATTCCCCTGAATTTTGAAGTAATGATTTGTACGTTTTCCCGAAATTTTGAGATGGGAATTATGACGTTTTCCCGTTAATTTGAATGAGAGATTGTAAAGAAAGAAAAATTCATTGTGAATGAATATCAATCATTTCTTCTGCGAACCGTTCCTCAGTCATCAATTTCCGGAATTATAGATCAGGATTTCATCGGCAGTCATGTTTTGACAGAATCTGTCCTCACGCAATGTCCTCCTGCTGACGACATCTACCTTTCCGAATACAGACTCCAATTCTTCTATGAACGACATGTATTCGAAATAATCCGTAAGTTCACCGGGATCGATAGAGAAATCGTAATCACTGTCTTCTCTATAATCTCCTCTCGATCCGAAGAGAAAGACCTGTTTCACACAGTATTTCTCCGCAATCGGTGCAACGATATCCGAGATCGAATAATCCATGAAATCACATCGCACATTCAATATATCAAATCGGAGAAAGAGTTGCAGTCCCATCGTATCCGAACCGCAGAATCTTTATTCTGAGATATACGGGGCCGATCATTTTCACATAACTGTTGTTTTCATCTGCCGTCAGATAAATCCCGCCATATATACCGGAAGATACACTATTCCGCCGCTTTCATAGACATCCTTGGTACACAGTACATATGTGACTGCAATATCTGCGTGATGTTTCTTTATGAATTCATCAAGTGATTTGTGTGTTTTCTCAGATGAGGATTTCACTTCTATCGGTATGACCTTCAGGCCTTTTGATATCAGGAAATCAATTTCGTAATAATGGCCTCTGTCGGGTTTGGGGAATGTATGGTATCTCAGGATATGCCCGGAAGATATCAGTGCCTGAGATACGGCGTTCTCATAGACATAGCCTAAATTGGCAGGAAGTTTTCCGCTGATAAGCTTCTCATAGATCACATTGTCGGAAAACTGACCGTTGTAGAAACAGAGTGTGACAAAAAGGCCTGTGTCTTCCAGGAACATTTTGAAGAATGTCATATCCAGATTTTCGGACATACCTAAGCGCGGATCATTGACATGATAGCACAGCTGCACTGTTTTGGAATCACTCATTTCGGAGAATGCAGTCGCTTCTCTTTTCAGTCTTCCGTTCGGATTGCTTTCGGTTATCCTGTATCTTCTGCTCCCCCTCGACAGTTCTGAAGGTATCGTACGGAAGTATTCTCCCATCCTTCCGGTAGGATCGATCTTTCTGAAATCGTCATTGTATAATCTAATAATCGACCTCTTTATGCGGTCGATCTCCTGAAAACTCGAACCTTTCACATAAGCTTCGACTGCCTGCGGCATACCTCCGACCGCGATATATTCTCTGTATTCGCGCATCATCTTCCTGTGTGCTACCTGCCCCAACGGTTCCCTGTGTTCGAAATTATATCTGAGCAGACGGAATGTATCATTGCCTTTGGCCCAGAGAAACTCTTCAAAATCAAGAGGATGAAGCTCTATATGTTCTTCTTCGCTCGGTATTACGATATCTTTCACATTCTTCTTTATCGATATCAGCGAACCTGTCTCTATGATGTCGTAACGTCCGTCCTTTACTAGATGTTTGACAGCTTCTCTGGCTCTGCTGAAGTTCTGGACCTCGTCGAATATTATGGCCGTATCTCTTTCTGCGAACTCTTTATCGGTGTAATACTGCAGTCCGCGGTATAGTCTGTCAATATCGGACAGATCGGTAAAAAGATCATTAATATCCCTGTCCGAAACTGAGAAATCGATACGCACCCAGACCTTGTATTCATTTGCAGCGAATGTTTCTGCTATGGTAGTCTTCCCGACTCTTCTGGCGCCCTCTATCATCAATGCCGTACTGCCGTTGGAACGCTGTTTCCACTCCAACATGTCCTGGTAGAGTCTGCGTTTGAAGATCATAATATCCCCCAATTTTTAATGTAATAAAATGTACGTTTTCCCGATATTTTAAGATGATTGAAATAACGTTTTCCCACTAATTTATATGACCGAAATTTTACAGAAAGAACAACCCGTTATGATTGGATTTCGATTATCTCTTCTTCTGTGAACTGTTCCCCGCCGGGATTCTGCCTCGAACGTACTTCATTTGTTTTCTGTTACAAATCCACGAAATAATGCCATCCGTACGGAAGTGATGCACCCTGTATGATATGCCGACCGCAAAGGAGAAATGGCAAGCCGTATGGACAAGAATCATTTACAAATTTAAGAGAAGAGTGGTGGCCCCATTGTGATTTGTGTATACAATTGTAAACACAAATGCAAACCATAAATACAGACATTATATTGCCACGAATATGGAACCGAGCAGAATAAAGAACATCAGATTTCCTGAAAAATTAGTGGCCGAAATTGAATCGTATATCGAGTCAAGTAGTTTCAATAATTTCTCGGAGTTTGTGGTGTATGCATCCAGATATTACCTGGATCAGAAAAAGAGGATGTAAGCGGTTTATCGGTTTCAGACGTGTTTATCTACACAACAACGTGTAAAATTACTAGTAATTTGAGAATGAATGATTCCCGTGGTGCAAGACCGTGAGCTTGCACAGTTACGGACGTACAGTGCTCGAAGCACCCCCACGGGAACCTAAGGGTCGTTGCCGTGGTGCAAGACCGTCGGCGTTGCACAGTTACGGACGTACAGTGCTCGAAGCACCCGCACGACAACGATTGAATTGACATTCTCGCATGAAGTATTTATCATTTACATGAGTATCATTTGCCGTTAAGATATTCATCAGGTTTCAGAAAACGTATGCCTCTAAACCCGTCTGCATTTTTTCTGAACCTCTTGTCCATTGTGATAATCACATCCGCATTTGTCTTGACAGCTGCATTCAGTATCCTCTTATCCTTTCCCCTCGCCGGATTGTCTGGTTCTTTATTGTGATTGATTTTGTTATCGACCATACGCGGTCTTTTCACAAACCGATATGCTATGATGTTGCATATGAAGAAGGGATTGTGACGGTGAGTGTCATAATGTTTCTCGGCATCCGACAACTCATCGTCCACCTCTTTTGTATAGATGTGTTCTCTGCTTAAATCAGCAGTTACCACTGCATCCAATTGAGGTCTTTCCAAATCCCCTATGCCGGTGGAAATGACATTAGTATCAATCACTACTCTCCTCTTCGGTTTCCTGAACATTATCTCTTCTTCCTTTTCCCGTTTTTTCCGCTATGATGTGAGATATTAGCTGATGCAACGTCATCTTTCTTCGGCTTTCTTTTCGGTCTGGGAGAACCGCGGGCCTTGGAGAGCATCTCATCCTTCTTTTTCTCGAATGATCTGTCCTGACGTGTCAGATCTGCAATTGCCATTCTGCGGGAATTGTATCTGAGTCTGGAAATGTGACTGTCTGCCCAGTTCTTTTCTACAGATTCCATCGCTTCCTTTTCTTTCAGAGGCTTACCGCGGCCGTAAGTGAACAGTGCGTAATCCTCACTACACATCCGAGATACTTCAGTATCCGTGGGTTTTCTCCATCTCCTTGTTTCTTTGTCGAAAACAGGAACATGCCAATAATAGCCGTTCAAATCTTCCTCCCTGGATCTTGCCATCTGTTCTGCAACGGTACAGGACTCCTCGATATTTGATACGGCATTCTTTTTGATCAGTATGTCTTTCCTTTTGCTGTCTCTGGCCCTCATCATATGTGTGGTTTCATGAGCTATTGTTTGGTGTTCCATGCCCGATTTTCTGTTGATTTCTATCCTCGAATTGCCCATATACCGTCCTTTCACAGTTCTATGCAGTGGACGTGCGGTATATACTGCACCTTCTTCGGCAATCTTTCTGACTTCGGCGGGCGTATGAGTGGCATCAATCATTTCACCCATCTTCTCGACTTCCATGTCCGTACCGTGGAACCTGATTCCTTTCCTGATCTTCACAGGCCCGGGTGTGTCGATACCTTCGATATCATATTCGGAGGGGCGGTGCCACCATGCAGCTGCCTGTTCGGGCGTGAGTTTTTCGGGAAGCACAACGTCGGCATAGGAGTCATAATCCTGCACTGTGTTCCTTGATTTCTTCCCGTTAGACACGCCGACACTGCGGTTTTCGAATCTTTTTCTCAGTGCGACTTCAGGTACGTATCCGTCGTCTCCGACAGGGATATCGCACGCCCTTGCGTGAACATATACACGTTTCGTTTTGTATGCCATCTTATTTTCTCCTGCGGAGGACCCTGTATGTTTTGTTTCCGATTTTCACATCGTAGTTCTGTTTACAGTTCTGCCCTTTCTTCCTGTCATTCTTGCGTGTTTTGCGTTTCGCAGACTTCAAGTTGAATGCGATGACATATACTCCCCTGGATCTGGCGTAATCAGCCACATCCCGGCAGTCTGCTTTCCTTTCTCACGATAATTTGTGTTCTGCAACAGTGTTTTTATACCTTGTAGCCTAATGTATACTTGCGGATTAAGTCTAGAAGAATGGTCAGTCGCCTTTTCAGGGACAACCACTGGAGATCCGACGGATACACTCCGAGGGGAGCGGTTAAGTCTAGAAGAATGGTCAGTCGCCTTTTCAGGGACAACCACTGGAGACTGCTCCCCTGAATTGTAATTTCTGTTCATCTAGAGCCTCCTTGTGATTTTACGGAGTTTCATTCCTATGATGTCCGAAAGACCCCTGTTCTTGTGTTCTACGACATCAGCCGCAGCATATGCTACATAGTCGTGTGTCTGCAGAAACTCTGAGTATGGGCCAGAGGCTGAATCGTATGTGTTACCTTTGACCTTCAGTTCATCTTTGGACTGCTCTTTGAGGAACTTCTCGACATTCTTGTGACCCGAGTGTCTATCGACCACGACCAGGACGTTGCCTTTCTCAGGCAACGAGTCCTTTACAGAGTGATGGAACAACTTCTCCATGTCTTCTGACGATCCTTTCTTCCCACTCCATCCTCTTGGTGGATTGTCCTTGTCGACGTAGTATACGCGAACATCGACATTCATATCCGCTATCCCTTCAGCGACCTTCTCTCTTCCTTCAGGAGAATCTAAGGATGCTTTCAGTTCCTTTCTGCGAATCCTACGATTATTATCAGTGAGAACTGCGAATTTCTTCGGTTTATCAGTGACAGAAACAGCATATCCGAAGTATCTGCGCCTTCTTTTCTTGGTAGGATCCTTTGTTATGTCGACGAAGATTCTTCCCGGGTAGAAGAAGAAAGTCAGCTTGTGATTCTTCATTCCGATACGAACCTGCCATGAGACATCCTGTCCGTGCATCTTCATTCCGCCTACACGGACACGGGCCCCGTTCATCTTGGTCGGCTCTTCCTTCTTCCAAAAACCGATGTAGAAACCGTTCCTGTCACGGGGATCTGTGAAGTCGCCCTCATGAGCTACGGTGAACTTGATTCCCGAGGTCATATGAGCTTCCCACCACTCATCGCCCGAGGGACACTTTTCGGCGAAAGAAATCCCCGAAAAGCCCGAGGGGGGAGGTCCGTCTTTTTCGACGGTAGGCCCGTTTGTCTCCTTTTCCGGGATCTGGCTGTCTTCGGGATTGGCATCGACGTAACATCTCGGATTTGTACCCGGAATGACGTACAATTCCTTGCGGAAAATGAGTTTGTCAATCACTTTGTAAAGCGCGGAACGGGTCATCCCCTTATTTTGCGCGACTGCAGTGGGGGACATCCCCCTCAGAATCATCGCTTTGATCTCACGATCGCGCTTGGTCAGAGGGCGCATCACCATGCGTATTCCCCCCGGTACAGTCCTGCCAAAAACGGACCCCCCGTAAAGGGTCCGTCGGTGTCCACTTTTATGGGTGTTTTCTCTTTATAGGTAGGGAAACGGACCCCCTCTTCGGTGTCCACTTTTGCGTTGAAAAAGTGGACACTGCGGAGGGTACCGTCGAAACTTCTAAAATACGCAATTTCTGCGAAAAAACCTGTGGCACGCAAGTGGTGGTCCCATTGTGATTTGAACACAAGACCTTCCGGTTATCAGCCGGACGCTCGAACCAAGCTAAGCTATGGGACCACTCGGTGAAGTCGGATAGATACATGTATAATAAATAGGTTTTGGTCGGCTTTCCGTCGGCTGGGGGTATGAAAGATTAATATGAAAGTCGCCGATACGAATGATATGGCTCATGTATTCCACTGGGTGAAGGTAAAGGTCGTCTGCTACGCGACAGAGAACGAAGAATTGCTGCACGACGTTGCGGTGAAGCTTACGGGAATCGAAGACGACGAATCATACGACGTGGACATCTCCGAAGGAATGCATGGCAACCCCATAACGGTTATCGACGTGAACGTCACCCACAGGAAAGACTTCGACAGACTCTTCAGAAACCTCGGTTCCGAAATATTATCCACATTAGCCGATGAATTGGACGATCGTGTCGACGACGACGATCTTTTCTACATGAGACTCGACAAACAGAGCGCTGTCAGAGGGGAATATGTGTTATCGCACGGCGGAGATGTTATCTCCATTACCGCAAAGATTGCAGCCCATCCCGCAAAGAAAGCGATAGCCGTAGGTCTGATGAGGGATTACCTCACAGACCTTCGTGAACCTGCGGCTTTACGGTGACCTGAACCATTCTTACACGGCGGTTCTTCACAGACCTTACGATCATCTTAATCCGATCGTTCTCGATCCTGTCTCCTTTTACGGGAACACGGTTCAGTCTGTATTGGATATAACCGCTTACGGTAGGTTCGTCGTAATCTCCGAGATCGAATTCGACACCGATTTCCTGCATCAGATCGCTGATGTTTGTATCTCCGAGAACGGTAAACGTTCCGTCGGATTCGCGCATGATAAAATGCTGTACTTCGTCGCTTTCATCCCATATTTCTCCCACAAGTTCTTCGAGAACATCTTCAAGAGAAACGATACCTATGGTGCCTCCGTATGAATCCACGACAACAACCATCTGCACCATAGACTTCTGAATTTCGGTCAGAGCTTTGGCGACTGTAGTGGTTTCCGGTATGAATTTAACCGGGCGCATTATATCTTCGATTCTTGAGTTCTTATTTTCGAAGTATCTGTTGTAGAAGTCCTTCGCATATACCACTCCGAGGATGCTGTCTATAGTACCGTCGTAAACGGGAATACGTGAGAATCCCGATGAGATGAACACATCCTTGAGTACTTCCATGGATTCACTTTTATCGATACCTACGACGTCTACACGGGGCGTGAGGATTTCGGTGACTTCCTTGTCGTCGAATTCTATTGCCGATTTGATTAATTCGCTTTCGGTGTTCTCGAGAGTTCCCTCTTCCTTAATCTGATCGATCATCACGACCAATTCGTCTTCGGTAAGCGTAACATCGCTCTCGTCCACGTTTGTGTGGGTTACTTTGTTGACCATCTTGAAGAAGAAGACCATGGGTGAAAGTACCACGGTCATGAAATGAAGGAATCCTCCCAGTTTGAGAGAATACTTCTCGGCATTCATCTTGGCAAGTTTCTTCGGAGTGATCTCTCCGCATAACAGGATGGCAATGAACATGAACACCGTAGCTATAATAACGCCCATTGCGCCGAACATAACGGTGAACAGCCACGTACAGATTGATGACGAAAGAATGTTCACAAGGTTGTTTCCCACAAGTATTGTGGTGAGAAGCCTGTCGTAATCTTCGAGGAGTCCGAGCGCTCTTGAGGCCCTCTTATCTCCGTCGTTGGCCATATTCTTGAGTCTGATCTTATTTGCACTTGTAAAAGCTGTCTCGGAAGCCGAGAACAAGGCAGATAAGATTACCAATACTATCAGGACACCCGCATAAAGCGCGAACATCCAATTCTGATCAATCATCTATCCAATCCCTGCCATGCCGGAAGACATTATCTCCCGTCGATTCGTATTAACCGATTTGCCGTTTTATCGGTTATCTTATTTATAAATATTGTCGGTTGGCTCATCCTGTTTTGCGGCTGTGTCGCAGCACATAATATAATTACAATATTTTTAATAAGAGAGAGGACATGTTGATGGCAGATTAATATGGCCGACCAGTTCAAATATGAAGTCGTTGAGATGATTGCCGTCCTGTCAGAATCCAGCAAAGGCTGGACCAAAGAACTAAATCTCATCAGCTGGAATGACAAGGAGCCCAAATTCGATATCAGAGAATGGTCTCCCGACAGAAGCAAGATGAGCAAGGGTATCACGCTCACGCCCGAAGAGACAGCTGTCCTCAAAAAGGCGCTGGATTCCAGAAGCGACATCTGATTTTATTTTTATGTGATCGGACGGGGTTTGGAAAAAACCCCTTCCGGATCACCGTTCTTCAGCATAAGCTATGACAACCAGAATGGGTTATCTTCAGGAACTTTTGGACAGCATCATGCTGGTGTCGTCCGGAAAGAAGGGCGCAGTATCAGAAAACAAAAGACTGATTTCCGATTACGACTCTTCATATTACGACATACTCAGAAGATATCTTACCAACAGAGATCAGCGCGTGAGTATCGAGATAATATCATTACTGACTGCATTGAGGGAAAGACAGGCCCTCGGAGATATCAGGCAGTTACGTGCGGAAGCGAATGAAAACGTAAGCAACGCATGTGTCGGATACCTGTATTCTCTGGATGTGGATGACAGCCATATTCCCGATTTGATCGATATTCTGAAACACAGACGCGGTTCCGAGTTCAGGAATGCGGCGTTCAGAATGCGTTCGGTGGGAAGGGATGAAGACGTCCCCGAATTACGTAAAATCTACGGCCGTGTGGACGGAGAGATGCGCGAACAGATGAGAGACTGCCTGGACGGAATAATAAGCCGCAGTCCCGTTCTCAGTAAGAAGAGGAGAATGTTACTCTCCGTACCGATATTCCCAGATGAAGAGAAATTCACCGAATTTGCGGATAAAACCGTTGTGTATTTGGACATAAGATACAGAGACAACGTCAGTGAGAAGGATTCGGTGTCATCTTCGACATACAACAACGTTGCCAAAGCTTTGAACAAAATACAGATCAGACTCTTCAACGAAGAAGCAAACATGCCTTATTACTCCGAAGAATCGAAAAAAATGTTCGAAGAACTCAACGAACTTTATGTATGGGCTTCCCGGGATCTGAAAACAAAGAATATTATCAGAGAAAAATCGGATTCCGAAAGAGAAGCTCCGGACTGTTCCCGCTGCGGGAACAGAATGACTTACGGTAAAGACGGATGGAAATGCCCCATATGCGGCAGCACCTCCTGATTTTACACCGCGTGAATTTTTATAATATCCATACGTAACCGGCCCCGTCGGACAAGATAGTTCCGACCATGGAGAGACTCGTGATGATAAAACAAGTCCGCGACAGTTATGCAGCGCCAGTGATTGAAAAAGAAATCCGCGACTATTGGGAATCTGTCGATGCGTACCATCTTACAAAGAAAGCACGCGAAAACGGCGAGAGATTCTATTTCGTCGACGGTCCGCCGTACACTTCCGGTCACGTTCATATGGGAACGGCCCTGAACAAGACCATCAAAGATATTCTGATCAGGTATTGGAGAATGAACGGATACAACGTCCGCGACCAGCCCGGATTCGATATGCACGGTTTACCGATTGAGGTACAGGTGGAAAAGAAAATCACCGTACCCGGAAGAGTCAACAAAGACGGAAAACCGGATGAGGTCGGTATCAGATCCAAGAAAGAGATCGAAGACATCATCGGTATCGACGGTTTCGTGAACACCTGTAAAGATCACGCCCTGTCACTGCAGAAAGATATGACCGAGGAATTCAAAGAACTCGGTGTGTGGATGGATTGGGAACACCCCTATCAGACCATCAAAAACGACTACATCGAATCTGCATGGTGGACCATCCAGAAAGCGGATGAAAAGAAACTTCTCGATTCTTCAAGCAGAGTCGTTACCTGGTGTCCCAGGTGTGAAACCGCTCTTGCGGAAGCCGAGATTGAGTA
This sequence comes from Candidatus Methanomethylophilaceae archaeon, assembly GCA_963640855.1. Classification (GTDB taxonomy): domain Archaea; phylum Thermoplasmatota; class Thermoplasmata; order Methanomassiliicoccales; family Methanomethylophilaceae; genus Methanarcanum. The sequence continues at coordinate 62,762 of CAVIAJ010000004.1, forward strand.
TTGGGATGAGACGGATCCTTCAGTTATGGTGAAATTCCCTCTTGCCGACGATCCTTCGGTATCGCTTCTCATTTGGACAACCACACCGTGGACACTTCCCGCGAACATGGCCGTTGCGGTACATCCCGACATGACTTACGTCAAAGCCGAATTCAAAGGCGAAAACGGTTCGGATAAGCTCATCTGCATGGAATCTCAGGCAGATTATATCAGACAGAAAGGAGGATTCGACAGCTTCACCGTGTTGGAGCGTTACACCGGAAAAGAAATGGTGGGTATGAGATACATCCCGCCCTTTGAGATCGAACCTCAGTATCTGAAGAAAACGGAAAACACATACACCGTCGTCACTGCGGATTATGTCGAACAGGACAACACAGGTCTCGTCCACACCGCACCCGGATTCGGTCCGGACGATTTCGAAACAGGTAAGAGATTCGGAATTCCCGCATTCTGTCCCGTCGGAGAGGCAGGAAGGTACACCAAGGAATTCCCGATGATGGAGGGCCGTAAAGTAAGGACGGTCAACGACGATATTGCGAAATATCTCAAAGAAAAAGGACTGCTTCTCAACGCAGAGAAGATCAAACACAGATACGGTCACTGCTGGAGATGCAAGACTCCGATCATCTACAGGAACACGAGGCAGTGGTTCCTTTCCGTTCCCAAGGTCAAACAGAAGATGCTTGACGAGATCGAAAGAGTGAAATGGGTTCCCGATTGGGCAGGTTCCACCAGAGAAAAGAACTGGGTGGACGGCGCAAGAGATTGGTGTATCTCAAGGCAGAGATACTGGGGAATCCCGCTCCCTGTATGGGAATGCGAATGCGGCGAAAGGAAAGTAATCGGACAGATCTCCGAACTCAGAGAGGGCGACGGTTACACCGAGGGAATGGATCTTCACAGACCGTGGATTGACAAAGTTACATTCAAATGCCCCAAGTGCGGAAAGACAATGTCGAGAACACCCGACATTCTCGATGTTTGGTTCGATTCGGGAGTTGCGGCATGGGCTTCGCTCGGATATCCCGCAAAGAAAGAGGAATTCGACAAATGGTGGCCGTGTAATTTCATTGTGGAAGCGCACGATCAGACCAGAGGATGGTTCTACTCACAGCTCGGAGCGGGTGTTATGTCATTCGACAGGGCACCTTACGACGAAGTTATGATGCACGCATGGATGCTCGACACCAAAGGTCAGAAGATGTCCAAGTCTCTGGGTAACGTTGTCGAACCCAAGGAAGTCGCATCGGAGTTCGGTGCGGATGCCATGAGGCTGTATTCGGTAAGAGCAAACGCTCCCTGGGACGATACCTGCTTCCAGTGGGATGTCAAGAAGAACCCGCCGATGAAAGAAGGTCCCAAGAATGCGTGGAAGGTACTGAACACTTACTGGAACGTCGTCAAATTCGCGTCGATGTACATGGAAATCGACGGATTCGATCCCGAGAAATACACCAGAGAAAAGATGGAGAAATATCTCAGATACGAGGACATGTGGATGTTCTCCCGTACCGAAAAGATGAAGGCCGCAGTTCGTGAAGGTATCGATTCGAGAGAACTTCACAAGGCGGCCCGTGCAATCGAAGACTTCATCATGGAAGATCTTTCCAAATGGTACGTCAAACTCATCAGAGACCGCAGTTGGACTGAGGATGAAGATTCCCAGAACGATAAATTGGCATCGTACTGCACTCTGTACTATGCGATTATGCAGACCGCATTAACCATGGCTCCGATTGCTCCGCACATAAGTGAGGAAGTCTACCGTCACATGGGCGGAAAGAAAGAGACTGTGCACATGGAAGATTGGCCTCTTCCCAACGAATCGTTCATGAGAGACGACATTGAGAACAATATGAGCATGATTCAGGAGCTTGTGGAGATTATCGCAACGGAACGTGCGAAGATGGGCAGTAAGCTCAGATGGCCGCTCAAGAAAGTCTCAATCGTAGGAAAGACTCCCGCATCCTCGGATGCCGTGAGAATGTTCGAAGAAGTACTGAAACAGCAGGGTAACGTGAAGAGTGTTGAGTACATCACACCCGACAAGCTCCCCTGTGACAAAGAAGCCGTGAAGTACACCGACGGTCAGATTGTCATCGACTTCGATATCACGCCTGAAATCGAAGCGGAAGGATACACCAGAGAACTCATCAGAAGAATTCAGCAGATGCGTAAGGACATGAAGCTCAATGTGGAAGATTACATCGACATTCAGGTCAGTGCGGAAGAGACTCTTCTGGGATACTTCGGAACATGGAAGGACTTCGTTATCAACGAAGTAAGAGCGAAATCCATGACCTTCACGGACAGTCCGAAAGGTGACGAAGTCAAGAACTGGGACGTCACCGGTAAAGACATTACCATCGGTATCGCCAAACTCTGAAATCCGAATCGGAGGAGCCGATCCTCCGATTCAAAATTCTTTATTTTTTCATCTCTGACTGATGAGATATTTTATTGTCTCGTTTGCAAGAGTCATTCCGAATATCGCCGGGATCGTAGGAAGAGAACCCAGGATACTCTTTCCGTGTTCATCACGATCCATAGGGACTGAAAGAGGTTTTTCTTCGGAATAAACACATGTGATGCTTTCTGTGTTTACATCTCTTAATTTGGATCTCAGACCTGCAGCGAGAGGGCATGTGTTCGTTTTCTTCAGAGTCGCAATGCGGATTTTCTGAGAATCCAAATGCATCGCGGCGCCCATTGAAGAGAATACAGTCAGTCCGTTATCTGCGGCATATCTCAGAAGTGCCGCCTTATGATGCATTGTATCGATTGCGTCTACAAGAACATCGGGTCTTTTTTCTAGGATCTTCGGTACCGTTTCCTCGGAAATCAACGTTACATCGGCAGTGACATCTATATCGGGATTTATCGACCTGGCACGTTCGATTGCAACCTCGGCTTTGGGACGTCCGATCGTATCCGTTACAGCAAGAATCTGTCTGTTGAGATTGGTCTTATCGAACACGTCTCCGTCAATCACTTTGATATGACCTACACCCGCTCTGACAAGACCTTCCAATGCATATCCTCCGACAGCGCCGACGCCCGCCAATACAACATATGAATCCTTCAGAGCCTTCACTCCGTCCTCTCCGATGAGTATCTGTGTCCTCTGACCGATGTCCGACATTGAAACACAATCTTTCGACTGAATAGATAATCGTTTTGCATTACAAAGGCAGAAACCCTCGGAAATCAAATGCAATCTCCGTCGTCTTCACCTAGTCGGAATTTCACATACATGTGCGTATAATTTAAGATAAACTTTCAGAGCATAATATTTGCCGTCGGAATCATCCGATTCCCGTATTGCAGATAATATCCGTTTTGTCGTCCGAATACATCCGTGTGGGTAGAACTTATCTATTTGTTTTATTCATACATAGTCTTGTGCATACGGCAATACAACAGGCCGGAGCATGGGAAAGAATAGTATGGCATACGGCAACAAATTCGATAAAAACAGGCCTCCGCGCGAGTACACGAAGACTACATGCACAGCCTGCGGAAAAGAATGCGAGGTACCCTTCAAACCTACCGAAGGCAAGCCCGTCTACTGCAAAGAATGCTATGCGATTCATGCACCTCCGAGAGAGGACAGACGCAGAAGATTCTGATCCCGAAAGGGATCCAAACCCCAAAAAACTACTTTCTCTTTGAGATATTCTTTTTCACGGCCGCATTCAGCAGCAGACCGCTGAATCCGATTACTATACACGCAACGCCGAGACAGAGAGGCAATGCGGAAATCATCCCGTAATCCATCAGATGCAGTCCGAGACCGATGCAGAACAGCATTACACCGACGTAGAAAAGCATCCTCATCGAACGTGAATCATACCACATCGGAATACCTCGGAAAAAAAATAATATTCGGCAGAATCACCCGATAACAACGGCAGATACCACTGACCGTCTGTTTTAAGCAGGTGCCGCCGGAGTGTTTACAGCGGATTTAATCGTCGTAGACGTATTCCCTGGGCTTCTTCACGAAATTGTAGATGATGACTGCCGCGAGATAAACTACGCCGACTCCGATTACATATGCGTATGTCTGGAAATCCATTGTGATCATTCCCGTGATGGCTGAAATGGTATAAATCACTTCAGTAAGCCGTCCTTCACCTCGGAGAGGTGCTGTACGTACATTGCAATCTTACCGTTACGATACAGAGGAGAAGATGTACAGACATACTCCTTTCCCGTCTTCGGGATGATCTTTATCCTCTTGCCGGATTTGGATGCGATCGCAGCTTCCGTAGGTATGTCGCAGTCGTCGCACGGAGCTACTTTTCCGAAGAGTCTGTAGCATCTCGTTCCGATGGTTTCGTCCGCTTTCACGCCGAACGCATTCGCACCGGCACGGTTTATCCAGACGATTGTGTGGTCTGTATCGAGAATGATTATGATGTCATCTATCTCATCCAATACGATATTCAACAGCGATTCTGCATATTCATTCTCATTCGCGGACATCGTAAAAAGAATCCCTATGTGAGTATAAAAACAATCGTCGGCAAATTATTCCGTACGGCAGCCAGACTTGAAATTTAGCCTTCTCTACATTTTTATATCTTCATTTGATATCCTCTGCTACATGACCTACGATTTAGTTGTTGTCGGAGCCGGTCCCGCAGGATTGACGGCAGGCATCTATGCAAGAACGAAGATGATGGAAACAGTCGTTCTGGATGCCGGTGTAATCGGCGGACAATTGGTGAGCCTCTATCCGGAGAAGGGAATTCACAACTATCCCGGTTACGAGACCATACAGGCCAGGAAACTTTCCGACAAGCTCTACGCTCAGGCGGAATCTCTCGGATGCGAAATACGCGAAAAAGAGAAGGTCATGGAGATAGACGACGGTGAGGAAGAACTCATTGTCAAGACAGAGAAAAACGAGTACCACACAAAATCCGTTATCGTGGCAATCGGAATGGGTATGTTCAAACCCAGGAGAATGGGCTGCGAAGGGGAAACGGAACTCGAAGGCAAAGGACTGTCTTATATTCTGCCTCTGAAAGAAGAAATTGTAGGAAAGAAAGTTGTCGTCTTCGGCGGAGGCAACAGTGCGATTGAGATGGCTATGATGGCCTCTACCGTTACCGATACGACATTGGTTCACAGAAGGCCCGAGTTCAGGGCGGATGAGTCCAATGTAAAAGATCTCGCTTCGAGCAAAGTCAAAGCGATCATGAGTGCAAACCTCAAATCCGTCAACGGAAAAGATAAGGTTGAGTCGGTAACACTCGTTCAGGGCGAGAAAGAATTCGAAGTACCTGCGGATCTTGTTGTCATCAACATCGGAATTTCATCGGATCTCGACGATCTGAAGAAATGGAATCTCGAACTCACCGACACAGGCTTGATCAAAGTGGGATTCGATATGACTACGTCAAGGCACGGAATATTCGCCTGCGGAGATGTTGTCGATTATCCCGGAAAATACAAACAGATTATCACGGGTTGCGGCGAAGCCGGTACAGCTGTACTTTCGGCGTACAAATTCGTGAAGAAGCCCTATTGGGCATAATTGTGCTCCGATCCGTTCGGTGAATGTCCGAACGGATACGGCATTCTTTCTTTTTACGTGTGAATTGTTTCCTTCGGAATATTCTGTCAATCGATATACGGTAACGTTTTCGAATCGGAATCATCAAGAACTCAGAAATAAGGGTTTAAGGGGAAATGGTTTGATTCCTTTATCGAGAAATTCACTCTACGATTGCGGATGAAGGGCACTCGTCGATGCATGCACCGCAGTCCACGCATTTACCTGCGTCGATGACTGCGATATCATCTACAACGATTGCTCCCTGGGGGCATACGTCAATGCATGCTCCGCATCCAACACATTCACTTCCGTTAACTGTCGGCATTTGAATTACCTCTGAATGGTGAACTGAGGACGATGTATATAACGTTAAGGGATGGATTTTTTGGTTTTCCTTAATTTTTGCCCGTTTTTAGTAATTTTTAGGCACAATTAACATGTAATTTTTGTCTTTCATTGCATAAAGTTGTACATCGATGTACAGAAATGTTATATAATGATTGAATATTGACCTCAATCATGGCAATCCCAAAAGATGCAAGAATCAACCTCTCACCGGAGGACATACCCAAAAAATGGTACAACATCGTAGCAGAACTTCCCGACCTCAAACCCCCGCTTAATCCGGGCACCGGGAAGGTCGCGAAACCCGAAGACTTCAGCCCGATCTTCTGCAGGGAGATCATAAGGCAGGAGGGTTCGAAAGAAAGATACATCAACATACCCGAAGAGGTCCGCGACAATCTGATCTATCTGAACAGACCCGCCCCTCTTCAGAGAGCGTACAGATTGGAGAAGTATCTGAAAACACCGGCGAAGATTTACTTCAAAAGAGAAGACATGAGTCCCCTCGGAAGTCACAAAGGAAACACGGCAATCGCTCAGGCATATTACAACGCGGAAGCGGGAATACACACACTCACCACAGAAACGGGTGCGGGCCAATGGGGAACCGCTCTCGCAATGGTTTCCAATCTCTATGACATCAATACAACAGTGTTCATGGTCAAAGGAAGCTACATGGCGAAACCTTTGAGGAAGACAATAATCAACACCTACGGTGCGACAATATATGCCTCACCGAGCGAATACACCGAATTCGGAAGGAAAATACTGAAAGAACACCCCGAAACGTCGGGATCTTTGGGTATCGCGATATCCGAAGCATGTGAAATTGCGGCAAAAGACGAACACACATGCTACTCACTCGGAAGTGTACTGAACCATGTGATGCTGCATCAGACGGTCATCGGTCTCGAAACTATGCAGCAGATGGAAATCGGAGAGATCACTCCCGATTACGTCGTAGCATGTACCGGCGGAGGTTCCAACTTCGCAGGCCTCACATTCCCGATGATGGGAGAAAAGATCAGAGGCAGAGGATTCGGAGATACGGAATTCATCGCCGTAGAACCCAAAGCCGCACCGTCTCTGACGAAAGGAGAATACAGATACGACTACGGGGACACCGCAGGATTCACTCCGCTGCTGATGATGTACACCCTCGGAAGCGAATTTATTCCTTCGGCGATACACGCAGGAGGTCTGAGGTATCACGGAATGTCGCCGCTGATCTCCGCCGCATACGATACGGGACTTCTCTCCGCAAGATCTTACGATCAGACCGAGACTTTCGAAGCCGGTGTGATTATGGCAAGAACGGAAGGAATCATTCCGGCTCCCGAATCGTGCCACGCACTGAAAGCGGCAATCGATCTCGCTCTCGAATGTAAGGAAAAGAACGAGGAAAAAACGATAGTCTTCTGTCTTTCCGGACACGGTCTGTTGGATCTGTACGGTTACGAACAGTATCTCGGCGGAACGCTTCCGTCATCCGGGATATGATATCCTCAGGGCCGCACTCCGTGCGGCCCTTCCCAGGAAGAACATCCTTTGTCATTATTTTACGGCGAATCAATCATCATTAAATAATATGTAGACACAGTTATTACCGGACTGTCCGTACTGAACGTACGGAAACCAATCTCAACGGACGGTGAATAACGGTGGATGCGACTGCAGTTTCTCTCATCATTATAATGATCGGGGCAATATTCCTGATCATCGAGGCCTTCAACCCGGGAGCCTTTATGGTCATACCGGGTACGGTGCTGATAATCATAGGTATAATCGGATATGTGGCACAGGGTTTCCTGTTCAGCATATATTCTCCGATAACAGCCGTAGCGATAGCGGTACCTGTAACGCTCATCACCGTCAGATTCTACCGTTTCCTCGCAAAACCGATACCTCCGACTACGCAGGCATCCGATTCCCTGATAGGGAAGAGGGGCGAAGTAGTCGTCTCCACTGAACCCAACACACTGAAAGGAAAAGTGAGGTTGGGAATGGAAATATGGAGCGCGGATTCCGATCAGCCGATTGAGAAAGGTACACGCGTGGAAGTTGTATCCGCGGAAGGAGTCCATGTAACTGTCAGAATTATAGGAGAAGTGTCAGAATGAACGGAATAATAATCGCCTTACTCTTCTTGGTACTTATAGCGTCGATAGTTTCGATTATCAGCGGAGTCAAAATCGTTCAGCCCTACGAACAGGCCGTGTATATGAGACTCGGTAAGTACATCAGAATCCTCAATCAGGGTCTCAACTTTGTATGTCCGTTGATCAATGTGGTAGTGAAACTCGATCTGCGTACGCAGGTTCTCGACGTTCCCCGTCAGGAAGTCATCACCAAGGATAACTCGCCCGTGAACGTCGATGCAATCATCTACGTCAAGGTAACAGATCCCAAAAATGCATTCTTCGAAGTCACGGACTACCGCACGGCAACAGTCTATCTGGCACAGACGTCCCTCAGGTCGATAGTCGGAGAGATGGAACTCGACGAAATCCTCTCAAGCAGAGAGAAAATCAACATTCAGCTGAGAGATGTGCTTGATGAAGCCACCGACAAATGGGGTGTGAAAATCGAGGCCGTCGAGATAAGAGAAGTCGATCCTGCGGCAAAAGTCAAAGCATCGATGGAAGAGCAGACTTCCGCCGAGAGGAGGAGACGTGCCGCAATTCTCGCGGCCGACGGAGAGAAAAGAGCTGCAATACTTCAGGCCGAAGGTAAGAGACAGTCGATGATTCTCGAAGCGGAGGGAAGCAGACAGTCTATGGTTCTCGAAGCCGAAGGTAAGAGAACGGCTACAATCCTCGAAAGTCAGGGAGAGGCACAGAAACTGCGTATAATGTCCGTAGGTGCATCCGCAATGGATTCGAAAGCACTCTCCGTTATGTCGCTTGATATGCTGAAAACCGTCAGCAACGGACAGGCTTCCAAGATTTACTTCCCGATTGAACTTACCAAACTCGTCGACGGAATCTCAGAATACGTCGGAAGCGGTACATCCATACCCGACAGGGAAGTTGCCGATAAGAAATCGATCGAAGATGCGGTAGGAAAAGCGGACGATATCCTCGGTCCGATACCTTCTGCGAAAGAAATCAAGGAACAGATCGACGATATCGACAATACCATTCAGGAAGAGGCCAAAGAGTCCGAAACGGATATCGACGACATATCCTGAACATAACAAACCCCGTCCGCAGGGACGGGGAATACTTTTTCAGAAACATTTTACAGTACAGGTATACACTCAGAAACATCGGAAGGATAACAAAATGAACGAAATAATGATGGTAATCTACAGCGGAATGGAGTCGGGAGGAATTCTTTATAAGGATCCGACAGGCGAGGAAGAATGGTCGGACAGAGACATCAAAAAGGCAATGAAACAGAGAGCAGTCCACGGTTACGATGCCAAATTCAAGTCCAGATCCGTTTACATCCCCGTAGAAAACATCGCATGCATGTATATCGTCAACAAAGCGGATGCCGAAGAAGAAATGAAGAACAGACAGACCGATGTCGAAACAATCGGCAGTAAGATCAAAGACGGAATGATGTTCGGATGAACGAAACGGTTCTGAACGGACTCCGCGGAAGGATTTCGGAAAAAGATTTCGAGATAATCAGACTCATTTCCGAACGTACGGCAATCGCCGGAGAAATAGGTAAAATAAAATCCGAATCCGGATTGGATGTCCGTAACACCGCCGCGGAAGATGCGGTTATCTCAAGATACGTCGATGAAGGCCTGAAATACGGTTTTGACAAAGAAGATATGATTTCATTGGCGGAAACAGTCATTGAAATAGCCGTGAAAGCCGAAAATAAAGAAATGTGAGATATCCGGGATCGGAAATCCCGAATCTCTCGGAGAATAATTCTGTCTGATAACAGGATTATGAAACGGTTTTATTCTTTCATTGCACCGCAAGGACACTCATCGACACACGCGAGACACTCTACGCATGCGCCTGCATCGATAACTGCGATATCCTCAATCTTGATTGCATTCACGGGACATGCATCCGCGCATGCACCGCATCCGGTACATTCCTCAGCATTAACTGTCGGCATTTTTACACCTAAACGCGGAAAAGATTTCATCGGTTTTATTAGTAACGATAGGGATAACCGACAGGGAGCCGGATTATGACGGAGTTGTACGGATATTATTGGAACGGAGACCGTTTCGAAGAAGGACGTATCACTTTGAACGGAGATTCCGTCATTGATTTCGAATGCTGTTCCTTACCTTCGGATAAGAAAATCCATACGGTTTTTCCCGGGATCGTCGACGGACATACCCACGTAGCCGATTCCGGTTTGAAATTGGAGAGAAAATATTCGCTTGAGGAATTGGTCGCACCTCCGAACGGACTCAAGCACAGATACCTTTCCGATACTCCGAGAGATGTTCTGATTGACGGTATGAAGAAATACACTTCAAAACTCAGATCGAACGGTGTCTCAAAGTTCATAGACTTCAGAGAAGGGGGGCCGGAAGGAGTGAAAATGCTCAGAGAAGCATCTCCCGATGCGGTTATCCTCGGACGTCCCGTTTCGAAAGAATTCGATTCAGGCGAAATAGATTTCGTCCTGAATACGGCGGACGGTATCGGAATATCTAGTATCACGGATATGGATCGCAAATACATCGACAGAATCGCCGATGCAGTCCGCAGAAGAAAAAAGATACTGGCTCTTCATGTTTCCGAAAGAATACGCGAAGACATCGATTATGTGATATCCCTCGACCCCGATTTCATCGTACATATGGTTCAGGCAACGGAAAACGACATGAAGAAATGCGCCGACTCGGACATACCAGTTGTGGTGTGTGCCTCCTCCAACCAATACTTCGGTATGACTCCGAACATAAAAGCGATGCTCGACTCGGGAATAACGGTTTCTCTGGGTACAGACAACGCAATGCTCTGTCCTTCCGCCGACATTTTCAGTGAATTCAACGTGTTTCGGAAGATACTTTCCGCACAGGGAGGGAACGGAGATGATGCATACAGGTGTCTTTTCACGCCTGAAAGCAAGTTATTATATCGTCAGTTTCCGATAGAGATTCATCCGGAAAACGATGCAAAAGTAACTGTCGTCCCGTCCTCACCCGACAGGATCGTCGGCTGACTGTGCCGAAACTTTCCGGTAAGGAGGAAAGAATATGACATTCAAGAACATCCTCGTCCCTACAGATGGGAGCGAATATACCAAAGCTGCCATCAACAACGCTGTTGAGATGGCAAAGAAATACAGCGCGAAAGTAACCGCACTGTATGTAATAGATCAGACGGTCTTCGTCAACATGCCGCTCGATTCCGCAGTGATGAATACATACTCACTGCTGAAGAAAGAGGGAGAGAACGCTGTCAGTTATGTATCGGACCTCTGCAAAAAGAACGGTATCGAATTTGAGACAAAGATCGTCGAAGGTGCACCCGTCAAATGTATCGTGGATGCATCGAAAGATTTCGATATCATCGTAATGGGGACCCTGGGAAGAACGGGATTCTCCAAATTAATGATGGGAAGCGTCGCAGAACGTGTCGTCAGGTACTCCGACTGCCCCGTATTGGTAGTAAGATCGAAGGAAGGAGAGAAGAAATGAGAGCAGTAGAGGAGATTATGGTAAAGGTACCCATTGTAGTTGAGGTACCCGGCAGCCGCAGCGATGCAATCAACGTAATGGTAAGAAACAACGTTACGGGTGCACCCGTCGTACGTTCGAAAGACGGACAGCTTGTAGGCATCGTTTCAAGGAAAGATGTCTTCAACAACATGGACGAGGAACAGCTTTCCCTCATTATGAAAAAGAACATCGTCACCGTCAGTCCGGACACAACAATCGACGAGGTTGCGAAAATCTTCGTCGAGAAGAGAATCCACAGACTGCCTGTTGTCGAGAACGGAAAACTCATCGGTCTCGTCACACCTACGGATCTCCTCTACGATGTGAAAAATCTCAAAACAACGATGACTGCGGAGAGTGTAATCAGCACAACATGCGTGACAACATACGAAGAAGATCCTCTGTCATATGTGGTTGCGGCAATGAGAGTGAGCAAAATTACATCTTTCCCCGTACTCGACGCACACGGAAAGCTTGTAGGTATTATCACAGACCGTGATATGTTCCTCGATCAGAGTAAAGATGTCAACGCACTCAAGGAAATGGGTCTTGACGAAGCAAATCAGCAGCTCGCAGGTTACCGCAACGTGCTTCCCCTGTTCTACATGGCAATGAACAAAGATATTTCCGAAGACCGTAAGGTAAAAGATTACATGGTCAAGGATCCCACCACGGTATTCAAGAAGACATCGTTATCCGAAGTAGCCAAACTGATGAAGCAGTACAACTTCGGACAGATACCCGTACGCGGTAACAAGGATGAACTTCTGGGAATGATTTATGATGTGGATGTGCTTTCGGCACTCCTGAGATGATCATATGTCTGACAACGCCACCGAGCTGATGGCCCTCTGCAAGCGCAGAGGCTTCATCTATCCGTCATTCGAGGTATACGGAGGTGTCGCAGGGATGTACGACTACGGACCCCTGGGATGCATCCTCAAGAACAACATAGTAGAGTCATGGAGACACATCTACAAAGGAAGAGAAGGATTCATAGAGATTGACAGTGAAACTGTCAACCCGCGTGATGTGTTCAAAGCATCGGGTCACTTAGATAACTTCTCCGATTTGATCACATACTGTAAGGAATGCGATGCACCGTTCAGGGCAGACCACCTTGTCAAAGGATTCGTAGACAATCCCGATGTGCTTTCTCCGAAACAGCTCGAAGAAGCATTCGTGAAATTCAACGTGAAATGTCCCGAATGCGGCGGCGAACTCGGACCCGTGGATGAGTTCAACCTTATGTTCAAGACATACATCGGACCCGGTTCCGCACGTGTCGGTTACATGAGGCCGGAAACCGCACAGGGTATTTTCGTTAACTATCCGAATCTCTACAGATACAACAGAGAGAAACTTCCTCTCGGTGTAATGCAGACGGGAAGGAGTTACAGAAACGAGATCGCACCCCGTCAGGGTATGATCCGTATGAGAGAGTTCAACCAGATGGAGGTTGAACTGTTTGTCGATCCCGAGGATAAGGATTGGAGCAGATTCTCTGAAATTGAGAATGAGGTGTTGGATCTCATTCCGAACACTACGCTTAAACTCACAACAATGACCGTAAAAGAAGCAGTCGAGAAAGGCGTAATTGCAAACCGTGTCCTCGCTTACTTCGTATACACCACGAAACAGTTGCTTGTTTCCGTGGGAATCGACCCCAAGAGGCTCAGATTCAGAGAGCACGAGAAGGACGAGATGGCCCACTATGCCGCAGACTGTTGGGATGCCGAAGTTCTCCTTTCCTACGGATGGACGGAGATTGTCGGTATTGCGGACAGAGGTTCATGGGATCTTACGAGACACGCACAGTTCTCCGGACAGGACATGACGCACTTCAAGAAGTTCGATGTCCCCAAGGAGATTGAGATTGACAGGATTAAAGCAAAGAACAAAGCTCTCGGACCGAGGTTCAAAGGACAGGCAAAGGATGTTGCCGCGGCAATCGAAGCATCCAAACCCGAAGACGTTAAAGACGGCAAACTTACCGTTACAGTCAACGGAGAATCCGTTGAATTAGACGGAGAATGCTTCGAAGTAGTACACGTAAAGGAGAAAATCTCCGGTGAGCGTGTCATTCCCCACGTTATTGAGCCCTCGCACGGTCTCGACAGGATATTCTACTCTGTTCTCGAGCACGCATACGAGCACGACGAGAAAGAAGACTATACAGTACTTCACCTCGCACCCGCAGTCGCTCCGATCAAAGTGGGAGTGTTCCCTCTTATGGAGAAGGACGGACTCGACACCGTTGCGAAAGAAATCTACGAAGACGTTCACAGATCCGATGCGGAAGCATATTACGACGGATCGGGAACCATCGGAAAGAGATACGCAAGGATGGATGAAATCGGTACTCCCTGGTGTATCACCGTCGATTACGAATCGGTGGAAGACGGTGCAAACAAGGGAACCGTCACCATCAGAGACCGTGATTCGAAGGAACAGAAGCGTGTGAAGATCGAAGATATCAGAAAGATTGTCGACGAACTTCTCGCCGGAAAGCCCTTCGCATCCATCTGATAGATAAACGTTTGTACCGCGGACGGCCGTTTCGACCGTCCGTCGGTCGTTTTTACAGAATACGATTATTCCTGTGGGAATCTTTCGGATTAATTTTTATTCTTTCTGGCAATGCTTATATTCCCTCAACCCCGTGTTAATTCCGAGGTGTAAAAAGTGGGAGTAAAAGACCTGCAGGATCTGAAAAAGATCGCAATGCTCAGATCTCAAATCGAAAGCAAAACGGTCGAAGATATAATGGACACCGAATACCCCAGCATCGGGCCTGATGAGAAACTCAACAACGCCCTTATGCTGATGAAAGGCAGCGGATATCAGGACATCCCTGTCATTGATGACGGCGAATATATCGGAACGATAAGCTACGGCTCGGTTCTCAAGAAGAAGAGCATAGCACTCGATTCCAAAGTAAGGAACCTCATCAGCTCATCACCCGTCATAACGAAGGATATGGGCCTCACAAAGGTCGCTGAGATGATGATCCTCAACAACCTGAGACAGATTCCTGTCGTAGGTACGAACAGGAAGAAGGTCATCGGATGTATCGGAAGGAAACAGATGATCGATCTCGTCATCGGCATCAAGGTCTTCAAGGACATTCAGGTGTTCGAGATAATGAACACACCTGTCGAAAGTGTCAGAGAGAACCAGCTCCTCGACGATGCACTTGAGATCATGAGGGAATTGGACATCAGAACCGTCCCCGTTACGGACAGCAAAGGCGGAATCACCGGTATCGTCGGAATGAAGGAAGTCATCGAGAACAACTGGAAATCCACCAGTAAAACCGTGGGAGATATCTACGGTAAGACGAAGAAGACCTCCACGACGATCGAGTCCATATGCATGTCCGCAGTGAAAACAGTGAACTGGGACGATGACATCGAGACGGCAGTCGAGATGATGTCCGAAAACGGCATCTCAACCATCCCCGTCCTCGACGAAGGCAGGTTGGCCGGAATAGTTACGCAGTACGATATCATCGAACTTATCTCCGCATGCAGGGAGAGGCAGTATCTGTTCATCCAACTCAGCGGATTGGACGATGAGGACAAAGCATACTCATCTGCAATCTATGACAGCATAAGGGACGAAATGGAAAAGATCACCAGGATTGTCACTCCTGAGTCTCTTTCAATCCACGTTGCGAAGTACAACGAGAAGGGTGAGAAGAACAAGTACAGCATCACCGCGAGGCTCATCGCCGACGGCCGTGCGTACAGTGCCAAACAGGTCGATTGGGATCTGATCAAGACTGTTGACGATCTTATGGGAAAGATCACCGAGATGGTCATCGATCAGAAAGATTCCGTCACAAGCCGCAGAAAGAAAAAGTAAACATAAACCGGAGAGGGGACTTCCCTCTCCGTTCTTCAATTATACATCTTCTGTTTTCCGAAGATATTATGTTCGACGTAAGGAAAGAGTTAGAAGAATCCGCCGAGAAGAAATATGCGGAATTCTCCGCAAAACTCATCCCCGGAGAGGAAAATGTTCTCGGCGTAAGACTGCCGAAACTCAGACAGATTGCCAAAAGAATCTGTTCCGAATTCGATTGGAGAGAATACGTCGAAACATGGAAACCTCATTATTTCGAAGATTATCTTCTGAGAGGATTTGTTATATCCTACGCGAAAACGGATATCGACGAACGCCTTGAACAATTCAGATTATTCATTCCTCTGATAGAAAACTGGTCCGTCTGCGATTCATTCTCGAATACGTGGAAACCTGATAAAGAGGAAAAACAGAGAGTCTGGAACTTCATACTTCCGTATCTCGACACGGGCGAAGAATTCAAAATGCGTTACTCCGCGGTAATGATGCTGACACATTTCATTGACGATGAGCATATCGACGAAATCATCGGATTATTGGATTCGCATCATCACGACGGCTACTATTACAAAATGGGTGCGGCATGGACTCTGTCCGTGTGTTTTGCGAAATATCCCGGGAAGACTTACGCATACATAAGCGGAAAGAACAGCCTCGATGACGAGACGTTCAATATGCTCATCGGGAAGATCAGAGATTCATACCGCATATCCGATGAGATGAAGATTAAAACGAAAGCTCTGAAGAGATAATCAGGCAACCGTCTTTTTTATTTCTTCAACAATTGCATCCGCATTCTCGTTACCGACACGTGCACCGTTTCTGAGATAGAACGACCATCCGCGCATTTCACAGTCTTTTCTGTAAATTTCATTGGTGACTGCGATAACTCTCTCCGCCGGGAGTACGGGCATGAGCATTGCGAACATATCCTTCGGAACACATACGATGATTTTATCGAAAGGTTTCACGAGATATGCGATCTTACCGACGAAATCCTTCTCTTCCTGAAGTTTTTCATAATCCGCTTTGCAGGAAGGAACGAAGTCGTACTTCATTACCACATAATTCGAAGGAATAAATCCGAATTTTCCGGATATTATACCGAATGATGCCGCGGTAATCTTCGACAGACGGTCGTAAAGATTCTTCACTTCGGTGCATCTTCCTCCGAACATGTCGTAAGCGCTCACAAATCCGTTACTCTGAAACACTGTGGAATCGTTGGTTATGACCAATACCTTTCTGTCGGAACCGCTTACCGTATCCGGTCTCATCAGTCCGCCGGGGCCTGCCGTTCCCATAATTCACACCCTCTTGCTTCCGAGGCGGTATGCGATGTTGCAGTTACCTTCAGCGGATACCATACACGGTCCGGAAGGACTCGTGGGTTTGCATGCTCTTCCGAACATAGGACATTCCTCGGAACGGATCAATCCTCTCAGAACTTCTCCGCACCTGCATCCTTTTGCTTCGGGTTCGACAAACGGAGTGGTCTTGAGAATGTCTTCGTGGACTTTCGTTGCGTCGTAAGCTTCGTATTTCTTCTTGAGTACCAGTGCACTCTTTTTGATAACAGGGAATCCTCTCCATGCCCTGTCGACGGGGTCGAAGGTATCTTCCATCAGCTTCATCGCCTTGGGGTTTCCTTCGGGCTTTACGAGTCTTGTGTATTCATTTTCGACTTCGCATCTTCCCTCTTTCAGCTGCTTACAGAGCATATAAGTAGACATCAGAATATCCAAAGGCTCGAAACCTGCGACTACCTGAGGCATGTGATACTGTTCCGCGAAGGGTTCGAACATCTTCGTTCCCGTGATAACGGCAACATGCCCGGGATCGATAAGTCCCTGTACTTTGGTCTCACCCATATCGAAAATGGCTTTCAGAATCGGAGGGCAGATTCTGTGACAGCTGTAAATACTGAAGTTATCGGGAAGTTCTTTCTGAAGAGGAACACAGGTTGAAGGTGCCGTTGTTTCAAAACCTACGGCAACGAATACCAAAGGCTTCGTCTGCTCCTTTGCCATTCTGACTGCGTCTTCTATTGAATAAACGATTCTTACGTCGGCTCCTTCGGATCTTGTATCGTTGAGCGTTCCGATTGTTGTGGGAACCCTCATCATATCTCCGAAAGCACAGATTGTTACTCCGTTCCTCGCCAATGTAATTGCATCCGCAATCTCACTGCTTGTTGTTACACAGACAGGACATCCGGGGCCCTGACGGATTTCGACACCCACTTCGTTGAGCATTTCTTCGAGACCGAAACGTACGATGGTGTCCTGGTGCGTACCGCAGACGTGCATAAATGTGTAATCGACATTCATTTCGCGTATCTTATCCAAGATTTTCTTCGCTGTTGCCTCATCTCTGTACCTGAACATCAGTCCGCCTCCACAATCCTCAGATTTCTTACACTGCATGTCTGTCCCGCCGTAACCTTTACTCTGCCCCCGCATTCCGGACAGGAAAGTATCGGTATCGAGTGTCCGTCGTAATCGCTTTGGATGTTGTTGACGGGACCTTCGTATCCGCATTCACTGCATTTCACGGCAACGGCTTCTTTCTCGATGATCAGTTTGGAACCTTCGAGTTTTGTGTCTTTGGTGACAATCTCGTATGCGAACTGCATCTGTTCTTCACCGAGACTTGTCATATCACCTATTACGAGAGTGACTTCCTCCACACTGCTCGCGTTGTATCTCTCCAATTCTTTCAGAATCGCAGAAACGATATCCGACACGACAGACACTTCATGCATCGGGACGGACAACGGAATCGCCGTTAATAAGGTATCGTGCAGGAATCGCACATCGATCTGACAGAGCATTCGGAGCATCTGTGTCTGACGGGAAGACAGACCTTCTGACCGTGGCGTACGATGTAACGGTTGATGTCGTTCCATCTGTTTTCGGGTGTAATGCGCATCAATTCAAACTCTGTTTCCGTAGGATTGTCGGTATGAACCAATCCCATAAGATTGGAGATTCTGTGGACATGCGTATCCACACAGACCGAAGGAATGTTCATTGCATAGGATCTGACACATGCCGCTGTTTTTCTTCCGACCATAGGTAATTTGAGTAATTCGTCGGTGTCTTCGGGTATCTTTCCGTTGTATTCGTTGCGGAGTACCTTACAGCATTTCACTATGGCTTCTCCCTTCTGTTTCGGGAATCCTGCGGGTTTGATTGCGTTGATTACTTTGTCTGTGTCCGCATCCGCAAGTTCACTGACGGAATTGTATAATCTGAAGAGAGCGTCGGATGCTTTTCTTGTGTTGTCGTCACGGGTTCTCTGGGACAGTATTGTTGCTATCAATACATGAAACGGATCCGCAGGCCATTCGGGGTTGAGGCCTTCGGACGAACGTCCGGGATATGCTCCGTCGCCGTATTCTTTCGAAAGCGTGTCTAATATCCAACAGATGTCCTTTTCAGCCATTTCATCGCCCCTTCCGCCATAAATAAGGATCCCGTGATCAATATTACATCGTCACCACGGATTTTCATTGCTTCCGAAATCGCATCATCGATGTTACGGACGAATGTTACGTCGGATATGTGTTTCTTTACCGTATCGACAACAATATCGGGTGAAGCCGCTCTTTCGGAACCGGGAACTGTTACGATTACCTTCGATGCGATTTCCGAGAGATTTTCCGCGATTGTACCGATGTCTTTGTCACCGAGAATTCCGAACACGACGGTGACCTTCCCGTACAGTTTTTTCACTGTTTCGAATGAAACTTTACTTCCTGCGGCTGTGTGTGAAACATCGATTACCATATTCTCTTCGGGGAACC
Source organism: Candidatus Methanomethylophilaceae archaeon (assembly GCA_963640855.1). Classification (GTDB taxonomy): domain Archaea; phylum Thermoplasmatota; class Thermoplasmata; order Methanomassiliicoccales; family Methanomethylophilaceae; genus Methanarcanum. Next base: position 82,001 of record CAVIAJ010000004.1, read on the forward strand.
ATTCCAATCTGCACGGCCAATAGACGTTTTCGAGACCTCTGTGTATGTCTTTCGATGTAATCTTATGACTGATATGACGTACCGCCTCGATTGCGGATACTGCGTTGCGGGCCTGATGTTCTCCGACCGAATTTACCGTATATTTTTCTCCGCAGTAATCGATTGCCGTGGATGTCCTGTCCATTGAGATTATCTCCGCATTCTTCGGAATAACAATCTCGGAACCGTTATTCTCCGCGGTTTTTCTTATAACATCCATTGCGGGACCTTTGTTGACTGTAACAACGGGAACGCCTTTCTTGATTATTCCCGCCTTTTCGAATGCGATCTTTTCAACGGTATCTCCGAGATATTCTCTGTGTTCGAGACTTATGTTCGTTATTACTGAAACTTCGGGAGTAATTATGTTCGTTGCATCGAACCTTCCGCCCATTCCCACTTCGATTACGGCGTATTCGACTCCTCTGTCTCTGAAAAAGAGAAATGCTATTGCCGTGGCAGCCTCGAAGAACGTACACTGTTTACCCTGAGAACTCATGTCTTCGATCTGTTCTCTCACGGTTTTTACGTATTCTTCCAATTCGTTATCCGAAATGGATGCACCGTTTACTCTCATCCTTTCGTTGAAATTCAGTATATGCGGGGATGTGTACAGTCCTGTTTTGATTCCGGATTGCCTTAAAATTGATTCGATCATCGCCGAAGTAGAACCTTTTCCGTCCGTACCTGCGATGTGAACGGATCTGAAAGAATTCTGGGGATTTTCCAATCTGTTCATTAATTCGGTAATGTTCTCCAATCCCAATCTGATTCCGTGGGAACCGAGACCGTAGAACCAGGAAATCATTTCATCCTTATTCATCGGACCAACCCGAAATCATCTGATTGACTGTGACCCCTTTCTTCTTTGCAATCTTTCTGAAAAGATTCATCGCACCGGAACCGTACTGTGCGGCTTTTTTCTTCTTCGCCGCGACTTCCGGTTCGCCTATCTCTTCGGCTACTTCTCTCAGGCAGCGTTTCCTGACCTCTCCGGGCATAAGATCTTTCATATCCATTTTTTCGACGACAGCTCTTATGCGGGGATCCAGGTAGGGATACAGTATCGTCTTTCCGAAGTGTTTTCCTACGGATGATTCGTGTTTCAGAGTCTCCGTAAACAGAGTTGCCATGTCCGCATCTCTCTGATCTCTGAATTCTTCCTCCGAGAGACCGACGTATTTGGAATATCCTGCGAATAATTCGTCCGCGCCCTGTCCTCCGATTATGATTTCTTCGGGAACGTTTTTCGACACATAGAATAAAGGAATCTCAAAGGACAGTGTGATGGGATTGACGGTACCCGTAATCTTCATCATTTCTCTGACATTTTCCTCCAAATCATTCTCGGATATCAACAGATGATTCCAGTCAAGACCTAAAACCTTCGACAGTCCCGAAGATTCGTTTACGTCGTATGCATCTTCGACACCTGCGGTGTACAGGCGGATTGATTTTGCGTAATCTCTCGCAATAGCGGCGACTATGCCGCAGTCCAATCCTCCGGAGAAGGCAACTGCGATATCCTTACCTTCAACCATTTCTCTTATGACTTCCGTCAAAGCCTTTCCGAGTTCCGAAGATACATCCATAAACCGTCGTACGAAGGTATCGGATATACAACTATCCATCCCGGAGATATGAATTGCGGATGATTGTTTCCGATAGTTCAGTCGTCGAATCCCAGAACTATTGTGGATGCCGCCTTCGATAAATCGAAATCGACAGTACCTTTGATGATCATATCCGATGTTGTGCACGGATGTGCCATCACCACATTCTTGCATGTGATTACGGAATCGAGAAGAGCCGTCGGTACGGCGGGAATGATGAATTTTTCTCCTCCGTCGAAGTTACTGCCTGCGAAGATAACGAAGTCCTTTGAAATCCATATTACGTCGTCTCTCGGACGGTATTCTTCAATCTCCTCATCTCCCAATGATTTTCCGACGGTTTCTCCTTTGGAATTAATCATCAGAACGGTGGAATGTTCCTTCATCTCGGGATCGAATCTTCTGTTGTCGACGATAAGAGCAATCCTATACTTCTTCTCCATGACCTCATCGTATGCAATATTGTTCACATCCATCTGAGTGATGGATTTCGTGCTCTCTTCCTCGTGTTTTATCGTATTCGATAAACTGTCGTCCATCTGAAAAATATCGAGAACACCTTCCAATCCTCTGAGGTGTTCGATTGCGTCGCTGAGGACTGTCATCGGAAGGCGGATTGATTATTCCGTAGATAAGATTTGACACGTGAAAAGCTGCGTATTTCAGTGAAGAAAAATAAAAACACTTTCTGTAATCTCTTTGAAACAACCCCGTTATTTCCTGCAGTGCCTGAAATATCACGGAAAATTTACGCAAATCCTTTTCCCACATATTATTTATAATTATAATATAAATATCCAAAACGATGAAGAAACTTGTGATCACCGAGAAGGCCAACGCCGCAAGGAGGATATCCACAATACTCTCAGACGGCAAATCGCACTCCAAGACAAACGGCGGAGTGACCGTAATATCCTTCGTGAACAACGGCGACGAATACAGTGTCGTCAGTCTCAGGGGTCACATCATCGAATTAGATTATCCCGAACAGTACAGCGACTGGAGTGCGGGTTCTCCCGTGGACCTTGTTTACGCACCGCAGGTGAAGAACATACGTGTCAAAAGCATCCTGAATACCATCAAGAGTCTGATGGATTCTGCCGATGAGATCATTATCGCTACCGACTTTGACAGAGAAGGAGAACTTATCGGTATGGAGACCGTCGTTGCGGCGGGTGCCGATATGTCCAAGGTCAAAAGGGCAAAATTCAGCGCTCTGACCAAATTGGAAGTCGAGAATGCATTTGCGAATCTTGTTCTTCCCGACGAACGCCTTGCAAACGCTGCGGAAGCGAGACAGATTGTGGATCTGTCATGGGGTGCCGTCCTTACAAGATTGATTTCATTATCTGCGGGACAGGTCGGAAAGAACTTCATGTCCGTGGGAAGGGTTCAGAGCCCTACACTCAAATTACTGGTGGACAGGAATGAAGAAATCTCAAAGTTTGTACCTGTTCCCTACTGGAAAGTGATTGGAAAGTTCGGAATGCTTGCATTCAGAGGAACACACGAGGAAGATCCTTTCTGGGAGAAGGAAAAAGCTGATGCGGTTCTTGCCAAATGCAAAGACGCAAAAACAGGAACCGTGAGTTCTTATGAATGCACTGTGAAAGAGGAATTCAGACCGGCACCGTTCGATACAACTGCGATGCAGGTCGAAGCAAACAAAATAGGCATTCCTCCCGCAACAGCCATGAAATTGGCTGAAGATCTGTACACAGGGGGATACATTTCATATCCCCGTACGGAGAACACGGAATACCCGAGAAGTCTCGGAATCAGAAGTGTTCTCGAAAAACTCAAAGAATCCGATTTTAAGAAGGAAGTTGAAGAAATCCTTTCTCAGGAAACAATCATCCCTTCCAGAGGTAAAAGAAGAACGACAGACCACCCGCCTATCTATCCTACGGCTGCGGCCACTTCGGATAAGATGAAAGGCGATAAGTGGAAGCTGTATGAATTGATCGTAAGAAGATTCCTCGCTACGCTCGGTCCGAATGCCGAGGCGGAAGTAACGAACTGTACCGTAGAAGTCAACGGTGAGAATTTCAAAGCGGAAGGATACGTTCTGAAGAAGGAAGGATGGAAGAAGTATTGGAAGAAGTACATGACAGTCGCCAATACACACATCCCCAAACTGAACGTAGGCGATGAAATCGACATAAGATCGATGTCGATGGATGAAGGAGAAACCAAACCTCCGTACAGATACAATCAGGGTTCACTTATCCAGGAAATGGACAGATTGGGACTCGGTACCAAGTCTACGAGACACGACATCATCGGTAAGCTGTACTCAAGGAATTACGTTCAGGGCAACTACATGACACCTACCGCAAGCGGCATCGCTCTTACCAAGTCGTTGGAAAAACACGGCGGAGGTATTGCGGAACCCGATATGACGTCAAAGCTCGAAGCGGATATGCTCAAAATCAGCAGCGGGGAAAAGACGTTGTCCGATGTTGTGGAAGAATCGCAGAAGATGCTGTACAACTCCGCATCTACCATCGAAAAGCAGAAAGATGCGATCGGCGAGGAAATCAGAAATGCACTGAGATCGCAGCAGTTCATAGGCATCTGTCCCCACTGCGGAAACAATATGACAATTAAAAGATCGAGAAACGGCAATTTCATCGGATGCGACGGATATCCCGAATGCAAATGCGCGTATCCCATTCCGAGAAGTGCTCTTATTCAGACTGTCGAAACAAAATGCGAAGTGTGCGGACTTCCTCAGCTGAAAGTCATCAGGAAAGGTGTGCCTCCGCAGACCGTCTGTATCGATCCCAAATGTGAGAGCAACACATCCAAAACCAATCTCGGAAAGTGCCCTGCCTGCGGCAAGGGTACGATAAGAGTGATGTACTCCAAGGCGGGAAAACGCTTTGCGGGATGTTCTTCATGGCCTGAATGCAATCAGACATATCCCCTCAGACCGAAGGGAGTCGTTTCATCCACAGGTAGAGAATGCGAACTCTGCGGTGCACCGATAATTGCGTTCGGCGACTATGAAGAGTGCATAAACACATCGTGTCCGAGCAGATCCAAGAAATGAGGGTGTTCTTAACACTCTTCTATCTGCTCTGTGCCGTTGAAGTGCATCTCAATCTCGTCGATATCCTTTGAGATACGTTCGTTGCGGCATCTGGGGCATTCCAGCTCTTTTCCCAGCGCAAGCTTGATGTTTACCTGTGCGGAGTCCATCCTTATGATGTTGCCGCATTTGCAGTAAATGGACTTGGTACGTCCGATTCCGGGTACCGAAAAGACTGTGGCCGTATCACCGGAAATCTGACGGAAAGTCCTCTTCGTGTCCATGATACAACCTCTAATTCCACTGCAATGATTTGACCGTTTGATTGGTCAATCCCACACGTACTCTCCCCCATTCTGTATAGAGGATATAAGCGTATCCATAACGCCCTTAATAACCCCAGTTAAGATAACATCGTTAACCCTGAAAACTGTCGTTTTCACATCAAAACCCTATAAATAGATAAAATTCGATGGAAAATACCCGAAAACAGGGCTTTTTAACCCTGAAACAGTTATTTTTCCGATTATCCGAAAATCGAATGATCCGTTCGTAAAAAGTAAAAATTGCCGATTTCCGAGGTCGTCGGAATACGTATCTACGGACGTCAATATGCAAGGTTTTCCAGTGGAAATACAGGGGTTAAACGTCCTTAAAAATCCAAAGTATAAATATGAAAAAATCAACCCGGAAGGGGGTTTATAACCCTCTCCGGAGTTCACAGTGTGAAGGCCTTCCTGCCGAGGAAAACTGCCTTCGAACCGAGCTCTTCTTCGATTCTGAGGAGCTGATTGTATTTCGCGGTACGCTCGCCGCGTGCGGGTGCACCTGTCTTAATCTGACCGGATCCCCATCCGACGGAAAGGTCTGCAATGCTTACATCTTCCGATTCTCCGGAACGGTGGGATACCACGACGGAATAGCCGTTGTCGAAACTCATCTGAGCCGCATCTCCCGCTTCCGTGACCGTACCGATCTGATTGACCTTCAGGAGCAGTGCGTTGGCTGCACCTGCCTCGATTCCCCTGGAAAGTCTCTTGGTGTTTGTAACAAAAAGATCGTCTCCGACAATCTGCACATCCGAACCGATCTTTTTGGTAAGTTCCGCAGTTGTTTCGAAATCGTCCTCGAAGAACGGATCCTCGATACTGATGAGGGGGTATGTTTCGGTAAGTTTTCTGTAGTGGTCGGCCAACTCGCCTGCGGTGAGTTTCATTCCGTCCACGTCGTAAATTCCGTTGTCATAGAATTCGCTCGATGCGGCATCGAGGGCCATAAAGACATCCTTACCCGGAGTGTATCCTGCGGCGGATACAGCATCGATGATTGTCTCCAACGCTTCCGCGGAAGTGTTCAGCGGAGGTGCGAATCCTCCCTCGTCACCGAGGTTGATTGCTCCTACGCCGTATTTCTTCTTGAGAATGGACTTCAGTGACATGTAGACTTCCGAAGACATCCTCAGACAATCCGAGAATGACTTTGCACCTGCGGGAATGATCATAAATTCCTGAATCTTCAGGTTTCCTCCGGCGTGTTTACCGCCGTTGATGATGTTCAGCATAGGAACGGGGAGAGTTACTCCGTTGTCTCCGATGTGCTGATAGAGCGGAACGCCTTCTACAGCGGCACCCACTTTGGCGACTGCGAGGGATGTTGCGATAATGGCATTTGCACCGAGCCTCTTCTTGTTCTCGGTACCGTCCGCCTCGATCATTGCCGTGTCTACGGCACGCTGATCCGTGGGATCCATTCCGGTGATTGCTTTCGCAATATCCGTACGGACGTTGGAAACGGCCTTCTGAACTCCTTTGCCTCCGAACCTTCCGTCGCCGTCACGGAGTTCGTGAGCTTCCCATGAACCGGTAGATGCACCGGAAGGTGCGATTGCCCTGATCTTGTGGCCTGCGATAGTAATCTCCGCCTCAACCGTGGGGTTTCCCCTTGAGTCAAGGACTTCTCTAGCCCATACTGCCTCAATCTTTGCCATTTGTTTCACCGTGCTGTAGTGTATTCTTCCATCATGCTGCGCATGATTTCGGTGTCCTTTTCGGACATGAAGTCCTCCTCGACGGAAATGATTACCGTTACTTTGGAGGAAATAAGATTGTGTATCATTGCCATTACGGCGTTCAGACCGTTGACGCTGATCAACTGGGCGATACCGTCGATCATTATGACGGGTCTTTCATTCTCTTCGATGAATTTCATTACCGAATTCATCAGAGTGCCGAGTTTCGACATCTCGAGATAACCGACTTTCGATTTGGTGGAAAGACCGATTACTTTGACATTGAGGTCTTTGAACCTGTCGTTGACGGCTTTCGTTCTTCCGGATGTCACTGCAAGAAGCTGACATGTATCCGAAAGACTGCGTCCCGCTTCGTAGATAAGATCGGGTTCGTCTTCGACGACATAGTAGGAACGGCCGAACTTAACTTCCTTCTGTTCGGTAACCTCCTGTGTACTTTCGGTGCTGCTTTTGGAGAAGAATTTGTTCATGAAACTCTTACTCGGACTCTTATCCGCACCGTTCAGACCCGCTTCGCGGATACACGAAAGAATGTCTGTGCTTCTGAACGGTTTGGGAATGATTCCGATTACATTCGGATTGTCTTTGGGGATGATTTCGTTGTTCTTGCAGAGAATAATCACTCTGATTTCGCTGTCTTCGTCAATCTCATCCAGCATCCTGAATGTCCTCAGGCCGTTGACCCTCGAGTCAAGTACCAAAAGATCGGGTTCGAAAGAACCGAGTTTCGATACAGCATCGTCGACATCATCAGTCTGTTCCGTAGTCCATCCTTCCGAAGAAAGAATCTCGGAAAGTATCTCTTGAATCGCAATGTTATCGTCGACTATCAGTGCCTTCATCCAGTTCTCCCTCCGGGATGAAAAGTCATCACTAGACTCATATTGTTAAAGTATAAAATTTGTGACCCGGGCCCTCTAGAATTATAATCCGATGTCGGTCTGTGCGGTTTTTCACCGCACAGGCTGACAGTCTAAGAATAAAGGCCGTAAGGCCGGAAAAACAGGAAGATCACTGCTTCCTGCTCTCTTTTGCTTTAGGCCTGAGGTTGCTGTATCCACATTTGCGACATTTTGTCGCGTTCTTGGGGTTGGTAGCGTAGCAGTTCATGCAGACAGTCTTGTCCAGTAATCTGCCCTCAGCCTCTTTGAAGCGTGCCATTTGATTTCCTCTGGGCAACCCAATATTGCCCATATATTTAACTCTTATCACATTGCGGCTGCTTTTCTCTTCTATATTATAAATAAAGAGAGAACCCTCTGCGAAGTGCAGTATCGTCTGAGATACATACACCTTTATCATCTGCGGAGACGGTTACGGTAACATGGAGTTCGGGGAGATCCTCAGACTGTATGAACAGGGATACGACTGCGCACAGTGTATCATACGCGCCTTCGAAGGCTCATTGGATACCGATCCAGAGACGGTTATGAAATGCACTTCGCTTATGGGTATGGGACTTCTTGAAGGAAGTATCTGCGGTGCTCTCCTGGGTGCTTTCACCGTTATAGGGCTGAAATACGGAAGTTCCTCTCCGAGTCTTGCGGATAAAGGACTTGCGATCATCAAGAGAGAACAGTTCATGACCGAATTCAGGAAACTGTACAAAGGAATTACATGTCCCGAACTGACGGGATTTGACGTGCGTATCGATGAAGAAAATCTCAAAGCGTATAAAAGCGGAATCTACACGGAATTCTGTCCGCGTCTTTGTATGAATGTAGTGAATATTCTTGAGAAAATACTGTAAATGATTTTACGGGTGCCGGTGAAACACCGGCACCGCGGTCAGTCTTTTTTGAAATAAATAGCGCCGCCTATCAGCATCGCACATGCAAGGAGTACTGCATAGTACAGTCCGTCCCTTACATTGTCGATATCCGACAGCAGACCGAAAATGAACGCTACAATCACGATCAGAACGATTGCAATCAGCAGTATAATCAGCTGAATCAAAATGAGGGTGAGTGCATTCTCTTTATCCATCGCCATCTGTATAAACACCTCGACTGTGAATACGATTTGACTTAGATAAAATCCTTCTCAGAAGAAGTCTTGTGTTTCAGGGAATATTTCGGATATCGGGGATACACATTCAGATTAATCGAATGATTGAATCTCTTCGGAAACAATAAACGGTTTCTTTCCGTAAAATGCAATGCCGTAAAGTATTGTCTTTCCTTTCAAACCGTATGCATAGTCTTTATCCTTAATCTGCTGAAGAGCTGCTTTTGCATCGTTTTCGATATGCCTATTGTCAGATGATTTCTTCAGTTCCATGACGACATTCGGACCGATTCCTTTCTTTTTAGTCATCATAATGTCATAGTATCCTTTTCCGTTTTCAAAATCCACCTTGACATCATAGTTTCCACAGAGACTCATCAACAACCCGGTGATAAATGCCTGATACGAATGCTCATACTTCAGGACACGGGCGCTTATTGACGTAATGAGTTCATACAATGAATTTTTCATTGTTTCAGTATTATCAGCCAAAACTGCAGCGGTGAAATCGGAATTTATGTGACAAAGAATTGCGGTTTTAGGAACGTCTGAAAAGAGAACGCTGAATCATGTAGTCGGATACTCTTTTCACAGGGTCCGGAACGCCCATTTCGTGATTGATATATTCCGGGGACAGTCTCTCGACAAAATCCACAATCTCGGGATCGGTAAACGGTCTGTGCTGATCTATGCTGCAGACGTACGGATATGCCGCAGAATAACGTTTCATATGGCCCAATTCGAGAAAACCTTCCGGAGGTATGTGTGAATCCAAAATCTGTTTCGATGTGTTGTTATGAAGATGTATTGCGTGAATTCTGTCGATCATATCCTTCGGATAGGAATCGGCTACTCTGTTCAGAAGGTCAATCGAACCTTCTTCATCGTAAGATCCGCCTGCGGATAACAGCAGATGTCCTGTATCGAGACAGATGCACCAGTTATCGAATTCAAGATGTTTCTCGAGATATCTGTATCCCGAAGAATCGGTCATTCTCAGACCGGGCCACCAGAGATTTTCCAATGCCAATTCGAAAGGCATCTCTCCGCCCAATGATGAAGATACTTCGTTCAGAATCTCCGCAAGTGCTTCCGTAACTTCGGAATCGGTTTCGGAATATTTCCTTTCCATCAATTCGTCGAAATTCGCGCTGCATGCATGGAATACGCCGTACGGAGGGTGTAATTCATCCGCAACATGTATCATTTTTACAATATTGCTGACAATTTCCTCTCTGTCCGAACCGTAATACATGAAGGAAATGCTCCCTCCGTCTACATCGTCGGATACTTTTCTCTTCCCGGACCAGATTCCGTACCAATCCGTGGAATAAGGTAAATGGACTGAAACGACTCCGTCGGTGTATTCCGACGGAACCGCTCCGAATCCTGTAAGAAGTTCTATTCCGTCTTCGGACGGAATCATCGGTGCCACTGTTCTGTCGGCGTATACCGAATCACAGAGCAGATGTTTCATCAGAACAACTCGAAAGCCGCCGTAAGAGCGGCCATCATGGCAACACGCTGTTCGTTGCCGCTTCCGACAATTACGACATCTTTATCGGTCATTCCCGTAGCGCGGATACTCTTCGCGATTTCGGGACGTTCTACGTCGATGTTCCAATCCGGAGGAATGATGAGTTTGCCGTCGCGGATAACAACGGTAGTACATCCCGTGGCTCCGACTCTTATGCCCGCATCCCTCTGCTGCATTCCGTTTTGGATCTTATCGGCAACACCGTAAACGAGGACACTCTGACTGTACTCTCCGAGAACGGAATCTCCGAGGGAGATGTCAATGACCCTGATGGGAATTTCATCGAGGAATCCCAGTCCGGAACGTGTTATCGTAATTCCGGTCTGTTTGATCTGTATCATGTCCCACTCGCGGAGTGTTTCGATGATACGCCTCATACTCCCCTCACCTACACCTATCTCTTCCGCAAGCCTCTTCCTGCCCAGGCGTTTGCCGCCTGACAGAACGTGGAGAGCCCAATAGACATTGGCGTCGGTGAAACGGAACATCGGCCCGTACTGGGGTGACTCGATTATTTTCATCAGAATGTCCTAACCTTTCCGTTGATTATAAGGTCTGTGACCTTGTCAACATTGTCAAGCCATTCGTAAGCGATGGATTCCGCTTCCTGTTTCCACTGCGGGAGTTTCTTGTCCTCTGTTGCGGAAACCAACTGTACGTTACAGTTGAGAGGCTCCGAGACGGGTTTACCGATCTGAGAGAGAATCCTTACTCTTACTTCGACTTCGGGCGAAACTTTCTTTGCAACGTCTTCCGAGATAAGCTTTGACATAACGTTGTAGATCTTTCCGATGTGTGTAATCGGGTTCTTGCCTGAAGTTGCTTCCATGGACATGGGCCTGTAGGGTGTGATAAGACCGTTGCATCTGTTACCCCTTCCGACGGAACCGTCGTCACCCATTTCCTGCGAGAGACCGGTACATGTGAGGTAGATGACTCCTCTGTCGTAGTCGTCACCGGTGTTGATCTCGAGTTTGTAGTTGATCTTCTCGTCGCCGATGATGTCCAATGCGTGCTCGTTGACTTTGTCGTACATCTGCTCGATTGCCGATTTGTAGTGATCGAGATCGTCGATGTATTTGTCGACCATTGCGCATGCGACGGTCATGGTGATGTCGTTTCCTACTCTGGATGCCATGACTTTGACATCCTGTCCTGTCTCGGGAAGGATGTCTTTCATCTTTCCGTTGATGTATTCCTCTGTTGTGAGAACGAGACGGTCGGTGATTGAGTAGGGCGCGTAACCGACACCGAATGAAGTGTCGTTTGCGAGAACTTTCGATGATTTGTAAACTCCTCTCAGATCGTCGGATCCCTGTCCGAGTCTTGCATCGAGGATGATTTCCGAATCGACATCGAGGTTGGGGAATGTTTTCCTTAGGTAGTTTCTTGCCGCTGCAAGTGCAACGGGTTTGCAGGGAAGTGAGCGGATTTCTTTGGTCTTGACGTCGGTGATGTTTGTGGTTGCACGTCCTACGAGGAGGATGTACGAAGGATCCACAATGTTTCCTCCGCCGAACTTCGGGTTTGCCTGCCCTGCTGCAATCTGTGTCTCATCGGTGTTGTGGTGAAGGACTGTTCCGAACTCCTTCTTGTACATTTTACACAGTGCTTTACTGACTTCCTCGGCCAATGCATCTGCGACGGAATCGGGGTGTCCGATACCTTTTCTCTCGACAAGTTCGATCTTTCTCATGGGCACGGGCACTTCATTGATGCCCTCGACATAGATGTTCTTGTTTGCCATAAATTTGAGCTCCCTTAGGGATATAATATAGGATTCGATATTCTCATTCTATTTAACAAAGAGTGACATAAATATTCTTATACGAATAATCGGATTACGTATTATGAGGTTCCCGCAGGTTACTGAGATAAGAAAAATCAGGAAGACTTTGGATATTACTCAGTCGAGACTTTCTGCGGAATCGGGTGTAAGTCAGAGTACGATTGCAAAAATCGAAAAAGGCTCCATCTCCGCAAGCTATGCCACTGTCGTAAAATTATTCGAAACTCTGGATAAAATCGGAAATAACGACAAAAGGGGATTGCTTGCGAAGGATGTGTGTTCCAAAGACGTTATCACTATTCAGAGCAACACAACGGTACACGGTGCTTCGGAACTGATGAAATCGACGGGATATTCCCAATTACCCGTTCTGAAGGGCGAAACTCCCGTCGGAAGTATTTCCGAAAGAACGATTTCGAAACTTCTTCTGAAAGGAACCACAATGAACGAATTGGCAAGTATGCCTGTGTGCAGGATTATGAACGATTCGTATCCCGTAGTGCCTGAAAATATTCCTATCGGCACTGTAACCAAGATTATGACGGACTGCGATGCGGTATTGGTTCACAAAAACGGCAAGATTGTGGGAATGATCACGAATGCGGATCTTCTGAAACTAATCTGACGCCGTTCTTGGTTATTTCGTAGATGTCCTGATCTTTGGGGACAAATGTTCTTTCGAAGATTGTTTTCGCTTCCGTTTCGGCTTCCGAACCGTCGCCGTAACGGTTGCTGATGTGAACAATCATCAGATTGCGGATTTTTTCTTTCACTGCCATTTCCGCAACGCCTTTTACGGTTGAATGGAAATGGGCTTCGGCCAATTCGGAGTCTGCGTCGAGATATGTTCCCTCGTGAATCAGAACATCGACGCCTTTTACGGCTTCTCTGATTGAATCGCATAAAAGCGTGTCTCCGGGATATGCCATTGACAAACCCGGTCTGGTACTTCCGATTATCATGTCGGGCGTGATACCTCTGACGGTTTCCCCTCTCTGAATTGCGGCGAAATCGGGACCGCGTTTCAGTCCGAGTCTTTCCGCTTTTTCTTTGTTGAAAGCACCGGGGCGGTCGTCTTCTCTGTATATGTATCCGACTGAAGGGCAGTTGTGTTCCGTTTTGAATGCCGTTACGGAGAATCCTCCGAAACCGATTGTATCTCCGGGCACCATTTCTTTGATAATCAGTTCAAACTCCAACTCCCCTTCGCATGCGTCAAGCATTGAGTTTACGGTGAATTCAATACCTTCGGGTCCGAATAACGAAACGGGATCTCTCCTTCCGGAAAGACCCATAGTCATCAGCAGACCGGGAAGACCCAGTATATGGTCTCCGTGCATATGGGTAATGAATATCCTGTCCACTCTCATGAATGAAAATTTGGATATCATCAGCTGACGCTGTGAACCTTCGCCGCAGTCGAAGAGTGAAATCGATCTGCCCTGCTTGACGGCTATGCAGGGAAGGGATCTGTCCCTTGAAGGGACAGACGCACCTGTTCCTGCGAATAAGATTTCGAACATGAATCATCCCAAATAATCGGGGATGTCGTCTTTTGTTTCCTTCTTGAGGATCTTGTAGTGCTCTTTGCAGAGGTGAATGCTTTTCGCATCGGGATTTTTGAGGCTGAGCGAGGTCTCGCTGACCTTCTTGATGTTGATGGATCTCTCTGCGGTCTTCTCACATCCTTCTACGTCGCAGATGTCCGTCTTGGTTACATGTGACATATTCCGATTATCACACATCGATGATATTAATTTAGGGACATTTTTGACGTGAATTCGGTATGTTCTCTCTGTGTACAGGAGAAAGAACTTTGAATTCCGGAGATTGTTTTGTATCGGTTTAATAATAAATATCTGGCACAGGAATGCTTTCGGAGATTTTTATTCAGGAACATTATATCTTAACCGTCCGACTTTTCAAAAGCAATAATATATCCGTCCCCCTATCTGCGGTATATGGTCAAAGTATCCCCGTCCATGCTCTCGGCAGATTTCTCCAGATTCGGTGAAGAAGTGGAAAAAGTCGATAAAGCGGGTGGGGATTGGATACACCTCGATGTGATGGACGGGATGTTCGTTCCCAACATTACAATCGGAGCGCCTATTGTCAAAGCCGTAAGGAAGAACTCGAAACTTCCTTTCGATGTCCACCTGATGATTCAGGATCCTATACGTTACGTAGATGATTTCGTGAAAGCGGGTGCCGATTATCTTACGGTGCACACCGAAGCGGAAGGAGACATTATGGGTGCTGTCGGTAAAATACGCGATTCCGGAGTGAAACCCGGAATATCCCTCAACCCGGGAACACCCGTCGAAGATATCGTGAAATATCTTGACAAAGTGGATTTGGTATTGGTTATGACGGTACAGCCGGGCTTCGGAGGACAGACATTCCGTGAAAACGGCATTCCGAAGATAGAATTTCTGAGCAGTTATGCGAAAGAAAACGGTCTTCACTACGATATTTCCGTAGACGGAGGAATCAACCGCGAAACGGGAAAGAGATGTGCGGATGCGGGTGCAACCGTACTTGCGGCAGGTTCGTATCTTTTCAAAAAGAAGGATATGTCCGAAGAAATCGCACTTTGGCATACTTTCTGAGGTGTGAGGATGGGTGTAAATCTCTCAGGCCTCACCGAACCGGTGCAGATTGAATTGAGTGAACTCAGCGGCAAGCGTATTGCGATCGATGCCTACAACACAATCTACCAATTCTTATCGATTATAAGGCAACCGGACGGATATCCGTTGGAAGACAGAAAAGGGAGAGTCACTTCGCATCTTTCCGGATTGTTATACAGAACCGCGAATCTCATCGAAGCGGGAATAGAACCTTCGTTTATTTTCGACGGAAAACCGAACGAACTCAAGGCGGGAACTCTTTCGGAACGCAGAGAGAGAAGAGAAAAAGCCGAGAAAGAATGGGAAGAAGCCGTCAGGGAAGGAGATACCAAGAAAGCATTCTCCAAAGCGCAGCAGACATCGAGGATGACTCCAGAAATTTTGGAATCGTCGAAAGAACTCCTCGGATATCTCGGGTTGCCTGTAGTGCTCGCATACAGCGACGGAGAGGCACAGGGAGCGTATATGTGTGCGAAAGGCGATGTTTATGCATCCGCATCGCAGGATTTCGACTCGTTATTGTTCGGTGCGCCTACTCTCGTGAGAAATATGACAATCACGGGAAGAAGAAAGGTTCCCGGGAAGGATATTTACAGAGATGTCAGGACCGAGATAATCGACTCACAGGATTTTCTCGCTGCGTTGGATATCAGCAGAGAACAGTTGGTCGACGTATGTATCTTAATGGGCACGGATTTCAACAGCGGAATCTCGGGAATCGGTCCGAAGAAAGGTCTCAGATTAATCAGAGATTACGGGGACATCGAAGGCGCCCTGGAACATTTGGGAAAAGAGATTCCCGAATACCAACAGGTAAGGGACATCTTCCTGAAAGGAACATACTCGGACAGTTACGATCTGTCTCCTGGGGAAATCGATAGAGAAGCCGTGATTGAATTCCTTACAGACCACGACTTCTCGAAGGAACGTGTATCGTCCGCACTGAACAAGATCGAGAGTGCCAGGAAGGCCAATAAGGCCAAGAGGCAGCAGAAATCTCTCGATGCATGGTTTTAAGCGGATTTCATCAGTCCGTCGACCATTTCGGGCGTAAGATCTACAAGATACAGTTCTTTCATCTCTTCGGGTGTTACCAATCTGTACCCGGTGTTTTCGGAATTGAGCACAGGCGTCTTTCCCGATGCATCGAACATAAACGGATAAACTTCCCAAATGATGTTTCCTTCTCTGACGTATACAGGCTTGAGAGAAGCCTTCGGTTCGCCGACATCAATTCCCGTTTCCTCTTTGATTTCTCTTTTTGCCGTGGTAAGAATATCTTCGCCGTCTTCTTTCTTACCCGAAACAAGAGACCAACGTCCGGGGTACGATCTTGAAGTATCGGGGCGGTGAAGCATCAGAATCTTTCCGTCAATGAGAACGACGGAAGATGCGGTTGTTTTTACGGTTACGTCATAAAGTTCCACTGTTCCCGAGTCTGCATCGATTGTTACTCTGTCTCCGTCGGAGATGAGAGTAACATCTATGCCGTCGACCATCGGAATCGATGAGATTACGGCGCCTGTCGCGACGATTGTTTCTGCGGATTGATTGATTACGGCTGCGGGCGCTTTGCCGTGGGCTTTGAGATCGTACATCACGAAAGATCCTACGGTACTTCCCTTTCCTCTCGGGAAGACGACAATCTTTCCTGCGAGATTTCCTCCGCGGCCTACTTTTACTTCGCCCGTGGAAGCTTCCACTCCGCCGAGGAAACTCAGCGGTTCGTCGATTTTGAGAACAATACCTTCCGCTTTTCCTTTGCAGATCGAACGTCCTCTGAAAATCATTCTATCACCTTCAGCAACTGTGCGATATCTTCGCACATAACCTTCTGAGAACATAATGTGGGAAGGTAATTACCTGCTTTGCATGAGTTTGTACCTGTCCTGGAGAATGTTCCTTCGATAGGTGAAACGACCATACATGTATCTGCGAGAACAGGACCGAATTCTTCCATGATTTTTACGTCTTCGGGGCACCTGGCTCTTACCGCTTCCGATGTGCAAAACCATATCTCCACGTCGGATCTTTTCTTCTTTTTGCCCTTAAGTAAAGATGCAATTTCATGCATTTCCTTCTCGGTAAGATGGGGACATCCTATTGCAATCAGCTGAATATCATCGGTTGTGTTCATCTTTTCGTAAGCGTCTCTGAGTTCTTTCTCTCCGATATGAATCACTTCCAAATCGGATACGTCGAAATCTTTTGCTTCCGGTGTTACACGTTCGACGTGGAACATTGCAACAGCTCCCGCGGCTGCCATGGCAGCCGCCATGGTCTTACCTTCTTCCATTCCGGGTTTTATTCCTCTGTAGTAAGGAATACCTCCTCCGATAACGGAACCGACTGCCTGACCTAAGAGAGAATGGGAAAACAGCGTATTGGGAATGTCTGCATCGATAACAACGGTGGGTGCTCTGTTTTCTTTGATATGTAATCCATAACATGCCGTTTTTCCTAAGATTGCGGCTGCAAGTGCACCGGGGCCTCCTTCTCTGTTTGTCCTCGCTCCTATGAACGAATTGACATAAGATAAAGCGGAAGATTCCGCCCATGCGACATGATCTCCGAGTTTGGGAACGTTAACTCCGTCATAAGGAGTGCAGGAACAGGTTGTTTTGATGCCCATCGCACCGTATAAATCGATAATGCGC
Organism: Candidatus Methanomethylophilaceae archaeon; assembly: GCA_963640855.1. GTDB lineage: Archaea > Thermoplasmatota > Thermoplasmata > Methanomassiliicoccales > Methanomethylophilaceae > Methanarcanum. The sequence goes on from CAVIAJ010000004.1 coordinate 99,336, forward strand.
TGCTGTTTTTCGGCAAATGCTTCGGGAATGTGCATTTCCTTCCATCTTTTTCTGTCCATTCCGACAGGATTCAACGTAGAAGGAACTCTGACCTTCGCACCGCCTTTTACCATATCTTCGAGATAAAGCAGTCCTCCGTCACCGATAGTCTTGTAAGACGCACCAGAAAGATGTGCGGACGTAATGTCAACAAGGCCGTCTGCGCCGTATATCTTCCCAAGTGCCACGATCAGTTCCATGGCCTTCTGGGCACCCTCTCCGTTTTCACCGTCGAGGATTGCCTGCTCCTCTCTCGTAAGATCCATACTGCCGCGAACATCTTACTGATAAATAGCGTTAATGTTCAGCGTCTGCCGTTGTGAATGTCTTCGTAGGCTTCTACGGTGTTACGCATCTCGTCTGCGGTGAGTTTTCCGAGGACATACATGGAATCGAAAGGTGCATCGTCTGAAATGAGTGTTATTCCGGGATTGATACATCCGTTCCTTTCATAGAAATCCTGACGCCTGACTCTCATTTCGTAATCTTCCGCATCTCTGTCTTTGGGTTCCACGACAAGAAACACTCTGCTGTCGGAATGTGCTTCTCTTATGCAGTTGATTAATTTGGATCCGTATCCTTTGCAGCGTACTTCCGGTATTGTCGCCATATAGACCCAAAAAGTACATCCGTTCTGCGTGAAACTGAACGTAAATCCTATAAATTTACCGTCGTCACGGTATTCCGTGAGTCTTCCGCCTCTTCCGAACGTTCTTCTGATGTTTTCTTCAGGTACCTTCTCTATCTCCGAAAACGATGAAGAATACAATTCGGAGATTTCCGGCGTGAATTCGTTAACGACGTTGGAAGTCAGCATACCGGAGAGTATGTCCGGTAAGTAGATAAGAACATATCATCGTGAGAATCTGTGTACGGGGGATTTCTCCCCCGTACGGTTAAAGATATTGCACATTCACTGGTCGGTCCATTCGATGTTCCTGAGACAGAACGGGAGTTTGTTTTTCTTCTCCCTGTGGAATGCGACGCAGTCGCGGCACTTCCCGTGTCTGGGGCAGTCCGCTTTGGGGCATGTGCATGATTCCTCTATGCCGTTGTATCCGCACATAGTTTCTGATATTGCGGACTGACGGTTTAATGCTTACAGTTCGATGACGATGTCATTCAGAGATTTTCTCTTTGAATGCATCGGACCGGGCTGTGCATCGTCCGCAGGATAACCTATCGGAAGGAGATGTTTGATTTCTGTGCCTTCGGGTATACCGAATTCCTTTGCGATTTCTTTGGGTTCGAAATAACCGACCCAACAGGAACCGAGACCCAGAGCCTGTGCCTGAAGCATCATGTGATCTATTACTATCGATGTATCGGTGTATGAGTAATCCTTTCCGCTGAAGGGACTCGTACAGCATTCTCCGAATACCGCACCGACCAAAAGAACGAGAGGAGCGTCGAATGTCATCTCCGTGATCTTTCTGATACGTGCGAGAGCATCCCTGCTTTTGAGAACATATATTCTGAACGGCTGGGTGTTTTTTGCAGTGGGTGCAACCCTTGCGGCTTCGAGAATCATCTTTATTTTTTCATCCTCGACTGGGCTGTCGCTGTATTTTCTGACGGAATATCTCTGTCTGATTAATTCCGAAAAATCGATTCCGCACATAGTCTGTGTAAATGCAATTCAATGTAATAATTTCTGCCTTCATAGGAAGGTATTATATCATAGTTCTTACGATACCTATGGAAACACAAAGGAATATCGGATTTTTATTTATAATAAAAATACGGAGTCGGATGAGTTCGTCCCCTTTGTGTCGTCTGAGAATTCGGTTATTTAACGAAACCCAGACAGTCAAACGGAGGTATAAAAATGGAGGTTACGAAAATCGGCGTATTGATGGTAATAGGCACAATCCTCCTTATCGCTGCGGCAGCTATAGGGTTCAGCGGAGACATCATACTCTGTTCGTTTTTCTGCATTTTGGCCTTCATCTGCATGCTGTACGCAGAGAACATCAGAACACGCAGGGAAGAGTAATTTTCCCCTGATTGTTTCGGTTTTACTGCGTTATCTGGGTGTATCTGTTATTTCTCCGCAGGATATTATCTTCATAGGTAAGATGACGGTGCTGTATCATATGACGGCCGGATTGTGAATTGTCGGAATAGTTCCGTCGGCCGATATGAAAAACTCAGGCGCAGGCGTTTGAATGTGCTCTGCGATACATGTGTCGAATGCGGAAATACTGAAAGTATCCGCGCAGAAAATCCCGCAATTCTGAAATAATTTCGGTCAGCATCTGTGATTTGTCAAGCATACTGTGTTCGGGATAATCCCGAACACATCCCGATATTCAGTCAAGTTTACTGTATTCCCCATCGGAAACGGGTTCGCACCATTCGTTATCGGTTTCTTCTCCGGGACATTCCAATGCAATGTGCGAGAACCAACTGTCTTTCGCCGCTCCGTGCCAATGCTTTACATTCGCAGGAATAGTTACAACATCTCCGGGATGAAGTTCACGAGGTTCTTTTCCCTCTTCTGCGTACCATCCGCGACCGTCGGTACACAGTAAAATCTGCCCTCCGCCCGATTTTGCGTGATGAATGTGCCAATTATTACGGCATCCCGGTTCGAAGGTGACGTTTGCCATGAAAACGGTTTTCTTAGGATCCGTGAGAGGTTTCAGATAGGAATTTCCTGTGAAGTATTTTGCATAGGCAGTATTCGGTTCTCCGAGACCGAACATACCTCCGCATTTTCCGTCACCGTCGGAATAGACTTCGACGGCTTTCCTGAAAGCTGCCCATGCATTCGGCCATCCGGCGTAGAATGCGACATGTGTCAGAATGCCTGCCATTTCATCCTTTGTGACACCGTTTTCCTTTGCGGAACGGAGATGATATTCGAAAGAAGAATCAATCATTCCTTTTGCGACGAGTGTCGTAACCGTCAGCATAGAACGGATTTTCGGATTCAGAATATCGTCCGACCACACCTCTCCGAATAACACGTCATCATTGATTTCCGCGAATTTCGGTGCGAAATCACCTAATGCTTCTCTTCCTGCCGTCTGTTTGATCTTCATACAGATGCCTCGTTTGATGATGATTACGTTGATTCTTCGGGTTTTATAAATTTTTTAACCACTGGGACAAAGTGAGAACGAACAGGGTTGTAGAAAGAGCTATGGTAAAACTATGATAAAACTAGGGTAAAACTAGGTAAAACTAGGTAAAACTAGGGTAAAACTAGGGTAAAACTAGGGGCGTAAATACAATTGAAATAATGATGATTTATCTAAATCAACTGCGATATGACAAAAACATCCGTTTTGGCGGACCTGCCGGGATTCGAACCCGGGTCTAGAGCTCCGGAGGCTCCGATGCTATCCAGGCTATACTACAGGTCCGTTGATAAATAAGAAGAACAGAAGGAGTTGAGAAGGTAATGGGTTTAGCCCGTCGATGAACCGGGCGATCCTGAGTCTCCGCTTGAGAGGGAGGAGACCGAATGAAGATTTTCCTTCCTTACTCTTTCTTCGTGAACTCAGTGTATCCGCATTTTCCGCAGGATACACGGTCACCGTGTGTTGCCATGAACACACCGGGTCCGCACTTGGGGCAGACGGGTTTTGTCCTCGCTCCGTCCTTGTATGCGTCTCCCTTCTTAACTGAACCTTTCTTGGGTGCTGCTTTCGCTGCCATTTAAATCACTGTCCCTCTTCGGCCTCGGGTGCCTTGTATGCGGGCTTCTGGATGCCGTTCCTCTTGAGGATGTATTCGGGCTCGATTGCCTGTGCGTCCTCTTTCGTTGCGTATACTTTTGCGTAGCCCTTGGAGAGTCCGCTGCCGTAGACGCTGTCGATGTTGTTGAGAACGACTGTGTCTCTCTTTGCATCCAGTTTCTTTGCGAGCTCATCCACAACTGCTCCTTTGCTGGGTGTGGATTCGCCCTTGTGGTCGATTGTGAAACGAACCTCTGTCCTCTTAAGGAGAAGGTTCTTTTTCTTTTCGTTGATTTCCATCTTCATTCGAAGTCCTCCATCATATCCCAAAGCTGTTTTACTTTGGTGCGGATGTTACTGTCCGTGGTGACACGCATCATCCCTTTGCCCGGCCAACCGTAGATTATCTCGTATCCGTCGGGAGCACAGAGGATACACGGCATCAGCGCCAGATCCTCTTCCCCTTCGACACGGATTATCCCCGGTCCTCCGGTAATTGCGTTTTTTACGGCATTTTCAAGCTCACGGGTTACCGTACCCGCAGGATTGACGACAACCTTCTCTTCCAGCCTGTGACTTTCGACATAGGCGGCGAACCCGGTCATCTCATGTCTCTCCGTATATCCGTCGTAGACGGACAGGAGAGGCACTATGCCGTTCCTCCTCACTGTCAGCGATACCACATCGCCGACGGTGATCATTTTCTGAGCGTCAATGTGTCTGAGTTCCGCTTCTTCGATATCCGTGCCTATAGGTTCCTTGAAGGCCTGTATTTTTCCTTCGGGAATCCTGCGGCCGGACATTCCGTTCAGCGAACCCTGAGGGCGTATTTTCCGTTGGCGGAAATGCCCATCTGTCTGGCGATATCGGATTTCTCATAATCGATGATTACGAGGTAACCCTGCCATTCTTTGGAGGTCTGTCCGCCGCAGCGGGGACATTTGTCGTCTTCCGAGATGAAGCTGCACTGTTTGCATGCTTTGTAGACGGGTCCGACCATCAGGCCTCAGCCTCCTTCTTCCTTCTGTCTTCCTCGATCCAATCGAGTCTTCCGAGACCGGGCTGGCGCATGGTGAGTCCGATCTTACTGTCCTGAGGATTCTTCTCGTTCAGGTCGATACTTACGATCCTTGCCCTGACGATATCTCCGATGTTGAGAGTCCTTCCGGTGTCCTTACCGATAAGTCTCTGGTTTTCCGCATCGATATCCACACGGTCGTCGAGAACCTGACTCACGTGGAGCAGTCCGTCGAGGGGACCGAATCTTACGAAAGCACCGAATTTGACGATCTCGACGACCTCTCCTTCGATAATTTCGTTCTCTTTGGGTTTGAATACGAGCTGGTTGAACCTTACGGTCTGATATACCGCACCGTCGCCGTGAACGATACGTCCGGGTCCCAAAGTCTCGACATCCTGAACAAGGACTGTGATTTCCTTGTTGGGTCCGATCTGTCCCTCGAACGATTCCCATGTGAGGGAGTCTATGACCTTGTCGATGTCCTCGCCCAGATCTGCTGGAGGTATGCGCACTACCCTCTCGGCCTGTGTTATCATGTACATAGGATATCCTCTTGAATAAGTCGGAGATTAAAGCCCTCTTATATAAAAGTGATTACATGCACACGCGTGTCAGTATAATAGAATAAAGGAAAGGGGGTTTTTGAGCCCCCTGTTTACTGTTCTCAGAGGTACAGAATTGCAGTGACCAGACAGATGGTCGAAAGCAATTTGACGAGAACGTGGATCGAAGGTCCGGCTGTGTCCTTGAAAGGATCACCGATTGTGTCACCGACAACTGCTGCTGCGTGTGCGGGTGACTTCTTTCCTCCGTGTGCACCGGTCTCGATGTACTTCTTGGCGTTGTCCCATGCTCCTCCTCCGTTGTTGAGGAAGTTTGCCATGAGAATACCGACGATGGTTGCAACCATGATCAGACCGCCGACTGCGTAAGGTGCGAGTCCCTGGAATTCTTTAGGAAGACAGTATCTGTACAGAAGACCGAAGACGACGGGAACGAGAATAGGCAGAAGTGCGGGAACAACCATCTGCCTGAGGGCGGATTTGGTTGCGATATCGACACATCTTCCGTATTCGGGCTGTTTCTCGCCGGCCATGATCTTTCCGTCTTTGAACTGCTCACGGACTTCCTGAACCATCTCACCCGCTGCGGTACCGACTGCGCGGATTGCGAGGGATGCGAAGAAGAACACAAGTGCCGCTCCGATAAGACCGCCGACGAAGATCAGCGGGTTACCGAGAATGACGAGGTTCATCTCATAGATAATGGATGTATCGTTGTGTTCTGCGACAATCTCGAAGAATGCTGCGAACAGAAGGAATGCTGCGAGTGCAGCGGAAGACATTGCGTAACCTTTCGTGAGTGCTTTTGTGGTGTTACCGACGGAGTCAAGTTTGTCTGTCCTGTTCCTGACTTCTTCAGGCTGGTTGGACATTTCCGCGATACCGCCTGCGTTGTCTGTGATAGGTCCGAAGGTATCCTCTGCAAGAATGAAAGCAGACGATGCAAGCATCGAAACGGTTGCGATTGCTGTTCCGTAGAGACCCATGGTCATCCTGTATGTTGAGTCGACGATTGCTCCCTCGATAGCGAAGTATCCGAGAAGGAAGGTTGCGATGATTGCGATACCGATGCAGACAACAGGAATGACTGTTGATTCCATACCCACGGAGAGACCCATGATGACGTTTGTTGCGGGTCCGGATTCGGACTGCTCCGCGATTGTCTTGACAGGCTTGTGGTCTCCGGTGTAGTACTGTGTAACGTAAACAACGACGAGACCCAATGCGATACCGATGACACCGGCGATGGCGAACATCCACCAGTTGACTGTGTATGCGAGTGCTCCGATCTGTGTAAGACCTTTGTCGCCGTTGAGAAGCCAATAGCACGAGAAGATCATCGTGATGATGACGAGAACCATTGTCACATAGTAACCAAGGTTGAGTGACTTAATTACGTCTGCTTCGTCATCCTTGAGGCGGACACAGAAGATACCGATCAGGGATGCGATGAGTCCGAAGGCCATGATGACCAACGGGAGGTAGATGAAGTTGTTGTTGAATGCTCCGAGTGCTGAAAGCTTTACGACTGCGAGACCGATGACCATCGAACCGATGATTTCGGCTGCTGTTGATTCGAAGATATCCGCACCGCGTCCTGCGCAGTCACCGACGTTGTCACCGACAAGGTCTGCGATAACAGCGGGGTTCCTGGGGTCGTCCTCGGGGATACCTGCTTCGACTTTTCCGACGAGATCCGCACCGACATCGGCTGCTTTGGTGTAGATACCTCCTCCGAGCTGAGCGAAGAGGGCGGCCATCGATGCACCGAATGCGTATCCGACGACAGAGTGGAGTGTTGCGGTCATGTCGCCGTCACACCAGATGTTGTACACGTAGAAGACTGCGAAAAGACCTGCAAGTGAAAGGACGGAAACTGCGATACCGGAGATTGCTCCTCCGCGGAACGATGTTTTGAATGCTTCGTCGAGAGAGCGTGTTGCGGCTGCTGCCGTCCTGATGTTCGAATTGACGGAAACCTTCATACCGATGTAACCGGAAAGGATTGAACATCCGGCACCGATGATGAAGGCAACTGCTACCTTACCGTTGAGGTAGTCTTTGAAGTCCTCGCAGAATCCTACTGCGAAGATGATGACAGCGACAACAAGTGCGATGATAACGATGGTTTTGTACTGTCTTGCGAGGTATGCCATTGCACCCTCCTCAATCTTGTCCGAGATCGCCTGCATTTCGGGTGTTCCCTTGTCCTTCGAGAAAATCTGCTTGAAGAACACAGCGGCGATCACCAAGGCGACGACTGCAGCGACAGGTACCATCCACAACAAGTTGTCCATGGTAAACTCAATCATTTTAGTTGACTCCTAAAGTGTTGCTGTCCAACCGAACAACCGTTGTTATATAAAAAGGGTGGGTAAATTCTTTATATAATATGAATGGGAAAACATCGTCAGGGACGATGGGTTTTTCGGGAAAAAGTCTGAATACTGTGTATCAGACAATGTGATTTTCCGTCAGGAATGCACAGGATTACGGCATACGGATGTCTGTGATTTGCGGATGATTCGGATATCGGTTTGTGTTATGAACTCGGGTGTTTGGCTCATGTGAACTGTGGCTGTTTTTGTCGCGGAAATCCCGATTTCGGGTGAATTTTATAAAGGACACTTTAACTTGTTTAATTCATGAAACAGCTCCCTGTGGGCATCCAAGATTTCAAAATGGTTCGCGATGAGGACTATTACTTCGTGGACAAAAGCATGCTGATAGGGCAGATACTGAGTATGAATGATTTGGGCGTGTATTCGATAACAAGGCCACGCCGTTTCGGAAAGTCTCTGAATCTCAGTATGTTGGATGCTTTCTTCAATCTTGAATATAAAGGCAATACGTGGTTCGACGGGTTGGAAATATCAAAACATCCGGAATATGATCGTTACAGGAATGCATTCCCTGTCATATCATTCAGTCTGAATCTGGGTAATCCCCGTGATTTTGATGATTTCGTAAACAGATTCAATTCAATGCTGACCGGTGTATTCGATGAATTCGTATATCTCAGAGAATCGCCTGAATTGGATGAATATACTAAAGAATCATTCGAAAAATATCGTTCAGGGGAGAAATCCGTTGTCGATTCCGAATATGCATTGTATGAATTGTGTTACATATTGGAAAAGCACCACGATTCCAAGGTTGTAGTGCTGATTGATGATTATGATTCCACGATCAAATGCACGGAAGATAAAGAGCTCCGTCGCAGAATTGTATCATTCCTCGGATCTGTTCTGGAACAGTTGCTTAAACAGAACAGATGCTACAAACTCGGCGTTTTAACAGGCATTACTCAGGTGATTATGGCTGATGATTTCGGCGGATTCAACAATGTCATCAGAGACGACATTCTCAATACCGATTTCGGAGAGATATACGGTTTTACTGAAGATGAAGTAAAACAAATCTGTGCGGATTACGGTCATCCCGAGAAGTTTGAGGAAGCAAAAGAATGGTACGGCGGATACCGTTTCAACGAATCGGAACTCTGCAATCCCTGGAGTGTTCTGAATTACATTCAGAAGGACTTCAAACCCGATTCTTATTGGGTAGAAACAAGCAGTAACAGAGAGATATATGACATCATATCGAATGCAGACGGCAGATCCGTTGAAAAACTGCAGAATCTGATTTCCGGCGGAACAATCACCGGAAGGGTTAAGACAGTAGTTACTTCCGAAGGTCACCGGGACGCGCGGTCGCTCATGGCCGTTATGGGATATCTCAGAGTTGCACCCGGAGAATGGAGTTATGAACTGTCGATACCGAACAGAGAATTACTCAATATGTTCTCGAAATGATTGGATGCATTACATTCGATGAGTGAAAGTACAAGAAATCGGAATGTTTACCGCGTATTGTTCGATTCGGGTGAATTATATAAGGTGCCATCACATCACTTGATTCATGAAACCGCTCCCTGTCGGCATCCGGAATTTTAAGACGGTGCGCGAAAAATATTATTTCGTGGACAAAAGTATGCTGGTGGGGCAGATACTGAATCAGTATCCTGAAGAGGGGGTCTTTCTCTATACAAGGCCCCGTCGTTTCGGAAAGTCTCTGAACCTCAGTATGTTGGATGCTTTCTTTAACATTAAATACAAAGGCAACACATGGTTTGACGGGTTGGAAATATCCAAACATCCGGAATATGACAGTTACAGGAATGCGTTTCCTGTTATATCCGTAAACCTGAAATTCGATGATGTTACCAGTTTCAAAGTATTCACAGAGATGTTTAATTCCAGAATATTTGACATATTTAACGAGTTTATATATCTCAAGGAATCGCCCAAGATAGATGAAGGAATGAAGGGGTTGTTTGAAAGATTATACACCGGAAAAAAAACCCTCACCGATTCCAAAGTAGCTTTGAGTAAACTGTGTTATATGTTGAAAGCTCACCATAATTCAAAAGTTATAGTATTGATTGATGAATATGACGGCACAGTCAATGATATGATTAATGAAAAACTCCGTCGCAGAATAACATCGTTCCTCGGAGCCGTATTGTCACCGTTACTCAAGGACAATGATTTACTTCAGTTGGGTGTTGTCACAGGTGTTACGCAGATAACCAAGGAAAACATCTTCAGCGGAATGAATAATTTAACACGTAACGACATATTCGATGTCAAGTATGACGAGATGTTCGGTTTCACCAATGAAGAAGTGAAACAGATCTGCGCAGATTACGGTCACCCGGAGAAATTCGAAGAAGCCAAAGAATGGTACGACGGATACCGTTTCGGAAATGTTGACATCTATAATCCCTGGAGTATACTGAGTTACGTTCGGAATGATTTCAAACCCGAGACCTATTGGATTAACACCAGCGGAAATGAAGCGATATATGAAATGCTGTTAAGAGCGGACAGCGAACTTACCGACAATCTGAAGATTCTCGGTGCCGGAGGCACCGTGTCGGAAGAGGTTTCCAGGACGCTGACTTTCGATGATCTCGAAGATATCGGCAAAGTGTATTCTCTTATGGCTCTTTCGGGATATCTCAAAGCAATACCTAGAGGACAGCTCTGCGAACTGTCGATACCGAACAGAGAACTGTTCTTCGTATTTTCGGAAATGCTCAGCCGTGTTGCTTTCAAAGGAGGAAGCAACAGTAAACTTCTGGGATTCACCGATGCAATCAGGGCCAATGACATTGACAAAATGAAGAGTGCGTTATACGAACTTATCATAATGATCAGCTCCCGTGTTCTGAATGACGAACATTCATATCAGGCATTCATCACGGGAATGCTCATGAATCTCTGCGGAAGTTATGATATAAAAGCAGACTTTGAGAACGGAAAAGGCTACTACGACATTATGATGATCAGAAAAAAGGGAGACAGCCCCAATATTGTCATTGAACTGAAGATATCAGACGATGAGAAACATCTCGAACAGGATGCAAAATCAGCTCTTCAGCAGATTAAAGACAGAGATTACGCACACGGTCTCGAAGGAAAAACAATACTCTACGGCGTAGCATTCTCAGGCAAAGAGCCGTTCATAATCTCCGAAGAAATCTGAATTTCAGTCAAGCCCACATCGGTTTGCTATCCGATCGCAAAATTCGGGTGAATTATATAAGGTGCCATAACATCACTTGATTCATGAAACCACTCCCTGTCGGCGTTCAGGACTTCATAGAACTCCGTAAAACAGACAAGTACTATGTTGACAAGAGTATGCTGATAGGGCAGATACTGAGTCAGAATGATTTGGGTGTTTACCTCTACACCAGGCCCCGTCGTTTCGGAAAGTCTCTGAATCTCAGCATGTTGGATGCTTTCTTCAACATCAAATACAAAGGCAACACATGGTTCGACGGATTGGAGATATCGAAACATCCGGAATATGACAGATACAAAAATGCATTTCCAGTCGTAGCATTCAGTCTCAAAGCCGAATTCAGTGATTTCGACGGATTCATCATACAGATTAAGCAGAAAATATACGAGGTGTTCGGACAGTTCGTATACATTCTTAATTCACCGAAACTGACCGACCGCGACAGAGATCTTTTCAACAGACTGTATTACGGCCTCGGTTCCAAAGAAGAGTTGATGAATTCATTCGCAAACCTCTGTGCATTACTCGAAAAATATCACGGCACCAAAGTCGTGGTATTAATCGACGAATATGATGCATCCGTCAATGACATCAAAGATGATGAACTCCGCCGTGCAATAACATCGTTCATCGGAGGAATGATGTCGCCGTTGCT
>CAVIAJ010000005.1:0-98286 GCA_963640855.1 Candidatus Methanomethylophilaceae archaeon
ATTCGGCGGAATGTATTCTGACGGATGTCATGCGAAATAATTATCGAACATAGTACGTATAAGCGATAAGGGTTTAAACAATCTCCCCGATATGTCAGACATGGGAGAATCATTCAGATTCATCCACTGTTCGGACCTTCACCTGGGCTGCAGATTCTCAGGTATCTCGAACGCGGATGAACGCCTCGGGAAGAGGCTTCGCGAATCGGTATTCGCAGCTTTGGACAACATCATATCATTCGCCAAAAAAGAGAAAGCGGATTTCATTGTCTTTTCAGGCGATATCTTCGACAGCACCAACGAGACACCTTACACCAGAAGCAGATTCGCGGATGCAATAGCTTCCGTGAAGATTCCCTGTTACATCATATACGGCAACCACGACACCAAAAGAAAGTGGGAAACGTCGATACCTCTGCCGAAGAATGCATACGTATTCCCCGAGGAACCCACACACGTGTATTTTGAAAAAGACGGAAACAAAACCGCCGAACTCATCGGCATGAGTTTCTCTCCGGATTTTCCAAGCAGAGATTTTACGGCCGACGTAAAAAAAGAAAACGATCTGTTCTCGATAGGTGTATTCCACTGCAACGTCGACGGTGCGAAAGACGATAATTACGCCCCGTGTAAACTTTCCGAATTAAGGAAGAAAGATATCGACTACTGGGCTTTGGGCCATATTCACAAGGCCGCAATGCTCAGCAGAATGCCCTATGTCGTCTATCCCGGCAACACACAGGGGATGGATCCCAAGGAAACGGGAGAGAAAGGAGCATATATTGTCACTGTCAAAGACAATGCCGTCGCAGATATTGCATTCTTCAAAACATCTTCCGTCGATTGGTTCGATGTTACCGCAGACATCACAAACAAAACCGATCTGAACTCGGTATTCGAAGTCATACGTAAAGACGTGAAGAAAGGAAACATAATCTCTCTGAAATTCACCGGAAGAGGGCCTTTGGATTCCGTTCTGAGAACAGGAGATATCGGCGAAATCAGAAAAACCGCAGAATCCGCCACGGGCTGTACTGTTTCTTCAATTGAGGTAAAAACAGTTCCCGACATCGACCTCGAAGCGAGAGCGGATACAAACGATTTCATTTCCGCAGCAATCTCATTCGGAAAAGTGATGTCGTCATACGACAGAGAAAGAAAAATCGATATGATCTGTTCGACAACAGTATCTCAATCGAAAAAGAATCTGTTTGATAATTTCACAGACGACGAACTGAAAGACATAATCGACGACGCCACGTACATGGTAATCGAGAAAATTCTGGGGGCGGACAGATGAAGATCAAAAGCATAAGCATCAGATCCTTCGGCAATCTGATCCGTTGGCATTCCGGAGAACTCAAAGACAATATGACTCTCGTTTACGGACACAACGAGAGCGGCAAATCCACAATTACCGAATTCATTAGATCCACACTGTTCCCTCTCGGCGGAAAAAAAGGAACATATCCGTTACCGTCCAAAAATGATTCCGGTTCCGTCGAAATAGTGATGGACAACGGTGAAAGAAGAATGCTTATCCGCGAACAGAAGAAAGTAAAAGAAGAAAACGGAAAGAGAACTGTTTCCGAAGAATTCCCCAATATGGATCCGGCCACATACCGTGCGCTGTACGGTTTGGATTTGGATGAACTTACCAACAGCAAAGTAATCTCTTCGGGAGATTTCAGAAGCAAATTCCTTACCATTCCCGGCGGAGAACACATTCCCGACATCTCCAAAGAAATAGACGGAAGACTCGAGGAACTGATGACTCCCGAGAAAATGTCCGATACAAGAGAGATAGGTTCATGTCTGAAAGATATCGACATGATCAACGGAGAAATCGCCGAAATAGAAGCGAAACTGAATGAATACGATTCACTCAGTCAGGAAAGGGAAGCACTCAGAGAGAAAGTAAAAGAGAAGAAAAAACTCATGGATCTCTGCGGTAACGAGAGAGCGAAAAGAAGACTCAACAGATCCCAATCCGAAAATCTCGCACGTTTGGATGAATTGGAAAAAGAACTTTCCGAACTCTCGGATTACGAATCATTCAATCCCGATGATAAATCGAGAATCGATATTCTCAACGCGGAAATCGAAAAACTGAGAAACGAAATTCCTTCGGATGACAACGTAAAAAGCGCAAACGCATTGCTTTCCAAATACGATGACATCAACAGAATCTGCACAGATTCCGCAAAATACATCGGCGACAAAGAAGCTATTTCAAGACTCAATATCGAAATCAATTCGATTAAAAGCGATATTTCCGATATCGAGAAAAATACGGGATGGTCCTGCGAACAGGCATCCAAAGTAAAGAACGGACAGTATATCGTCAGCAAAGCCGAAAGGGTATTGCAGAGACAAAAAGGAGCGCGTTTCGATAAAAGAGAATACATGTTCTTCGGCGTCGGAATATTGGGCATTCTTCTTGCGGCACTCGGTTTCGTAATGCTGAACAATATGATTGTCGGCATTGCCGGTATCGCCGTTGCCGCAGCAGGTATTGCGGTTCCGTTTGTCATCGTTTCACAGAGGAAAAAGAATCCTCTGAATTGGGAACATTGGATTGCAGGCGAAGGATATCCGGAAGGAATCACTCCCGAAAGAGCGATAATTCTTGCGGAAAATCTCCGCAAACTCTGCGAACTCAACGAAAAACTGAAAAAATACGAATCGGAAAGACAGTCTCTTACCGCATCTGCTTCACTCTTCGAAAGAACTCTTTCGCCTGTCGCACAGTCCTTCGGACTCAGCGGTAGTACCGAAGAGAACATAGAAAAACTGAGAGAAATGCTCAGCGAAGCCGTTGCAATGAGAGCTAAAAACGAACATATCACCAGGACAAGAGAGAAACTCAAAGCAGACATCGACGAAAGAAACAGACTGATGAAAAAATGGGGTTCCGAAGACAGATTCAACGAAGCCCACAGTAACAAAATCAGACTGAATGATGTCAAAAAAGAAATAGAAACGCTCAGAACGAGTATCGAAACCACAACAGGTCTTTCCGTAGCGGAATTAAAAGCGTTCATCGCAGACGACATCCCCGACACCGAAGATCTGAAAGACGATTCGGAACAGTACAGTCAGAGAATCGGAGAGATAACACAGATTATGTCCGGTCTCATGGACGACGATGCATACGGCGGACTTCAGACCGAGAAGATGAATGTCGAAAGTAAGCTGAAAGAACTCATCCGCGAATGGGCCGTATTAAGCGTAGCTCAGACATTAATCCGCGATTCCTGCAACAGGTTCTATTCCGATCTTCAACCCACCGTCGTCACCAACGCCAACAGATATCTTTCGCTCATGACCGAAGGAAGATATCAGCTCGACAACGATCCGAGAGATGAGGAAATTTACGTAAGAGACAACACCACCAGAAAGAATTCTTCGCAGTGGAGTTCCGGTCTCGGAGATCAGATTTATCTTTCCGTAAAAATGGCATTGGCCGAAGAAATCACGGCGGAAAAAATGCCGATGATTTTCGACGATGTTCTCGTACGTTTCGACGACGACAGGAAACAGGCTGCATGTAAAGCGATATACGAATTCTCGAGAAAGAATCAGGTGATTATGTTCACATGCGACAGAACCGTATGCAATTACATGAGACTCGAGGGAGATATCAATGAGATATCTCTCGGATGAAAGAGAGGCGAAAAACCTCTCTTTCATCCAATGTCGTTAATATTTAATATCATAGTTATTATTCGATGTCCAAGAGGAAACTGCGGTCTCCTCGTATCACTGATCACTATCACGATTACGGCCGGTCCGAGGACGGACGGCATGTATATGACGAACAGATCCCTTCAGTAACGGGATCAAAATAGACGGATGGGCATCCCGGGAAGGGATGTAAAGCGAAATCCGCTGTGGGACGGAGGAGCCCGGATAAGGCGGAAACGGAAGCAGTGGCTGCGGGTCGAGACAGAAGGTTTTCTCATATAACCTCACGGAGAGGATTCATACGAACATAGATCCGACTGCAACAAAATACATGATTAAAGCAAAACTGAGTGCCGACGGTATCGTTGACAAACCCGATGTCGTCGGAGCGATCTTCGGTCAGACCGAAGGTCTTCTCGGAGACGAACTCGATCTCCGCGATCTCCAGAAATCCGGCAGGATCGGAAGGATTGAGGTCGATGTTCAGTCAAAAAACGGAAAATCCGAAGGTATTGTTCTCGTTTCGTCGTCACTCGACCAGGTTGAAACGGCAATCCTTGCATCCGCATTGGAAACCATCGACCGCGTCGGCCCCTGCAAAGCGGGAATGAGAGTTCTCGGAATCGAAGATGTCCGCATTTCCAAGAGAGAACAGGTCGTCGAGAGAGCAAAAGAACTTCTCAACGATCTTATCAAACAGAGCAAAGGCAAATCTTCCGATCTGACGGAAAGCATCAGGCAGAGCATTCAGGTCGAGGAAATTACAACATACGGTAAAGACCACTGCCCCGCAGGACCCGCCGTTAAGGATTCGGAAGCGATTATTATCGTCGAAGGAAGATCCGATGTTCTCAACCTTCTGAGGGCCGGTGTAAAGAACGCAATCGCAGTTGAAGGAACAAACATCCCCGAGACTGTTCAGGAACTTTCAAGAGAGAGGGTCGCAACGGCATTTGTCGACGGCGACAGAGGAGGAGAACTCATTCTCAGGGAACTCTTCCAGGTTGCGGAAGTCGATTTCGTCGCAAGGGCACCCCGTGCACATGAAGTAGAAGAACTCAGTGCGAAACAGCTCACCAAATGCCTCAGGAACAAAGTTCCGTACGACCAGTACATGGAAATGAACAAGCTCAACGGCCAGGAAAGCGAAGAGGGAGAGTCAAGGTTCAGACACCCCAGAGAAGACGACCGCCACAGAGACGAACGCCACGGGAGAGACCGTGAAGACCGCAGAGAAATCAGGGAAGAACGCTACGGGAGAGACCGCGACGACCGCAGGGACCGTGACGAAGACCGCAGAGAGCGCAGAGACCGCGAACTCAGGGAAAAGAGGAAGGACCGCTTCAACACCGATGCTGCTGACAGATTCAAGAAGAAAGAGGAACCCGTCATTGAGGAACCCGTTGAAGAAGAGCCTGCAGCGGAAGAACCTGTTATCGAAGAGACTGTTATCGAAGTCGAAGAACCCGTAATTGCTGAAGAAGCTGTCGAAGAACCCGTAATCGAGGAAGAGCCTGTTGTCGAAGAGAAACCCAAGAGAGGCAGGAAGCCCAAGAAGAAAGAGGAAGAAGCTGTCGAAGAACCCGTAATCGAGGAAGAGCCTGTTGTCGAAGAGAAACCCAAGAGAGGCAGGAAGCCCAAGAAGAAAGAGGAAGAAGCTGTCGAAGAACCCGTAATCGAGGAAGAGCCTGTTGTCGAAGAAAAGAAGACAATCCGCACCAAAAAGAGGGATGCTGCAAGGCAGACCAAGACACTCTCGCCCGAACAGCAGACATACCGCGACATGCTTCTTGACATGGCATCGACACACAACGCAAAAGTTCTCAATTCCGACAATGAAATCATACGCGAAGTACCTGTGAAGAATCTCGTAGATTCTCTCAAGAGCGATTCGAGCAATGTGAACACCATCGTCTTCGACGGTGTGATTTCACAGAGAATCCTCGATGTTTCGTCTGCAAACGGCATTCAGATTGTCGTCGGAACAAGGAAGGGTAACATCACCAAGATGCCTTCCGGAATAACACTTTGGACAAAGGAAGATCTCTACTGATGACAGCGGAAAAGAAACCAGTATCCACATGGGCGGATGTGGAAGGGATGGTCTCCACCGAGGAGATTCTCATCCCCTCCAACCCCCTCGACCGTGTACTCGGACAGAAAGAACCTATCGCATTGGCGAAGATCGCTGCGGTACAGCGCAGACACCTTCTCCTCGTAGGTCCTCCGGGAACAGGTAAGTCGATGATTGCAAGAGCAATCTCAATGCAGCTTCCGAAAGTAAAATCCGAGATAAGAGTGGCGGATAACCCCGAAAGTCCCGAAAGGCCTTTCCTGGAGATTCTCTCCGAAGAGGAAGTCAACAGGGAGAACACGGCACTCTCCGGAGCATCCGGAAAACTGCTCGATCCTGACAAAGCGCCGAAACACGTCGCGGAGAAATTGGGGTATGTGTGCAGAAACTGCAACACATATTCACTCCCCAGCGAAGTAAACTGCCCCAACTGCGGTAAAACCAAGTTGGACATGGGTTCGATGCAGAACAATCCCTTCGGAGACCTGCTCGGAAATGTGTTCGGTACCATGCCTATGTCTGTAGGTAAGGAAAGAGTGAACACCACAAGGACACTTGCCGACGGTTCCGAAGAAACCGTTGTGTTCGAACGTGCGGGCGATAAAATCCGTATGCTCGATCAGAAAGCTCTTGAGAAGAGGAGACAGGTTGATAAAAACTCCAAGCAGAAAGTGCTTGTGAAGTTGGACAGAGAACCTTTCGTCCTTGCCACGGGAGCATCCGAAACGGAATTGCTGGGGGATGTAAGACACGATCCCTACGGCGGACACCAGGGACTCGGAACACCCGCTTACGAGAGAGTAATTCCGGGTTCGATTCATGAAGCACATGAAGGTGTGTTATTCATCGACGAAATATCACACCTCGGAGAACTTCAGAGGTACATCCTCACCGCAATGCAGGATAAGGAATTCCCGATAACGGGAAGGAATCCCCAAAGTGCGGGTGCAAGTGTGAAAGTGGATCACGTCCCGTGTGATTTCATCCTCGTTGCCGCATGTAACATACAGGATTTGGAGAATATTCTCTCGCCTCTCAGATCGAGAATCATAGGCGGAGGATATGAGGTACTTGTTGATGTTGCAATGCCCGATACGGATGAAAACAGAGCGAAATACGCCCAGTTCGTAGCACAGGAAATTACAATGGACGGTCACATCCCCCACGCCACCATCGGTGCCGTTGAAGCCGTGATTAACGAAGGAAGATCCCGTGCGAAGAAAGACAAACAGCTCAACTCGCTCACGCTCAGGCTGAGAGAACTCGGAGGACTCATCAGAGCCGCAGGAGATCTCGCAGTCGTAGAAGGTGCTCCTCTGATTACGGAGGATCACATCAGGAGAGCTCTGAGACGCGCAAGACCCGCAGAAGATCAGATCAAAGAGATTTACGGTTCATACACCAAAGGTCTCTCCAAAGATCTCTCGGAATCTCAGAAACAGAGAACCTCCGACTACTACATGGAAAACGAGCACATCGGCGATTCGATGTTCAACTGATCCGGGGTTTATCCCCGGATTCAATATTTTTTTCAGAAATTCATCTGTACGGGACCGTCCATGCGTATTGCGGACCCGCCGTCCTGATAGAAAGAATACAGCACACCGGCTTCTCTGAATCCGTTTCTTCTGTAGAATCTCATCGCAGATGTGTTTTCCGCCCTTACTTCCAACGTCAGTCCGTGAATTCCAGACATCATCGATACAAGTCTGAACCTGTTCAGTAATTCCTGACCGATACCTTTGTTTCTGTATTGGGGGCTGACTGCAAACAGCATTATGCGTCCGAGATTGTCTCCTGTCCTCACGGAAAATAAGAATCCTATCGGTTCGCCGAGAATATCGCACGCAACCAACTGACCCTGGGGCCAGAGACTGCTGAAATGGAAGAACACTTCGCGGCGGTAGAATTCGTCGAATGAAGACAGGAGTATCGAATAGAGTTTATCTGCGTCCTCCGGTCTGAATTCTCTCACTGCCATCCTTTCTGCACTTCCGTTTGCGTATCACGTTTACCGCCAAGACTGCGGCACATAACACTATGATGGGGATGTATTTCAATGGTATGAAATTGATGTCAGTCATTCCTCCGTTTACGGTCACGGTTTCCATGTGCTGATATGCGTCCGTTCCGTCGGTAACTCTCAGGGCAATATCATAAGTACCCGCCTGCAGACTCAGAGCGATTCTCTTTCCGCTTCTGTCGATATATCCGTCTCCGTCGATATCCCATTCATAAACCGCACTTTCTGGTGCAAAGGACGAGGATGCGTCGAGCATGAAGGTATTTCCTTCGGTTGTATCTCCCGTTACTTTCACATCTATAATGACATCCTCGGCGGATTCGGTCCCCCAATCTTTTATGAAGTATTCTGCATAAAAATCTGAAATTTCTTCGGAATCTACAATCACGGCAACTTCTCTGTTTTCATTAATAGATGTGTCCGACCAATTTATCGATCCGATCCAAACCCTGTCGTCGGAAATTATTCCCTTATTGTGAAGCATACTGTCCATCAGCGATGTTCTTACCGCAATTCCGTCGTATTCCTTAAGGCGGTCGCGTATTCCGTATCCGTCGTTTTCATCCGCATCTTCATCGGAATCGAAAGTAACATCGATAAGCAGTCTGCTGTCCGCTTCCGAAGAAATCACCCATTGAATGGGGTTGTCAGTACCGTCAATCCAATCGTATTCCACTTCTAACTGTTCGGAATACAGTCTTTCCTTCGCGGACTGCATGAAATCTCTCATCGCGTCGTAACTGAAATCGGGAGAAAGAACGGGAATTACCGCTGCTTCGTAAGATTGGAATTCTGTCTTCGGAGGAATGTATTTTCCGTAACTGCCTTTCTTTTCTTTCGGATAAAGATCTTTGAACTTTACAATGTCATTAATTCCGAGGAAATCGGATTCGAATACTTTTGTCATGTATTCCGCATATCCTTTCGATTCGACGGCTGCACCCCATCCTCTGTTGCTAGTAAAGGATGATTCGGTCCAATTCTCAGATGTGACAATTACTTTCTCTCCGTCGATTACGGCATATTTTGAATGGAGGTAGTCGTAACGCTTGTATCCGTCTTCAGATGAAATAAATCTGATATCCGCGCCCCATGATGACAGTGTGGACATTGCAATCTTTTCTGATGCAGAGATACCTCCTGCCGGCGAACCTTCGAGAAGAATCCTAACGGTTACTTTACAATTCATGGCATGAATAAGCGAAGATATGACATCTGAATCCGTCAGAAGGTATACGGATATGTCACGGATGTTTTTGCGTCATAAAGAGCGTTCTTGAGCGGAATCCCTTTCGAATCGGGGAACACAAATGGTGTAACAGTCGAATCTAATCCCCCGGGCATCGTGAAATCACTCCGTCCGGGAACGGTTATTGACCAATCGGATGCAGAGTTTGTATCTACTACGGAAGTTCTCGATGCATAACATTTCTTACCGATTTTCTTGAAACTGTCGCCGTTCCATCCTTCGGTTGATGTGATATTGCCGTAAACGAACGTATCAATGACGGTTTCGCCTTTCATCAGCATAACATCGTCGCCGCTGTCACTCAGAGTGAATCCTTTGGCAGTAACGCCTCTGTCTCCGTGAATCACATAATTATCGATACACGCCCATGATTCGGGTTCGGATTTCAGTATAAACAGTGTCTCCGAACCTTTCAGAATGATATCTTCGGTGAATTTTACCGTACCTTCGCCGTCACTCAGAAAATAATCTTTCAGATTGATCTCATTATTTCCGTAGTTCGTAACGGCAACACCTTCGAACTGTCCCGTAGGAAGTACGGCAGACAGCCTTACAATGTTATCATCGGAACCGTCGGAACAGTCCGACGCGAATACCGGCGATAACAGAATAATCAGTATCAGCAGAGTTAATGCTCTCTTCATGAGAGGGCCAACAGCGACATCGGATAAACTGAAAAATGATAATGTTAGCCGTTAGTCCCCTTTCGGGGACTTCGGACTTCAGATGTGTTTTATGAGATCGTAAAGCGTCGCTTCGGGATCCTTCGATTTGACCACACCGGATGCAAGTAACACTCCGCCAGCTCCGAGTTCGAGAGCCTTTGCGACATCGTCACCTGTCTTGACACCCGCTCCGCAGAGAACGGATATCTTCTTACTGACAGATTTGACGGAGTTTACCGTATCTTCGATGATGAGGGGGTTTGCGGTAGTAACCGAAACATCCCCTCCGATCAGCTCGGGAGGTTCGATTGCGATGAAATCCGGGTGGAATGCGGCAACGGATACTGCCTTCCTGACGGATTCGGCGCAAACCATTGTGATAAGATCGTCCGCTTTCGCAAGTTCTACGGATTCGCTTATGACCTTATCTTCCGCCCTGTGCTCAGAATGGTTCATCAGAGTACCTACGGCGCCTGTCGATTTAATCATAGATGCCGTAATCCAACCCGTGGACGATCCGGGAGCGTGAGGATCCGCGTTCTGTGAGAACACAGGGATCTTCACCGCTCTCGCGACGGTACCGAGTTCGACCATCGGAGGGCAGACGGCAATGGTCACTCCCGATTTCTCGGAAACAGACTCGCAGATCTTTGCGAGTCTGAGCGAACCTTCGCCGTCAACCTCTCTGTATGCCTTAAAGTTGACAACGATCGCCGGCGTCTTGAGATCAGTCAAGGTTTTCCATCCTCTTTGTGAGTTCTTTGAGGACCTCAGGCCTGGAAGTGTATTCCATTTCCTCGGGTCCGAGGACTGCGGGCATGAAGGGTCCGTGTGTCCTCATGAACTTGGATGCCTTGACGGCGTTGTTGCGGACGTAGTCCCACTCCGCACCCTTGAAGTAGTCGACGGGGACGTGTGTGCCTGCAGACGATCCCATAGGTTCGAGACCCTGGAGATGACCGTCTACGAGCTGGAATCCGAGACAGCATACTCTCGGAGGTCCGTCGAAGTAGGTAGGTGTTGAGTCTTCGGGTGAACAGGGGTAGAATGCACCGTAGTGCGAACCTCTCATCCATCCTGCAACGAGCATTGTGTTCATGAAGGGCTGGAGGTACTCACCGACTGAAGGCATACCGCTCTGTGCCCTTACGACACATACAGGGTCGTCCTTTCCGACATATTTACCTGCAGTGAGGTTGAGTTTGTCAGTGGAAACAACAGCTGCGGTACCGAGACCTGCACGGCTGAAGACTCTCTTGATTGCGTATCTCGATGTGTCACCGAGAAGCGAAAGGATACTGAGTGTCTCTTCGGGTGCAGACATAATGACCTTCTTGTGGTCCATAACGTCGTGAATCTCAACATCGAATCCTTTCTTTGCCCTTGCATCGATAACGAGGCCGGTTGTTGTAAAGGGATCGAGGAAAATCTTCGAAAGGGGAAGCGAATATGCAGAGGGTTCTGTCTTGTCCGCCATGAAGAACATGACGGGCTCGGATTTCCTCTCTTCGAATTCCATCTCGGCGGATCCGGGTCCTGCTCCTTTGATGTTACCTGAGAACGAGTCTGCAAGAAGATCCTGTCCCGCTCCGTACAGGTGCATCTTCCTTGCGAGCTGTGCCGCCTCGTAGAATGCATCCCATGCGAGCTTGTGAACATCCTTGTTGTTCTCGCCCTTGTAGTGTGTCATGAAGAGGTTGATATCGTCTCCGACACGTGTGACGTAGTAGTCTTCGAGAATGCCCTGGTTGACTCCCTCTTTAAGCATCTCATCGCATTTCGCCATCATGTCCGGGTGGGGTCTTGTGTGTCCGCAAACCGAACCGACGTCGGCCTTGATTACTGAAACCGTTACTTTCTGTGCCATGTGGTCACCGCAGTTTATTGAACCACCTAATTACGCGCAATATAATAAGGTTGTTGACTGCCGATCCGCAAAAACACCGACATGTGACAGATGTATTTCTTTAATCGGAACAAAATAAGAAAAACCGATGAGCCAGAACATAACTTCACTGATTCCGCTCCCGCAGAAGGGATTTCACCCGTACCGATAAAATACTATCCCCGCATATCCGTATGTTATGAGGTTGGGGCTCGGCATTGACACAGGCGGTACGTATACGGATTCCGTCCTTATCGACATGAATTCCAGTGCTGTGATCGAATGCTCGAAAGCCCTTACAACTTATGATGATTTTTCAGTCGGCATAACCGAATCCGTCCGCAAATTGGGCAGACTGAATGAAATCAGATTGGTTTCACTTTCCACGACACTTGCGACAAATGCCGTCGTCGAAGGAAAAGGATGCCGCGTCGGACTTATAACAATCGGAAAACGTGTCACTCCCGGAGCGGATATTGTCGTTTACGCCAACATCAGAGGCGAATACGACCTCAGGGGCAACACCGTAGAAGATTTGGATGTCATAACGGCCGGTGAAATGCTTGAAAGTATGAAGGGACTCGTGGATTCCGTAGCAATATGCGGATACCTCAGTTCGAGATATCCCGATCATGAGAACAGTGTCAAACACATGGCCGAAAAGATACTGAAAGTACCTGTAGTCTGCGGACACGAACTTACGGCAAGTCTCGGTTTCGAAGAAAGGCTGAACACCGCCCTGATGAATGCAAGTCTCATCCCCGGCATCATAAATCTGATTGATTCGGTGAAAAAATCCCTGTCTTCATTGGGAATTAATGCTCCGCTGATGATTGTCAAAGGCGACGGGTCCGTTATGGGTTCGTCGGCTGCAATATCAAGGCCTGTCGACACCGTTATGTCGGGGCCTGCATCGAGCCTCACAGGCGTGATGGCCGATCCTTCCGTTACGGATTCGCTGGTTGTAGATATCGGAGGTACCACAACCGACATCGGTATTGTGAACGGGGGATTCGTACGTACAATCGAGGAAGGTGCGTCGATATGCGGACGCAGAACGAGAGTCCGTGCTGCAGACATCTGCACATACGGAATCGGCGGCGACAGCGGAGTTTTCTATTCCGAGGAAGGAATCCGCATCGAAGAGGCCCGTGTAATTCCGTACTGCGTGGCAGCAATCAGGTGGCCTTCGATCAAAAAGGAATTACTTTCAGTCGGCAAATCTCCGGATATAACCGATATTACTTTCGTTATTGCGGAAAAAGGATACCGCAAACTGCCTGATGACAAACCCATCTCTCTGAGACATGCACTGTCAAAGTACAAAATTTCCGTCAATGATATTCAGGCATCGGCAAAAAGACACTTCGTCTCATTCATTGCATTCACACCTACGGATGCACTTGCAGCGGAAGGAAGATATCCCGAATTTGACTCGGAAGCATCCGTTATCGCTGCGGATGTAATCTCATCATCCCTTTCCGTCAGACGTAAAGAATTTATCGCAACCGTAAAGAATCTGGTGACATCAAAGCTCACCCAATGCATCAAAGACTATCTCAGCCGTAAGAAAAGCGAAGGATTGGAAACATACGGCAGGGCAGGTCAGGAAGATACCGCAAAAGAAGACAGGTTCGATTCGATTGTCGGTATCGGAGCGCCTGCGGAAGCATGGATGCCCGATGTCGCCGCTTCTCTCGGAATGAAACTGATTATTCCGGAGCATTACGATGTCAGAAACGCGATAGGTGCAATCTGCAGCAAAATAACAGAATACGCAGAGATTGCGGTCCGTGCGGCACCGAATGATTTCTCAGCCAATCCCGAATGCAGAGTGTACACTCCCGACGGAAGTCAATACTTCGATGATAAGGATAAAGCAATAAAATTCGCGAAAAAAGAAGGAACACGTATTGCAAAAAAAAGAGCAATTGCTTCCGGTGGGGAAAAACCCGAAATCGAGGTCAGAATTAGTGAAAATATACTCCACGACCCTCTGAATAATCTGGATCTTTTCCGCGGTGCGGACGTTACCGTGAAAGCATATGCCGCACCCGACATCTTCGCGCTGTACAGGATGTCGAGTGACATCAAATTAAAATAAAAATCCGCACATAGGAAGTATCAGAAGGTGTTCACATGTTCTGTAAAGGATGCGGAAAAGATATCGGCGATGCCCAATACTGCCCGAACTGCGGTCAACGCGCGGATGCACCCGTAAGGTATGAGTATCAGTCACAGACGGACGGCGTTAAGGTCAACAAAATCGCATACGGCCTTTTGGCCATTTTCCTCGGCGGCCTCGGAATTCACAGATTCTACTCCAGAAAATTCCTGTCTGGTATATTCTACCTCCTGTTCTGCTGGACAACAATCCCCGGAATACTCGGACTCATAGAAGGTATTCTGGCACTTGTCAAAGACAGTGACGAAAACGGAAACCTCACGGTGGATCCCGACAGATTCTTCTTATGAACCCGAATGATACGGACAATACAGTCCGTATCATTTCCGGGATTTTCCGTATGCAGACACTTTCCTCAGGAATGTATCGATGAATCCAGGATTCGAATAGTAGTACAGATGCGGAAATCCCGCGGTAATCTGTCCGTCGTCGTGAATGCACCCGTATGAATTTCCGTTGACATCCGTCGCCGTCCAATCATTACCGTTGTCATCGCTGTCCCAGTGATGGAATTCGTGTGCCCTGATCGAACCTTCGAAATCCGGCGGCTGTAATTCAACATAACCGAATCTGACCAATTCCCGTGTTTTCCTGGTTACGCCTTTGATAATACCGCACATACTGTACATTCTTCCGTCCGTACCTTCCATCTTCTCATGAAGATACATGAAACCCCCGCATTCCGCAAGGCAGGGCATTCCGTCAGAGAGATTCTTTCTTATTGTATCGATCATAGAATGATTATCGCTCAATTCCCCGGCATAATTCTCGGGATATCCGCCGCAGAGAATCAAAGCATCCGCTTCAGGTACATTTTCATCATGAATCGGTGAAAATTTCACAATTTCAGCACCCATCGATTCCAGTAAACGGAGATTGTCGTGATACATAAAACAGAATGCTTCGTCGTCCGCAACGGCGATTCTGACATCATATCTGTTCTCAGGCATCTGCGGAATATCAGATTCGATTGCTTCTGCAGTACCTGCCAATTTTATTATTGAATCGATATCCAATGTCTCTTCAAACCTTTCCGAAAGCTCATTAAGCATTTCTTTTATGCCGGAAATCTCATCGGGCATCACAAGACCCAGATGTCTGCTTTCAAGCTTTATATCACTCATATTCGGAATGTATCCGATCGGAATAATCCCCATTTCTTCGACGCGGTGTCTTATCGATTTGAACACTTTCCCGGACATCCTGTTGAAGATTACACCTTTGATGTTGTTCCTTTCCAAATCAGTAAATCCTCTGAGAACGGCGATGTTTGAATATGAAGAACCGTACGAATCCACAATCAGTATAACGGGGGCGTTTAATTTCAATGAAATATCGCAGGAACTGTCCTTACTCGAATCAAGTAAAGATCCGTCGTAAAATCCCATAACTCCTTCGATAACGGCGATATCCGAACCTTCTGCATTTTTTAAGAAGAGATATTTCAGAAGATTATCGTCACAGAAATAAGTGTCGATATTGGCTGAATCGGTACCGATTACCTTCTTATGGAACATCGGATCGATGTAATCGGGACCGCATTTGAACGATGATACTTTCATCCCTCTGTTAACGAGTGCCTGCAGAATACCGCATGTGACGGTTGTTTTACCGCTTCCGCTTGACTGGGCGGCAATCATCAGACGCGGGACGTTCATCTTTCCACCTTATTTCAAATCCGTAACGTGTTGTGTATAATAAGTCGGTAGAATAATCCAACGGCGTTTCAGTCGGAAATGAAAGGAAAATCCGTTCTACCTTTTTCCTTTCTTACCGATATCTCTGATGTCATAAGGCGTCTGCTGATAGACATAATAATTAAGCCAATTGGTGAAAATCAGTGTGGAATAACTTCTCCAGGAAATGACAGGATCGTATCTGTCATCATCGTTCGGGAAATAATTCTCCGGTTTCTCGGGATTCAGACTTATCTAAATCTCTGAAATATTCATTGGCAAGTGTCAGTTTATCGTATTCCAAATGACCGGTGATGAAAATCTGTCCGTCATCCGAAACAACAATTCCCGTATCTCCGTCAGCGGATTCCGCCAATATATTCAGTCTGGGATTTGCCCTGATGTCCGAAGCGAAAATTGTAGCATGTCTTGACTGCGGCATCTTCAGTCTTTCATCGATTCCTCTCATCAGAGGTTCCGTTTCGACTACATTCCTGTATTCGAAAACCCCGAACCTCTTTTTCGGAAGACTTCTCTTCGATATGCCGTAATGATGATACAGTCCGGCCATAGAAGCCCAGCAGATGTACATTGTAGACCACACACGTTCTCTGGTCCAATCCATGATTCTGCACATCTCATCCCAATAATCCACCTGCTCAAATTCCATATCTTCAAGCGGAGCGCCTGTAATGATCATACCGTCATAGTAACGGTCTTCCACATCGGAGAATTTTTTGTAGAATTTGGCAAGATAATTGGCAGGAGTGTTTTTGGATTCATGTGTTGAAGGCCTTATCAAATCTACATTTACCTGAAGAGGTGTGTTACTGAGTAATCTGAGTAACTGAATTTCAGTCTCGACTTTAGTAGGCATGAGATTCAGTATTGCGATATCCAAAGGCCTGATGTCCTGTGTCTTTGCGCGGTCGCTGTCCATGACAAATATGTTCTCGCTTTCCAACGCAGAAAATGCAGGCAGTCCTTCGGGTATGTTAATAGGCATTTTTCTCCTCGAATCATGCAATTCATTTGCACTATTTGTATTTACCTACCAACATAGTAGGTAAGTGTTAAATACAATTTTGCGGTACTCGGTTTCAGTGATAAACATGGCAAACAGCTACAGATTCGAAACACTGCAGATACATGCAGGACAGGAAACTCCGGATCCGGCAACGGATTCCCGTGCGGTTCCGATCTATATGACAACATCATTTGTTTTCAGAGATTCGGAACAGGCGGCAGGAAGGTTCGCTCTTACGGAACCCGGTAACATATACACAAGACTGATGAATCCCACGACCGACGTCTTCGAAAAGAGGATGACGGCGTTAGAAGGCGGAGTCGGTGGATTGGCTACCGCAACGGGTTCCGCTGCAATAACATACGCAGTACAGAACATTGCATTGGCAGGAGACCACATCGTATCTTCGGGAAATCTCTACGGAGGAACATACAATCTTTTTGCCAACACACTCAGGGAACAGGGAATCGAAACAACATTCGTAGATCCTTCCGATCCTGAAAACTTCGAGAAAGCTATCAAAGAGAATACCAAATTACTCTATACAGAAACCTTAGGCAACCCCAACTCGGATATCGCAGATCTAGAAGCTATTTCGGAAATAGCACATAAACACGGAATTCCGTTAATCGTGGACAGCACGTTCACTTCACCGTATCTACTGAGGCCGATAGAACACGGAGCTGACATAGTGGTACATTCAGCCACCAAATTCATCGGAGGACACGGTGTGGCAATGGGAGGGATTATTATCGACGGGGGAAACTTCGACTGGGCTGCAAACGACAAGTTCCCCGCTCTCAGCAAACCCAACCCGTCCTACCACGGAATCGTATTCACCGTAGCAGCCGGAAAAACAGCATATGTAACCAAAATACGCACAACGCTCATGAGAGATCAGGGTGCGACGATTTCACCCTTCAATTCGTTCCTCCTTCTGCTCGGATTAGAAACACTTTCACTCCGTGTCGAACGTCAGGTGGAGAATTCACTGAAAGTCGTAGAATATCTTTCAAAACATCCGGGTGTAGAGAAAGTGAATCACCCTTCCCTTGCGACAGGGAAACAGAAGGAACTGTATGACAGATACTTCCCGAACGGTGCGGGATCGATTTTCACATTCGAAATCAAAGGCGGAGCCGAAAAAGCGAAGAAATTCACGGAATCCCTGAAACTGTTCTCTCTGTTGGCAAACGTTGCAGACGTGAAATCGCTTGTGATTCATCCTGCGTCGACAACCCATTCACAACTTGATAGGGAAGATCTGCTTAAATGCGGAATCAAACCCAACACGATACGCCTTTCCATAGGGACGGAAGATATCAACGACATAATAGCAGATCTTGAAAACGGATTCAAAGCCCGAAGATGAGTGAAAATGCTGTACAGATCAATCGACGAAACAATCGGCAATACACCGTTGGTGGAACTGACCCGCATAGAGAAAGAATTCAGTCTTGACGCGAAAATCTACGCTAAGTTGGAATACTTCAACCCCGCAGGTTCGGTGAAAGACAGAATAGCGAAAGCAATGATTGACAGTCTCGAAGAAAAAGGAATACTGAAGGAAGGTTCCGTCATTATCGAGCCGACATCGGGAAACACCGGAATCGGTCTTTCATCGATAGCAACCGCACGCGGATACAGAACAATCATTGTAATGCCTGAAACAATGTCAATTGAACGCCGTAAGCTCATCAAAGCGTACGGTGCGGAACTGGTACTGACGGAAGGATCAAAGGGTATGAAAGGGGCTGTCGCGAAAGCTGACGAATTGGTGAAAACAATTCCGAATGCGGTAATTCCGGGGCAATTCGTAAACCCTGCGAATCCGAAGGTACATTACGAAACCACGGGTCCCGAAATATACAGAGATCTTGACGGAAAAGTAGACATTCTCATAGCAGGCGTAGGTACCGGAGGTACAATCACCGGTATCGGAAAATACCTCAGAGAAAAGAATCCCGATATTACGGTTATCGCCGTAGAACCCAAAGGATCTCCGTTACTTTCGGAAGGAAAAACGGGAAGCCATAAAATTCAGGGAATCGGCGCCGGTTTCATTCCCGATACATTAGATACGAATATCTACGACAGAATCATTGCAATAGAGGATGAAGATGCATTCTCTTCATGCAGACTCATCGGAAAGAAGGAAGGGATACTTGTGGGAATATCCGCAGGCGCAGCCCTCTGGGCTGCGATTGAAACTGCAAAGGAACCTTCCAATAAAGGTAAGAACATTGCAGTGATTATGGCAGATACCGGAGAAAAGTATCTGTCCACTCCGGTGTTCGGGGAATAATTATGAATGCAATCGTTTCGACCAAAGGGAGATACGCCTTACGTGTGATGGCAGAACTTACCGAAAACATCGGAAAGAAAGTTCCTCTCAAAGACATCGCCGAAGATCAGAATATCTCTCTGAAATATCTCGAAGCGATTATGCCCCAACTGACCAAAGCGGGACTCGTGACGGCGGTCCACGGTAAAGGAGGAGGTTACGAACTCGCCGTGGACCCGTCCGAATGTTCCGTCCTTGACGTTATCGAAATTGCCGAAGGCCCTATCCTCACGGTATCCTGTCTCGACCCCGATTATAATTGCGAACGCAGTTCAATCTGCAGAACATTGCCGATTTGGAAAGAATTGGACGGGATGATCAGCAGATATCTTTCAGATATCAAACTGACCGATCTCATCGGAAAAGACATTGTCACCATTGAGTAATCAGACAATCACCGTGTGGAATCCGGTCACCATGTAAGTGACCTTTTCCGCAATCTTACATGCATGATCTCCGATACGTTCGATGTATTTCATCATCGAAAGACAGTAAATCGAATCGTCCGCAGATGAAGGATTTTCCTTAATGTATGCGATGAAAGATTCGTAATTGTTTCTGAGTCCTTCGTCGAGAGTGTCGTCCATCTCCTGCAATCTGTCAAAACCGTCGACGGAACGGTTCTTGAAACCGCCTATCACCATTCTGACCATACTGACTGCGGTATCTCCCATTGTTACGACCGAATTCACATATTCCGCAGGAACGGTACCGTTGAGATTTCTTACTGCAGATGAAATGTTCCTGCTATATTTCGCAATCCTTTCAAGATAGGTGATGCACTTCAGTACGGTTGCCATCGTACGCATGTCGGTCGCACGCGGCTGATACAGACACAGTATCCTCAGCGCTTTCTCTTCGATACATCTGTCGTAACAATCTACCTTCCCGAAAGTATCCATGACGGATGATGCCAATTCCTTATCGTCTTCCGACAGGGCTTTAATCGATCTTTCGATCATTCCGGCCGTCAGTTCAGCCATATCGATTGTGTTCTTCACAACTGCATCCATTTCTTCTATCGCTTTCTGCATAATATCATCCGAACCTTCCCGTAAGGTATCTTTCAGTCATCTCTTCTTTCGGTTTGTTGAATAAAGAAGCGGTATCTCCGAATTCTATCATCTTACCGAGATACATGAATCCGGTATCGTCACTGATACGGGATGCCTGCTGCATATTGTGTGTAACCATAACAATAGTGTAATTTTTCTTCAGAGTAACAGCGAGATCTTCTATCTTTGCCGTAGCGATAGGATCCAATGCGGATGTAGGCTCATCCATAAGAATTACATCGGGATTTACCGAAAGAACTCTTGCAATACAAAGTCTCTGCTGCTGTCCTCCCGAAAGACCCAGTGCGGATTTGTCCAATCTGTCTGCGACTTCGTCGTACAATGCGGCTTTCTGAAGACATGATTCTACAATCTCATTGAGTTCCTTCTTATCCCTGATTCCCTGGAGCTTCGGACCGTACGTAAGATTCTCTCTTATCGTCATAGGGAAGGGATTCGGTTTCTGGAAAACCATACCGATTTTCATACGGAGTTCGTTCACGTTCGTTTCTTTCGCATAAATATCGTTTCCGCGGAACAGCATCTTTCCTTCGAGTCTGCATCCTTCCACAAGATCGTTGATTCTGTTTATCGACCTGAGGAGTGTGGATTTACCGCATCCCGAAGGTCCGATCAGTGCAGTTATTGCTTTTTCTTTTACCTTCATAGACACATCGAACAGTGCCTGTTTCTCACCGTACCAGAGATTGACGTTCTGTATGTCGACAGCCGTTTCGCTCTGTACCGTATTACATGAATCCATCCGATTCACCACCTTATCTTCTTATTGAAATGACTTCTGACGAATGATGCCGCCACGAAGAGTGACAGCACTATTACCAACAGCACTGTTGCCGTTGCGTACTGATTTCCTGTCGTACCCGGAACCTCCGCCGTCAGATAGTAGAGGTGATACGGGAGTGCCATAACAGGATCGAATATCGATTTTGCAAGACCGGGCTGATATGCCACGGCTGCGGTGAACATGATAGGTGCAGTTTCTCCTGCGGCACGTCCTATTGCGAGAATTGCACCTGTTACGGTACCTCCTATTGCCGCAGGGAAGACCACTTTGTATGTTGTCTGCCACTTCGTTGCACCCATTGCTCTCGAAGCTTCACGGAGCTCATTCGGTACGGCTCTCATCGCTTCTTCGGTTGTTCTGATTATAACGGGCATAATCATCATCGAAAGTGCAGCCCAACCTGCGATCATGGAGTATCCCCATCCGAAGTATATCACAAACAGCGACATACCGAAGAGACCGAAGACAACCGAAGGCGTACCGTTCAGTGTGTCTATTGCACCGCGTATGACTCTGTTAAGCTTGGTGTCTTTTGCGTATTCGGCAAGGTAGATACCTGTCAGTATACCCAAAGGCAATGCTATCGCGGCGGTACCTGCAAGAAGTTCCAGCGTACCGATTATTGCGGGCATGATGCCTCCCGCTCTTCCTCCTCTCGAAGGAGCATCCGCAATGAAGTCTAACGAAAGACTCGGGATTCCTTTGATGAGTATGTCTCCGATGATCACCGCAAGGATGAGTATCACGAATGCCATATCTGTTATCAGAATGCATTTCGCAAGATCTTCTCTGTCTGTGGGATTCAATGTACCTATGAACCTCATAATTCCGTATGCTCCCGCTGCGATTGCGACAGAAACAATCAGCGACGTAAGACCACCGATCATCAGAGAAAGAATCATCCACGCCGCGATGAAGATCAGGAAGTAGACTGAGAACTTCATTATCGACGATTTGTTGCTCTGGATTTTTCTTATGAATGCATTATCGAAGATTTTACGGGAACTTTCTTCCGAAGCCTGTCCGTAGAATCTGCGTTTCATGCGGTTTGTAATCATCTTCGCTATTATGTTCACAACGAATACCATCACCATAAGCACAAGCGCAAGCATGAAGAGTGAATTGTAATGTGTATCTCCGACAACCGATTCGGGCATCTCGAGTGCCAATGTACCGGTCATCGTACTTATGAGTGAAAATATATTCCACAGAGGGTCCGGAATGATGGCTGCATTACCTGAAACCATCATAACCGCCATCGTCTCTCCGATAGCTCTTCCTATACCGAGCGTAACCGCTGCGGATAATCCCATGATTGCCGCGGGAACTATTACTTTGGCAGTTGTCTCCCAACGGTTCGCACCCATAGAAACGGATGCTTCTCTGTATGAGTTCGGGACTGCACGTATCGAGTCTTCGGATACGGAGATGATTGTAGGTAATGCCATGATTCCCAACACTATCGATGCCGCCAACCATGACGAACCGAATAACATGTGACTTCCGAAGATTTTCGAAAGTACCGGCACCAATACTACCAATCCGAAGAAACCGTACACAACCGAAGGAATTCCTGCAAATACCTCACAGAGAGGTTTCAGTATACTGCGGAGTTTGGGTGACGCGAATTCCGATATGTATATCGCAGCCAAAAGACCGACGGGGAATGCGAACGCCACCGCTCCGAATGTGACGAGGATCGTGCCGACTGCCATCGGCAGGATACCGTAGAGACCGTCCGAAGGAGACCATTCCGTTCCGAAGAGGAATGTTATCGGGTCGACATCCGTGAAGAGTTTTACTCCGTTACCTGCAATGAACAGGATGATGAGTATGATGATCAACACGGCCGTCGAAGCGACTGCTGTGAGCACATATTTCATTACTGTATCTTTATCGATACTTTTTCCCCCTGTGCGGCCGTGAAGAACATCCGTCATCATGAGCACCGCTTACAGGTTAACAAGCTGTCCGATACTGATGTATCCGATTGAACCGCCTGTATTTTTGATGGTCTGAATCACTGCACCTGTGGATGCGAGTGTATTGACTTCGGACTTCATCTTCCAGTCT
Organism: Candidatus Methanomethylophilaceae archaeon; assembly: GCA_963640855.1. GTDB lineage: Archaea > Thermoplasmatota > Thermoplasmata > Methanomassiliicoccales > Methanomethylophilaceae > Methanarcanum. The sequence continues at coordinate 22,749 of CAVIAJ010000005.1, forward strand.
TCGACTGCGGAGGTCATTGAAGTTTCGAAGCACTCGCGTGTTCCAGATCCGTCCTCACGTGCGACAACTGCGATTGCTTTGTCTTTACCGCCGAGCTGCGACCACTTGGTGTATGTTCCGTTGTAGATCTTTGCGACCTGTTCTGTAGTGAGATTATCGACACCTGCATTGTTGACGATGACTGCGACTCCGTCTTTACCGATTGTTACAGGAATAAGGCCTGCTTCGGTTTCCGAAGATTTCAGATCTCTCGAGCATATACCGATATCCGAAACACCGTTGATTATGTTCTTTGCTCCCTGGCCGGAACCTCCTCCGGAGACTGAAACCGACATGTAGGGGTATTTTGCTGTGTATTCCTCTGCGAGACGGGACATTGTGTCCATAACCGCAGTGGATCCGGATACAGTAATGCTGGTCTTACCGCTCTTATCCGGTTCTGTATAAGTTGTCTTTTCGGAGATTGCGATGAATTCTTCACCGACGATCTTCTGTCCGTCTTCGGACGTGACGAAATCAAGGAATGCTTTCACATTTCCCGTAGGTTCGCCGAGTGTACAGACAATCAGATTTCTCTGGATTTCATAAGTGTTGTTGTTGACATTTTTCTCGGTTGCATCCACACCGTTGAGTGAAACAGCGTATGCACCTTTGCTGTCGTCATTGCTGCCGTTGTTGTTCATGATTACGAAAGCTGCGACAGCTGCAATTGCGATAATCGATATTGCGAATACTGCAATGATTTTGCTGTTCAGGATTTTCACCTTTAATATGACTACTTCTGAATTTAATATATAGTTATTCGATTTATTATATAGAATAGAATATAGGAAATCGTAATTTACTTTTTCTATATAGAATATAATGAAAATAGGGCATATTTTTCGCATTTTAGCCGTAAAACATCTATAAAATAACCGTTTTGATAAAATTCAGTACGTAAAATAATGAATTTATTTACAAAAACAGTTGGTAATTTAATTGAAATTCTTACCAAATATATACTTTGAAAGAATTATATATAGAAACATTCGTCCCATATTCATGGATATCAGAAAGGTACAGATTACGGGCGGATCTTCTATGATGATTACACTGCCCAAAGAATGGACCGAAGCAGTAGGACTCAGGAAAAACGATCCCGTTTCCCTGCAGCCGCAGAACAACGGCTCACTGATAATCTACACCGGTGGGCACGACGGGACCGTCACACTCCCGTCCAAGAAGATAATTACAGACAGTATCGAAGACAGAGATTTCCTCTACAGACAGTTAATCGGTGCATATATCGCAGGTCACGGAACAATCGAACTCATTTCCGAAGGCGATCTCAACAATATGTGTATCTCCGTTGCCTCGTCATTCGTTCAGACCGCAATCGGATTGGAAATCATGGAGGAAAGCGATAACCACATTGTAATTCAGGATCTTATGAATCCGGGACAGATCAGGCCGATGAAATCCATCGACAGGATGGTTGTTCTTGTACGCAATATGCTGAATGATGTTTTGGATTCCGTCAGCAAAAAAGACAACAGTCTCCTGAACGGAATGGGTGAACGTGACAGAGAAGTGGACAGAATCCATTGGCTGATTCTCAGACAGGTGAGTATCAATCAGAGAGATGTTACAATCTCTCAAAAGCAGGGATTGAGTCTTGCCGCAATCACACGCTGCAGTGCGATAAGCCGTACAATCGAGAGAATAGGGGATCATGCGGTGTTACTCAGTAAGAACATGTGCTCCCTTCTTGACAACGATTCGATGGATGCCGTCGACAGAGCAATCGTCGATGCAGGGCGTGAAGTAATCTCTCTGTTCTCGGATTCCGTTGCTACCTGGAAAAATAAAGACATGATTTCCGCCAATGAATGTATCAAGAGAGGAAGAGAACTTGTCGAGAAATCCGACAGAATATCAAAAATGACGGACAAACTCACAGGTAAAGCCGCGATATCCACAGGATTGATTGCGGGCAGCGTAAGAAGAATCGCAGAATATTCGATGGATATCTGCGAAGTTGCAATCAATGCAGCAATGGAGTGATTACTGCTTTCTGAGCTTACCCTGATTCAGCGCAGTCTCGAAACCGGGCATATCGTCGGGGGTGATGATGACCTTGTCACCCTTGGCGTATTTCTTGCCCTGAGCCCAATTCGTGAACGGAGCCAAAACACGGTAGGAATCTCCTTTCTGTTTTGCAGCTTTCGCAACAGGTTTTCCTTTGAGATCCGTGTAATTTCCGTTATACATCTTCGCGGTATTTCCGGAGACTTCAATGACTTTGTTACAGACATTATCCAAAAAGTACCTGTCGTGTGTAATTGTGATTACCGTACCGTCATACTCCGACAGCGCCTGTTCGAGCATATGTTTCGATTCTATGTCTACGTAGTTTGTAGGTTCGTCAAGAATCAGAAGATTCGTGGCACCGTTCAGAAGCATACATAATGATACTCTGGCTCTCTGCCCTCCGGAGAGTGAAGACATCTTGTATGTTACATTCTCTTCAGTAAGAAGGAAACGTGCAAGCATGTTTCTCGCATCCGCTTTCCTGTCCTTTCCGAGAACCATAAGCATTTGTTCTTCGGCTGTAAGATTCAGATCCAATCCTTCGTGATTCTGAGAATAATAGCCTATTTTCGCACCGGGTGCAACCCAAAGATCACCGTTTACGGGAATTTCACCCATCAGAGCCTTAATCAAAGTACTTTTACCTGCGCCGTTCGCACCGAATACACCGACTTTGTCGCCTTTCTGAATATCCAAATCGACATCTTTCAGAATGGTTTTTCCTTCGTAAGAAATTGACATTTTTTCAGAAATTACGACATTTTTACCGGATTTCTGAGCCGCCTGAAAACTGATAGAAATCTTCTTGGATTCTTCAGGCCTCTCTTTCTTTTCCATCTTATCGATGAGCATAAGCCTTGTCTTGTACGACGCCATATACCTGCGCTGATCGTGGAACATCTGCTCCGCAATGGCTTCCTGTTTCTTCTTCTGGCTCTCGTACCTTTCGAACTCTGCGTTGGCTCTTTCGATAGCTTCGTTCTTCTTCTCGACAAATTGGGAATAATTGCCTTTGTATTCCCTGGTCTTACCGTTTTCGATTTCGATTACTCTTGTAACAATCGAATCGAGGAAATATCTGTCGTGGCTTACAACCAATACTGCACATCTCGACCCCAGGATCATGTCCTGCATCCATTCAATCGTTGTGATATCCAAATGAGAAGTAGGCTCATCCATTATCAGAAAATCGCAGTCAGCTACCTGAACGGAGAGTTTTGCTATCAGAACCTTGGATCTCTCTCCTCCTGAGAGTGTTTTCATCTTCCTGTCCAATATGTCGACAGGGAAATTGATTGAAGAGAAAACTCCGTTCAGTTTTAATCCTATGTCAGCCTCGAAAGAAGCCAATTTACGGTCCAATTCGGCGCTTTCTTCCGCAAGAGCGTTCCAATCGACGTCTCCGCCCTGCATCATAATGCTGTCAATCTCGGCCTGACGGTGTTTTATTTCTTCCACTGCTCCGTAACAGCTGCTCAGAACGTCACGGGGTGTTGCATCGTCAGATAATTCCGTGAACTGCTGAAGATATCCTATCTTCTCCGTCCTGCGGACGATTTCACCAGTATCGGGTTTCTCCTCGCCCAACAGCAGTCTCAGCAGCGTACTCTTTCCGGCACCGTTGTTTCCGACCAAGCCGACACGCTGTCCTTCGTCAATCTGTAAGGTGGCATCGGTCAGCACATGGAGGGGACCGAACGATTTCGATAATGAGGAGGCTCTGATTAACACGCTACAGCCTAATGCCTTGCCCTATTTAACCTGTAACAGACCCTCCGATGAAAGAATTAAAGACTGTTTCGCATATGAGTGAAACATATGTTCGAATACCAGGAACTGGAAGATGCTTTGGTCTCATTCGTCAAAGAGAGAACGGAAGGAAAGAATGTCGGTGTCGCATGCTCCGGCGGATTGGATTCCGGCCTGGTATCCGCAATCGCAATGAAATTCGCAAAATCTGTAACGCTTTATTCATGCGGAACGAAGAATGCACATGATGTTATGATGGCAAAGGATCTCTCCGAAAAACTCGGAGTCCCTATGGTTCATGCAAAGATTACGAAAGGAGATATGCACAGTCTGATCAGAGAAATGATTGAAATCGCAGGTCAACCCGATCCCTTCACCGTTTCGTATGAAATGCCTCTGTTATGCGTATGCAGAACCGCAAAAGAAGACGTTATCCTTACGGGACAGGGTGCAGACGAATACTTTATGGGATGTGCCAAATTCGTAGGTGCATCTGCGGAAGATTACGAAGTACTGAAAACGGCAAGTGTGGAAAGACTTCTGAATATTTCCGTTCCCTGCGAACTGAAAATAGCGGAACATTTCGGAAAAGAATTGGTGTATCCGTATCTTGACAACAACATCACATCACTCGTCGAGAAGATCGATCCGGAAATTCTCAGGCCCAAGGATATGGATTCAAGGAAAGAAGTACTGAGAAAAATCGCAGTCCATTTGGGATATGAATTCATAGCGAAAAGACCGAAGAAATCGTCTCAATACGGTTCCGGAACAACGGATCTTATCCGCGGTATCGCCAAAGAAAACAATATGATGTATGCAGAATACATCGCATCAATAAGAGACGAAGTGACATACGGAAAGATTCCTCTGAAGAGAGGTTCCGTAATCAATGCTCGTATCGACCCTGTAATCAAAGAAAAAGCAGAGAGAATACTTCTTCAGAAAGGACTCACACCTTCCGAAGTTATCGAAGACGTTTACAGAAAAATAATCGAAAACAACGGTTCAGGGTTGAAGTCTCTTAGGTCTGTTAAGTCTGATATTGAGTGTTGCTACCCCGAGGATGACGAGAACGATGCCGCATAACTTCATCACAGTAGGCGTCTGACCGTACAACAAGAATCCCGTCACCGTAGCGACCATTGGCTCTATCAAAGCAAGTACTGACGCATATCCCGCATCCAATCCTCTGAGTCCGCATCCGTACATAAAATAAGGTACCAGAGTGATGAAAACACCCAACCCGAGCATCCAGAATACGGATCCTTCCACATTAACCGCAATATCGAATATCTCCAACATATCCGCAAAAGGCAGAAGACATAACGCGGATATGCCGAAGGCGTAGAATGTCAGTGTCATCGGATCGTATTTTTTGAGAAGAAATTTGTTGATTATTATATACATTGCATAGGTCAGACCGGAACCGACACCCATCCAGAGACCCGTCATATTGATTTCGTTGTTTCCTCCGCCGATAAGTCCTATCGCAAGGATACAGCCTATGAATGCAATCACAAGTGCGATAACCTTCTGAACTGTGATTTCTTCCTTGAAAATAATCACTGAAAACACCAATACAAAGAACGGTGCGGTATAAAGAAGAATGGACGCCATCGAAAGAGGACATCCTATGGCGATTTCCTGGAAGTAGAGGATATTGTATGCCATGAAGAAAGCGGATGCCGCAATGAACATAATCAGATCTTTAGGAACAAATCTGAACAGAGATCTGTCACGTATCAGTATTACAATCAGCAGCCCTATCGCCGTTACCGCACATCTTACCTCGGTAACCTGAATGGAAGTGAAACCGTCCGCAACGAGTTCGCTGGAGAACACACCGATTACACCCCACAGACATGCGGCGATGACGATAAGCGATGCATAGAACACTTTCTTCTCCATATTCAGCCTTTAACAACAGGGTGTATTAATACTAATCTGATTTGCAAAAATATATTCTGAAGATAATCTGCCGTGTTTTGTACCGTCGATGACGGAGAAACGACAGTGAACGGTTGCACCGCATAATCCTGCAGCAGTTGCCCGGAACAGCTGAATCCGCCAGCCTTATGCTCCCGCATAAGGCAGAAAAAGGCGACGATTTCTGAATAAACCTCATCTGAGAAGAGGGATTACCGTATCCCTCTCCTCAAAAATAATTATCTTTTTTTACTATGTTGCTCTAACCGATTATACTGAAAAGGAGATGAATGGATATGGTCGACGATTATTTCACCAGACAGGCTGCAATGTGCACCGTAGAAGACGATACGCCGACAGAACTCTTCGACAAATACGATGTCAAGAAGGGTCTCCGCGACAAAGACGGAAAGGGTGTCGTCACGGGACTGACACACATTTCAAGAGTCGACGGTTTCGAAACAGTAAACGGTGTAAGAACACCTATCGAAGGGCGCCTCACATACAGGGGATACGAAATCAAAGATCTCATCAACGGACGCGGTTCCGAAAAATACGCATTCGAAGAAGCCGCTTACCTGCTCTTATTCGGAGAGCTGCCTACGAATAAGGAACTCGCCGAGTTCAGAGACATCATCGCCAATAACAGAGAGCTTCCCACCACATTCCTCAGAGGAGTTATCCTCAAAGCTCACAGTAAAGACATTATGAACTCCATGACGAAGAGCGTTCTCTCGTTGGGAGCGTATGACAACGACATCGGAAGCAACGACATCTCCGTCGTTCTCAGACAGTGTATCGAACTGATTGCGGTAATGCCTATGTTGGCTGCATACGGATATCAGGCATACAGATACTACGATCTCGATGACAGTCTTGTCATTCACAGACCCAATCCGAAATTATCCGTGGCTGAAAATCTTCTCATGATTCTCAGACCCGACGGTAAATTCACGGAATTGGAAGCAAAAGTACTCGATACCGCATTGGTACTTCACATGGAACACGGAGGAGGAAACAATTCCACCTTCACGGCACGTGTCGTTACATCCGCAGGTTCGGACACTTATGCGGTTATGGCGGCTGCGCTTTCGTCACTCAAAGGACCGAAACACGGCGGAGCGAATATCAAAGTAGTTCAGATGATCAAAGATCTGAAGAAAAACGTAGCCGATACCGACGATAAAGAAGCCGTCAGGAAGTATCTTTCGGATATACTCGATAAGAAAGCTTTCGACAAAGCCGGACTCATCTACGGAATGGGTCACGCCATATACTCGATTTCGGATCCGAGAGCCGTAATTCTCAAATCATTTGCGGAAAAACTCGCAATAGAAAAAGGACGCGAAAAGGATCTCAGACTCTACAAAAATCTTGTGGAGATTGCACCGGAACTGATTACACAGAGAAAACACGCATTCACAGGAGTGAGTGCAAACGTCGACATGTACAGCGGTTTCGTGTACGATATGCTCGGAATTCCTGAAGAGATGTTTACCCCCATATTCGCCATCGCAAGAATAGTCGGATGGAGTGCACACCGCATCGAAGAACTTGTAGGCGGAGGTAAAATCATACGTCCCGCATACATCTCAATCTCGCCCGAAAGGGAGTACATACCCATAGAAAAGAGATGATTCTACGCCGAAAAGTCTCTTAATTCTGCTTATTGTACTGCTAAGTGTATTCGGCCCTATCTCGACCGATATGTACCTTTCCGGTCTGCCTCAGATGGTTGTCGAATTCGGAACCACAGAATCTGTACTGAACATGTCGCTGTACATGTTCATGCTGTCGTTCACGATCAGCATCCTTTTCCTCGGTCCGATGAGTGACAAATACGGAAGAAGGAAGATCCTCATCGCTTCGATGATTATCTACACCGCATCATGCTTCGCATGCTGTTTCTCGGTGAATGTGGGAATGTTCATCGCTTTGAGAATCATAGAAGCGATAGGTGCGGGAGGTGCGATATCCGTCGCATTCGCTCTCGTCAAAGACTGTTTCAGCGGAAGGAATATGTCGAGTATTCTCTCACTCGTTGCGGTCTTGGGTATCCTCGGCCCTATTCTCTCGCCTGTTATCGGTACTGTGCTGATTAACTCAATCGACTGGAAGGCCACATTCTGGGCCCCCGCAGCAATATCCGCATTATGTATCGTACTCGGTATGATGCTTTCCGGCAATATTCCCGTAGAAAGAATGAACGGTACAATGAGAGATGCCGTCAGACCTATATTCGGACTGATGAAGGAAAGAAACTTCTTCGACTTTACTCTGATGCTCACTTCGTTCTCTGCATCTCAGTTGGCATTCATTGCAGTATCTTCATACGTATTCCTTCAGGACTACGGATTGGACCGCACACAGTACAGTCTCGCATTAGCCGCGTCATGTGTCATCGGTTTGATTCTTGCGGAAATTATCAAGAGAATTAAGATGAACAGTAACAAAGTCGTCCTTGCAATGTTCCTTCTTTCCGCACTGTCTTTTGTGATGATGCTTACCACACCCAAATACGGATGGATTTGGTTTATGCTGTCGATCACTCCCAACTCCGCCGCATGTACGATTACGCGTAGCTTCGGATTCAACATACTGATGAACAATCACGAAGGAGACAACGGAGCCGTATCTTCGCTTCTGAACTTCATGACTTTCCTGTTCGCATTCATCGGAATGGCTGTAGCATCTTCATTCCCTTCAGACATATTCACTTACGCAATAGCATTCGTCATGTTCTTCATGACACTGTTATATGGAATATGCTGGTTCGATCTCAAACGTCAGACACCGCTGAAGGGTCTGGAATAAACTTAAGAAATCAACCCGGGGCCTAACCGCCCCGGAGTTTATATTTTAAAATACGGTGAAGAAGAGAATCATCTCTTCCTGGCATCCTTGGGTTTGGCTCTGATATATTTCAGAAGTTCCGCATCGGCCTCGTCGGACCATTCCGGAGTGTAACCGTTGAGAATGTACTCTTTGTACCACGCTTCGGCTTTCTCCATGTACGGAGCCATATCCAATTTGGGCATGACGATAACATAGGTGTTGTTCTCGTCGGGTTTCCATGCGTTGGGACGGAGAACTTCAGATTCTTCCAGAAATCCCACGAGGAAGACAACAGTATCCAATCCAGCCAACTCGGCATACAGCGAAGCCTGCAGTTGGTATGTCATAGGGACGTTTGTGTATCCTCCTTTGCCGTCATCCCATTTGCTTCTGTCATGAGAAGTCTTGATTTCAAGGATTGCTTTCCTCTCGCCGTCAATCAGGATGTAACCGTCGACAAGACCTCCGAAGAGTTTGTTGTCGTGGAAGTGATCGTAACCGCACTTGTCACCCTCGACAGGCTGTTCTACGGCGGCCTTCTGTCCCTCTTTGAGTGACATAGGTACAGAGAGCATCTTTGTACAGGATAAGCCGAGATGATTCCTCAGAACAGGTTCGAGAATGTTGCCTGCATCGATGTACTTGTTCGCCTTGTCACCGGGATAGATACCCGCAATCTCACAGGCTACCTTGAACGGAGTTGCGAATTCGCTGTATCCGAGAAGTCCGCCTATCTTGGTACCGGAAATCTTCTTCGGTTTCCATGTTTCAAAGTAGACGGTCTTCTCATCATCACTGATCTCGACGATGTTCTTTCTTCCGTCGAAAGCCATCGGATCATTCCTTCAGCGTTTCTTCGGCACTTTGAATGCACTTCGTGAGTACAGAGTAAGCGTTAATCATATCGGATTCACCGACAATGAACACAGTGTCGGTATGACAACTTACGGTCTCCTCGATGTTGATACCTGCATCTGAGAGATTCGTAATCAGATATGCGATAACACCGCTCGTTTCGACGATCTTTTCAGGTGATTTAACTGTAATCTCTACGAGATTCTCCCTTATCTTGAGGATATTGAACCTTCCGACCGTATCTATGATGCGTTCCTTCAGCATTTTGTCTGCGATAATCGTAACCGCGGATGCGGACTGTACGATTTGCATGATTGAATCCTCGTTCCACAGGTCTTTGAAAAGATTGTCCATTTTGTGGAGAACGGACCAATCGTTCTTCGCTGTGACGATGCATGTCTTTGTCCTCATTTCCAGACGGCTGTCCTTGAGGATGTTGAGAATGCTGATCTCGTGATCGACAGACACAGCCATCTTGCTTGCATACCTTCTGCATGCAATCATAACGGCCTCTTCGTTGTCGAGATCAAGCTCTTTCATTATCGCTCTCGCAAGTGACGAGTAGTTCACAAGACCTTTTGAAACACAGTCCTTGACACTCGGATGCGCATCGATATAAATTCTTGTCTTCTCGGCAAGGCTCTCTCTTGTCGGTCCTTTGGTCATAATAATACGAATACAGTACTGATATAAATTTGTTTTATTTTAGACAGTCAATAAATATATGAATTTGAAAAGAGACACGAAGTCTCAATTCAAAAATTCATTTATTGCGTTTACGAAAAGGTCTGCTTCGCCCTTCGTGATGATGAGCGGAGGTATCAGACGGACGGTGTTTCCGTGGCAGACATTTACCAAAATACCTCTGTCACGGCAGAATTTCTGGAATTCCAGAGCCTTCGATTTCATCTCGATTCCGATGATAAGTCCGTGTCCGCGGACATCCGCAATCTCGTCTGATTTCACTTTGCAGATCTTATCTTTGAGGTATTTTCCGACATCGCGTGAATTATCGACGAGGTGTTCTTCCTTCATGATGTCAATCGTTGCGGAAACCGCGGTACACACAAGAGGCGTTCCTCCGAAAGTGGTTCCGTGTGTTCCAGGAGTCATTACTTTCGATATTTCGTCTGTTGTAACAACAGCACCGACGGGTACGCCTCCTCCGAGAGCTTTCGCAAGTGAGATGATATCGGGCACAACACCCAAAACATCCGTACCGAACCATTTTCCCGTACGGCCCATTCCCGTCTGAACCTCATCGACAATCATCAGTGCGCCTTTATCGGTACATACGTCGCGGACTGTGCGGAAGAATTCCGCAGAAGCGGGTTTCACACCTCCCTCTCCCTGTATGGGCTCAACAATCACGGCGGCGGTATCGCCGTCCACTGCGGATTTGACAGATTCGCATGAATCGTAATCGAAGTAATCGAAACAGTCCGGAATCAGAGGATTGAATGTGTCCTGATACTTCGTCTGTCCCGTTGCACCCAACGCACCTGCGGTACGTCCGTGGAATGAGTTCAGTGCGGAGAACACTTTCTTCTTTCCGGTATAACGGACTGCGACCTTCATTGCACCTTCGTTTGCCTCCGCACCGCTGTTCACGAACAGTGTGCGGTTGAGATCCCCGGGTGTAATCGAAGCAATCCTTTCGGCTGCCTCGGCCTGTTCTCTTACATTATAAAGATTTGAAACATGAACCAATTCGGCAACTTTCTTCTGAACGGCCGCAACCCACTTCGGATGCGAATATCCGACGGAATTTACCGCAATACCCGCTACGAGATCGAGATACTTCTTTCCGTCTGTATCGTAAAGATACATCCCTTCGCCGCGGTCGAAACACAGATCGATTCTTCCGTAGTTCTGGAAGAGATACTTCGATCCTTTTTCTTTAACATCTTCAGGAATCATCCTGTTCACCCTTTTGTTATTACTGTACCTTCGTCGGATCCGTCCAGTATATCCGACAGTTCGATATTGCTGTCCTTTCCGTTGAACATGCGGACTTTCTCAACACCCGCATCCAACGCTCTGCGGCATGCTTCCACCTTCGGAAGCATTCCGCCTGTTATTATTCCGTCATCGATCAGCTTATCCACCTCGGAAAGTGTGAGTACGTCGATTTTCGACGATTTGTCATTGGTATCGGTCATTATTCCGGGGACGTCCGTAAGCTGAACCATTTCACTGCATTTCATAGCGGCCGCAACACCGGAAGCCATCGAATCCGCATTGATATTGAGGTGATTGTTTTCCGCATCCGCTCCGACAGGGAAGATTACGGGAATCACACCGGAAGCCATGAGGTCTTCGACAGAGGAAACATCCGCGGAAACTACATCCCCGACATACATCAGATCCACGGGTCCGTCATCGGTGACAACGGGATCCTTCTTCCTGCATTGGGTGACAAGATATCCGGGCATACCGATTGCTTTCGCACCTGCATCGGTAAAAGACGAAACCATACTCTCATTGATCGATCTGAGGGTCTTCTCGACAACTTCCAATGTTGCGTCATCGGTAATTCTCAGTCCGTTGACCTTTTTCGGAGTGATTCCCTGTTTCTCAAGGGCTTCGTTTATCTCCGGTCCGCCGCCGTGTACCACGACGATTCCTGCACCTTCCGAAGACATTTTCGCTATGCTTCTGCAGAAACGATCCATGTCATTCTTATCGCCCATAACGTTTCCGCCGATTTTGAAGAGATATGTCGACATTACGATGCCTCATGTGGAATATTCTGCATTGATGCGGACATAATCATACGTAAGATCGCACCCCCATCCTGTTGCGGAACAGTCTCCGACGGCAAGATCGAGGATTATCTTCACTTCCTTGTTGTCCATTGCCATCCTGACAACTTCAACCGAACGTTCTTCCTGGAAGACGGGTGCTCCTCCTTCGAGGATCGGAACTTCCATCTCTCCGCCCTTGATGATCAGACGGCATCTTTCCAAATCGAATTCCGCACCGCTCTTACCGAGTGCCATCATGATACGTCCGTAGTTCGGATCGGAACCGAATATCGCAGTCTTGACAAGAGGTGAATTGATTACAGCTTTAACAACAGTTCTTGCTTCCTCTTTGGTCTTTGCACCGTTGACTTCGACTTCGATGAGTTTGCTTGCACCCTCTCCGTCCATAGCGACAGTACGTGCGATACGTTTCATCACGAACTGCAAAGCGGAAATAAATTCGGGATCGTCATCGGCACAGGCCCCTCCGGCAAGTCCGTTTGCAAGGAATATGCTTGTATCGTTGGTGGACTGATCTCCGTCGACGGAGACCATATTCATAGTATCGTCCAGAATCTCCTGCCACTTCTCACGGAATGCAACGGAAAGATTTGCGTCAGTTGTGATAAGACTTAACGTAGTACCGTGTAAAACCTTCAGGTGGGGTTCGATCATTCCGCTTCCTTTGCAGATGGCTCCGATATAAGCCAATGTACCGTCTGAAAGACGGACACGGACCGCACATTCTTTCTTGACTGTGTCCGTAGTCATGATTGCTTCCGCAAGATGTTCGTCCGCTTCACGTCCGCTCTCGAGTTGTTTGGATGCTTTGCTGATACCGTATTTGATTTTGTGCATGTCCATGAAACGTCCGATAAGACCTGTGGACATTACACCGACTTCTTTGGGATCGAGATTGAGTTCCGCAGCGACTGCTTCCTTCATCGAAACTGCATCTTCAATACCTCTTCTGCCTGTCAGTGCGTTTGCGTTACCGCTGTTGACGACAACCGCGGATAACATAGGGGAATTCTCCTTCATCATCACCTGAACGGGTGCCGCTTTGACATTGTTGCTTGTATATCCCACACATGCCGTCGCAGGTACCTCGGAGTAAAGCAATCCGAGATCCAATGAACGGTATTTCACACCGCTGTGTACACCTGCAGCTTTGAAACCGTGCGGAGTAGTCACTCCGCCGTCTATAATCTCAACCATATTCACACCCCCAATCCCGGCATATCGAGTCCGGATGATTCTTTGAGTCCCAACATTAAATTCATACACTGTACGGCCTGTCCCGATGCACCTTTCACAAGATTGTCAATTGCACCGAATGCCACAACCTTCCTGCCGAATGTTCTTACGCTTACCTGTGCGTGATTCGATGCCACAACGGAACGGACGGAAGCATCATTCACAAAATGAACGAATTTTTCCTTTCCGTACTGTTTCTCATAAATTTCATTGATTTTTTCAGGTTCGGCTTCTTCCTTAAGTCTCATATAACATGTAGAAAGGATACCGCGTACAATCGGCAGAAGATTCGGTACAAACAATACTTCCGAATCGTTTCCGGAGAACATTTCCAACGCCGTCTCGATCTCAGGTGTGTGACGGTGTGTTCCTATGCTGTACGGTATAACGGATTCTCCGCAGAACGGATGATGCGTACGTGCCGAAGGTACCATACCCGCTCCCGAAGTACCGCTCTTTGCATCTACATCTATATCTTTCTCTGTAAGACCGGAAGCGGCCAACGGAGCGCATGCGAGTATTGTCGCCGTTGCGTAACAACCCGGATTCGCGACAAGATCCGCACCTTTGATTTTATCACGGAACAGCTCCGGAAGACCGTAGACGGCGTTCTGAAGATTCTCCGTATCGGTGTGCTCGTGTCCGTACCATTTCTGATAAACATCAACATCGTGAAGACGGTAGTCTCCGGAGAGATCGATACATTTGATGCCTTTCTCCAACAACACGGGAACTTCTTTCATCGCGACTCCGTGCGGTGTTGCGACATACACAAGATCGACATCGTCGGATACCTTCTCGGTGAATTCGAAATCCAGATAACCGTCAAGGAACGGATGTACCTCGGATACTTTCTTTCCTGCATTCTGACGCGATGTCATCGATGTTATCTTCACATCGGGATGGGTGCAGAGTATACGGGCCAACTCGCCTCCGGTGTAACCCGTACCTCCGATTATTCCTATATTGAACATGAAACACACCTGTGATTTCTGTTCCTCCCTATCACCATCGTATCTATAAAGGTAATGTTCAATTCACGACAGTTGATGTTCATATTTTACTCATCAACCCCGAATTCCGAACTCACGGATTGATTAACGACGGTAAATTCACATAGTTCAGGTTGAACCGTTAAGGATTCCGATATGTTTTGTATCAATGCAATGTGAAATATTTGTACAACGGTTGTCTTATTTCAATCAAATACCTTTAAATCCCTTCCCGAAATACCAAAAGCCGATAACATGGCCCCATGCAAAGGCGGAAATGCAGACAAGAACAAAAGAGAGAAGATAGTACTCGCGTACTCCGGCGGATTGGATACATCCGTTGCAATCAGATGGCTCCAGGAGAAATACAATCTCGATGTCATCGCAGTTGCAATCAACGTCGGTCAGCCTCCGAGCAGTGACGACATAGTCGCACGTGCACTCAGAAACGGAGCAATCAAGGCGGAGTTCATCGACGCAAAGGATGAATTCGTCGAGGATTACATCTGGCCCACTCTCAAAGGAAATGCCATGTATCAGGACGTTTACCCCCTGAGCACTGCAACCGCAAGGCCTCTCATTGTTAAGAAATTGGTAGAAGTTGCACAGAAAGAAGGTGCAAAGTACATCGCACACGGATGCACCGCAAAAGGTAACGATCAGGTCCGTTTCGATGTCGGTATCGTTTCTCTCGATCCGAGCCTCGGAATCATCGGCCCCATGAGGGAATGGGTCATGACACGTGAGGAAGAGATCGATTACGCAAAGGAAAACGGCGTTGAAATCATCGTGAAGAAGGAAAATCCCTTCTCTGTCGATGAAAACCTCTGGGGAAGAAGCTGCGAATGCGGTGTAATCGAAAATGCATGGGCGGAACCTCCCGAGGAAGCATGGGCATGGACCGTAAATCCGATGAACACACCCGACAAGGCAGAGTACATCGAGATTGACTTCGAGAAAGGTATCCCGGTAGCTGTCGACGGAAAGAAAATGGGCGGCGTGGAGATGATCGAAACACTCAACGCAGTCGCATGCAGAAACGGTGTCGGACGTATCGATCACGTCGAAGACCGTCTCGTCGGTATCAAGAGCAGGGAAACATACGAATGTCCCGCGGCAACACTGCTGATCAAAGCACACAAAGGTCTCGAATTCCTCACACTTCAGAAAGATGTCCTCGAATACAAGAGAGGTGTCGAGCAGAGGTATGCGGAATTGATCTACAACGGTCTCTGGTACGGCGTACTCAGAGAATCTCTCCAGTCATTCATCGACAAAACACAGGAATTCGTTACCGGCACGGTCCGTGTAAAACTCTACAAAGGCAACGCAACTGTAGTCGGACGCAAATCAATGTACTCACTCTATGACGAAGGACTTGCGACATACGCCAAAGGCGATGAATTCGACCACAGATCCGCACTCGGTTTCATCTACTGCTGGGGACTTCCCAACAAGACGACGGCGAGAGCCCACAAGAAGTGATTGCGATGTCTCAGCAGGCTTTATGGTCCGGAAGATTCGAAGGCGAGATGGATGACTCCACGCTGCAGTTCACATCCTCTCTCGATGTCGATGTAATGCTCTCGTTCTACGATGTAATGGGTTCTCTCGCACACGTAAAAATGCTGAAGGACCGCAGGATTATTCCCGCGGAAGATGCCGACAGCATCATAATCGGACTCAGGACCATAGCCTCCGAGATGGAGAAGGGCGAGTTCAGACTTGACGATTCACTCGAGGACATTCACACGAACGTGGAATTCAGACTTACCGATCTCATCGGTCCCGCCGGAGGAAAACTTCACACGGGAAGGAGCAGGAACGATCAGGTCGCCACGGATTTCAGAATGTATCTCAGAGATGTTACTCTTGAAACCGTGAAGAACATCGATGCCCTTATCGACGCACTGCTTACGATTGCGAAAGACAACGGCAACACTATAATGCCGGGATTTACCCACATGCAGCATGCGCAGCCCGTTACGGTCGCACAGTATGCATTGGCACACCTGTTCAAGATGTCCCGCGACGCACAGCGTTTCATGGACTCTCTTGAAAGGCTGAACTACTGTCCTCTCGGTTCCGCCGCATTGGCGGGAACGACGTATGTCATCGACAGGAACATGACCGCAAAGGCACTGGGATTCAAAGGTCCGACATTCAACTCAATGGATTCCGTCAGCGACAGGGATTTTGTTACCGAACTTGCATTCTGCGCTTCGCTTACCGCCGTCCATCTTTCTTCAATGGCGGAAGAGATCGTTCTCTGGTCGTCACAGGAATTCAAATTCGCCGAATTGGATGACAGATACAGCACCGGATCCTCAATCATGCCTCAGAAAAAGAACCCCGATATCGCAGAGCTTATCAGAGGTAAATGCGGAGGAATCTGCAGCGGTCTCTTTGCGATGCTTATGACGACCAAAGGCCTTCCGTTATCATACAACAGGGATCTTCAGGAAGATAAGAAGCCGGCTATGGAAGCACTCGACACCCTGAATTCATGCCTTGTTATGATGACAAAGATGATATCGACCATGAAGTTCAACAAGGAATCCTTACTTTCGAAGATGAAGTCGGGATTCATTAACGCAACCGATCTTGCGGATTATCTCGTAACAAAAGACATTCCGTTCAGAGAGGCACACGGTATCGTGGGTTCGTGCGTAAGATACTGTATCGAGAACAAAAAGAATCTCGACGACCTTACAGTCGAAGAATTCCGTACATTTTCAACCGCAATCGGAGACGATGTCTATGACTTCATCGACATCAAAAACTGTGTCGAGAGAAGAAGTTCCTACGGCGGTACATCGTCTGCATCCACGGATCAGCAGCTCATTATCGCAATAAAGGACTACATGGAAAGAGAGGAAGCAGTCAGACAGGAATCGGATTACATCGAATCCTGCTGGGATGCACTTCTCCGTGACTGAAACTTATTAAGAATCGTACCGAAACGATGTACGGTGCATTTTCGGGCACCGTACATCAATCGGCGATAATCGGCGACCTCCCCCGCTTTCGGATATATACTCATCACACGTCATCACATATGTGGTATGGATGGGAACCGTATACAACATCAACAAGAGCAGGATCGTAGAGATCGAAAACGAAATTGAACTGAAGAGATCCCGTACGAAAATACTGGGAATTTCTCTGTCACTGATCTTCGCGGTTTCGGCCGCAATGCTGAACACGGGACTGTTCTCTCAGCTGAATGTTTTCAACAAGGGCACACTTCTGATCGGCACAGGCATGATTCTCGCATTCGTTTACCTGACATCGACTGAAGGGCACTGTGTAAAGAACACACGCATACTGATGTACATCGGTGCGGCACTCTTCGTGACTTCGGTACTTGCGATGTTCTGAAATCAGTCGATTTCGTCATCGCCCTTTATTGTCTCGAAGTCGAGGTTGGCGGTAACAAGGAGATCGTTAATTCTGTCGCCGACCTTCTTAACCTCACTCGGTTTGGCAACGAATGATGTAATGTAGAATTCTTTGGTACCGATAGGGAAGATGAGTCTGTACTTACCTTTCCTGTTGTATCCCTCGGGCTTACGGTTGAGCTCAAGATCCGCCATGTTCATATCGATGAACATTTCCCTGTTCTCCTCATCCTCATCACTCTGGAAGTGATCGTTCTCCTTGAGAATTGTCTTCAGAATCTCAGGGAATACAGGTACGAGATCCTTGTAGTCGGACTTTCCGGTGAGAATGAAGTGATAGGTGTGGTTTTTCATCACCTGTCCTATTATTCAACACGTATTTTATCTATTCGTCAGAAGAAGTCCCGCCGTATGTCACATATCACATATGCGTTCCCGGACTCAGTCGGTTGACCGATAAACATTGTTATATAAGGCAGCATTATTGACAAAAATATGAGGTGCGCTCTTACAATCGCAGGTTCGGACTCTATCGGCGGTGCCGGTATAGAAGCGGACATAAAGGCAATGGGATCGGTGGGCGTCCATGCATGTGCCGTCATTACTGCGGTCACAGCCCAGAACACTACAGCAGTCGAACGCATCTATCCGATGCCCGTCGACATGGTCGTCAATCAGCTCGAAGCAGTACTGAAAGACGTCGATATCAAAGCAATCAAGACAGGAATGCTCTACGACGAGGAAATCGTAGAAGCCGTAGCCGATGTACTCGAGGATCATGACATGCCTCTGATCATCGACCCCGTTATGGTCGCCGGAGTAGGCGATTCATTGGCAACAGACAATCTTGCAAAAGCTGTCAGGAAATATCTCATGCCTCTGTGTGAACTTATCACACCGAACAGACATGAGGCGGAAATCCTTGCGAAGATGCCAATCAGGACAGAAGACGATGCAACATTGGCATGTGAACTCATCGGAAAGGAAGGTTCGTCCGTCCTTCTGAAAGGAGGTCACATGACGGGAAAGAATGTTGTCGATTACTTCTACCTGTCATCCGAATTCACAAGGATGGAATATCCCCGTCTCGAAAGAGCCGGACACGGCGGAGGATGTACGCTTTCATCGTACATCACAGCCCACATGGCCAAAGGATTGGACATTGTCAATGCCGTAATCAAATCCAGAGAACTGATACAGGAATCCATCGCTTCGATGTATGTCATCGGAAAGGGAGACAAAGTAGTCAACCCGATGGTGAAGATGCAGGACGATTCCGCAAGATTCCGCATATTGGATGAAATAGACATACTTGCGGATCTTGTTGTCAACATGATTCCCCAGGATTGGGTTCCCAGATCGGGAATGAATATCGCATATGCACTGTCAAATGCCGCAGGTCCCGAAGATATCGCAGCTATCGACAACAGAATAGTCTTCAAAAACGGAAATCTCAGGAAAGGAGGCAAAGCGAAATACGGCTCCGCGGAACACGCTTCGTACCTCCTGCTTTCGACGATGAAATTCGACCCCGATATAAGAGCTACATTGAATCTCGAGTATTCCGAAGAACTGTGCGAACTCATGGAAGAAGTCGGATTGGAAATCGTTGAATTGGACCGTAAAAAATACAGAGACTTACGCCTCGGAGAAATCACAGCTGCAACCGTAAAAGATTACGGAAGCATTCCCGATGTCTTCATCGACAGAGAATCCGGCAAGAAGAACTACGTCAGAATTCTCGGAAAAGATCCCAAAGATCTCTACGGAAAGCTTGAGCTCTTTGTCTGAAAATTTTTTAATCAAAACATAAGAACCCCGGGAAAAATCCCGGGGTAATTTTTTGTTTAATCATCAGGCGTACTTGACGACTGTAATCGTGAAGTAAAGGTCTTCGCCGGTCTTCTCGTCGGTGGACTTGTACTTCATTGTGTCGGGGTAGACGTAAACAGACACGTTGTCTTCTACGATGACCTTGACGAAATCCCTCTTGGAGTCTTCCTTGAACTCGTAGGTGATTTTTGCCGTACAGTCTGCAACGCTGTCGACCTTCACGGAGACATCTTCGCTCATAACGTATGTCTTTCCTGCTTCGGCAGAGTAGTTGACTGTGACCGTTCCGTCGGAATTGGGTGTGACTGTTGCACCGAATCCGAAGGGCGTGTACTTGTACTTGTCATCCGCTTTGTACTCGGTGTGCTCTTTTACGGTAACAGTTCCGCTGTCCGCCTTGGGTGCATCGTATCCGAACAGAGTCTTAAATTCGCTGGCTGTAAGCACTGTTGACTGTTTGATGTCCGCAGTTCCTTTGAAGTCATACAACTGTGCCTCGCCGTATCCGTTGGGGATCATTACCTTAATGACATCTCCGGGAACGTGTCCGATAAGCGAACTCTCGAATTTCTCAAGGTAATCTCCTTTTCCGATTTCAACAGTCAGCTGTTTGAAAGCAGGGTTGTACTCATAGCTCTTTTTCACATCCGAATCGCCGACGCTCTTAAGCGATGTGTCGAAGACAATTGCTCCGTCTTCATCGTAATATGCACCGTATGCACCGACGTAATCGACGATGACTTTGTCACCGTACTTGATTGGCGGATCGCTGTGGTCTGCGAGAGTAATGTCGTAGACTGAGTTTGCAATGACGATTATACAGGCGATTGCGAGAACGATAGCACTGACGCGGAGAATGGGGTCGTGATCCTTTTTCTTAAGGCCGGCCCTGACCTTCTTCCCGTCTTTGTCTGTTTTGATGTCCTCGTTGGCAGGTAGAGTATCGACAGGTTCCCCATCGAGAGGAATATCCTCGACCTCCTTCGACTTCTTCGATATGTCGGACATAATAACTGTCGCGGACTATGACAGAACTTTATATAAAGATAATCCTAAAAATGGGATAATAAAAGAGGAGCCGCCGATGTATTTTCCGTACATCGGGCGGCTGTTTGTTTTACGATTTGTCGGCAATCTCTTTGAGGAGTCCGGAGATGAATTCCCCGGCCTTCACTGCGCCGAGATCTCCTTTGTCTCTGCTCCTCACTGCGACAACGGTACCGTCTTCGCTCTCTTTCTCACCGAGAACGAGCATGTACGGAACCTTCTCCAACTGGGCTTCGCGGATCTTATATCCGATCTTTTCATCCCTGTTGTCGATTTCGCATCTGATTCCGTTCTTCCTGAGTTCCTCATAGACTTTGTTACCGTAC
This sequence comes from Candidatus Methanomethylophilaceae archaeon, assembly GCA_963640855.1. GTDB lineage: Archaea > Thermoplasmatota > Thermoplasmata > Methanomassiliicoccales > Methanomethylophilaceae > Methanarcanum. The sequence continues at coordinate 43,793 of CAVIAJ010000005.1, forward strand.
GGGCGCGATTTTTCCGAAACGGAAAGAATCTTCACCTGTACAGGTGCCAGCCATGCCGGGAATCTTCCTGCGTAGTGTTCGATGAGAATTCCTATAAATCTTTCAATCGAACCGAAAACGACACGGTGGATCATGATAGGCCTGTGTTTCTCGCCGTCGGTTCCGATGTAGTGGATATCGAACCTCTGAGGCATCTGGAAGTCAAGCTGAATCGTACCGCACTGCCATGTCCTTCCGAGTGAATCCTCAAGGTGGAAATCGATCTTCGGACCGTAGAACGCTCCGTCGCCTTCGTTGATAACGTACGGGAGCTTCATGTCGTCGAGTGCCCTCTTGAGACCGTCGGTTGCGGCTTCCCAATCCTCGTCGGATCCCATAGAATCCTCGGGACGTGTGGAAAGTTCCACGTGGTACTTGAAGCCGAATAAGGAATAAACTTCATCAATGAGTCTCACGACACCTTCGATCTGTTCTGTGATCTGGTCCCTTGTCATGAAGATGTGTGCATCGTCCTGTGTGAAGCACCTTACACGCATAAGACCGTGAAGTGTACCGGAACGCTCGTGCCTGTGAACGATACCGAGCTCTCCGATTTTCAGAGGAAGATCTTTGTACGAGTGGGGCTCGCTCTTGTAAACGAGTACGCCTCCGGGGCAGTTCATGGGTTTGATACAGAATTCCTCGTCTTCGATCTTCGTGGTGTACATGTTGTCCTTGTAGTGGTCCCAGTGACCGGACTGCTCCCACAGCTGTTTCCTCATAATAAGAGGCGTGGAAACCTCAAGGTATCCTTCCCTCTGGTGAATCTGTCTCCAGTAGTCGATAAGTGTGTTCTTCAGAGTCATTCCCTTGGGGAGGAAGAACGGGAATCCCGGCCCTTCGTCGAGAAGCATGAAAAGACCCAGTTCCTTTCCGAGTCTTCTGTGGTCTCTTTTCTTGACTTCCTCAAGCATCTTCAGATACTCCTCCAGTTTTTCCTTGTCCTGGAATGCCGTACCGTAGATACGGGTGAGCATCTTGTTCTTCTCGCTTCCGCGCCAGTATGCACCTGCAATCGATGTGAGCTTGTATGCTTTGATTGCTTTGGTGTACAGTGCGTGGGGTCCCGCACAGAGATCGGTGAATTCACCCTGCTTGTAGAAGCTGATAGGTGCGTCTTCGGGAAGATCTTCGATAAGTTCGACTTTGTAAATCTCTCCCCTGCCTTTCATGTATTCGATAGCCTCTGCTCTCGGAAGCGTGTATGTCTCGATCTTAAGGTTCTCCTTGATGATTTTCTTCATCTCGGCCTCGATAGCCTCGAGGTCCTCGGGAGTGAATCCTCCTTCTCTGTCGAAATCATAGTAGAATCCGTCATCGATCGCGGGACCGATGGCGAGTTTTGTTCCCGGAAAGAGCCTGAGCACAGCCTGTGCCATAATGTGCGATGCTGTGTGCCTCAGGACCGGGAGTTCATCATCTGTTTCTCTGACGCTTCCGTCACTGTACAATGCTTTCATCTAAAATCATCCCTTTACAAACGGGTTCTCAATCGGTACTGTCAATCAGCGATGTTGTATTAATACTGTACATCACGGAAATGCGTCAAAATTTATACCGATGATAACAATCACGCAAATATGGCAAGTGCAGGCGGCATGTTACGTACGGTAAGGGAGAAAAGACCGTTGGTATGTCAGATTACGAACAACGTCACAATCAATGACTGTGCGAACATTACACTCTGTGCAGGCGGTTCGCCTGTCATGAGCGACATTCTTGCCGATGCAATCGAAATGGTCGGCATGGCTTCCGCTCTTGTGCTTAACATCGGAACCGTGAACGACGATACAATTGAAATCATGGTTTCTGCGGGAAAAGTTGCAAACGACTGCAGCATACCTGTGATTCTCGATCCCGTAGGTGCCGGTGCGACGGGATACAGATCGAGAGCTGCCGAAGGTATTCTCAGATCGGTTGAAGTCGATGTCATCAAAGGCAATGCGGGAGAAATTGCTTCGCTTTTGGGACAGAAAGGAAAGGTAAGAGGTGTCGATTCGGACGCTTCCGCCGAAGGTAACATATGTACCGAATTGGCAAAAAAACTGAATCTGATTGTAGGAATGTCCGGAGAAACAGATTATGTATCAGACGGAAAGAATACACATGCTCTTTCCAACGGAATTCCCATGATGGATATGGTTTCCGGAACAGGCTGTATGCTGTCATCGGTTGTGGGATGCTTCGTGGGAGCAAACGGAGTTTCCGCAGATTCCGTTTCATCGGCGATTTCCGCATTTACCGTTGCGGGAGAAACCGCAAAAGGATACAACGGACCGGGAACATTCAAGGCTGCTCTGTTGGATTCGCTGTACAGCCTCACTCCCGAAGAACTCGACGGAAGAAGGAAGGTCAGGGAAGAATGAGTCTTCTCTACGTTGTCACCGACGATAAACTGTCTAAAGGTTTGTCTCACGTAGAAGTAGCCCGCAGGAGCTACGAAGGAGGAACGGATATCGTTCAGCTCCGCGTGAAAGACAACGATGAAAGATTTCTTCAGTGGGCATGTGAGATTTCGGAAATTTCGAAATCATACGGAAGGACGTTTATCGTCAACGATAACGTTGAAATTGCATTAAAATCGGGTGCGGACGGAGTCCATGTGGGACAGGGAGACGAACCTGTTTCTTCGATAAGACAGCGCGTACCCGAAGATTTCATTATCGGCGTTTCCGTAGGCAATGAAAAAGAAGCAGAAGAAGCCGAAGCGGGCGGTGCGTCATATGTCGCACTCAGCCCGATTTTCGATACATCTTCAAAAGACGATGCGGGACACGGTCACGGTCTCGAGATGATGAAGAAAATCTCCGATGCCGTGTCGATTCCCGCATATGCCATAGGCGGAATCAACATAGGAAATGTTAAAGACGTTTTATCACACGGTGCCGACGGTGTCGCGGTAATTTCCGCGGTTGTTTCCCAACCCGACGTAGTCAAAGCTGCGAAAGAGTTCAAAGAACTTATGAACAGCCGATGAAACACATCAAAAATTATATCGTTGCAGTGAATCCCGCCGGATATGCCTGAAAATCAGTCATTCCTTTACAGAGAAGGCATGGATGCACTGTACAAATGCGACGTAGCGGGAGCAATATCCAAATGGAACGATGCTTCCGATCTTTCCGCGGAAGAACGTAAGAACATTGTATCCGAACTCTGCGATTTCTATTACGAATGTCTGATGAACGGTCTCGAGAGATTTTCAACCGAGGGGTTGGATGTTCTTGCAGCGAAAACGGCAATGACGGATAATATCGACCTTCCGATGACGATTGTTACTTCGATCTCGGAAAAACTTCCGTCTTTCAGAGATTCGGAATCTCTCATCAATTTTGTTTTGGGCATAAACAGAGTTTCATACTGCTCTCTGTGCAATATGACAGATCCGAAGATCACCGTGGAAAGATGCGAATCTCTCGTAAACACGATGTCTGACATATGCTCAATATCCAAAGTACTCAACGAATCGGTTGCCGCAAGAACTGTATTGTGGAAAGTGGCCGACGAGTACAGAACACTTTACATCTGTCTCATAACGGAAATTGCGGGAGCGCTGAGAGAAGGTGAACAGCCCAGGGACGATGCTGCGGCTTACACAGATGCTGTATTCGTTCTCAGATGCGCATATTTTGCTACGGAAGACATAATTACGTGCAGTCCCGACGAAAGAGAATCTACGGACGAAAGAAGAAGATCTCTCATTTCGCAGTATGCAATGCTGTTATTCGGCGAATAAATCACAGCATCGATAATTCGCCTGTAATCTTATCCAAAACGGCATCCGTACTCGGACCGATTCCGATACATGTTACGCTTCCGGGTGCGATTTCGGTTCTTCCCGCATCGGTAATCAGAGAATTAGTGATTCCGTTGGCATCTACGACAGCTTTGATCTCGTAAAGTTTCTCAAGAGAATCCACTTTGAGAACAACCTTCTTCTGACCCTCGGAATACCATTTGTCGAATCCTTTCGGATCCTTCTTCTTGGCGGCGAATGCACAGTTTACTGCGGCATGTGCGGCCTGAGCGGCAATCTTACCCTTGGACATTTTGAGATCGTTCCTCATGACGATTACCATCTTGTATTCGTCGTTAACGGATGTTCTGAATGGGATGCCCATACGGCAACAATCATAGAATCTCTATAAAAACAATACTTTCTCTGCAACCGAAAGCGTCCTCTGTGCCGTTAAAAATATTACCGTCGTCACAGATTCAGGCTCGGAGATCGACATGGGATTGATTGGCAAAGCAGTAAGCAAGACGAAGATGGCGGCAAAGAGTGTTGACAGTAAGCTCGGAGAAGGCGTCGACGTATCCAAATACAAAAGTAAGATAAACGATGAAAAATCCAAGATCGCCAAGAACTATACCGCGATCGGTGAACTCTACTATTCCTCGCTGAATGACAAAAGCGATGATATTCAGGTCAGAATCGATGCAGCCGTTGCCGAAATCAATGAGTCCAAGAAGAAAATCGCAGAATACGAAGAACTCATCACGGGCGTCAAAGAGAAAGGCAAAGAAGAAAGAGAAGGCTTCAAGAACCAGAGCGAAGAAGAGTGTAAATAAACACTCTGTCAGCCCTGCCTTACGGCAGGGCCTTTCACCCGTTTTTACGGGCGCAGTATTTATCAACAGCGTTTTTGTTATTGTATTTATGGCAATGCTAGATATCGTTTACAGATATTCCGCTGAACCGCCCTCGGATGCAGACATCAGACGTAAGAGCGTAAAGGAAATGGAAGACTACATCAGAAGTCTCGTCCTCGAGATGCAGATGGCAGATATCTCAGTAGGTTTCAGAACTGAAAAGACGGAAAACGAAAGAAATACCGTACTGATTAACGGCAGAACCGTAAGTCAGATTCTGAACGGACTTCAGATTGTCATGCTCGATCCCAACGAAGACAACTGCGGATGCGACGGAGCTAAAAAAATGATTAAAATCGGACGCTCCGAAATGGATTGGGATGAGAATATTATCGAAGACATCTCGGATACATTCATGAAGAACGCAATCGCCAAGATGTATGCAGATATGGAAGCCGGCAGGATCATGTGATCCTTCCGTGACCGTCCCTATTTAATATCCGCTACTGCTACCGTCCACCGATGTTCGAGATCATCAAGAGGGACGGACTCGCCAGACTGAGTAAGTTCGAGACAACGTCAGGTACAGTACTGGAAACACCCGCACTGCTTCCTGTGGTTAACCCGAAGATATTCACAGTCACACCCAGGGAACTCTACGACGAGTTCGGTTTCAGAGCAATCATTACCAATTCATACATCATCAAAAACAATCCCGCACTGAAGGAGAGAGCACAGGCCGAAGGTCTGCACAAAATGCTCGATTTCCCCGGTGTCATCATGACCGATTCCGGAACGTTCCAGAGTCACATGTACGGCGAGGTTGAGGTAACAAACGATGAGATGATTGAATTCCAGAAGAGTATCGGCACGGATATCGGTACCGTTCTCGATATTTTCACGGAACCTTTCTGGACCAAAGAAGAAACCGCCGAATCTATTGTCGAAACACTGAAAAGAACACAGCACGCCTGTGATATCAAGGGAGACATGATGATCAACGGTGTCGTCCAGGGTTCGGTTTATCAGGACCTCAGAGAAGACTGTGCCAGGAAGATGGCGGATATGAATGTCGATGTCCACCCCATCGGAGGAGTCGTACCCCTGATGGAACAGTACAGATACACCGAATTGGTCGATGTTATTATCTCATCCAAAAAAGGACTCAATCCCAACCGCCCCGTCCACCTCTTCGGAGCGGGTCACCCGATGATTCTCGCATTCGCAACCTTACTCGGATGCGATCTTTTCGATTCTGCGTCATATGCAAAATTCGCAAGAGACGACAGATTCATGTTCATCGACGGTACGTACCGCATGGCCGAGATGCAGTCACTCGACTGCAACTGTCCCGCATGCAGAGGACACACCCTCGAAGAAGTAAGGAAGATGCCCAAATCGGAAAGAGAGGGATTGATCGCACGTCACAACCTCTATCAGATTACGAGTGAGCTTTCTCTTGTCAGAAGATATCTCAAAGAAGGAAGACTCTGGGACCTTGCGGAAATGAGATGCAGGGCGCACCCCGAACTCCTCAATGCACTGAGAAGGCTGAAGGAACACCAGGCATTTTTGGAGAAGACCGAACCCGTAAGCCGCGATGCAGCCCTCTTCTACACAGGATCGGAATCAAGGTCAAGACCGATCTTCCTCAGATACTACAGAAAACTTCTCACCAACTACAGACCGCCGACGGATAAGGCGGCGATATTCAACGATTCGCCGAAGCCCTACGGAAGACACTATGTTTCCGACTTCAACAGAGTAAGAACCGCAGGATACACTCCGATTGTCAAATCACCCTTCGGACCCGTACCTGCGGAATTGGATGAAATTTACCCTCTGGCACAGTCTCTCTTCCCCGAAATATGGGACATAGAAACAATCGAAGAAGTCGACAGGATGACCGAAGAATTCGTTAAAAAAATGGGATTCATCGACATCAGAGAACAGGGAGATATCGAACCCGGAGAATTGGAATACGACGCAGATCTCCTCAGAGCGAAAGCCACCGCGGAATATCAGTTCGGATTCGAAGCCGCAGATGCACTGTTCAGAGGAAAGATCGAACTCGTCAAGAGCAGGAAGACAGGAAAGATAAGAAACGTAATCTCCGACAGAGAACACGTTCTTTCGCTCAGAGCTCCCGACGGACTCTACACACTGAGGCCCGAAGGCGCAAAGAGAGTGTTGGAAGTACTTCCTTCACCGAAGATGAGATGCATTTCGATGGATGATGCAATTCCCTTCGTTTCCAACGGAAGGAACATGTTCTGTCAGTTCGTAACTGACATGGATTCCGAGATCAGACCTATGGAAGAAGTCATCATCGTCGACAAGAACGATGAATTCCTTGCTACGGGACGTACAGTCCTCACTTTCGATGAGATAAAATCATTCAGAAAGGGAATCGCTGTCAAGGTCCGCAGCGGAAGTGACGATTCCTGAGGCTTCCTCAGCTGTTTTAATGCAAACGAGAAGGTCGTCGGCGGTGTTTCTCAGACTGCCGGCGTCCTCCGCCTTCATTCTGAAAATAAGTGTATTTCCGTCCGATTCGGAATCGACGTACTCCCCGTTGTCCGGCCCTACGGCCTTCATTACGGATTCTGCGGTACGGGCATCGTCATATTCCAATCTGAGTTCAAGTTCCAACATCGGACTCACGTATCCGAAGAACATCTTTTCATATTTACGACATCCGCAGTTTTACGCGTAAAGAATCGGTGTCAATTTATCTTATGACAATATCACACAGCCTATGAGCAGACTCCTCATAATCAACGGAAGCCCGAGAGAAAACGGCCTCACCGCAAAGATTTCGGTTTTAACGGCAGAGCGTGTGAAGAAGTTCGGTTATGAAACGGAAATCATTTCTCTTAAAGATCTGAAAATCAGCGACTGCAGAGCCTGCATGTCATGCAAAACATCGGGAAAATGTGCAGTTAACGATGATATGATTCCGATGTATGACAAGATAAAATCTTCCGATATGCTCATACTTGCATCACCGGTTTATTTCGGTTCCGAAACGGGAATGATGAAAACATTCATCGACAGATTCTACGCCATGGTCAATAACAAAGACGGAGAGAGAATCGTAAATTTCGGCAACGTGAAGAAAGGTTCCGTACTCCTCACGTGCGGTGCACCCGACGGATACATGATGTACGGAGGAGTGTTATCGAGAATTACCAAAACAATGATGTCTATGGGTGTCAAAGATATGTCGGGATCGATAATCTGCGGAATCGGTCCCGAAGATGCCGAAAATTCGGAAAAAGTGAATGATTATCTCGAGAGCATAGAGTATCAGCTGGAGATGTGATTTTTCATGCAGATTCCCGTCGTACCTCTTACATCGGACAGTGAAGAAAACATCCTGTATGCACATATCGATATCAACGGCGGGGAACTGAAAATTGAGGATGCAGTACCTCTGAAAAGAGAGATGCTCCCGCGTATCGGATACAGAATGCCTTTGATTGTGTTGGATGTAAAAGGACTCCTTAACGATACGATCGACACGGCAATCGTAAAACGCTTCAGAATGCGCGGAGCGTCTATGTGGCTCATGACTTCCGTCAACGATGCCGACGATATTTTCGATGCATTCAATTCCGATGCCGACACCGTGCTGATGCCGTATCACAGAATTTATTCCGAAGACGATCTCACTGATATTCTCTCGGTATCGGATTCTTCAATCCCCTGTCTTTTCATCAAAGGAGGAAAATGCATCTGCCCCGACGGAACGGAAGATGTACTTTCGGTTGCCGATTATCTCTTCGATACGGGATATACGCGTATCGCCGTAATCGATACAGATTCGTCACTTTCATTTGACGATTGGAGGAAAATATCCCAATCCGGAGATATCATTCCCTTCTCCCGTAAGTTCCACAGAAGTGTCTTCGAATACTTCGGTATGAAAGATGTGATTGAATAAAATCAATCCATACCTTTCACAATCTCCGCAAGGTGCAGTCCGAACTTGTACGCATCCTTGAAACATTTGGATTCGTCGTTATCCGTACCCTCCGCAAGAGATTCTCCCGCCCAAAGACATCTGGTTCCGAAAGCGAATGCTCTGACGATAGAGATGATATTCTCGAATCTCGGATTCCTGGAACCTCCGTTGCAGAGTAACGCAACATATTTCGGAATATTCGGCTCATCCACAGACTCCCACCTGCATTGGAATCTGTCGATTACCTGCTTGATAATCGAAGAAGGTCCCGAAAAATACACAGGAGTAGCTATGATGAACAGATCCGAAGAATCAAATGCATCATAGATGACCTGCATATCGTCCTGCATGTAACATGAATCCGTATCGATACATCTGTTACATCCGGTGCAGTGGCGGATTTCCATCACGGCAGGTCTGATTATATCCACGTCTATACCGTTCTCTTCCAGGGCATCGCAAACCGCACGGCACTGAGCCTCGGTATTGCCGTCAGTCCTGGCGCTCCCGACAATGACAGCAGCTTTCATCAGTACACGGATTAATGTGAACAGTTTTAATACTTGGCAACCATAATTACCCAGTCAAAGAGGAGTGCGGCGTCATATGGACGGGGATGATGGTTTTTCAAAGAACAAAGGAATGGTGTTCCCGAGGAACGTTCTCGTCGGACACGGCACTATCTCGCAGATTTCCGGAATGTGCGATGATTTCGGATTCAGAAAGACAGGAATGATTGTCACCGGCGATAAGACATATCAGGCGGCCGGAAAGATTACCGAAGAATACATGAAGGATGCCGGTTATGAAATCACTGTAAAAATGACAGGCAACGCCACATTGGCAAATGTGGACGACGTTGTCAAAACCGGTAAAGAAACAAAATCCAAATTCATTCTCGCAGTCGGCGGAGGAAGCAAGATCGATATTGCGAAGATGGCTGCGAAACAGATGAAAGTGCCTTTCATCAGCATTCCTACATCCGTAGCCCACGACGGTATCGGCTCCGGAAGAGCATCGCTTAAATTGGACATCGGACCCAAATCCGTGGATGCGGAAGTACCGATGGGTATCTTGGCGGATTCGGAAATTATCTTCAAATCTCCGTACAGGTACCTCGCATCGGGATGTGCCGACGTTATCTCAAATATAACGGCACTGAAAGACTGGGATTTTGCAAGAAGGATTAAAAACGAACCTTTCAGCACATCCGCATACGCATTGGCGGAAATGTCCGCAAATACCATCATTGACAATTCCAAACTCATCAAACCCGGCGTGGAAGAAAGCGTATGGATTGCTATGAGGCCCATCATCATCTCGGGAGTATCTATGGCCGTCGCAGGCAGTTCGAGGCCTACGAGCGGTGCGGAACACATGTTCTCGCATGCTTTGGACATACTTCACCCGGGACGTGCGATGCACGGCGAACAATGCGGTGTGGGTTCCATAATGATGATGTATCTCCACGGAGGAGATTGGATGAGAATCAGGAATGCTCTGAAAGACATCGGTGCGCCTACATGCGCAAAGGATCTCGGTCTGAAGAGCGAAGACATAATAGATGCTCTCGTGGAAGCACGTAACATCAGAAAAGACAGATTCACAATTCTCGGCGATACGGGACTTACACGCGATGTTGCGGAAGTGGTTGCAAAGACCACAATGGTGATCTGAAGGTGATGTGATGGTATTGATAACATTGATTGGTAAGGAACAGGCACATATCGGAAACAGATTTTATTTCATCGGTCCGCTGACCGAATGCAGAGACTGCAAACTCAAAGGTGTGTGTTTCAACCTGGAACCGGGACATCAGTACGAAGTCACAAAGCTGAGGGATACCGAGCATGACTGCGAAGTATTCAACGACAAAGTGAGGGTTGTCGAACTTGAGAAAATTCCCACGAAAGCAACGGTTCAGAAGAAAGTTGTAATCGAAGGGAGTATGATCACATACGAAAGCAACGACTGTGCCAGACTCGGATGCGAGCACTATGCCGAGTGTCATCCCGTAGGATTGGAGAACGGAGACAAGAGGACTGTTACAGACATTATCGGTAAAGTCGACTGTCCCGTATTCGACAGCTTAGTCTTGGTCAAGTTGGACTGATTTTCTTAGGAAATCATTTCCCGGGATCGCATCATTAACAACATTATCAGTCGGACTCAGATCGGTATCCGATTATGAGCCAGACAATTATTTTGATAATATCCGAGAGTCGGCGGGATTAACCCGCCGATTCTCCTTACGGTTTCAGAATTTCTCTCCCGTGATTCTCTCGTACATGTCTGTGTAGAGTTTGCTCACACGGTCGATTACGTCCTGAGGTAACGCAGGGATATCGGGCTCGGGAAGTCCCTTTTCACGGGCTTCCATAAGCTTCTCATGATATCCGATGCTGCGGTAGTACTGTCTGACGAATTCCTTCGAGAGTTCGACAACATTTCCGTTTGCGTACTCTGCGGAATCCCACCAGCGATCCTCGTCGAGTGTACCGAAAGTATCGATGAGCATAAGGTCGCGGTTTTCGTCGTATCCGAACTCTTTCTTACCGTCACAGTGAATAAGTCCCTGTTTCGCGACTTCTTTGCCGATGATTTTATCGACTTTGAGAATCGTATCGAGAATTCCTCTGTAATCCCCGTCACTCAGTCCTGCGATATCTTTTGCCTCAGCCTCAGTCAGTTCACGGTCGTGTGCTTCCAGCTTCGTTGTGCACTCAAGAAACGGTACGGGGAGTTTCTCTCCGTAGACAATCTTATGATCCTTGGGGAATCCGAGCTGTTCCGCAGTGATTTTTCCAGCTTTGACACGGTCCATCAGCGATCCTGCTGCGTAGTGCCTGCAGATGACTTCCAACGGAATGAGGTAGTTGTTCGTAGTCTGATCGATCTTGTCGTAATCTTCGATGATTCTGAACCTCTTCACTCTCATCCTGTTCGGAGGAAGATACTCAATAAAGTGGTTCTTAATTCCCTTTGATTCGAGAAGTGTGAACCAGTATTTTGCGGTCCTGCAGAGAGTTTCTCCTTTGTGCGGAATCTGTGAAGGAATGATCTTATCGAAAACGGAGATGTTGTCCGTGAAGACGAATTCCAATGTGTTTTCGTCTACGGCATAGACCTCCTTGACCTTGCCTGTCCTAATGTGCTCCATGAATATTCCGAATCAAACGGATGATATTAATATGTGCATTCACAGGATTCGATACTCGGAATTATCCTGTTTTCCGCACACGGGACATCCTATTTTGGAAGAAATCGGTATCTTTTCAAATGAATTATCCGAGAGGTCGATTATCAGCAATTCACCTTTGAGATTCTTACCTGTGCCCGTGACGTACTTTATGACTTCGTTGGCTTGGATTGATCCTATAACGGAAACTGCGGAACCGAGAGATACTTTCTCTCCGTCGCCTTTACCGAGAATACAGGAAAGACACGGCGTGAATCCCGGAAGGATAAATGTTACCTGCCCGTACATTCCGTTGATTCCTCCGTATACGAAAGGTATGTGATTCTTCACACAGAATTCATTGAGAATAAGTCTTGATTTGTTGGAATCCAAACAATCTACGGCAATATCCGCTCCGTCGAGGAAGTCTTCTGCGGTATCTGATGTAAGATGAGAGTCATGTACCGTGACTTCGGCTTCCGGATCGATATGCATTATCCAATCCTTCATCGATTCAACTTTCTTTCCGGTTTTTCCGCAGTATACGAACTGTCTGTTCAGATTGGATTCTTCGATGACATCATTATCAACCAGTGAGAAATGCTTCACACCCGCCATACACAACTGCGTTACAACATTGCAACCCAATCCTCCACATCCCGCGACTGCTACACATACACTGTTCAATGCTTTCTGTCCCTCTTTCCCGAAGAGCGGAAGCTGTCTCGAATATCTCAAAGAATCCCTCTCACGAAATCCTGTATCATGGAGATAACAGAAGAAGCAGACTGTTCTCTTATTTCCTGTCTGTTACCTTTGAAATGATGTTCCGCGGAAATACATCTCGAACCGTCTGTTACGGACATCCAAACCGTTCCCACAGGTTTTGTTTCGGTTGCACCTCCGGGACCTGCAATTCCCGTAACGGATGCCGCTATGTCTGTTTTGAAAAGACGTACACAGCCTGATGCCATCTCGGCCGATGTTTCCCTGCTTACCGCACCGTGTTGATTCAGTGTTTCCGACTTCACGCCCAACAGAGACATCTTGGCTTCGTTGGAATATGTTACCGCAGACCCTAAAAAACATTCGGAAGAACCGGGAATATCCACAATGTGTGATGAAATCATCCCTCCCGTACAGGATTCCGCCAGAGAAAGAGTGAGTTTTTTCTCTTTCAGCAGTGAAAGAAGATCAGACGCTGTCATCCCAATCACCGATTGACTTCATCCTTCCGATACCGTCGATGATATCAATAACATCTGCAACGGGAGCGGGAATCAACGATCTCCAATCGCCGCCGTCAATCATTCTCTTACGTACTTCGGTTCCGGAGAATTCACTGCGGTTGTACAGCGGTGCTTTGCGTACTTCGTATCCCGCCTCCTGGAAAAGACGTCTCGTACTTGCATTGTTGGAATATACGATGGTAAACGGAGGACAGATCGATTCCACATGAGAAACCCATACGGAATATCTGTTCAGATCCTCTACGGGGACGATGATTGCGTTTGATATTCCTTCGGCTTTGAGTGTCTCGGATATCATAAGATATCTTTCACCTGCCGTGAAAGGATTGTCCGAAGTGTGGGAGCGCTGCGCACTGCCGATACCGATAATCACATGATCGCATTCCGTCGAAACTTTTCTGATAACCTCTAAATGTCCCTTGTGCAGAGGCTGGAACCGTCCGATAATCAGTGCGTCGTTCTCATGACCGCGAATCATGCGCATGGTTGACTCCATAGAGATTAACTGTTAAATAACGAACGGGTCGCAAATTACACAGAACAGTGAAATTTCAGAATTGAGGGATAATAAATGAACGGTTCCGGGTATGAACCCGGAAGCCGTTACGGTTTTACTGAGGTGCGGGGTTGGCGTCGTTCCTTACATCCATAGTAGTTGCGGGTGCGGGCTCTTCGACAATTGTTTCAACTGTTTCCGCTTCTGCAGGAACATCCTCGGCGGGTTTGATGTATTCCGCTACCTTGAGGGGCTCAAGCCTTACCGCGGTGGAAACACCGTCTTTCTGCAGAGGCAGAAGCTTGTCCATATACTCCTGCTTCCTCGCACAGTCGACGAATGCATGTTCGATGACATCACGGAAGGTTTCCACAAGAACGATTTCCATATTCTCGTAGTACCTTGTTTCGATCATTACATCGTTGGCGTTCTCCTTGGGAATGAGAACCTTGGTGATTCCCGCGTCTCCGGCAGCCTCGAGTTTTGCGGTGGCACCGCCGATAGGCAGGACCATTCCCCTGACGTTGAGACTTCCGGTCATTGCGATGTTCTGGTGAATCGGAATTCCTTCCAATGCGGAGATGATTGCGGTCGTAATCGTAATGGAAGCACTGTCTCCTTCGACTCCGTCGTATGTACCGATGAACTGAAGGTGGATATCCATATCGGATATGTCCGCTATGGCGTACTTCTTGATGACCGCGGATATATTGTCCACGGCTTCTTTTGCAATGTCTCCGAGTTTACCGGTAGCTACGATACGTCCGCCTTTCTTAGTCTGCGAAGGAGCAACCTCCGCAACGATCGGAAGCACGATACCTGCATACTCTGCCATATTGGAACTTGCGTTAAGTGCCGCAAGACCGTTGATCATACCTACTTCCTCACCGGAAGTTCTGAACATATCGTATTTCTTGTGAGCTTCTACAACACGGTCCGCCATCTGTTTCTCGAGGCTTCTTGCAGTCCTTCTTGCCGTGAGAACATCGGCAATTTCCACAACTTTGCTGCCTCTCTGAACGGCGATATCTCCGGATACACGCACAAGTCCTCCCAACTCTCTGAATCTGAGTGTGAGTTCTCCTTTCCTTCCGGAACGGCGCTGTGCCTCTCTGATGACTTCTCCCACTGCGTATTTGTCAAAGGGAGGAATCTTTCCGTCTTTCTTGACTTCCTGGGCGACGAATCTGCAGACATTGGTACGGTTCTCGTCACAGTCGACCATTGTGGTCTTCATGTAAACTTCGTAACCGTATCCTCTGATCCTCGACCTGAGCGCAGGGTGCATACCCTGAAGTGCATCGAGGTTTCCCGCACAGACGAGAACGAAATCTGTGGGGACGGGTTCACTCTTGACGAGAGCGCCTGAGGATCTTTCGGACTGTCCTGTAATGCAGGCTCTCTTCTCCTGCATTGCGGTGAGAAGTGCCTGCTGCGACTCCATCCTGAGCATGTTAATCTCATCGATGAAAAGCACACCTTTGTTTGCTTTGTGAATTGCGCCGGCTTCGAGCCTGTCGTGGGAAGGTGTTTCCAATCCTCCTGACTGGAAAGGATCGTGTCTGACATCTCCCAACAATGCACCTGCGTGTGCTCCCGTAGCATCCACAAACGGAGGCATATCGCTGGCTTCGTGACCTACCAGTAACTTCGGTACGATAGCAACTTCCTGTCTCTGACCGGGTGTCCTGAATACCATGTAGACAAGGAACGAACCGATCAATGCAATCCAAAGGATGGATGAATCCCTTGTCATGAACATGTAGAGCAAAGCGAATCCGAAGATTGCGATTATAAGATAGAGGGCAGTATTGTTCTTCTGATTCCTCTGTGCCGCAGCCTGTGCCTTCTGCTCATTGACGATAGGCTTTCCTCTTCCCGCGGGAAGAACGCGAATCCTAGGTTCGTTGAAATCCTCCGGATTGTGGTATGCGATAACATCCTGAAGTTCCCCTCTCGGGAGATATTCGGTCATCGCATTCGCAAGCATCGACTTACCCGTACCGGGTTCGCCTATGAGCATCACATGTCTCTTCTGAGATGCAGCCTTTTTGACGATTTCGACTGCCTCTTCCTGCCCTATGACCTGATCGGCCTTGACCTCGGGGATGGCAATATCGTCTGTAGTACGGAACGTCTGTCCTTCAATCCATGTCTCGATGGGGACTTTGCATTCCGCTTTTTTCTCTTCGCCCATTCTCGTCCTCCGTGCAATAGTATGTGGTCTACCCTATGCGCGACAGAATATAAGGTTGTCCTATATTTCATACGCGTGACGCGTAATTCAGTAGCGGTTCTTCTGGAGTTTTCCGTCCTTCTTCTGACGCATTACGGTTGTACCCTGGTTCTTGGCGAGTTCTTTGGCGTATGCTTCGGCTTCCGCTTTCGTGGTGAATCTCTTCGTAGCTTTCTTTCCGCCTTCGATTTTCACCTGCCATCCGCCGTCGGGGTGCGGAGAAACGAACTGTCTCTTCTTCCTCTCAGATACAGCTTTTTCCTCAGTCTGGGTATTCTTCTCTTCAACAGCTTTCTCAGCCATATGTATCAATCTCCCTGAAAATATAGCAACGTCAAATTATAATACGTTTTTTCATTTCTCCGTGTTATGTACGGCGGACCGGAAGACGCAATGAAGAAGGCGAAAAACCAGGCTTCGAGTAACAACAGCGACGGTGCCATCAAGACACTTGAGACATACCTTGAGAGCGATCCCCACAATATCGAAGTGAGGATGCTCCTCGCGAACATTGCATTCAACGCCCTTATGCATAATTATGCGATAATGCAGCTCGACATCATCCTTGATTTGGATCCCGATAATGAAGATGCGAGAAGAGCATTGCTTACGATATACAAGAATGACAAGAAAACCGTAAGACAGGCAGAGGAACAGTTCCGCTATCTTCTGGAGAAACATCCCGAAGATCCCGATCTCCTGAACAGTTACGGTATATTCTGCAGGATGCAGCTTCTTGACAATAAAAAATCAGAAGAATATTACCTTAAAGCAATCGAATTGGATCCGAACAGGGCGGAATTCCATCTGAACTACGCGATCCTTTTGGTCAACGATCTGAAGAAATACACTCCTGCGAGGGAACACCTTGAGAGAGCATTGGAACTCGATCCCGACAACACAAAGGCAAGAGCCGCACTCAACAAGCTTCTGAAAAAGAAATTCCCGAACGATGTTGAGAAAAAAGGGTTCTTTTCGTTCCTTCGGAAGAAATAATTCATCGATAATCCCTGTTAACAGTGTTAACTATTTATATTATCACACGGATAGTCAAGTTAAGTCGTTGAAAAACGAAGGTGATATTGATGAAGACATGGAGATGCAAAGTCTGCGGCGAGATTGTCAAGAGTGACATCTGCCCCGAGAAGTGCCCTGTCTGCGGTGCATCCGCCGACAAATTCGAAGAAGTCAAAGATCAGGAATGGGTCTGGGCTTCCGAGCACAAGGTCGGAATTACAGAAGGCGTACCCCAGGAGATCATCGACGGACTCAGAGCAAACTTACAGGGAGAATGTACCGAAGTGGGAATGTATCTCGCAATGTCGAGAGTTGCATTCCGTGAGGGATACCCTGAAATCGGAATGTACTGGAGACAGGCTGCATTCGAAGAGGCCGATCATGCATCGAGGTTTGCCGAGATGCTCGGTGAAGTCGTTACAGACAGCACAAAGAAGAACCTTGAAATGAGGGTCGATGCCGAATTCGGTGCAACAATGGGAAAAACCGAACTCGCCAAGAAGGCAAAGGAACTCGGTCTTGACGCAATCCACGACTCCGTCCACGAGATGGCGAGGGATGAAGCAAGACACGGAAAAGCCTTCAAGGGACTCCTCGAGAGGTATTTCAGCTGAATTAAAACCGGGAGGGAAACCTCCCGGAAACTTATTTCGTAAGCATTTCCCGGAATACGGGAAGAATTTTTTAGATGAACATCGAATAGCAACGTAAGGAGATGTCACTATGCCGAATATCAAAGGAACGAAGACAGAACAGAATCTGCTCACAGCCTTCGCCGGCGAGAGCGAAGCAAGGAACAAGTACACCTACTATGCCTCACAGGCAAAGAAGGAAGGTTACGAACAGATCGCTGCCATTTTCACGGAAACCGCAGACAATGAGAAGGAACACGCAAAGATGTGGTTCAAAGCCCTTCACGACGGCTGCGTACCTAAGACAGTGGAAAATCTCAAAGATGCGGCAGACGGAGAGAAATACGAATGGAGCACAATGTATGCCGAGTTCGCAAAGACCGCAAGAGAAGAGGGATTCGATGAGATTGCGACTGCGTTCGAAGGTGTCGCAGGAGTCGAGAAAATCCACGAAGAAAGATATCTGGCACTTCTCAAAAACATCGAAGACGGACTTGTCTTCAAAAAGGACAAAGTCGCAATCTGGAAATGCAGAAACTGCGGACACATCCACGTCGGAGAGGAAGCTCCCGAAGTGTGCCCTGTCTGCAAACACCCCCGTTCGTACTTCGAACTGAAGGCAACGAATTGGTGATTTTGCCGTACTCTTTCGGGTACGGCATAAAACCGTTTCCGCGGAATCATCTGAGACGTATTGTCTCAAGATTCTGCGGTGCTTTTGTTTCTATCTTGTATTTCTGATAAATCGAAGACGCAAGATCGATACACTTACGATCTTCACCGTGACCGATGATAATCTTGGAAGGTCTCGGATCCAATTTCGCAATGTAAGCCATAAGCTGCTTACGGTCGGAGTGTCCCGAGAATCCGTCGATTGTGATGATGTTCATCTCAATCTTCAGGTTGAGAGTCTTACCGCCCTTTCCGTTGAATGAGATTTCTTTCCTTCCTCTCTGAATCGTACGTCCGATAGAGTTCTCGCTCTGATAACCGACGAACAGAAGCCAATTGTTGGAATCGTCGGCCCATTCTTTGAAGTATTCCATTACAGGGCCTCCGGTCATCATACCGCTTGTGGCGAGAACGATACACGGGTCGGGCGAGTGACAGATTTCTTCCCTCATATCAGTTGTCTCGACGCGTTTGAAAATCGGCGAAAGGAACGGGTTATCGTTCTGCTGGAAAATCTTGGTCTTAAGCTGACTGTTAAGGTATTCCGGATATGCCGTGTGAATTGCGGTAGCTTCCCAAATCATACCGTCGAGATAGACGGGCATCTTGGGAAGTTTGCCTGTACGCATCATTTCCTCGATAACCAACATAACTTCCTGAGACCTTCCCACTGCGAAAACAGGAATCAGTACTTTACCGCCCTTTTCGGTGGCTCTCTGCAGAATGTCGCACATTTCGGCTGATGCACTTACCCTGCTGGGCTGCATATCGCCGTGTCCTCCGTAAGTCGACTCCATAACGAGTGATTCCAAACGGATGAACTTCGTGTTTGCAGGATTGAAAAGCCACGATTTCTCATACTTTGTATCTCCTGAGAACGCCACGTTGTGGAATCCGTTGCATAGGTTGAAATGTGCAATTGACGAACCTAAGATATGTCCCGCATTATAGAACGTAAGCCTTACACCGGGGGCGATATCGGTTGTCTTGTCGTACTGAAGCGGAATAACGTGAAGGATTTCATTTCTTACGTCTGATGATTCAAACGGCGCTTTCTTTGCCTCACCGAAGTTGAGTTTGATGGAATCCAACTGAAGCAACGCCATAAGATCTCTTGTAGGCGGAGTACAGTAAACCGGACCTTCGTAACCGTATTTGTACAGTACCGGGAGCAATCCACAGTGATCCATGTGTGCGTGAGTGATAACCACTGCATCGATGTCCGTTATCGGTTTCATCTCTGGCACATTGAAATAAGGTGTAGAATCGGAAGACGGATCCAATCCGCAGTCGATGAGAATCTTACTGTCTTTGGTCATAAGCAGTGTGCATGACCTTCCGACCTGCCTGAATCCTCCCAGGGATGTTATCCTTACGAACTGTTCTCCGCTGTCGATGGTGGCTCTGTTAATGCGCCTTCCGATACGGCGCATGATTTCGGCCCTCTCGTCACGGCTGTATCTCAGATAACCGCGGACATCGCTTATTGTCTTGGAAACAATAGGCGGCGAGCGTTCCGCTTTGACGTTCCAACCGGACTCTTTCTTCAGTTCGTTAAGCAACTGACCGCCCTTACCGACGATGGCACCGGGATTTTTAGCCTCAATTGTGACAACACCTGTATCATAATCGAAGAAAAAATCCGTAATTTCCGCTTCCTCGGGAGACTTGCTCCTGATCATATTCTCAACATCATCGGAATTGCCGAGCATAGCCGGATCCGGGCGGATATCGAACCTCTTCTTGAGTTCTGTAGCCAGCATCTTCGTGATGTTCGTATTCTCAGAGAACTTCTCGAAATCTTTGGAGTAAATTACTATCGTGGGGCCTTCCACTTCAATGGACGTAATATCCAATTCGGAAGGAACTATGCGCCTGATATCCTCTCTGAGGTTAGCAAACATTCTATCTGTATTCATATGGATTAAACCCCCGACTGTAAGGGGAAAGTGTGTTTGAAAGGAAAGGGTTTGATAATGAGACTAACTCATCTGACAGGGTAGTTGATACCGAGTTCGACGGCACGTGCCTTGATGTCATCCTTGGGGATCCACCTGAATCCATCCTTGTTGATGACTGCAATAAGCATACCGTCTCCTGATGCGGAATCCCTGTTCATCGCAGCATGAAGTGCTTTGATGACAATATCCCTGGCTTCCTCTTCGGGAAGATCGGTCTTGTAGGTCGTCTCGAGAGAACCGAGTGCAAAGACAGATCCCGAACCGACGGACATAACGTTGTCCTCGATGTATCCTCCTGCACCGTCGATACTGTAGATGTGACCTCCGGTCCTGTCGTAACCGCCGATGATGTGTCCGACGTAGAATCCGTTGCGGATAACGTTTGCAACAAGTGTTGCGGCTGCATTTACCGACATAGGTGCACCTTTTCTCATGGAGTACAGTGCAACCTCACTCTGGATGTATCTGACCATGAGCTGTGCGTCGCCGACGACACCAGCAATAGTCATACCGAGGTTGTCTGCAATCTTGTGAACCTTCTGGACGTCAGAGTGTGCAATCATGTTGCTCATAGTCGCCCTCTGATCGGAAGCGAGAATGACTCCGTCCTTGTATCTGATACCGATTGTTGTGGTTCCGGTTTTGAGAACTTGTTCTTCAGACATGTGTTTACCTTCCAGAATAGGATTCCGTCAAAATACAGCTGTCCGAATGGACATCTGCAAAACCTCGATTGGTTCATACCTTATATAATTAATGGGGGGATTTCCGATTGTCCGAAGGATTTTCCGTTTATATACATAAAAGATGCTGGAATAAGACAGTACATCCTGCGGACGTATCACCGGCCGCAGCCGCTGACTCCGTTATCCGAACGGTTTTTCCGTTGCCGCGAATATTAAAGGAGTACGGGAAAGACGTTATAAGTGCGGGTCTGTTATCTTCGTCTATGAAGGTATTGTTGATCAACGGAAGCCCCAGAAAAGAGTGTACTTTTACCGCACTAGAAGAAGTGGCAAAAGCACTTAACGAACAGGGTGTCGAGACCGAGATTATCACAGTAGGTAACAGAACGATTGCGGGATGCAATTCATGCAGGTCCTGTAAGAAGACAGGTCACTGCATTATCGACAACGATTCCGTCGCCGATATAGGTTCGAGATTGGAACTCTACGACGGATTTGTATTCGGATCCCCCGTCTACTACGCCGGACCTTCGGGACAGTTGCAGGCATTCATGGACAGACTCTTCTACGCATACGGAGGATCCATGAGAGGCAAACCCGCCGCTTGTGTCGTTTCATGCAGAAGAGGAGGTGCCAGTGCGGCATTCGACCGTCTCAACAAATATTTCACAATCAATGAGATGCCTATCGTTTCGTCACAGTATTGGAACCAGGTTCACGGTAACACCAAAGAAGAAGTTCTTCAGGATTTCGAAGGAATGCAGACTATGCGCACATTGGGAAGAAACATGGCATGGCTACTCAAATGCATCGATTTCGGTAAGAAGAACGGTGTTACGATACCCGACAGAGAACCCTGGATCGCAACGAACTTCATCCGCTGAGACGATGAGAGTCGACGAACTTGATCTTCCCGACGATGCGATAGAAGCATTGGAAGAATGCGGGTATCACACCCTCCATCCGCCTCAGGAAAAAGCTGTTCCCATAGCTCTCGAAGGCAGAAATCTAGTGGTAGCTGTACCTACGGCAAGCGGAAAATCACTGATAGGTTACACTGCGGCACTGAAGACAATACTCGAAAAGAAGAGAAAGGTGTTGTATATTGTTCCTCTCAAAGCTCTTGCATCAGAGAAAAAGGAGGACATGGACCGTTTTTCCCATTTGGGATTCAGGACTGCGATGAGCATCGGAGATTTGGATTCCGACGACAGATTACTGAAAAACGCGGATTTTATTGTCGCTACTTCGGAGAAAGCGGATTCCCTCATCAGACACGGAAGCCGTCTGATTGATGAGATCGGATTGGTCATTGCAGATGAAATCCACCTGATACACGATCCGGGAAGAGGACCTACATTGGAAGTCGCTCTCACCAAAATCAAGAGAAAGAACAGAGACGTACAGATTATCGCTTTATCCGCTACAATCTCCAACGCAAACGATCTCGCAATGTGGTTGGATGCCGACCTTGTAAAAATGGACTGGCGTCCGATTCCTCTGAATGAGGGAGTGTATTTCGACGGAGAAACCGTATTCGGAGACGGACATACCGTCGATTTAGATCCAGGCAAAGATGAGATTTGGGCATTGGTGTCCCAGACAGTCAAAGAAGGCGGACAGTGCATCATATTTGTGAACTCAAGACGTTCAACCGAATCTCTTGCGGTGAAATATTCTCCGAAGATGAAAGCATTCGCCGAGAGAAGCATCACGGAAGAAGAAATGTCGTACATCGAAGGAGATGCCGACTCCACCTCCATGGGAAAGAAACTTTCCGAATGCATAAAGAACGGAATGGCGTTCCATAATGCAGGATTGACCTCGAGACAGAGACATTATGTCGAGGAAAACTTCCGCAACAGAAACATCAAATGCATTGTTGCGACGCCTACGTTGGCTGCAGGTATCAACCTCCCGGCAAGACGTGTTATTGTGAGGGACACAAAACGTTTCGATTCCAACGCAGGAAGTGTTCCGATACCCGTAATGGAAATCAAACAGATGTGCGGACGTGCCGGAAGACCGGGTTACGATCCATACGGCGAGGCAATACTTATCGCAAAAAGCGAGACCGACCGTAAGAATCTGATGAACAACTATATCATGTGCGATACCGAGATGATTATGTCGAAACTCGGTAACGAAACTGTGTTGAGAAATCACATATTGGGTCTTATCTCCGCAGGCGATGTTTCCACATCGGAGGAAATCATAGATTTCATCAAAGATACATTCTACGGAAGCGAATCGCAGCTCTACGGAATTGACGGTGCGGTAGACAATGTGGTGGATTATCTCTGCGAAAATAAGATGGCCGACTG
Source organism: Candidatus Methanomethylophilaceae archaeon (assembly GCA_963640855.1). Classification (GTDB taxonomy): domain Archaea; phylum Thermoplasmatota; class Thermoplasmata; order Methanomassiliicoccales; family Methanomethylophilaceae; genus Methanarcanum. The sequence continues at coordinate 66,844 of CAVIAJ010000005.1, forward strand.
CAATGAAGACATCATTACGATACGTCCGTTCGGTAAAAGAGTCTCGGATCTTTACATCGATCCGAAATCGGCGGTGTTGCTGAAAGAAGCACTCGAAAAGATGGATGACGAAACCAAAGATCTGCCGATTTTACATGCAGTCGCATCGACACCCGACGTAATCGGACTGTATCCCAAAGTCAAAGACAAAGATACATTGGGGACATTGATCGCAGATTATGAAGATAAATTCCTCATAGATGTGCCCGAAGAAGGAGATTATGACTACGAATTCTTCCTCAGCGACCTGAAAACTGCCGCTCTTATCCTCGATTGGATCAATGAGAACAATGAGGAAACAATCACGGACCTGTACGGAATAGGTCCGGGTGACATCAGATCGAGAATCGATATGATGGATTGGTTACTCTATGCAATGAGTGAGATTGCAGTACTTTTCAAACCCGAATCGGTGAAAAGACTCCGTAAGTTACTCACAAGAGTAAGATACGGAATCAGAGAAGAACTTTCCGAATTGGTATCTCTGAAAGGTATCGGAAGGACAAGAGCCAGATCACTCTACGACAAGGGAATAAAATCAAGAAACGATATCCATAACATATCTGTCGAAGAGCTTGCCACGATACCCCGTATCGGCAAATCCCTTGCATCTAAACTCAAGGAAGAAGTCGGAGATAAAATTCAGGAAACTGTGTACAAAGCACCTGTTTCGGTAGAAGAAGATGAGGAGAACGACGCCCCGGAAGGTCCGAGGCAGTCGAGCCTCCTCGATTTCAATTAAGGATTTTTTCCACAGCTTCGACACTGTTTGCGCATTTGATGATGGGCTCGCAGTTGTTGATAATTGTGTCGGGATCTTTGAGACCGTTTCCGGTACAGATACAGACAACTTTCTCATCTTTGTCGATGATGCCCATCTCACGGAGCTTCTTCGCACCTGCGACGGATGCTGCGGATGCAGGTTCTACGCAGACACCTTCCCTCCTTCCGAGGAGTCTCTGCGCTGCGATGATTTCAGCATCCGAAACTGTTGTGGAATAACCGCCTGTGTCGTAGATTGCTTTCAATGCTTTCCTTCCGCTGACGGGGTTTCCGATTCTGATTGCGGTTGCAATTGTTTCGGGGTGTTCCTCGGGAACGAAGTCGTTTATCTTTGCCTTGAATGCGGATGCAACAGGGCATGCTCCCTCGGCCTGAATACCTGTGAGCATAGGCATTCTGTCGATCCATCCGACTTCTTTCAGCTCTGTAAGCGCTTTGTAGATAGCCCAGATGTTTGCTGCGTTACCGACAGGAAGGATGATTCTGTCGGGAATGTCGTACTGAAGCTGATCCATAATCTCGAAGAGAACGGATTTCTGACCTTCGGGTCTGTAGGGGTTGATACTGTTCAAGAGGTAGATCTTCTTCTCTTCGGCCATCTTCCTTGCCAATGCGAGTGCATCGTCGAAGTTTCCGTCGATTGAGAGAACTTTTGCGCCGAAGAACATTGCCTGTGCGAGTTTACCTGCGGCAACCTTTCCGGAGGGAAGGAATACTGCGCATTTCAGTCCCGCTTTTGCCGCATATGCTGCGAGCGAAGCGGATGTGTTACCTGTGGATGCGCATCCCACTGTTGTTACACCCAATTCGACAGCGTGGGAAACACCGACGGTCATTCCCCTGTCCTTGAAAGAACCGGTGGGGTTTGCGCCTTCGTATTTCACATACAGGTCGGAAATTCCGATTTCGGCTCCGAGCGCTTTTGTGGAGTAGAGAGGTGTGCCTCCTTCTTTGATGGAGACTGCGTGTTTCTTATCTACAGGTAAGAAGTCGGCGTATCTCCATACGCCTATGGGCTCTTTTGCAAGATCCGCAGGTTTCTTCTCTTTGACCTTTTCGAGGTCCATCTTGACGGTCAGAAGACCGCCGCATCTCGGACAGGTGTTGACGAACGGGTCGTCTACATCGCATCCGCAGTCCCAACAAACAACTTTGTGGTTACTCATCTTATTCCCTTCTGCATCCCGCGCCCCAGGTTGTTACCCAGGTGTCACAGAGCATACCGTTCTGATCGTAAACTTTCTTGACAGCCTCGGCAATCGTCTTACCGTCCATCTCCGATTTCTTGAAGAACGAGATGATACACGGTCCGGATCCTCCGAGGAATGAAGCTTTTGCACCCGCACTGAGTGCGGCTTTCTCCGCATCCTTAAGGTGCGGAACGAGGTGTGTTCTCGCCGGTTCGAATACAGCATCTTTGATACTGCGTCCGATGAGGTCGACATCTCCGACCTCCATGCCGTAGACGAGACATGAAGCGTTACCTACGTGGAAAACAAGATCCTTCACGGATACCTGCGACGGGAGAACCTGTCTCGATTCCTTGGTAGGTACGAGAACATCGGGCATTGCGATAACGATTCCCAAATCCTCCGGAGGTCTGATGGAAATGACTTCGAAAGGTTCGTATGACCTTATCATCGTGAATCCTCCGAGGATACACGGTGCAACGTTATCGGCGTGGAATCCCCCGGATGTAACATCTTCCGCGTGTGCCGCACAGAGGACGACTTCCGTAGGAGATAATTTCTCTCCGGTGAGCACGTGAGCGAGGTATGCTCCTCCGGCAGCGGATGCACCTGAGGACCCTATTCCGCTGCAGGGCCTGATTCCTTTCTTGATTTTAATCTCGATACCGAAATCCGCACCTGTTCTCTTCAGGACTTCTGCGGCTGCGATACTCACGGAGTTCTTTTCCGGATCTTTGGGAATATCTTCGCTTCCGGGTCCGGAAATCTCTGAAATCTTTATTCCCGATTCGATTTTTCTGCCTTCGATTGTATCGTACGGTTCGTCGAGAGCCAATCCGAATATGTCGAAACCTGCTCCGAGGTTCGATGTCGTGGCCGGCGCGTGAATCTTAATCCATTCGCTCATGATATCACGTGTTTACTGAAAATGTGTTATACTTATTCCCTATAAAATCTGTCTGTCACGGCGGTGTTTGGGGAGTTACATTTTGTCAATTGCGGCAATAATATCGTGTAATCGATAACAAAACCCTCATGACAACATTAATAACGATGACATCATAACCGCGGAACATGAGGATAGCCGCTGTCATCAAGGACAGATGTCAGAACAAGAAATGTAATCAGGAATGCATCAAATTCTGTCCCCTTATGAGGACAGGCGTGGATTGTATAATCCTCGGAGAAAGAGGCAAACCCATCATTTCCGAAACACTCTGTGCGGGATGCGGTATCTGCGTCAACAAATGTCAGTTCGAAGCTATCAAAATCATCGGTCTTGCCGATGAACTCAAAACTGAAATGATTCACCAATACGGCGAGAATTCATTCCGTTTATACAGGCTTCCCGTACCCAAGAAAGGTTTCGTGACAGGTATCCTCGGTCCGAACGGTATCGGTAAGTCGACGGCTATCAAAATGCTCTCCGGAATGGAGATTCCAAACCTCGGAAGATATGACAATCCTCCTTCAAAAGAAGAAGTTCTGCAGTATTTCGCGGGAACCGAGATGCACGATTACCTCCAGAATGTGTATGAAGGAAAGATCAAGACTACGACAAAACCGCAGTATGTCGATAAACTTCCTTCGCAGGTGAAAGGTGTCGTAAGAGATCTTCTCTCAAAAGTCGAAGAGAGGATGACTGTCGAAGAAGCGGCAAAAGAATTCGATCTTACGGAAGTCCTTGACAGAGAACTGTCAAAACTCTCGGGAGGAGAACTTCAGCGTCTTGCCATGGCGGCTACGATGATGAAAGACGTAGACGTCTACTTCTTCGATGAACCTTCGTCATATCTCGATATCTATCAGAGAGTGAAGATGGCAAGGCAGATCAAAGCGTTATCCGAGACTAAGCAGGTTGTCGTCATCGAACACGATCTGGCTATTCTTGATTTCCTTGCCGATAATGTAAGCGTTGTTTACGGTACCGAAGGTGCGTACGGTGTGTTCACACTCTCACGTCAGGTACGTACGGCAATCAATGTCTACCTTGACGGTTACCTCCCGGAAGAGAACATAAGATTCCGCGACAGGCCCGTCGAATTCTTCGCAACACCTCCGAGAGGAGAATGGAACACCGCGAATCTTGTTGAGTTTGATACAATTAGGAAAAAATTCTCGGGATTCGAACTTAAGGTGAATCCCGGTGCGATTAAAATCGGTGAAACCGTCGGTATCGTAGGTCCGAACGCTACAGGTAAGACAACATTCGTCAAGATTGTAGCAGGCGAACTGGAAGCCGACGAAGGCAAATTGGATACAAAACTGAAGATTTCCTACAAACCTCAGTACATCACACCCGACTTCGACGGTACAGTCAAAGAATTACTGTACACAGAAGCATTCGATGTAATCGATACGGGATTCTTCCAGACGGAAGTATTCGAACCGCTTTCCATCAAACATCTGATGGATAAACAGATTAAGAACCTGTCAGGCGGAGAACTTCAGCGTGTTGCGATTACGTTATGCCTCGCAAAGGATGCAGACATCTACCTTATCGATGAGCCTTCGGCTTATTTGGATTCAAACCAGAGAATGAACGCTGCAAAGACCATCAGAAGAATGATGGAAAAAACTGGTAAGAGCGGCATGATCATCGACCACGATATGTACTTCCTTGACATGGTTTCCGATTCGATGATGGTATTCGGAGGAAATCCGGGTCACGAAGGTATTGCGGACGGTCCGTTTGATATGAGAGACGGAATGAACAGATTCCTGAAGGCTGTGGATATTACGTTCAGAAGAGACGCGGAAACCCACAGACCCAGAATCAACAAACCCGACTCGAGATTGGACAGAGAACAGAAGTCCAGAGGAGAATACTACTACGCCGATCCGACAGCGAGCGGTAAGAAATGATTGACAGAATGCTCATCCGCGGGGCGAAAGTCCACAATCTCAAAAATGTAGATGTGGATATTCCGTTAGGTAAGATTGTCGGAATTGCGGGTGTTTCAGGTTCCGGAAAATCCTCATTGGCATTGGGCGTTCTTTATGCGGAAGGCTCACGCCGTTATCTTGAATCTCTTTCCACATATACGCGCAGACGTATGACCCAGGCATCGAAGGCAAATGTCGATGACATTCAGTATGTTCCGGCAGCGCTTGCATTGCATCAGCGCCCTGGTGTTCCGGGAATCCGGAGTACATTCGGTACGGGAACTGAATTACTCAACAGCCTCCGTCTGATGTATTCCCGTCTTGCAAATCACAGATGTCCCAACGGACATTATCTCGAACCTTCTTTTTCCGTCGCCACAGATAAAGAATCAGTCTGTCCCGAATGCGGTGCACATTTCTGGGCTCCGTGTGCGGAAGAATTGGCATTCAATTCGCAGGGTGCATGTCAGAAATGCGGAGGCACGGGAAGTATCCGCACAGTGGATGAATCCACTCTTGTTCCCGACGATTCTCTTACAATCGACGGAGGTGCGGTAGCTCCGTGGAACAGTCTGATGTGGTCCCTTATGACGGATGTCTGCCGTGAAATGGGCGTACGCACGGATGTCCCGTTCAGAGATCTGACTGCGGAAGAGAAGGAGATTGTCTATCACGGGCCTGCCGTAAAGAAACATATTCTCTACAAATCAAAGAACACGAATCAGGCAGGAGAATTGGATTTCACTTACTTCAACGCCGTATACACCGTTGAGAACGCACTTTCCAAAGTAAAAAACGAGAAAGGAATGAAACGTGTAGAGAAATTCCTGAAAGAAGATATTTGTCCCGACTGTCACGGAACACGTCTTTCCGATGCGGCACGTGCGCCCAAACTGAGAGGAATATCTCTTGACGAAGCGTGTAAAATGACACTCTCGGAACTTGTCGATTGGGTACACGGCGTTCCCGAAAGTTTACCTGAAAAAATGCGCCCGATGGCTGGCAGCATATGCGAAGCGTTTCTTGACACCGCCAAACGTCTTATCGATCTCGGTTTGGGTTATCTGACACTCGACCGTTCCGCCTCGACGCTTTCCACGGGAGAACGTCAGAGAATGCAGTTGGCACGTGCCGTTCGCAATCGCACAACAGGTGTTCTTTACGTATTGGATGAGCCTTCAATCGGACTGCATCCTTCCAATATTGTCGGATTGACAGGTGTAATGCATAACCTTATCGCAGACGGAAATTCCGTAATTTTAGTGGATCACGACACACAGATTCTGAAGGAAGCCGATTGGATTATTGAAATGGGGCCGGATGCGGGTGCAAAAGGCGGACATGTGATTGCAGAAGGAACAATTCCCGCAATAGAAGAAAATCCCGTGTCGCAGATCGGACCGTTTCTTTCGGGAAAGGCCGAAACAAAACTGAGAAACTGCGCATTAAAAGAAGAAATGTTCGCAAACGGAACGATTCATCTTTCCACAAGGCAGATTCACACCGTCAAACCCCTGGAAGTCGATATTCCGAAAGGCCGTCTGACCGTTGTGACCGGTGTATCGGGCTCAGGTAAAACAACTACGGTGTTGGAATGTTTCGTTCCCGCACTTGATGCAAAAATCAATAAGGAAGCGCTGCCGGAACACATTCATTCAATCGAAGCGGATGGTATTGCACACATCAAACTCATCGATGCGACACCCATCGGAATCAACGTCCGTTCTACAGTGGCGACATATGCGGGAGTTCACGACGAGTTAAGAAAACTCTATGCGAGATCCCCCGATACAAAAGAAAAAGGATACAAAGCGAGTGATTTCTCATACAACACGGGAAATCTCCGCTGTTCGGGATGCGACGGAACAGGTGTCGTTAGCCTTGATGTGCAGTTCCTTCCCGATGTCGATATTCCGTGTCCGGACTGTCACGGTTCGCGTTATTCAAAAGAGGCATACGCAGTAAAACTTACGAACAAAGCAGGAGTTAGCGTTTCACTTCCCGAACTTATGGAAATGGATGTGAACTCCGCCATCGAATTCTGTAAAGATATGAAGACAGTCTGTCAGAAACTCAGTATTCTGAAACAGCTCGGTTTAGGTTATCTTACATTGGGCGAAGAAACACCGAGTCTCTCGGGAGGCGAAGCACAGCGTCTGAAACTTGCAAGTGAAACAGGCAGAACACAGGATGATTCCGTCTTCGTATTCGACGAACCTTCGATCGGACTTCATCCGCTTGACGTTCAGGTTTTACTGAAAGTATTCCAAACCCTTCTCGACAACGGTGCGACGGTTATCGTGATAGAACACGATTTGGACGTAATCCGCAACGCGGATTACATCATCGACATGGGGCCGGGCGGCGGCGAAGCAGGGGGAAGGATTGTTGCGAAAGGAACGCCTGACGAAATCCGCAACAATCACGACAGTATCACGGGAAAATATCTGTGACGGGATTTTAATTAATACTTAATCTGGCACTGTATTTCTTAATAATCTGAATATTAGGAAATCCTAAAAAACATAACGAATATATATCTCCACAAAAATGTACCACTATGATTTCAAGGGCGGACACACACGTCCACACCCACTACTCCGGCATCTCGAACTACAAAGCTCTGAGATTTCCAGAATCAGTCACGAAGCCTGAAGAACAGGTCGAGTGCGCAAGGAAAAACGGAATGAATCTTCTATGTATTACGGATCACGACGCTGTCAAAGGGGCATTCGTTGCAAAAGAATACGCCAAAAAGTATGATGATTTTACCGTTGTGATAGGTGAAGAAGTCACCACCGCCGACGGAGAAGTTCTCGCATACGGACTGAATGAACTCATTCCTCCGTATCTCTCGATTGAAGAGACAATGGACCGCATCCGTTCTCAGGACGGATTGGCGGTAGCACCTCACCCGTACAGTTTCTACTTACACTGTCTGAAAGACAGAATCAAAGATCTTGATCTCGACGGTATCGAAACCATCAATGGAGGACACGTCGACAGGTACACCAACACCAAAGCACAGTTGGTATTTACAAAAAACCCCGGAAGATGGGCCGCATTGTCCGGGAGCGATGCACATTCGACTTACACAGCGGGATACAATTGGACCGAATTCAAAGGTTTCGGCGAAGAAGATTTCAGACATGCCATCCTCAAGAAGAAAACAATTCCCTGCGGCAAACCCGCACCTGTAATCACACAGATTCAGTGGAGTATCAAAGTAGTCACCAGCGCCCAGAAGATGATGGCACAGGCTATGGTCGGTAAATTGGAAGCCGATCCCGACAATCCTCTGATAACAAAAATTATCAGTCTGCCTTTGGTGAAAAAAATCGCGGGAATAATCGGCGGTTCACTGTATCTTATCCCTCCGATACCCTATGTCGGTGCTTTCGCAGCTACGAAATGGCTTGAGAGAACATCGCAGAACCTTCTAAACCAGGTCGAATACAAATTGGAGGCCAGCAATTGCCCCAGGCCGCCTATAAGGTAATCGTCAGGATTCCCGAAGAATTCTCGGATCCTCTGATGAGTTCAATAAATGAAGTAATCGAACCGTTCTATCCCGGTTACGACAGATGTTTCTCCGTAACAAAATCCAAAGGAACCTGGAGATCTTTGAAAGGTTCGAATCCGTACAACGGAAAAGTCGGAGAAATAACCGTTGCGGATGAATTGTCAATTGAATTCATCTGCAGAGAAGAAGAAATAGAAGAAGTTCTGAAAACAATCAGAAGAATCCACCCGTATGAGGAACCCGGTATCGATGTGATTCCCTGTTACGGATGGAAGTCTCTGATTCACTGATTCTCTTTCGGTGCGTATGTGTACACGCTGTCGAAAATTCTCTGAAGCCTGTGGGTTTTCAGGGAATTTACTCTGTAAACATACTCTTCACTGTCGATAAGCCCCATTTCTTTGTACTTATCCAACATACTGAAGGCAAGATCGTATGAGGAATCGACTCCGACGATGATATCGATATATCTGTTCCTGAAGTTGACCTTCTTGGGAAGAATTCCTCCGTTGTCGGCGATGAATTTGTCCTTGATTTTGGGATATAATCCGAGGTTTGCGTCGCATGCAGCTTTGGCATCCTCGTATCTTTCGGAATCGATGTACGCATCGATGAGTTTCTCGTTGATGAGGAACATCTGATAATCGTCCAAATCGCACACATCGTATGCCTGAACACAGAGCATAACCGCAAACTTCGGATTCTCATCGGCCAATGCCTTTCCGATAACTGACGAGAAGAATCCGTATGCCGACGATGTATCTGCATCGTTGAGATATCTTGAAAGTCTCATCCTGTCTCCATCATTGAGAGAAAGATACCATTTCTTCAATCCTGCGTCCGATATCTGCTTGGGAAGATCCATATGCTCCGCCGATGCAATTAAGCCGATTTAATATTATTCTGCGTCGGCACCTCTGAACCACGAGAAGAGAATTCCCACTACGCTGAACACTATGCATATCGACCATGCATATCTGAGAATTTCTACGAATACTTCGTAATTCGAAGGCTCTATTACCGCATCGGTTCCCATGAATACCGAGATGAGACATGTCGCAAGACCCATGGACATCATCATACCCGTCTGCCTGAAAACAGCAATCATTCCGGATGCCTGATTGTACTGATTTGCCTTTACGTAAGACATAACCGCATTTGTATTCGGTGCGGCGAACATACCGAATCCCATTCCCATAAAGAACTGCGAGATGTAGATTGCAGTGTAATTGACCGTAATGTTCGATGCGTAAAGCAGTATCGCCAAACCGATACAGAGCATAATCATGCCCGCAGTAGGGAGAATACGCTTGTCCATTATGTCAGACAATCTTCCCGAAATCAGTGCGAATACCACCTGAACAACGGGCTGAATTATCATCACCATTCCCGCTTCCGTTGCGGTCAGAAGACCGATACCCTGAAGATATCTCGAAAGGAAGAACGAAACAGAGAATGATGCTGCATAGTTGAGAAACAGAGCAGCCATAGATCTTCTGAATGCTCTTGTCGAGAACAGTTCGATGTGGAATATCGGATATTTCTCGATTGATTCGTATTTAATGAATCCGACGATAATCAACGAACCGACGATTATCATGATGACTGCGTAGATTTCCGGTAAAGAAATCAGACCGAACATCATAATCAGTATTCCCACAGCATAGATTGCGGAACCTTTCATGTCGAAGATATCGTTGGGCGTACTGGTGACATTATCCTTGTACTGGGCCATCATAAGTGCAGCCAATAACATCAGCGGAACCAACATCAGGAAAAGCGATCTCCAGCCGAAGATATCGGTCATGAAACCTCCCAGGATCGGCCCCACGGATGCTCCGACATAAACAAATGCGGTATTGATTCCCAATGCCGTGCCGCGTTCGTTCGGAGAGTAAACATCTGCAATCATTGAAACACACGTACATGACGTGAACGCCATACCTACTGCCGTTATTCCCCTGAAGAAATACAAAGCAACGATATTCGGCGAGAATATCGAACATAATGCTCCGACGGCGCCTACAACCGCGCCCCAGATGAAGGTACGTTTCTTTCCGTAAATGTCCGCCAACCTCGAGGCAGGCAGCATACACATTACTGAAACAATAAAATAAACGCTGGAAACCCAGCCCAATTCGTGCTCACTGCACCCGAGATCTACCTGAATAGCCCCGAGTGCCAGATTGAGCATTCCCCCTGCGAAGGGGTTGATAAAGATGGCAGTGCATGAGGCCGCCAATACAAGGCGTCTGACATTCCTGCTGTATTGTGCGTCACTCATGCGTATGCCTTTAACTCTCGATACCTGTCGAGATCATCTTACGGTTCTTCTCGAGAAGATCCATCTTCTTTGCGGGAATACTCTTGACAAGTCCTTTGTCGAGATTCTCCTGCGAGCAGAATTCGGTTTCCTTCCAGAGTCTTCCCACGATAATCATATTCGCGGCACCTTTCACACCTGCTTCCTCGGAAAGTTGGGATGCGGGAAGATAGATGACTTTGACATCGTCTCTTTCGACTTTCTTGTGAATCAGGGTGGAATCGAGGATGATTAATCCTCCGGGAACGACATCGTTCACGAACTTATCCAACGAAGGAAGGTTCATCGCAACAAGAATGTCGGGGTTTGTCACCTGAGGCGAACCGATTTTGTTATCCGAAACACAGACGGAACAGTTTGCGGTTCCTCCTCTCATCTCGGGACCGTAGGACGGAAGCCATGAGACTTCTTTACCTTCCATCATTCCCGCGTATGCGATTACTTTTCCGGAGAAGAGAACACCCTGTCCTCCGAAACCTGCGAAGAGAATGTTGAGATCCTTCATTCTTTTCCCTCCCCGACATCCTTGTAGACTCCCAAGGGGTAATACGGAAGCATGTTGTCTCTGAGCCACTGAAGAGCGTCTTTGGGTGACATACCCCAGTTGGTGGGACATGTGGATACAACTTCTACGATACAGTATCCTTTGCCTGCCATCTGATACTCGAAAGCCTTCTTGATTGCTCTCTTTGCTTCTTTGACGTTCTTGACACAGTCGACGGTTACACGCTGTGCGAGTGCCACGCCGTCCAACGAAGAAAGAAGTTCGCAGACTCTTATCGGGTTACCTGCAACTTTTACATCCCTTCCGTAAGGTGTGGTCTGTGTGACCTGTCCGGGGAGTGTTGTAGGTGCCATCTGACCTCCGGTCATTCCGTAGATTGCGTTGTTGATGAAAATCGCAACAATATTCTCTCCCCTTGCCGCTGCGTGAACGGTTTCTCCCGCGCCTATTGCCGCGAGATCTCCGTCGCCCTGGTAGGTGAATACAACATTGTCTGGTCTGGCTCTCTTCACTCCGGTAGCGACTGCGGGAGCACGTCCGTGGGGTGCCTGAACCATATCGCATCCGAAATAGTTGTATGAGTAAACGGAACATCCGACGGATGCGACTCCTACGGTCTTTCCTTCGACGCCCAACTCATCGATAACTTCCGCGACGAGTCTGTGTACGATACCGTGCGTACATCCCGGACAGTAGTGGAACGGGACGTTGAGAAGTGCTTTGGGTCTCTCGCCCTTAACTTTCGTCATTGTAACCCTCCATTGATTCTTACAATCTGTTCATACACTTCTTTGGTTGTGGGAATCATACCGCCTGTGCGTCCGAAGAATTCCACGGGCCTGCTGCATTCAATTGCGAGTTTTACGTCATCAACCATCTGACCCATGTTCATCTCGACATCGAGGAACACTTTCGCGTGTCCGGCATGCTTTTTGAAGACTTTCTTGGGGAAAGGCCAAAGTGTGATAGGTCTGAGCAATCCTACTTTGATTCCTTCCGCTCTTGCTTTGTCTACGGCAGATCTCGATACTCTTGAAGATGCCCCGTATGCCGTGATTATGATATCCGCATCGTCGCAGAGGTATTCTTCCGACCTCTGTTCTTTCTCTTCGATTTCCTCATATCTTTTGAATCTCTCGATATTCAGATGCTCGAGTGTCGGAGGATCGGTGTTGAGCGAGTTGATAACGTTGTGCGGTCTCTTATTCTGATGTCCGCATGCAGCCCACTCTTTGCAGTCGTTTTTCGGTTCCTTCGGTTCCGGAAGAACGACGGGTTCCATCATCTGTCCGAGCATACCGTCGGAGAGAACCATCGTCGGAACTCTGTATTTGTCTCCGATGTCGAATGCATCCGAGATAAGGTCTACAGTCTCCTGCACAGTGGAAGGTGCCAGGATAATAAGACGGAAGTCTCCGTGACCTACCGATTTTGTAGCCTGATAATAATCGGACTGCGAGGGCTGAATTCCTCCCAATCCGGGACCTGCCCTCTGAACGTTGACAATAAGACAGGGAACATCGGATCCCGCAAGGTAGGAAATTCCTTCGGACATAAGACTCACACCCGGCGAGGATGTTGAAGTCATAGCTCTTACTCCGGAAGCTGCGGCACCGAGAACCATGTTGATCGATGCAACTTCGGATTCTCCCTGAAGGTAAACTCCTCCGATCTTGGGCATTCTTTTTGACATGTACGCCGCAACTTCCGTCTGAGGTGTAATCGGGTATCCGAAGAAGTGTCTGCATCCTGCGGCGATTGCCGCCTCTGCGATAGCTTCATTTCCTTTCATGAGAACTCTTTCGCTCATTTACTCAACCTCCACCCTTACGGCGACATCGGGGCACATCACCGTACACGATCCGCATCCCGTACACTGGGACTGATCGGTCACGTGCGCAGGGTGATATCCTTTGTTGTTCGTCACCGACTTATCCAATGCGAGGATGCCTTTGGGACATGCGATGACGCACATCTCACATCCTTTACAGATGTCATTATCAACGATTACCTTCGGCATTTATTCATCTCCTCTCTCCCATGGGGCACCAATGAAGATATCAATCGGGTATACTTTCTCTTCTTTAATTATGGTATCCCCCAACGCCCTGGGTACTGCGGTCGTTACGATCGGGACACCCATGACGGCCGATGTACGCTCGGCGAATGTGTATGAATCCTTAACTGTGTCAACGGTTGTCAGCTGTTTCAGATGCGAATTGTTGATCAAACCCGTGATTTTAAGATGACAGGTTTTCTCGATTTCATTCGAAATTTCAACGGCCTCTTCAGGGATCGTCGTCAGCGATCTGTATCTGTTTATGACGCAGAACATATCATAGTCCGTCTCCGAGATTGTGTTGGAATACCTTGACAGAGTCATGGCGCCCACATCGTCTCCTCCGACGTCTATGATAACACATTCGTCTTCGGCGATTGCGCTGTCGATTCCCGCAGGCAGTGCGGGAATGTCGACGTTTGTATTTGCATAAACAGGTCCGAGAACGTGTATTCCTTCTTTCTTCAGCATCTCGGAATGATCTGCCGAACGGAAGTAGACATTGGCTGTGTCGAGATCGATCAACGTTACCTTCTTCCCTTCTCCCGCACACTGCAATGCGAGATTGAGGCATAGGTTCGTCTTTCCCGTGCCGTAATGTCCGCAGATGACGGTAACACGTTTCCTTATCGGATTCATCGGAATTCCTTGATGAGGAAATCCCTTTTTAACGTATGCTTACCGCATAACGGATACCGTATCCAGATAACGACTTACGTAACGTATCCAATTATACGATAGATTATTCTCTCACGTGTGCGCCCGTGCCCGCGTAAGCTTTTAATAGGATTTTATTGTCGAACTTTCCGACTACCATGTACAACATCACGGAGATTTCGGAGCGCATCGGAGCTATGCGCGATCTTTGCGGATACACGATTGAAGAGATGGCCGTTGCCACCGACTGCACAGTCGAGGAATACACCGAGTGCGAAGAGGGAAGGAAAGATTTCTCATTCACCTTCCTCTACAAATGTGCAGAAAAATTCGGCATCGATATGGTAGAGCTCCTCACAGGAGAAAATCCGCATCTCACCGATTTCACAGTCGTTCACGACGGAAAAGGACTTCCCATTAAGAGACGTTCCGGATTCGATTACTTCCACCTTGCTTCATATTTCAAAGGCAAGATTTCCGAGCCTTTCCTCGTAAAAGCAGCTTACAGAGAAGAAGAACAGGACAGAGAAATCCACACATCCGTCCACGAGGGACAGGAATTTGATTATGTTCTCTCGGGAAGCCTGAGATTCACATACGACGGACACGAGGAGAACCTTATCGAAGGCGACTCTGTGTACTACGATTCGGGAAAGCCGCACGGAATGATAGCGACCAGTAAAGACGGATGCACATTCCTTGCGATCGTGATGAAAGAAGGTTCCAAGAAATGACGAGAGACATCAACCTGAGGTACGTTGATGAGACCTTCGATTCGAACGGATTACTGAAGACATTCAGCGTACACTATCCTGACAATTTCAACTTCGGATACGATATCGTCGACGATATCGCGGTAAACGATCCGAACAGAAGGGCATTGGTCTGGTGCGACGACAGAGGTCACGAGAAGATCTTCACGTTCGCAGACATAAAGAGAATGTCCGACAAGACTGCAAACTACCTCACATCGAAAGGCGTGAAGAAAGGAGACATGGTTTTGGTTATTCTGAAACACAACTACCAGTTCTGGTATGTCTCCGTCGCACTGCACAAGATGGGCGCGGTTATGATTCCGGCGACATACATGCTTACGAAGCATGATATCGAGTACCGTATCAACTCCGCTTCCGTCAAAGCAGCTATCGTAACATCCGATGCACCGGCTTACAATGAATTCCTGAAAGCGGAAAACATTCCCACACTGAAATTCAAAGCGATTACCAATGTAGAATGGAACGGTCCTGTGGAAGGATTTGACGATTTCGATAAGGGTGTGGAGGAAGCATCCGAGGATTGGAAGAAAGTCAACACGCACGTGCGTGATATGATGCTCATCTACTTCACATCCGGAACCTCCGGAAACCCAAAGATGGCCGTACACGATTATTCCTACCCGATCGGTCACATTCTTACGGCAAAGCATTGGCATTGCGTCGTACCCGACGGTCTTCACTGGTCCGTTGCGGAAACAGGATGGGCAAAGAACGCATGGGGAAAACTCTACGGTCAGTGGATTATGGAAGCCGCAGTGTTCGTTTACGAATACGACGGAAGATTCGAACCCGAAACCGTTCTCAATCTTATCGAGAAATACAGGATTACGACATTCTGCTGTCCCCCGACAATGTTCAGGATGTACTGCAACGCGGGACTCGAAGGTCACGATCTGTCTTCATTGGTTCACACCAACATTGCGGGAGAAGCATTGAATTCCGATACATTCGACAAATGGTATCAGGCAACAGGCCTGAAACTCATGGAAGGATTCGGACAGTCCGAATCCACCGTGATTGTCGGAAATCTCAGAGGAATGGAACCCAAGCCCGGATCCATGGGAAGGCCTTCTCCCCAGTACAAAGTGGACATCATCGATCAGAACGGAAAAAGCTGTCCGCCCGGTACCGTGGGAGAAATAGTGGTGGGAATAGAGCCCCACCCCGCAGGTATCTTCATCGGTTACTACCGCGACCGTATCAAAACAAGAGAAACATTGTTCGGAGGATTCCACCACACGGGAGATCTCGCATGGAAGGATGAAGACGGATACTATTGGTATGTGGGAAGAAACGACGATGTTATCAAATCCTCGGGTTACAGGATAAGTCCGTTCGAAATCGAAAGTGTTTTACTCAAACACCCGTGCTGTCTCGAATGCGCGGTTACCGCGGTGCCTGACGAAGTCAGGGGACAGATCGTCAAAGCAAGTATCGTCCTCAGAGACGGATTCGAACCTTCGGACGAACTGAAGAAAGAATTACAGAACTTCGTTAAGCACGAAACAGCCCCGTACAAATACCCCAGGGCGGTGGAGTTCGTTAAAGAATTACCCAAATCGGTCAGCGGAAAGATCAAACGCGTTGACATAAGAAACAGAGACAAAGCCGAATTCGCAGAGAAGAGAGGTGAAAAGATATGACGGGCATCAACCTTCGTTACGTTGATGAGGAATATGATGCAGACGGCATCATCTCCGAATACAAACTGAAATACCCGGAGAACTACAACTTCGGATACGATATCATAGATGAAATTGCGGCGGCGGAACCCGACAGACCGGCAATGGTCTGGTGCAACCCCGCCGGAGAGGAAAGAAAATTCACCTTCGGAGACATCAGCAGACTGTCGAACAAAGCCGCAAATTACTTCAGATCGCTGGGAATCAAAAAAGGCGATGCAGTCCTCGTAATTCTGAAACGTCACTATCAGTTCTGGTATGTTTCCGTTGCATTACACAAATTGGGAGCGGTTATGGTTCCTGCGACATTCATGCTCACGAAACGTGACATCGAATACCGCGTACGTTCCGCATCGATTAAAGCGGCAATATGCACACTCGAAAGCGGTGTGTGTGAAGCGATCGATGCATCCGAAGACATTCCTTCCCTTGAAATCAAAATGACCGTCAACGGTCCGAGGGACGGATGGAAATACTTCGACGGTGAGATGGAATCCTTCCCCGACACAATGGAGAGAGTGGAAACATCTGCGAAAGAGCCTATGCTTATGTATTTCTCTTCGGGAACATCCGGTTACCCGAAGATGGTTCTTCACGATCATCTGTACTCTTTGGCGCACCTTTTCACTGCAAAGCACTGGCAGAATGTGGATCCCGAAGGAATACACTTTACCATAGCCGATACAGGCTGGGGTAAAGCGGTATGGGGTAAACTCTACGGTCAGTGGATAATGGAAGCCGCCGTATTCGTTTACGACTTCGAGAAATTCGACGCAGACGACATCATGAACATCATAACAAAATACAGAATAACATCGCTCTGCTGTCCTCCCACGATGTTCAGAATGTTCTTCAACGCAGGCGTGGATAAACACGACTTGTCTTCACTGAAATACTGCTGCATTGCAGGAGAAGCACTGAATCCCGATATTTTCTACAACTGGGAAAAATCCACAGGCCTGAAGCTCATGGAAGGATTCGGTCAGACGGAAACAACCTGTACAATCTGCAACGTACGCGGAATGAAACCAAAGCCCGGTTCAATGGGTAAACCTTCCGCGCAGTATCACGTGATAATCGCAGATTCCGAGGGCAATCAGTGTCCTCCCGGTCAGACAGGCGAAATTCTCATTGAATACGGAGATCCGAGTCCTCCGGGAATCATGAAAGGATACTACCGCAACGAAGAAAAAACTGCTGCGGCAATCCACGACGGTTGGTTCCACACAGGCGATGTTGCGTGGATGGACGAAGACGGATACTATTGGTTCGTCGGCCGTATGGACGATGTTATCAAATCCTCGGGTTACAAGATCAGTCCCTTCGAGATTGAAAGTGTTCTCGTTACACATCCCGCCGTGCTTGAGTGCGCTATCACAGGCGTACCCGACCCTGTCAGAGGACAGATCGTAAAAGCTACGGTTGTTCTCAGAGACGGATACGAAGCATCGGACGAACTCAGGAAAGAACTTCAGAACTTCGTCAAACGCGAAACCGCACCGTACAAATACCCCAGGGCATTGGAATTCGTAAAAGAACTGCCGAAGACTGTCAACGGTAAGATTATGCGTGCGGCAATCAGAAAGGAGGATGAGAAACATGACTGATAAGATTCTCCGTACGTTTACCACCCGCACTCCCGATAAACCGGGTGCGTTCATGCTTGCGTGTAAAGTAATCATGAACCACGACGGTAACATCGTACGTGTAAGTTTCAACAAAGGTGTGAATCTCTTCATCGAAGTATGTGCGACAAGAGAACAGCTCGATGCAATCGACAGGGAACTCAGCGACATCTCATATGTAGATTACATGCCGAAAGAGCCTACGATTCTCGTCATGGATGTGAGAATCAAAGATCAGCCCGGTGCACTGTTCCCTGTGCTGAAGGTCATCGACAGATACGATGTGAACATCTCCTATCTGAACTCCAAAGCCGAGAACAGAGACTATCAGAACTTCAACATCGGTATGGAAGTCGAGAAACCCGAGATTTCCAAGAAAATCCTTGATGAAGTTGCTTCGATTTATCCGCTTGATGTGGTTTCCTACAACGGAAACTATCCCGATTTGGATAACACCGTGAACTACATCCGTCTCGCCAACAATGTTCAAAAACTGTTCAGTCTTAACGACGAAACGGTAATGAGATTCATCAGAGAGTCGCAGAAAGTGACCGATGTGATGAAGGAACACAGTCAGAATCCCAGAGAAGTGTTTGAAAGCATCAGACAGCTTGCGAACTTCATCGCTTTCCACAGAGATCTGAACTTCAAACCCAGGATCACCGAAATTCCTCTTACCGACGAGACAACGCTGCATGTGATTGAACCTCCGTGCGGAAGCAACACATACGTACTGAGAAACAACGACAGCCTCATGTTTGTGGATTCGGGATTGGGAATATTCTCCGATGAAATGATTACGGAACTCAGAGAGATGTTCCCGTGTTTCTTCAGTATGGAAAAGACAATGATTGCAACCCACGGAGATGTGGATCACAACGGATTGTTATCCGTTATCGAAAACGCAAAGATTCTCATGACCGCAAAAACGAAGAAGATCCTCACAGGAAATTCCGATTCCGATGCAGACAACGTCTTTGCGGACTGTTTCGGACGTCTGAGCAGAATCGTCAACGATTATGAAGATCCTAATCCCGATGCAATCGACATCCTCGGAAAGAACGTTCCCGAAGAACATGAGGATGTTCTCCTCATCGATAAGCTGAAATTCGGAGATCTTGAATTCGAAGTCTACGAAGGAAACGGCGGACACATGAAGGGCGAGACAATCCTCTACTGCAGAAATCCGAAGATTCTGTTCACAGGAGATATTTACTCCAACATGAAGGAACTCTCCCCCGACAGAGCCGAATTCGAGACTGTAGCGCCGTTCCTCCTGAAGAACTCCTATTCCGATTCAGAGAGACTGTCATCCGTACGTTCCGCAATCAGAAGACTGATCGATAAAGACGGAACGTCGGGAATGATTGTCTGCGGCGGACACGGAGCGGTGAAAAAGCTCTGATTATTCGACTTTGAATGAAACGTCGGACTTAAGGCAGAGGTCTCCGGCGATCTCTGCCGCCTTTATTACCGCAGAAGGTACAGGGCACGCAACATGCGGGAGTTTCTCTCCCGCCGCCCTGTAAATACAGTTGTCACAGAACGGTGTAGCTATTGCATCGAATAACGATACCGTTCCGAGATTCTTTCCGAATTCCCTTACGTTGGGGCATTCGCTTTTGATTTTGAATGTAATGTTCATTTCTTCGTCCATAGACGGTGTTACCACTGTCTTGAACCTGCATACGCCTGCATCCACTGTGATTGATGTGTCTGCCATGATATCCTCTGAACTGCATTACGTGAATCGGAGGAATAAAAAGACTCTTACGGATCCTGCGGATTAATCAGTCTGTTGAGAATTGCATCCTTGATGAATCCGTTGTACCTGTTCATATCAGGCCTTTCCGCCATTATTGTGTCGACGGTTTCCTTGATGTGAGTGAATAATCCTTTGTAGATTCTGCAGGCGGAACCTCCGGGAGAATCGATTTTACCGTCTGCAAGAGCATCGACCGTACATCCTCCGTTGCAGTATCTGTAGATCTCACACTCCGAACATTCCTTCCTTCTCTGAATCGACGGGACCAGAATATTTCTCATACCGTCGGAATCGAAGAGTTCCTCGATACTGTTCACTTCGTTGATATTTCCGAGACAGAATTCGGGAGGACATGCCTTACCGCAGGGATACACATCACCGTTGGGATAAACGCAGATCCATTTCATAAGACAGGATGCGTGGGGACAGTCCGATATGTTCGGGTAACCGTCCAACGCAGTCATAACATAAGGATAAAAAGGAAGTACGGGGATTTTCACCGAAGGATCTTCAATCCATTTGTCAAAGATTTCGATCGCATTCTCGACATACTCATCGGGATCCAATTCCAAATCGGGATTGTCGCATGCGGTTCCCGACATCATCACGGGATTGAAGGAAAACGATGCTCCCATTCCTCTGAATTTTTCATAAATGGACATCATATCTCCGACGTTACCGCCGTGAATTGTGGAACTGATAAGGAACATATGGTTCTTGGAAACCATGTATTCAACCAATCTGTCAATCTTCTTGATATCCATTCCGGGACGGAGTCCTTTCTCGAACCCTCCTTCATATGAAATACCCAAATTGACTCTGTTGTTCCTGCAGAATTCGACCAAACGTTTGTTGAGAAGCGTACCGTTGGTCTGAATTGTATTGTCACAGCCCTGAGGACCGTAATATTTCTTCTGCACGGTGAAAGCAGATTTGTAAAAACTTACGGGTGCGAGGAGAGGCTCTCCTCCGTGCCAAATGTACCTTGAGGAATCGAATCCTTCGTGTACCAATTTCACTGTCTTCTCGAACGTTGCCGTACTCATCATACAGTCGGAACGGTCGGAGACACGGTGGTAGCAGTGTCTGCACTGTATGTTACAGTCAAGCGTAGGTTTGACTATGACTGTGAGAAACCGTCCCGCCATGGACACATCCGGGCCGACTCAGAAGGGCCAATAGCAAATCGAACAGCACTGTCCGTCCTGCGATGTGTATGCACAGCAGACGACGAGCACCACAATGATACCGATGAATGATACGAGACACTTGGGGCCGCAGCAACCGTAACATGAAGGATCCTTGGTGTGTGCCTGGGATTCCCATGACTCCTCTCTGCCTGTGGGTCCTTTGTAGTTCATTCTCGAAAACGACTGAATGGACTGTGAATCGTACTCCGCTGCCAGGTCTTTGTTTGATTTGGAATCTGATGTCATTCTTTCACCGTTACACGCATACACGTGTCTGAATGTGACAAGAATGACAGAACAATATATTAAAGTAATGTCCGCGGATACTGGCACGATGTTCGGGTATACCGTTCCCGTCGAAGGCTTACTGTCCGTTGATGAGCGCAGAATCTACAGAAGTTACTACTGTGAGACATGCCACCACCTCAGGGAAGAGTACGGATTCATACCCACACTTACCGTCAATTACGAAATGACCTTTGCGAATCTTTTCTTCAACTCGGTATTCGACGACGGAATGCTTATCGACAACAAACCGGGGGGATGGTTCTGCATAATGAGACACAGTGCATCCGATGCACCTCTTATGAGCAATCTTACGGCATATACAATATTGGTTGCCAAGAACAGTCTCGTAGACGATGTTGCCGACGATAAGAAAGACGTTAAAGGAAAACTCGGACTGTTGACACTGAATCCTTCCATAAAAAGAGCCTGCAGACAGTATCCTGAATACGACAGGATTATAATGGAAGGTTACGGAAAACTCCGTGAAATGGAAAAAAGCGGGGAGAAAGATCCTTTCGTCATGGGAAGATATTCGGCACAGTCTATGATTGACGTTCTCGATCTGATGTTAGGTGAGAGAATGGATAACGACATCAGAGAACTGTTCAGAGGTTTCGGTGTCTGGGTCTATATTATGGATGCGGTCGAGGATTTAGATACCGACTTCAAAGAAGGACATTACAACCCGTTCCTTGTATCGAATGTCGAATTTCAGGATAAGAAGCAATTCATCAAAGACAACATCTTCACGATAGGGGATGTCATGGGTAAAGCGATAAAGAATATTCAGGACCGCTACGCGGTAATACGCCCCCGTCTCAGATTCAATCAGGGAATTATCGATAACATAATCGGAATGGGTTTATCTGCATCTGCGCACAGAATAATACGCGGAGATAAAATGGATTTAAGTCTGAGAAATATGCTCGACGGAAGAATGAAGAGAGGGATGCCCCCCTCATCAATTTGATTCTTCCCTCTTCTTTCTGTCGTATTCCTCGAGTTCCCTGTACGCAACCTTTCCGACTTTCGTACGCGGAAGGGCATCGATGAATTCGAAGAGTTTCGGCACACCGTACGCTGCGATGTATTCCCTGCAGTGGGTGATGAGTTTCTGTTTGAGTTCTTCCGTTCCCTCGATTCCGGGTTCGAGAACAACGTATACTTTCACTCTCTGCTGCCTTATGGGGTCGGGAACGCCGATTGCACACGATTCCACAACACCTGGGAATTTATCAACGGCATCTTCAACCTGCGAAGGATAGATGTTGTATCCGGAACTGACAATGATTCTCTTGTACCTCTGTTTGAAGTACACGAAACCGTCCGAGTCGATGGAACCTGCGTCACCTGTGTGAAGCCATGTCCTTCCGTCTGCGTGAACTTTGAGAGTCTGTGCGGTGAGTTCGGGATCTTTGACGTACCCCATCATCACATTCGGACCGCTGATACATATTTCTCCTTCCTCCCCGTAAGGAAGTTCTTCTTCGGTACCGTATTTTACAATCTTGAAGAGAGTGTTCGGAAAAGGAATTCCGATACCTCCCTCGTGATATTCATTGACGGGGGTGATACATGCGGCGGTAACCGTTTCGGTCAGTCCGTATCCTTCCCTTATGACTGTCTTACCGTTGTGTGTTTTCAGGAAGTTGTTGAACTTCTCCCTTGTCTTAGACGGCAGTGCGTCTCCTCCGGAGAATATTCCTTCGAGTGAAGACATGTCTGCATCGTTCATGATGTCGAGATCGATCATCTTCTCGAAGAGTGTGGGAACACCTGCAATGTAGTTCGGGTGTTTGTCTTTGATCAGTTTCGCATAAGATTCCGGTGTGAATGTGGGAACCAATACGCACTTACCTCCGAAAATCAGGAACGAATGAATTCCCACTCCGAGGCCGAATCCGTGAAATATCGGCATAACGGAAAGAACGATGTATTCTCTTTCCGTAACGAATTTTGTTGCTTTTTCGGTGTAGAAATCTTCGATGAAACACGGAACACAGTAACTGATTGCGAGTGTTCCGTATGAAGTGAAGTTGAGATTGTTGTTCGAAATAAGAATTCCTTTGGATGCACTCGTCGTTCCTCCGCTGTAGAGAATACATGCGGGATCTTCGCCTTTCACTTCGACGGGTTCGAAGGAATTGTCTTTGGACAGACCGAGGAACTGTTTCCAATTGATAATGTAATCTTTCTTCGGAAAATCGGGTACTTTCCTTCCCAATGTGAGTGAATATCCGATACCTTTGAGGAAACTCAGTTCGTCTTTGATTGAAGTTGTAATGACTTTTCTCAATGCGGGGGCGTTGTCCTTGACTGCAATGAAATTGTTCACGAAAGCATCCAATGTGAATGCAAATACGGAATCGGAATTGTTGAGATAGTGCTCGATCTCCTTCTTTGCGGAAAGAGGATGAATCAATGCACATACCGCTCCGCATTTGGATGCCGCATACAGCAACTGAATTGCCTGGGGGCAGTTCGGCATACATACGATGATGCAGTCGCCTTTCTTCAGCCCCATAGCCTGAAGGCATGATGCAACGTGGTCGATTTTCTCCAGGAATGAAGCGTATGTCGTTTCCCTGTTTTGGAATTCATACGCAATGTTCTGAGGTACCCTTACGGCGGTGCCCCTTACCATCTCGTAAATGGATGTCTTGGGATAGTTGATGTCCGGAGATGTCTGCGTCGGATCGTAATACTTAGTCCACGGCCTTGGGAATTCTTCCATCGTACACCTTCTGATTTTCTGCGACTAAACTCACACTTAATAAAAATATTACGCCGAATGGACACACTGGTATTGTTAATAAACAATGGGAATTGCGATATGTCCCGATTTGAACAGATTATCTTCATCGTAACATGATTTGTCAACTCACTCTGCATAAATCAGCAACCTATTTATCGGACATTGCGTTCCGAGATTCCGATGTGCGCGAACACCGTATCATCCAATGTATCCGTGCTCGACCTGATGTGCAAGGATAAGTACGCAGAGGCCAACAATCACAAACGTGCAAGGGACAACTTCAACAAAGAGTCGAAGAATTGGGTCGCTACACGTAACACCAACTCAGAAAGAGCAAGAGATCTCTCCAAAAAGGCTGCGGAAGCAAAAGCTGAACGCGATGCCAACAACGAGAAGGTAAAGGAACTGAAGGTTCTCCGCGATCAGATGCACGCAAAAGCCGCCGAACTCAGAGAGAAGGGCGGTGACGAGTATGAGAATGCAAGAGCCGAAGGTAACAGATACCACGATGAAATGGCCTCATTTGCTTCGAAAGGGCAGATGGCACACCAGATTATGGTTCAGTGTTACGAAGATGCGGATGTCGCAAGAAAACTCTCCGATATTGCGCATAAGAAGTCGATTGAGTGCAGAGAAGCGGCAAATGCTGAACATGAGCTGTATATCAACACTCTGAAAGAGATTGAAGAACTGAAAAACAATCCCTTCGGTCAGTTGGATTCAGAAGACGATGCGTGAAGCACCGTCCGGATCCACTTCTTTTTTGATTAATTCCGGAACGTCTCCGGCCATTCCGAAGAGGCCGTTTGCGGATGCGATGCATCCGCGGACGTTCTCTACGAAAGCTGTTTTTTCAAGAGAAGATGACAATTCATCTCTTGTTCCGTTCTTTATCATATTTCCCAATGCCGTTGCGCAGCAGTCGGCAAGAATGACATCGTCGGAAATGACGGTGCAGATTCCGCTGGTTCCGAATGATACGGAGGGCCCGATTTTACCTGAAGAAGAGCATATTCCGAAGATACCGTTCTGAGGTTTTACTTTCAGTGCGATATCCTTCATCTTTCCGTCACCGGAATACAGTCCGACGGAAATTTCACGGTCGATTTTCAATGCAATGTCCCCGCCGTTCTCGATAACAGCGAACGAAGCACCTGCCTCAGCCATACGTTCCACGGCATATACCGCAACGGCACCCGCCACTCCGGCCATAGGGCCTACATCCGATAATACGGATGCCCGGCACATACGCTGTATAAGCTCATGATCGTTATCGGACGGAGGATACGGATCGTACGTGATTTTGAAGAAAGAGTCCTCTGATATTTTCCTGAGGATTATCTCTCTTGCCTCGAATATCGAGTCTTTTGCAGTCTTATGGTACTTCTCATCCGAAAGTACCGTGACTGCGGTCTCGCCTATTTCGAAGTGTATCGGCTTCATCACAGTGTGAGTGTTACGGCTTTGGTGGAACATGCCGTGATGCATCCGCCGCAGGCGACACAGGTATCGACGTCAAGATGAACTTCGAATGTCTCGGGATCCAATCTGAACGATTTCGTAGGACATACGGAAACACATGATCCGCAGTAGAAACATTTCTCCATATCGCGGTCGATGTGTTTGTTCAGTTCTTCGATAACGATGTCGTCGTTTCCGAAGTCGGAAATCGCTTTGTTGATCTTTGCTTCGTCACCCTTCAGTTTGACTATGAGTATACCGCCGCTGCCTTCGATCTCCGCACGGAGAATGACAGGTTCGATGTTGTATTCGGATACCAATTTGTAAACGAGGGATTCCTCTACGGCGAGTTCGTCCGTGAATCTTATCTTGTATTTCCTGTCCATGGTATCATCTCTTCACTTTGAGGGGTTTGACAGAACTCTTCTTGGGCATCATTCTGACAGGTGCCGTCAGTTCGAATTCTCCTTTCTCAATCCAATCTTTAAGCTGATTCGCAACCTTCCTCGCACCGTAGTATGATGAAAGCGAGGACGTTCTGATTTTGCGTCCTTCGTATTCGATCATTCCGGATCTGAGCTGTGCGTAGTTGTACTGTTCCAGTGCAGGTCTCTTCTTGGAAGTTACACTGTAGTCGATCATGCTTGTGTAAATCTCTTCATCGGAAATTGCGGCACGTTTCACGATGTCCGCATTCAGTGCGGGAATCGGAATTCCGACTCCCAACGCAATGGATGTTCCGTATCCGTAGATGTCGAGTCCGCGGACGTAGTTCCTGTCCATCTGCTTCATGTCACCGATAAGTGCCAGAGTCCTTGCTCCCGACGCGGGAACACCGTTCTTCTCCGATGCTTCGGTGTTGAACTGAGTTCCGTTCCATGAAACATATCCTTCTCCTCCTCCGAGGAAAATGTGTGTTCCGACTCCGATCGTATCCATGTGGGGATCGTTGAGCAGAGGAGATAACTGTCCCGCGGAACTGTATGTCGCGTTCTTCATCCTCGGCAGAAGTTTGCCCATGTATGTGTGCAACGTCCTGTCTGATGTGTTCGTTGCGAGATTGTAAT
The DNA here is from genome assembly GCA_963640855.1 of Candidatus Methanomethylophilaceae archaeon. Classification (GTDB taxonomy): domain Archaea; phylum Thermoplasmatota; class Thermoplasmata; order Methanomassiliicoccales; family Methanomethylophilaceae; genus Methanarcanum. The sequence goes on from CAVIAJ010000005.1 coordinate 93,418, forward strand.
TCTGATAGCAGTTACGGGGATTGTACATGTAACATTCATTGAAATCGTTGATTGTGATGTAGGTGTCGATATCCTTCCTTACGTAACAGTCGGTACCGGGGCCCCATGCACGGAGGTGGATTTTCTTACCCGCGATTAAATCCTCAATGACGTGACCTCCGCCGTATCCTTCGGGATTCTGCGATTTCGATGTAGATGCAATATATGTATCGACGGCAGCCAATCCGCCGTATGCTTCGACATCGTTCATGAAGATGTTTGTCATCCTGATCGGAGGATCGGAATGACCGAAGTTGATGAAAGCACCCGAAGAACACATCGCACCGAAGGTTCCCGTAGTGATTACATCTACCTCTTCGGCAGCCTTCTCGGCACCTTTCTCTTTGACAAGATCGATAATCTCTTCCGCTGTGTAAACGACAGCTTTACCCTGACGGATTTTCTCGTTTATCTCTTCGTACGTCTTCGCCAACATATCCCCTCAGATCAGTCCTTTGACGTGGGCGAGTTCTGCGTTAAGAACGGAACCTCCCGCTCCCCCTCTGAGGGTGTTGTGCGAAAGTGCGAATATCTTGTAGAATTCGTCTTTCTTTCTTATTCTTCCGAGTGTAACCGCCATTCCCTTGGATCTTCCGGTTCCGCCGGCGAATACATCGAATGCGGGCTGGGGACGGTTGTCCTCTTTCCTTACGATGATGGGCTGTTCGGGTGCCGAGGGAAGTTTGAGTTTCTGAGGCTCTCCCCTGTATTCTTCGAATGTTCTGATGACATCCTCAACGGAGGGTTCCTCTTTCATACTGAGTGTTAACGATTCAAGGTGACCGTCTACAACAGGTACCCTTGCGCAGTTCGCATATACTTTGAAGTCTGCGAATTTGAACTGTTTATCCTCATACTTTCCGAGCATTTTTGCGAGTTCGGATTCCATTTTCTCTTCTTCGCCTTTGATGAACGGAACAACGTTTCCTACTGCATCGAGAGAAGGTACTCCGGGGTATCCCGCACCGGAAAGTGCCTGATAGGTTGAAATAAAAACCTGATTCAATCCGTATTTCATATTGAGTGCCGCAAGAGGTGCCGCAATTCCCGTCGAAGAACAGTTCGCATTGGTGACGATGAAACCGCCGTTTGCGTAAGTGGATTGATCTTTGATTGATTCAAGATGTTCGGGGTTGACTTCCGGGATAAGAATAGCAACATCCTTATCCATCCTGTGGGAACCTGCGTTTGTGAAAACTCCCACGCCTTTTCCCGCCAATTCCGTCTCGGTAGGTCCGGCAAGGTCCGAAGGTATTCCGCTGAATGCGATTCTGCAGTTCTTCGATATCTTATCGAGGTTCATCGTCTCGATCCTCATATCGAGTGTTTCGTCTTTGTAAACGTGATCCCTCACTTTGAGGACATCTCCCAATCTCTTTCCTTCGGACCTCTCCGAAGCGTAAAGACCCTCCATCTCAAAATAGGGGTGGTCCTCGAGCATTTCGATGAATCTCTGTCCGATCATTCCTGTTGCGCCTAAAACCGCGACTTTGATCTTACCCATTTGTCCGTCACCTTGGTTTCTGAATGTCAAATAGACACATCATATAGATAAAATGTGTTCAGACTGACTGTACAGTCTGCTGGGTGCCATCCCGGAATCATTCGAAATAATGATGCTGCCTCTCCTTGGATATCGCCAGGATAACCTCTGCGATCTGTTTTGCCTCATTCTCGCTGAGACTTACTTCCTGACAGAGTTCGTGATATCTCTGAATGACTTCCTTTTCCTTCCTCTCATCCCAATAGCTCTGTCCGGACAGTTTCTTGGCTTTCGCCAATTCATCTGCGATTTCGAGACGTGTCGCTATGGATTCGATTATCTGCTGATCCATTTCCTTGATCATGTTTCTGAGTTCGGAAGTCGTCGGCAAGATGGTTCACCTGCGATTCCTTACAGAGAATGTGTTAAAAGTAATTTTTGGAACAGCTGGTATTTCGGAATGTCCGAGGGCGTATCCGAATTATAAAGATGTTAAAAAACAGGGGCGGTTAAGCCCCTGAAATGTGTTTAACACGCGAAATAGCCGTGGGTCTTCAGCATGCGCTTCTTTATCAGGTGTGCACCGAAGAAGTACACACATGCGATGAAGGGCATCCAAAGCAGCGACCACAGAGGAATCTCGAGTCCGACACCGTCTGCGATGAGTTCCCACAGAGGTCCCGTGAACGGCAGAACCGTACCCAATACGAGTGCGATGATTGTTGTCGCAACAAGAATCTTCGAGGACCATGCCTGGAAGAACGGCAACTTGTTGGTACGCACGATGTGTATGGCCCATACCTGCATCCAATACTGTTCTATGCACCAAAGTGACTGGAACAGTATTTCGTAGGATGTTCCCGAAAGATCCACTCTCTGAACGATTGCTTCGGTCATGTTTCCTGTGAATCCGTCGACTCCCACTACGGTTATACCTGCGCAGACAACGAATGTGAAGAACAGCCATGACATCACATCGGTAATCGGGCACATAGGTCCGTACCTGAACATGACATTCTTCAGGTTGACTGCGTCCCATTTACGCGGTTCTCTGACGAATTCGTCTTCAACCTTATCCCACGGGATAACAAGACATGCAAAATCGTTGACTAAGTTGAAGATCAGAATCATCATCGCACCCATAGGCGTGAAGTTGAACAACAGAGACGCCAAAATCAGCGAGAACATGTATCCGAAGTTAATCGAACCGATCATCTTGACGTACTTGATCGTGTTGACGTAGACTTTTCTGCCTTCGATTGCACCTTCTTTCAGAATACCCAAATCCTTCTCGAGAAGAATCATATTCGCGGTATCCTTTGCGATATCGGTACCTGTGTCGACGGAAATGCTCACGTCGGCGTTCTTCATTGCGATGATATCGTTGATACCGTCGCCCATAAGTCCTACGGTGTGACCGTTTGCACGCAACGCAACAACAATACGCGATTTGTTATCTGGAGTGAGTCTTACGAAGACATCCGTCCTCTCGACTTCCTCTTTAAGCTGCTCATCGGTTAACGCATCGATCTGCGGACCCGTAAGCATATTCTCCGTGGAGATGCCGATCTGATCCGCGACGTAGCGTGTGACGAATTCGTTGTCTCCCGTGAGAACTTTGGTGTTGATTCCGTATTCTCTGAGATCGATGATAGCGGTCTTTGCGCTCTCTTTGACAGGGTCCGTGAATACAACAAATCCCGTGAAAATCAAATCGCATTCATCCTCAACCGAGATTTCTTTTCCGGCGGGGAGGTATTTGTATGCGATACCGAGCACACGCATACCTTTTTCACTGTACCACTCGACCAATCCCATAACGTCGTTCTTGGTCTTATCGTCGAGAACCTGAATGTTCCTGTCTCCGTCAAGATATCCTGTGGAAATCGAAAGAATTTCAGGCGTGGCACCTTTCGTAATCATTACGTTGACTTCTTCATCCTGTTTGACGACGACGGTCGCTCTTCTTCTGAAGAAATCGAAGGGAACGTCGGCCACGTACGGATACTGTTCCAATTCCTCGACATATCCGTATTCTTCGGCGTATTCGTCAATGGCCCAGTCGATCTGATTTGTAGAAGATTTGAGGTTTCTGCTGTTCAAAGCTGCGAACACTTCCACCATGTGACTGCTGTTTCCGTGAACGTCGTTGCAGTCTTTGACGGAAATCCTGTTCTCGGTAAGTGTTCCCGTTTTATCCGAACACAGAACATCCATCGCACCCAGATTCTGAATGGAAGTTGCATCTTTCACGATGACCTTCTTCTTCGACATATCGATGGAACCTTTGGCTAAGTTCGTCGATACTATCGTAGCCAACATCTCAGGCATCAGTCCGATTGCGAGTGTGACGGCGAATAATGCTGCGGTTTTCACAACATCGAATACCTCTCCGCCGTTCATGAATCCCTTCACGAGCATGATGATGATTACAGGCGGAATCATGTAAAGCATGAGTTTGATTAAAACTCTCGCAATCTGTTTCGATCCCTTGTCATATGTGGTGGATGTCCTGTTCTGGGTCATCTTCTCGGTCATCGAACCGAAGATTGTGTCGTCACCGACAGTGACCACAATGGCTTCCGCGGAACCGCTGATGACATTGGAACCCATGAATGCCATGTTTGTACATCCGAGTGCGTTGTCGAAATCGGAGATGGGTTTATCGGTCTTTGTGACACCTCCGGATTCTCCGGTAAGTGCGGACTGATCTACCTTCAGATGATTCGACTTAAGAATTCTCACATCTGCGGGAACCATGTCTCCCGCATCGAGAATCACAATATCTCCGACGACAAGGTCGGCGGAGTCCACCTCGATTTCAACATCCTCACGGCGGAGGGTGATGATCGTGGTGACCATACTCACGAGTTTAGCTGCGGCGTTGCTGCTGCGGGTCTCTTGGATAAATGTCATCGCACCGCTCACTAAGATGAGGGTGGTCAGAATGATTAGGTAGCTGTAATCGATCTCCTCTCCCTCTATGATAGCGCATACGGGCCAGAGAATATCGATGGCTGTTAAAGCAATAATAAAGACGTTAACGAATGCGTGATACAGTCTTTTCAGAACCACGTGTTTGTTATGATTGGTAACCACATTGTCTCCGAATTTGATACGGGACGTGGTCACTTCTTCATTATAATGCCCTTCGGGTCTGCTGTCCAATCCTTTCATCACGGTCTCTGCATCCGAGGACGCAGCGAATCTCATTCTGATATCCGGGTCAACTAAACCATTTACCACGGGAAAGTTCAACGGTGTTTTACGTTTAAAGTTAGTCCTTTGAGCTTACTATGTTCGATAATTATTTCGCATGACATCCGTCAGAATACATTCCGCCGAAT
>CAVIAJ010000006.1:0-96419 GCA_963640855.1 Candidatus Methanomethylophilaceae archaeon
ACGTATGTGTCCGATGTAGAGGTCGGATGCTTTCTTTCCTTCGGGTACTTCGTATTTTACGGAGAATTTCACGCTGTCGCTGAAGTTGGAAACTTTGGTGTTTCCGACGTTGAGTCCGACGGAGATAACCATATCCGATTCTTTGACTGCCTCTTTGACTGCATCGTTCTTGATATCGGTCGATGTCACCGTTTCAAGAGATATGTTGAACGCCCCTTCATCGGCAACACTTCCGACTGCGTTCTTCACAACAGATGCGGGAAGACTGACGGATACTCTGCCGTTCTTGATCTCAAGATCAAGTTCGCCGAGGTTCTCGATATCCTTCTTGCTGACTTCGACAATGTTACTTGCAGTCTCAAGCACGGTCTTCTTCGCTCCTTCTTCGAGCTTCGGAATTTCTTTCTGTGCGACGAGAACATCTTCACATACACTGCAGTGGCTTCCGGCGGTACATGTACTCAGATCGGAAGACCGACTGTAGCCCGTACTGTATGCATGGGACTTCCCAGTGACATAGTAAGTCACGTTTTCCGTGACGGTAAAAATCTCTTACCCTCTTACGAATTTCACATAATCCGCTTTTCCCACAGAATGTATATCTTTCATTATCTGCACCAGAGTCTGCGAATCCGTGGAGATAATCATTACCTCAAGACATCTCCTGTTCAGAAGATGCGAATGAAGCTGTGTCTTGATCTGTCCTTCGTATCTGTGGTATATCTTCGACATCCACATATCGTCGTGATCTCCGTGGACTATCACCAACACACCTTCCGCCTGTCCGTTCATGTCCGAGAGTTCTTTCATTTCCGTTTCCGCGGATCTTATCGCGTGTCTTATCGCCTCGCTTCTTCCGCTCAGACTGTAGCATTTCTGTATGTCATCCAATTCTTCGATATACTCATCGGGCAGAGATACGCTTATGATTCCCATGATGTCACCGTTATTAACAACCGATACCTCTCAGTATCGAAAGCTAATAACTATCTCCCAATATTTTAATAATCATTCCCGATGAAGGCAGAGTATGGAAATTGCAGTGACCTTCCTGATTTACACAGTCATTCTGCTGGCGGTGGCGATGATCGGTGCGTATGCGCCGTTCATAAGAGAACTGTCCGACAGACAGACCCATCTTCTGGTTGCGCTCAGTGCGGGAATCTTCCTGGGAATTCTGTTCTTCCTGTTACTCCCGGAAGCTGTAGAAGAATGTACGGAAGGCGGTTACGGTGCCGAAGTCACCTGTATTTCCGCAATGTTCGGATTCCTTGTCATATTAGGCATAGATGTTCTGATTAAACACATACACGCGGAAGAATGCCATGACGAATGTAACGAAGAATGTCACGAAGACGACCATACGCACAGTATTGCGTCTTTATCCGCATTTATAGGATTGTCCGTACATGCTTTTGTCGACGGATTGGTACTCGCATCGACGATGATGGTCGACCCGAATATAGGTGCTCTCGCTCTTGTCGGTATGTGTATCCATAAATTCGTCGAACTGTTCTCGCTGTCATCCACGTTCTTACTGACAGATCTCGGTAAAAAGACCGTAATGAAGTATCTCTTCGGTTTCGCATGTATCACTCCAATTGCGGCAATGATCTCTTTCATTATCCTGAACGGCGTATCCGTCGACGGAATGGTGGGAATACCTCTCGCGTTTTCCGCAGGAACGTTCATGTATGTTGCGTTATGCGATATGATTCCCGAAGCGTTCCACAGGAAAACACAGGATTCGAGAGCATTCGTTATGCTTCTAATCGGTATCGCGGTTGCGGCTGCGGTGTTCCTTTTGATCGGACACGGTCACTGAGAGAGGTGTGCGGTCTCCCGCACACCTCTCTTTCTCTGTGTTAATTTTATAACAGTTGAGTCCATACAGCGTCAGGATGACGGAGAATATCTGGTTCTGGGTAGGATTCCTTGCTCTCATCGCCGTACTGATGGCTTTTGATCTGGGCATATTCAACAAAGGTTCGAAACACATCGATGCGAAGAAAGCGATGAAGATGACTGCCCTGTGGGTGGGCATTGCTGTTGCATTCGGACTGTTCATCCTGTTCACATTGGGAACCGATAAGGCCGTCGAATTCTATACGGGATATATCGTCGAAGAATCGATGAGTATCGACAATCTGTTCGTATTCATCCTGATATTTTCATTTTTCAGAATTCCCGACGATTACCAGCACAAAGCACTCTACTACGGCATCTTCGGTGCTCTGATTTTCCGTGCAATCTTTATTTTCGCCGGTGCCGAACTCATGGAGAGATTCGAGTTCGTAATGTACATCTTCGGCGTAATCCTTCTTATCGCCGCAATCAAAACAATCTTCAAGAAAGACGACGACGAAGGAGAAAACAAAGTTGCGGTTACGATGTCGAAGATTTTCAAGACATCTCCCGAACTTGACGGAGATAAGTTCTTCACGAGAATCGACGGAAAACTGATAATGACTCCGCTCCTGCTGTGTGTCATTGTAATCGAACTTTCGGACATCATATTTGCAATAGATTCCGTCCCCGCTGTGTTGGCGATAACTACGGACAGATTCATTGTGTACACATCCAACATCTTCGCGATTATGGGTCTGAGGTCTCTGTATTTCACAATCAAAGAATCCATGAAATCTCTGAAGTTCCTCAACTACGGTCTCGGAATCATACTTGCATTCGTTGCATTCAAACTCCTTGCGGCGAAGTTTATACACATCCCTGTGTTCGCATCGCTGCTTGTAATCATAGGGGTATTGGCTGTAACAGTCATACTGTCGCTGATGTTCAAGGACAAAGATCCCGAAACACCGGAATCTCAGGCATGATTCATACGCAGATTAAAATGCAGACACAATCGCAATATTGATATATAGTTCAGTGAACTCACGCACTCATGAAATCTTATCCGATCACGCACGATGAGATCGTAGAACTCAAACAGACGATGGGATTCCGTATCAACAGCAAGATCTGGGCGGATTACGCCGAGAAACACCAGGACGGATGTACGAGTGTGGAGCTTATCGACTTCGTCAAACAGTGGATGAACCCTCCGTACGAGAAACCTGCGGATCAGCTCGACATCTATCTCGAGAACATCCTCAAGGAATTCATCAACTTCATACGCCCTGACACAGCAGTCAAGATCGAATGATACAACCGCAGGGTTCAATCCCTGCGTCTTAATTTCTCTTATAATTCTCTGCACCGAATAAGCATTATATCATAGGCATCCGCCTGCGGAGCCGCGGTTTCCGATAATTTTTCCGGACTGTAATTATTTCCGCAGATTGATTCCGTATAATTCCGCGTACGGACTGTCTGTTTTCCGTATGCCGTAACTTCATTCGGCATCCGCATAAGCAACGGTATAAGCTGACAGCTTCCGCCTACAGACGTAAATAATAAAAAGTGAAGGATACGAACCTATTCATCGATCCGTTCCTTCAATCGATCGACCGTGAGGTAACAATCAGTTTTTGGACCAGACGTTACCTGAGTGACTGCGTGTTTCAGCAATTCTTACGAGTCCCCTGAGGCGGAGACCTTTCAGTATACCGCTGACCTCCCTGGCATCCATTCCGAGGGAGTCGCATATGTCCCTTGCAGTACATTTTCCGTTGTCATCGATGACACTCAGAACCTGCTTCATCTTTTCAGATCTTGCTGCGGCCATTTGAACCACTTATGATTATCATTATCCGACACAGTATTTGAACATTACCGTATTTCGTAAAATAAACGCGATATAATTAACTGCGTCTTTTGTTGTGAAGCATATCGTTTCTGAGATTCCAAAGCTTCTGAGACAGATCCACATAATATCTGTGAGGATTCGTGAAACGTTTCACCTCATCCCACATCGTATCCATCTGCTCCCTGTGGTATTTTCTTATCTCATCCAGGGAAGGAAGCTTATACACCTGCTCACCGTTGATTATAACAGGCACCTGAAGTTCTCTTGCGGTGAATTCTCTGACGATTTTAGTCTTCCAGGTCGCATCGGGATCGAACAGTTCCAAAGGTTCGTTTTCATCGATTGTTTCGTCGTGAAGACAGACCTGATCCGCCAATGCCATGCCGTTTTTATCGTAAATTCTGTAAACTTTCTTGAATCCGGGTGTCGTGAGTTTACCCATGTTCTCGGAAATCTTGATTTTCGGGATTATGATCCCGTTATCCTCAACGGCAACCAACTTGTAGACTCCGTTGAAAACGGGGTCGCTGTGGGATGTGATGAGATTGTCTCCCACACCGAATCCGTCGATTTTGGCACCCTGTTCCAAAAGATCGCGGATAAGCCATTCGTCCAAAGCGTTGGAAACAATGATTTTACATTTGAGGCCGGCGTCGTCAAGCATCTTCCTTGCTTTCTTGGTAAGGAACGATAAATCTCCGGAATCCAAACGTATTGCACACTTCTCCAATCCGAACTCTCTGAAGACTTTGATTGCATTCGGAATACCGCTGTTCAGTGTATCGTATGTGTCAACCAACAGCGTAGCGTTATCGGGATATAACTTACAGAATGCTGCAAACGCCTCATACTCCGAAGGGAACATCTGCACCCATGAGTGGGCCATTGTTCCGCTTGCGGGAACACCGTACCACTTATCGGATACCGTACATGCGGTACCTCCGCATCCCGCAATATATGCCGCTCTGGCACCTAGCACTGCTGCATCGGTTCCCTGAGCTCTTCTCGAACCGAATTCCAAAACAACTCTTCCTTCCGCGGCACGTACGATACGGCTCGCTTTGGTTGCAATCAGAGTCTGATGGTTCATCGTAAGAAGTGCAAAAGTCTCCAGGATCTGAGCCTCGATTGCATTGGCTCTGATCGTAACTATAGGTTCTCCCGGGAATACGGGTGTTCCCTCGGGTATTGCGTAAACATCCCCTGTGAAACGGAAATTCTTCAGATATTCCAGGAATCTCTCCCCGAAGATTCCTTTTGAATGCATGAATTCTATATCGCTCTCATCGAATCTCAGTTCCGTAATGTAGCTCACCAACTGTTCCAAACCGGCGGCTACCGCAAAACCTCCTCCGTCGGGTACGTTTCTGAAATAAAGGTCGAAGTAAACGATACGGTCCGACAGACCGTTTTCCATGTACCCGTTGCTCATGGTGTATTCGTAGTAATCGCATAGGAGAGGGATGTTCCTGGGATTCATCACCGTGCTTATCCGTGACATGATATTTAAGAAGGTCGAGATAAAACCGCAGTAAGCCCGTACGGAATCTGGCACATAACTGTCGGACAGAAAGTATACGCTGATTTGTAAAATTTGGAGTGATGGTGCTCCTGACGGAATTCGAATCCGTGTCGGAGCCTCGAGAGGGCTCCATGATTGGCCGCTACACCACAGGAGCGAATAATAGCAAACGGCAGATTACAACCCCATAAATAAACCTTTCTTGCCGATCGATGACATAGAAGCAGCATACGGCTGCATCCGAACGTTGTTGATATTCTGAATCGTCACATTCAGACATTCACATACGGATCGGAGGATTTCTTTTGTGAGATACGGTAGCAACCCTTTTCCTTATCTCCGATACCTTTTCGACGGATACTCCGGTCTCTTCCGATATGTCTTTGTCATTCATACCGTCCAAACGGCAGAGAATACCGTCGAGTCTGTCATACGAAATACCCATTTCATCTTCATCCGTCTGTCCTTCCCACAGTCCCGCCGACGGCGGTTTGGTAATGAATTCCTCAGGTATTCCGATAAGAGATGCCAATTCCCTTACCTGTGTTTTGTAAAGACCGGCTATAGGCATCGCATCGCATGCGCCGTCTCCGAATTTTGTGAAGTAACCCATCATCATTTCGCTTCTGTTGGAAGTTCCCAATACAATACGGTTTGTTCTGCGTGCGATATCGAATAAAACAGCCATTCTGCATCTTGCGGAGAGATTTCCTTTTCCGAGACGGTCGTCATCCTTCAGTCCCAAAGCGGACGACAGTGTACCGACGGAAGATGAGATATCAATAATTCTGTGTTCCGTACCCAGAGAAGCACTGAACTCTGACGTACATCTGTAATCGTCCTTCGGAGTGGTTGCCGACGGCATGAACACCGTTATCACCTTATCCGCACCCAACGCATTCACCGACAATTCCGCCACAACAGCCGAATCGATACCTCCGCTGAGTCCGATGACGACTCCGCTGCATCCTGCATTCTTTACGGTATTTCCGATAAACATCGTAATTCTGTCTGCATATTCCCTGTCAATCTTCGGAATCTCTTCCATTGTATCTCTGTATAACAGCATCGGTAAAAATACATATGATGATACGGAAGACATGAAGGTCGCACTCTGTCAGTTCAAACCCGTTGCCGGAGACATCCGTAAAAATACGGAAACGGTAGTTTCCGCTGCGGAGAATACGGATGCGGATCTTCTTGTATTTCCCGAAATGTTTCTCACCGATTATTCATTCGGAGATTTCGATTCCGTGAACGATCTCGATGAGTGCATTGATATAATACTCTCATGCACCCGCAGACTGCATAAGGCGGTAATCGTCGGAGGGCCGTATATCTCCGGAGATAAAGTGTACAATTCTTCTTATTTTATATCAGATGATGTCAGAAGATACGACAAAATCCATCTTCCCGGATTCGGCGTATTCTCCGAAGACAGAATTTTCACCGCAGGCACAAATCCTGTTACCGCGGAAGTCTGCGGTTTTAAAATCGGACTGATAATCTGTTACGACATCTTCTTCCCGGAACTGATCAAATATTACGCACTGAACGGTGCGGATGCGATTGTATGTATTTCCGCATCCCCGACAACATCCGAAAAAGCGTTTCGGCACGTGGTATCGGCAAGATGCGTGGAATCCACTGTTTACATGATATTCGTGAACAACATCGGAGACTATGCGGATCTAAAATTCTTCGGTAAAAGCAGATGCATCACGCCGTACGGAGATACGGTTGCAATCTCCGGCGGAGATGCTTCCGTTGTCACTGCGGACATAGAACATGATGTCATAGAAGCCTCAAGAAGGGACAGACCTACTCTGAAAGACACCCGTATGCACATCGGAATGCCGTGATCCGAACAAAAGTCTTTTAATATAGTATCCAATTGTCCGATTCGCAGCCGAGATGGCCCAGCCCGGTAAGGCGCGAGCCTGGAAAGTTCGTGGTGAATCACCTCGGGAGTTCAAATCTCCCTCTCGGCGCTTTCTCTTACATTTACTGCAGTATTGCGGCACATTGACGTTTTACTCTCTTATTCGGACATTCCGCAGACGGAATTTCCGCGTGAAATCAATGATGTGATTCAATCCGAAAAACAGGTTGTTTTTATCAAAATAATACATTTGTGGTATAACTTTTACTCATTTTTTGAACTTGTGGCATCAAATCTATATAAAGTTTACCATTGTGGTATAACACTCGATGAAAGACTATAAGTATCGAAAATAACATTCGAAATCATGGTTAAGAGAGAAGATTACGACCAATGGGTAATCGATTGGATCGAATCCGAGAAGAAAGCAGGCAAGAGATGTTTCGACGTCAGAAAGACGGGAAATTCGTATTATGTCTACTACCAGACGACGCGTTACAATCCCGATCTGAAGAAAAGAGAAAAAGTATCGTCCTATATCGGAAAACTCACAAAAGAAGACGGTGTGGTGGAACCTCCTTCCAAAGAACAGAATGACGAAGTCGCACCCGTAAGATACGGATTGGGTGTCGATACCGGCGGTACGTTCACCGATGCAGTCATAGTCGATCTCGACGACATGACTGTAATCGCCAAGAAAAAATCCCCCACGACACATCATGATTTATCCATAGGGTTGTACAACTCCGTAGATGCGGCATTATTGTCAACAGGTATCGATCCTTCCGAAATCGTATCCGTAAGTATCTCCACAACACTCGCCACAAACTCCGTCCTCGAAGGAAGAGGAGGAAAAGTGGGATTGATTCTCATCGGATGGGATCCCATGGATCCCGTTCACTTCGGAGAAGACAGACAGGTTTTCGTGAAAGGAGGTTACGACGTAAGAGGAAAGGCAAAGGCATCGATGTCTTTGGAGGAAGTGACGAATGCAATCAACGGTATCGCAAAGGATGTCGATGCAATCGCAATCTCAGGACTTTTCGCAAATCTCAACGCTTCGCAGGAAAGAAAAGTGAAAGAACTTGCAATAAAACTCACAGGCCTTCCCACAATCGCGGGACATGAACTTTCATCCGAACTCGGTATCGGCCTCCGTGCGGAAACCGCTGTTCTGAACGGTAAATTAATCCCCATAGTCAGCAAATTCTTCGACGACGTTGTCAAGACATTCAGAGAGAAAGGAATCAACGCACCCATTATGGTCTACAAGGGCGACGGTTCCGTAATGACCGTGGAACAGGCTAAAATGTACCCTGTTCAGACAATTCTTTCCGGTCCCGCCGCAAGTTCCATGGGCGGAAAAATCATTTCCTGTTACGATGACTTCATTATGGTGGATATCGGCGGTACATCTACAGATATAGCGATAATGGAAGAGGGATACCCTCAGATTCAGTTCACGGGTGCCAAAGTCGGAGGGTGGAGAACGCGTGTCAAAGCCGTGGATATGAGCACCATCGCATTGGGAGGAGACTCCAGGATAAGTATCGACGGCAGCAATTTCATATTCGGACCGATGAAAGTCACTCCTCTGTGTACATTCACGGAACGTCATCCGGAGATTGTGCCGAATATAATGCACACAAACGTCTGCGACCACTACATACTGAGAGAAGAAGCGGATTTATCGGATCTTACCGAAAGAGAAATAACGGTAATAGACGGAATGCGCGGAAAAGGCGCAATGAACCGTATGGATGTCATGAATGCGGCAGACGGACTGTGGGCGATAGATGACGAATTAAAATCTCTTGTCAGCAAACGTATCATTGAGATGGCATCCATCACACCTACTGATCTTATGGTGTATTCCGGAGAACTCGATGCGGGCAACCGCGACGGTTCCGTCGCAGGAGTACATGCGGTTGCGGAGATTATGGGTATGACGGAGAGACAGGCTGCGACGATAATGATCGGGGAAGCAAGAATTTCCGTCGCACAGGCAGTGCTGAACAAACTGATAGACGACAGCATGAATTCCGAGTGGAAGAACGAAGAAACGGCAAAGTTCGTAAGGAGAATGGCATCCTTCAGAAAAGACACGGATACATTCGCAATCGTTCCGAAAATCTCGGTACCGATAGTTGGTATCGGCGCACCCTCCCGGTTCCTTATGGCAGACCTCTGTCAGAGACTCGGCACACCCGCGGAATTCCCGGAAAATTACGATGTGGGTAATGCAATCGGAGCCGTCTGCAGTAAAGTCGTTGAATCTCTCTCTGCAATGATCACGCCGACACACGATTTCAGATACAAACTTGAAGTTCCATACCTCGGTCCGTCGTATTATTCGCAGGTCAACAGTGCCGTCGCCGCGGCAAGGAGCAGTCTCGAAGCATTCCTTGTCAAAGAAGTAGAGAAGAAGGGTGGAACCAACGTAAGAGTCACCACGAAAACAAACACGGTAATGGCAGTCGAAGGCGGTGTGGGAGACTGGGATGAAACGGGCATAGCCAGGAACATCAATTACATTGAAGTTATCTCAAGAGCCGTCGGCGATCCTCCGGAGATGAGATGATGCCGTTATTCGACGGAAAGGAGTACACCGGGCCCGTAAGCATCGACGGCGAAAATGTACCTGAGAAGGGAGGAGTGTACCTCATATGTGTCGGATCCGCAGGAGGAGAGCGTATAATCGCCCTTTATGCGGCGGACAATATGAAAAAATCAATCAAAGAGAATCCGAAAAAAGAGTGCTGGCACAGATATGCCGTAAACAACGATATGTTCTCCGACGGTTCCCTGAGATGCTTTTACATCATAATCGAAAACCCTGCGGAACGCGACGCACTTGTCATGAGAACAGCGGATATCAGGCCCTATAATATTCCGTGCTACGAAGCACCCAAAGACGATTGGTGAATGAAATGACAAACACAGTAATAGCCCATATGAACACCTGCAGCAAAACGAACAAAGTAACCGTATCCATGAGAGACGACGGCGATCTCGACGTAAGGATTGTCTCCGACTGCCCCCATGTGAAAGATTATGCCGAAAAGCTCAAAACAATCAGCATGAACGATGTCGTAAGCTTCGCAGGAAGCAAAGTAGTCGATCCCGAAATCAGAGCTTCGCTTTCGGTCCCGTGTCTTACGCCTATCGCGGTATTCGAAGCCGCATGGCTGGAACTCGGTATGCTGTCCGTATCTCTTTCCAAGAGAGTGGGAAACAATTCGGTATCGTTCCACCCCGGTGTAGAACTCGAGGAAGTAACCGAAAACAATACCGAAAAAACCGAAGATGCCGATTGGTAAATCGATACAGGGTTGTGCGTAAATACTCGTCCGTACATCCCCGATTCGGTGATCTCAAATGGGCAAACATGCCAAAGAGAGACACGCTGCCGAACTGCAGAAGAACAAATCTGAAGCAAAAACGGAAGCGAAGCCCCAGAAGAAGAAATAAACAAACTCATAGGGCGCCGGTCACGCCCTCTCTTCTTACTATTTTCGACACACTCGTACGGACAAAATCTCACCCGCGTGCGACATTCTTAATATACATAATTGCCGTAGACCTTCAACGCAGGATGTGCTGTATGAAGATTAATGCTGACGTATACGTAAAGGACATTCCCGGACAGCTCGTTGCATCGCTCGAGCCGATTTCGACCTTCGACGGAAACATCATAGGTGTGGTACACAACCGCGAACAGGCCATCAGCGGGAAGATTCTCGTCAACATAACATTCGACATAACCCCCGAAAACCTCGAACTTCTGAAGAAGGAGTGGAAAGCAAGGGACGTTATCATCGTCAATCTCAACGAAGCCGTTGAGAATTATTCCGTCGACTATATGCTTGTGGGAAAACTCAGAGCATCGGATATCGACAGTATGATCGATGAAATTTCGAAAACCGTCGTTCTTGAATCCGTGGACATAGGATATTCGTCCAGCGGAAGTAAGGATTCCCGTACGGCAATGATTTCCGCCACAGTCCATTCAAAAGACGATCTCCGCGCACTGGATTCGTTCTTCTCCAGAAGAGCGAAGGAAGCGGGAGTCACATACATCAGAGGGGTGGACGCATGAAGGTATTCCTCTCAGGTCTCGGTACCGTCGGACAGGGTGTCCTCGAAATAATCGGATTGAAAAAAGAATCGCTCGGAAACGTGAAAGTAGTCGGAGTGATGGATTCCAAAAGTTTCGCCGTCGACAGTAACGGATTGGACATAAAATCCGTACTTTCAAAGAAAAAATCGGAAAAAAGATGCGGAGATTCCGACAGAAACGGACTTATCGGCCCGGAAATCATGGATAAAACGGATTACGATGTTTTGATTGAATGTACTCCCACCAATATAGACAACGGCGGAGAGGGGTTGATCAACATCAGAAACGCTCTCACGAAGGGAAAAGATGTGATCACCGTGAACAAAGGTCCGTTGGCTTTGGAATTCTGCAGACTCATGGAACTCGCAGACAGAAACGGATGCATCATGAGGTACGAAGGTTCCGTCGGCGGTGCGATGCCGATAATCAACCTCTGTAAAGAATCCCTCGCAGGTCAGGAAATCAAATCAATCAACGGTATTTTCAACGGTACATGCAACTTCATCCTCAGCAGGATGGACCGCGGAATGCCCTTCGGACAGGCTCTGAAAGAAGCACAGCAGCTCGGATACGCAGAAGCGGATCCGACCTATGATATCAAAGGAATCGACAGTGCCTGCAAAGTCGCAATATTGGCAAATGCCGTATTCGGAAGAAATGTTACAATCAAAGACGTGACAATCAACGGTATCGACACCATAACGGACGGAGCGATAGCCCTTGCAAGAGACCACGACATGGTTATAAGGCTGATAGGTGAAGTTTCGATGGATAAACTGGATGTTTCTCCGAGACTCATACCCAAAGGTCACCCCCTGAGCATATCGGGAACGCTGAACACCGCCGTAATCCAAACGGATCTTGCCGGACCCATAACGGTATCGGGACGCGGTGCGGGTAAGAGCGAAACCGCATCGGCAATACTCAGCGATCTGCTGTTCATACACAATGCGAGAAAGCGAATAAGATGACGGAACGCATCTATATCTACGATACTACACTGCGTGACGGCGCACAGACCGAGGGAATTTCTTTTTCCCTCGGCGACAAGGAATCGATAGTGAATCTGCTCGATGATTTCGGCATGGATTTCATAGAAGGGGGAATGCCGTCCTCCAATCCGAAGGATAAAGAATTCTTTTCGGTCGGAAGAGAAATGAAAAGAAGCACTTTGGTCGCTTTCGGAAGTACCTGCAGACCCGGACACAAAGCGTCCGAAGACGAAGGTCTCAAAATTCTCGCAGAATCCAAAACGGAATGGGCATGTATCTTCGGAAAAGCATGGGATTTCCATGTAACCGAGGCACTGAAAACAACAACCGAAGAAAATCTCCGTATGATCGGCGACAGCATTGCATACCTGAGAGAATGCGGGATGAAAGTAATCTTCGATGCGGAACATTTCTTCGACGGGTACAAAGCCAACGAAAAATACGCAACGGATGTAATCAAAACCGCAGTTGACAGCGGTGCGGAGTGGATTGTTCTCTGCGATACAAACGGAGGATCGTTACCTTCGTTCATCGGAAAAGTTACGGGAATTGCGCATAAAATATTCCCGAAAATCGGAATACACTGCCATAACGATTCCGATCTTGCCGTGGCATGTTCTCTTTCCGCTGTCGAAAACGGTGCGACTATGATACAGGGTACCGTCAACGGAATAGGCGAAAGATGCGGTAACGCAAACTTATGTTCCGTAATTCCCGACCTTATATTCAAAATGGAATACGAAATGGATGTAAATCTCACCGATCTGAGATCTTTGAGCTATGCTGTATCCGAACTTGCCAACGCAAGACACCTTGCACACATGCCTTACGTCGGGGACAAGGCATTCACGCACAAGGGTGGGATGCACGTAAGCGCACTCCTGAAAAATACCGCAACATACGAACACGTACCTCCGGAATCCGTCGGAAACCACAGGAACATCATCGTATCCGATATGGCCGGAAAGTCGAACATTCAGAAGAAACTCCCCGAGATGGGGATTGAAGTAGATGAAGACGGACTCCGCAACGTGCTCGCACGCGTGAAAGAGATGGAGGCTCAGGGATATCAGTTCGATGCCGCGGACGCAAGCCTCAAATTACTCGTAGAAAGGGTATTGGACAAAGAATCGAGACCGTTCGACATACGCGGATTCAGACTCAATATCGACGGCGTCGGTACGACGAAACTGATGTCCGAAGCAAGCATAAAAATCGTCGACAGACTGGGAGAAATAGAGCATACCGCAGCGGACTGCGAAGGTCCTGTCAATGCTTTGGATAAAGCACTGAGAAAAGCACTGAGTAAATTCTACCCGGAAATCATCAAAAACGTCAGACTCACAGATTATAAAGTACGTGTAATCGAAGAAAACTGCGGTACCGAATCCTGGGTAAGGGTATTAATCAAATCCACCGACGGAAAGAGCACATGGAATACAATCGGTGTATCCGAGAACGTCGTGGAAGCATCGCTGATAGCATTAGCAGATTCATATGAATACGCCATACAGGCGTCGCAATAACGGAGCTGAGACCAATGGAAAGAATAATCGTAACACTTGTGGGAAAAGATACAGTCGGAATCATCGCAAAAGTCTGTACCTTCTTCTCGGAGAATGACATCAACATCCTCGATATCGCACAAACCACGGTACAGGAATACATCAACATGATGATGATCGTGGATACGACAAAATACAAAGGAAGTTACAACGATCTCACCGAGGGACTTGATGCAGTTGCGAAAGACGTGAAATGTGTCATCAAAGCCCAGCGTGAAGAGATTTTCAACATGATGCACAGGATATGATCCGATGCCCGTCATCAACATAAACGAGGTCCTCGAGACTAACAAGATGATCTCTCAGGAGAATCTCGATGTCAGGACCATCACCATGGGTATCAACCTCCTGGACTGTATCGATCCCGATGTAGACAGTCTCTGCGAGAAAATTTATGCGAAGATTACAACGCTTGCGAAGAATTTGGTATCCGTAGGAGACGAAATAGGTCTCGAATACGGTGTTCCGATAGTCAACAAGAGAGTATCCGTCACTCCGATTTCACTGATCGGAGGGGCGGCATGCGACACACCCGACGATTTCGTTGCGATTGCAAGGACTTTGGATAAAGCCGCAGCGAAAGTAGGCATCAACTTCATCGGCGGCTTCTCGGCACTCCCGATAAAAAACATGACCAAAGCGGACAGGATGCTTATGGAATCGATTCCCAAAGCATTGTCCGTAACAAACAATGTCTGCAGCTCCGTCGGACTCGGTTCCACTAAGATCGGTATCAACATGGATGCCGTCAGAATCATGGGAAACATTGTCAAAAAGACTGCGGAAGCGACGAAAGAGAACGATTCCATCGGATGTGCGAAACTTGTCGTGTTCTGCAACCCACCCGATGACAATCCTTTCATGGCAGGTGCCTTCCACGGTGTAACCGAAGGAGATGCCGTAATCAACGTCGGTGTCAGCGGACCCGGTGTGGTTAAGACTGCAATAGAAAACTGCAGAGGTTCCAACTTCGAAGAACTGTGCGAAACAATAAAGAAGACGGCATTCAAGGTCACAAGAGTGGGACAGCTCGTCGGTAAAGAAGCTTCAAAGAGACTCGATATTCCCTTCGGAATATTAGATTTGTCTCTTGCACCCACTCCCGCAATCGGAGACAGTATTGCGGACATCCTTCAGGGAATGGGTCTCGAGAGAGTCGGCGCCCCGGGAACAACGGCTGCATTGGCGATTCTCAACGATCAGGTCAAGAAAGGCGGTGTGATGGCTTCATCCTACGTCGGAGGACTGTCGGGTGCATTCATCCCCGTGAGTGAAGATGCAAGTATGATCGAAGCCGCGACATTGGGTTCGCTTTCTCTTGAGAAACTCGAAGCGATGACATGTGTCTGTTCTGTGGGATTGGATATGATTGCCATACCCGGTAAAACCACGGCCGAAACGATTTCGGGTATAATCGCAGACGAAATGGCAATCGGTATGGTCAACCAGAAGACCACTGCCGTAAGGATTATACCTGTCATCGGCAAAGATGTGGGAGAATCTGCGGAATTCGGAGGATTGCTCGGAACGGCACCGATTATGAAGGTCAACGAGTACAAATGCGACAAATTCGTCAACCGCGGCGGAAGAATTCCCGCACCTATTCACAGTTTCAAGAACTGATCTTTTTACAAAGACGGGGTGAAATGCCCCGTCGATTCTGTTTTCATATCATTGTATAAGATGATGATTTCACAATTTTTACGGGACCATCCGTTAAACAGAATAATTCCGAAAGAAAAACCGACATAAGAGGTCGAAAGATAAAGAAGAAGTTTGACCCATCCAGTGGGATGGGTAAAGAAGCAGGAAGTGCGCTGAGTGGGGGCTAGGGGATTTGAACCCCTATAGGCGGGTTTCCACCACTGGGGGAGCTACCCCCAGCGAAATTATGAGTCATCGCTCCAGTTATTCATCACAACTGTCAGCAAACCCATTTCTAATCACGCTCTATAACTGGAGCCCGCTAGTCTACCAGGTTAGCCTAAACCCCCTTGTAAACCTAATTATGATCAGACTTACTGTTTGCGCATTTTCTGTGCTTTCTTTCTTCTTCTCATTTTCTTCTTGCGCCATTTCCAACGCTGGTTACCGCGTTTCTTCCAGGCGCGTGAGCCTCTCTTCATGATGTCTCCTCTTTTTTAATGCAGATGCATTGGCGGGCCGGTCGGGATTCGAACCCGAGGCGTCTGGCTTAGAAGGCCAGCGCTATATCCTAGCTAAGCCACCGGCCCGCTTGGCACTTCATAACCTTATATGATTTAAAGGTAATGTCGCACGCCAATCATCAGTTAATGTTTCCCGACAACACTGTTGCTGTATAAAAAAGGAGTCGGTCCGGGGTTTTTCAGCCCCGGACGTATAAAATTAAGGAAAAAATTACGGTCAAACCGACAGAAGAGCGAGAATAATTCCCTTATTGCTGTCGAGATAACTCTTCAGGAGATCGTACACGGAACCGTGTCCGGAATAGATCGAAATACCTTCCGCGATACAGATAATACCAATTACCAAAAGAATAGGCCATGTGTTGAACATCTTCGCAAAGAGCAACGTAAGTTCCTGAAGGAACATCAGCAGCAGATAGATAACTGCACCCGCAATGAATGCAACTATTACTCTCGGCCATCCCTTCGAGAGTGCCTCGAGATTTCCGTCGAGATTGCCGAGGAAGAGATATACCGCAATCATAGCGAACAATGCGAAAATTACCGCAAACTTCACATCGCGGAACGGTCTCGACACCAATGCAAAACAGCATATTATGACAATAATCAACGTACTCAGATTGCCTTTCAGCGACGATGTGACGCAGAGAACCGCAGTAACGGCACCCAATATCACGCCCAAAGTCATCGTCAGTTTGTAATTCATACCGTCTTTATCTTTCAGATAGAAGTACACAATCGCCAATGCGACAATACCGGCCAGGATAAGCGCTATCTCCGGCACATGGTAACTGTTAAGAGTCTCACTTAGAGAATTCCAATCGAATCCCGACGGTGAGGTTTCACCTTCCGACATATTCCTCTTATCTCACTGATTGTATTTTAGGAGATTCCCAGAAGGCGCGCCATATTGCCGCCGAGAAGAGCGTTTTTTACGGAATCGTTTCCCCATTTGCCTTCTCTGATGATATCTAAGAAACGATACATGTTGGTGTGATCCTCATACAAAGGAAAATCAGTACCGAACACGACTCTGTCGGGATATCTCGATGTGACTTCATCCAACCTCTTACCTATCATGGATACATCGGTCGGCACCCAACCCTGAAGTGCGGAACAGTCCGTGTACACATTCTCGTGGGTATCCATAAGAGGAAACAGTTCACTGTAGAATTTACCGCCGAGATGTGCGATTATGATGTTCATTTTGGGATGTCTTTCGGTAACCTTCGCAAATGATACAGGATGACAGCATTTTTCTTCCAGCGGAGGTAACGCCATACCTGCGTGTGTGGTAACAATCAATCCGTATTCTTCGACTCTGCTCCAAAACTCTTCGAATTTATCGTCATCGGGATAGAATCCTGTTGCTGGGTAGACTTTCAGTCCTTTCGGATCGTATTTCGATACGAGTGTATCCAACATCCCGGCCGCATCTTTTCTGTTCGGATCGATTCCTATGAACGGTATGAATCTGTCATCGACGGAACAACGCTGGAACATCCACTCCATGTACTCATAATTGGTCATACGGCCTTCGTTTATGAGACCGAAATCCGTACCGAGAACAACCGCGTAATCCACTCCGTTGGCATCCATCATGCCTATCGGTTCGTCTATTCCCGTGTCGTAATCGGGAAACGGAAAATCCTCATCGAGTCTAAAATCCAAAATCCCGTCGAGACCCATATCTTTCAGTACACTCAGGGGCCCGAGATATTTCCTTACCGCTTCGTCGGGAAGACAGCGTCTCTCCCACATGTGAACGTGTGCGTCTATCAGCATCCGGATGCATAATCTCCGGTCTTCTTTATGACGGTTCCCGTCAAGTGATGGGTCAACCATATATATTCATCCACATTGGACGTTTCATGGATGAGAAAAACGACATACACATCGGCCCCCGCGCGATGAAGTATTATGTGGACAGGCACCTGACGCCGGTTGCCGAATCGCTCGGACTGAAACCGACATACGGTCCGTTCCTCATGGCTGTTCTGGAAAACGAAGGACTTTCTATGAAAACAATGACCGAGACTCTGATTGTCGACAAAGCACTGACAACACGTGTCATCGGAACTCTGATTGGAAAAGGATTTGTCGAGGACAGGAACGCCGACAGCCGCGGATACAGCCTGTATCTTACTCAAAAGGGCAGAGATGCTGCGGATAAACTGAAAAATGCCATGAAAGAGGTGTGGGGCGAACTCCTCGCCGACCTCACGGATGAAGAACGCGAATGTCTGAAAGTAATTCACTCGAAAATAGAAAAGAAACTCAGAGATGCGGTGAAACAGAGATGATTATTAAATATTTCAGGAAGAAAGACTGGGGATTGGCCGTCTTCGTCCTTGCATTCGTTTGTGCTCAGGTGTACCTGGATCTTGAAATTCCCGGATATATGACGAGCATCACCCAAACAATAACCACCGGCGGTTCCGTAGATTCCGTCATTGCCGACGGATCCAAGATGCTTGCCTGTGCATTCGGATCGTTATTTGCATCCATTATCTGCGGATTTATTGCGGCATATATCGCGGCAAGTCTTTCCGCCACACTCCGTAAGAAACAATTCGACAATGTTGAGAATTTTTCTCTCGAAGAAATCAACAGATTTTCCATATCGTCATTGGTAACACGTTCCACCAATGATGTTACACAGGTGCAGATGGCTGTCGCAATGGGTATGCAGGTGATTGTGAAAGCGCCTATTCTTGCGGTGTGGGCTATCGGAAAAATCGCAGGCAAAAACACGGAATGGACCGTAATCACGGCGGCAGCTGTTCTTGCAGTCGTAATCTGTATCGGATGCATAATGATCTTCGTAGTACCGAAGTTCAAAAAGATACAGTGGCTCAATGACGATCTCAACCGCATTATCAATGAGAATCTTTCCGGACTCCGCGTAGTCCGTGCATATAATGCGGAAAAATACCAGGAAGATAAATTCGACGGTGCCAACACCGAAATCACAGACACAAACGTCACGATTACACGTTCGCTGGCTTTCATGTCGCCTGTGATGAGCGCGGTAATGAGTTTTCTGTCGCTTGCCATCTACTGGGTGGGCGCACATATCATCGACAGAACCGAAGCAGCGGGAAAACTGACCGAGTTCTCCAATATGATCGTGTTCTCGTCGTATTCGGTGCAGGTGATTATGGCATTCATTATGCTGATTATTATCTTCATGATTCTTCCGCGTGCAGCAGTCGCGGCAAGAAGGATAGAAGAAGTCATTGACACCGAACCTACAATCAGAGACGGAGATTCCGAGAATAAACCGAATACGGAGGGAGAAATTTCATTTGAAAACGTATCCTTCGGATATCCCGGTTCCGGAGATTATATTCTCAGAAATATATCGTTCACCGCAAAAAGGGGCGAAACAGTCGCCTTTATCGGTTCCACGGGAAGCGGAAAAACCACACTCATCAATCTTATTCCCCGTTTCTACGACGTAAGTGAAGGTTCCGTCAAAGTAGACGGTATCGATGTAAAAGATTACACTCTCACCGACCTCCGCAGAAAGATCGGATATGTGCCTCAGAAGGCCGTGATGTTCAATCAGAGTATCGAAGAGAACGTAAAATACGGCGATACTCACGACGAACGCACCGAAGACGATGTAAAACTCGCAGTTTCAATCGCACAGGGCAGTGAATTCGTCGAGAAAGGAGAAGGAGGATATGGAAGAATGATATCTGAAGGCGGTACAAACCTCTCCGGAGGACAGAAACAGCGTATCGCAATCGCACGTGCCGTATGCAGAAAACCTGAAATTTACATCTTCGACGATTCGTTTTCCGCTCTCGACTACAGAACAGACCGTAAACTCCGCGATGCACTGAGAAATGAAACCGCAGACGCTACAAAACTCATCGTCGCACAGAGAATCGGTACGATTATGGATGCCGACAGAATCGTCGTACTCGACGAAGGAAAAGTTGCGGGTATCGGCACCCATGACGAACTTATGAAAACATGCGGCGTATACCGCGACATAGCATACTCACAGTTATCGGAGGAGGAGTTGAAATGAGGCCCCGTCACGACCCCAAAAAAGGGATGCCTGCAGAAAAGCCTAAGGACCTCGTCGGTTCGTGGAAGAGACTCTTCGATTATATGGGAAAATACCGGAAGTATGTCGCAATCGCCGTAATATTTTCGATAGCGGGTACTGTCCTCAGTCTCCTCGGTCCGAATATCCTGAGAGATATGACCAACCTCATAACGAACAACATTATGGGCGAAATTCCGCTTGGCGAAGTCGGAGAATACGGTATCAAAATGGTTGCCGTCTACGCCGCAAGTGCCGTACTTATGCTGGTACAGGGCGTAATATTGGCAACGGTCACCCAAAAGACCGCAGGTAACCTCCGTACCGAAATTTCCAGGAAAATCAACCGTGTCCCGCTGAAGTTCTTTGATAAGACATCTTCCGGTGACGTGATGAGCCGTGTCACCAACGATGCGGATACTATGGGTCAGTCGATGAACCAGACCATAGGAGCATTGGTTTCGTCGGTGACGCTGTTCTTCGGTGCATTGATTATGATGACAATAACGGATTTTGCCATGATGATTACTGCCGTAGTATCGTCGCTCATCGGAATCGGTCTGATGATTGCCATCATGTCGAGAACGCAGAAATATTTCGACAGGCAGCAGAACGATCTCGGACGTATGAACGGCCATATCGCGGAAACATACGGTGCACACAACATAGTCAAAGCATACAACGGAGAAAAACAGGCCACCGAGAAGTTCAATGAAATAAACGGAAGTCTCGCCAAGAGTGCATTCTTATCGCAGTCGCTCAGCGGTCTGATGATGCCTCTGATGAATTTCATCGGTAACTTCGGTTATGTTGCCGTATGTGTCGTGGGTGCGGTACTCGTCATCAACGGACAGACGGACATAGGAACCATCGTGGCATTCATGATTTATGTAAGGTTGTTTACACAGCCTCTGTCTCAGATGTCACAGGCGTTCACCGGTATGCAGTCTGTCGCCGCAGGTTCCGAACGTGTCTTCGAATTCCTCGATGCGGAAGAACTCAGTGATGAGTCTTCACTGACTCAGCGTATTTCCGCAAAAGGAAGGGTGGACTTTGTTAACGTTCACTTCGGTTATTCGGAGGATAACGAAATCATCCACGGATTCTCGGCTTCCGTCGAACCCGGACAGAAAGTCGCTATCGTAGGACCTACTGGAGCAGGTAAAACTACAATGGTCAATCTGCTGATGAAATTCTACGATGTCAACAGCGGAGACATTCTCCTTGACGGAGTATCCGTGAAAGATATTCCCAGAGAGAACGTACATGAGCAGTTCTGTATGGTATTACAGGATACGTGGCTCTTCGAAGGTACAATCAAAGAAAACATTGTCTACTGCAGAGAAGGGATATCGGATGAAGAAGTGAAAGAAGCATGCAAAGCCGTGGGAATCGATCACTTCATATCCACTCTTCCCGACGGTTACGATACAGTACTCGGAAGCACCGCAACACTTTCGGCAGGTCAGAAACAGCAGCTGACAATCGCACGTGCGATGATCGATAAATCGCCGTTACTCATATTGGACGAAGCAACGAGTTCCGTCGATACGAGAACGGAGAAAATCATACAGGCTGCGATGGACCGTCTTTCCGAGAACAGAACATCGTTCGTCATCGCCCACCGTCTTTCGACGATTAAGAACTCCGACCTCATCCTTGTAATGAATGAAGGTTCCATCATCGAACAGGGTACGCACGAAGAGCTCCTTGCAAAGGGAGGATTCTACGAAAAACTGTACAACAGTCAGTTCGAAGACACCTGCGAATAAATCATACAGCCCCTCCGAAAGAGGGGCATTAAACTCCTTTTTAAATTTTTCACGCCCCTTATTTTAGCATTACCCTTATATTAAATAAAACAATACGAAATTCCATGAGCGATTTTAAAGCTTCAATCGATTCGTTCTTCAGAATCTCCGAGAGAGGTTCCACGATCGGTAACGAGCTGAAGGGAGGACTGATTACATTCCTCGCTATGGCTTACATCCTGATCGTCAACCCGAACATCCTCGAAGCTGCTGCAGTCGGATATACAACGGAGCAGTTGTTCACCGCAACGGCGTTGGCAACAATCTTCGCATGTATTCTAATGGGCATCTACTCAAGATTCCCGGTTGCATTGGCGCCCGGTATGGGTCTCAACGCATTCCTGTCATACACAATCTGTCTGGCAATGGGATTCACATTCGAGCAGGGTCTTTTGGTTGTTTTCATTTCAGGTATTCTGTTCCTCATTCTCACAGTCTCCGGCTGGAGGGAGAAGATTCTTGACGAGATTCCGGGTTCAATGAAACTCGCAATCTCCGCGGGTATCGGTTTTTTCATCGCGGTTGTCGGACTGTACAACGCAGGAATCATCACACACGATTCCGGCAGTGCACTCGCACTCGGTAAGATTTACGATCCCGGTGTACTGCTCTCGCTGTTCTGTATTGTTGTTACATTTGTTCTCTGGTTCCTCAAGAAATGGTACGCAGTCATCTTCGGACTCGTCGCAACATGGATTGTCGGAATCATTATGGGAAAAATGGATGTCACATCCGAACTCGTCAGCGAAGGAATCTTCCTTATCCCTTCATGGGATCCGAGCAGCTTCGTCTCGACACCCGACATGGGACTCTTCGGAGCCGTCTTCACCAACTTCACAATGTTTGACGGAAGTCTTTGGCCCGCATTCATTGCAGGTGTCGTCTCACTCTTCGTTGTCGACATGTTCGACACCGCAGGTACTCTGATCGGTGTCGGAGGTGCGGCAGGCATGATTGATGAAAACGGTCACCTCAAAGACGGAAGCAAAGCACTCACGTGCGATGCGGTTGCAACAATCGCAGGTTCGATATGCGGAACTTCCACCACAACTTCGTTCATTGAGTCTACGACAGGTATCGATGCCGGTGCAAGGACAGGACTTATGTCCGTCACAGTCGGTGTTCTCTTCCTTGTCGCATTGTTCTTCTCCGGATTCTTCGGAACATTCACATCCGCATGTACCGTCGGTGCACTCGTACTCGTCGGTATCATGATGATTAAGAGTGTCAAAGGAATCGAGTGGGACGACCCCGTCACATGTGCGATGGCATTCATGACCATCTTCATGATGGGACTTGCCGGCTCAATTACCGACGGTATCGCTTTCGGTGTATTCACATTTGTAATAGGAAAGATTGTCACCGGAAAGAGCAAAGAGATTACTGTTATCATCTGGGCTCTTGCTGTGATTTTCCTTATCTATTTCATATTGCAGAATATGATCAACAGCGGAATAATCTGAAATTTCTCAGGGGTTTCGGCCCCGTTCCATCCTTTTTTCGGATATTTATCATCATCAATACCGATGATTCCCCCCCCCTGTTACGGTTCTTTTACGATTGTTAATGCGGATGAGTGAATCGTCAAACGTGTTTAGTACAGAATTCAAAACATTAATATGAATCCTGATTATCGGTTCACTTATTATGAGTGCAGAAAAGAACGTTTCGATACTTCTGGGTAATCCGAAAGTGGCAATCCGCAGATTGGCATTGCCGCTGATTTTATCTTTATTGGTGTCGCAGATTAACGTTCTCGCGGACCGTGCATGGTGTTCCGGTTTGGGCGTGGATGCAATGGCTGCCATAGCCGTTGTCACCCCCATCTACATGACAATAGTGGGACTCGGAAGCGGTCTCGGAGTCGGAGCGTCTGCAGTCATATCAAGAATGATAGGTGCCGACAGAAAAGACAGTGCATGCGAAGCCGCATCACAGGCACTGTTATTCGGAATAGTATTCGCAGTAATTCTCACACCCGTACTCCTGATTTCGCAGGGAACTATTCTTACGGTTCTCGGCGCAGGCGACGTAATCGATGCAGCCGAATCATATCTTGTGATTTATTCAATCTGTACAGTTATTATCCTGATTAACGGAGCAATCGGAGGTATCCTTAACGGACAGGGTGCGACTTCTCTTTCCACTGTAATGATGATTGTTATGGCGGTATCGAACATAGTTCTCGATCCCGTGCTCATCTACGGACTCAATATGGGCGTTCAGGGTGCCGCAATTGCAACGGTTATTGCCACCGTATTCTCACTCGTGTTGGGAATCTATTTCGTATTGGGCAGGAGAACATATCTCACCGTCGACCGCAGACATATGAAATACGACGGCGAACAGATGAAACTCGTCACCGTCGCCGCCGTGCCTCAGATGATCGAATATGCGATTATGTACACCATGAACGCAATACTGAACATCATCGTCATCAACACAGGCGGATCGGAAGGTCTTACGGTTTATTCCACGCCTGACAATCTCATCGATCTTATCGTAATTCCGGCAATGGCAATCGGTTCCGCATTGGTACCTGTCGCATCTTCCGCCTTCGGTCAGAAAGATATCAAAAGAATGAAAGATTCTTTCCGTTACGCATTGATACTTTCGATATCCTGTGTCATATGTCTTGCATTATTGGCCGAAATATTCTCGGAACAAGCACTGTTCATCTTCACATACTCCGGAGAAATGGAATCGTTAAGGCCTACGATGATTCACGCACTGAGAATTATGTGTCTCTATTCCGCATTGTTTGCATTCACGCCCATCTGTTCGGGATATCTTCAGGCAATGGGCCGTCCGAATTACTCTGTATTCTGTGCGATTTGGAGAAACCTTGCATTGATTGTATCGTTCATTACATTGGCATCATTCATGAACATGGACGGAATCTTCTGGGGACTTGTCCTCGGACACTCAATCGGTGCAGTCACCATCCTGTGTGTTGCACTGCTCACACAGAGTAAGGTGAAAGCCAAGATTGCATCCGAAACATGAGGAAATCCTAAAGAAACGGGTATTTTTGACGTTTTTGCAAATAACCTATATACCGAGCATGTTTTGCTATTTTGTATGGAATGCCGTGAAGAACAGCACATCATCGGTCACCTGACAACCGTAGGCATACTCGGGAACGTTATCTTATCGCTGTTCAAACTGTTCGCAGGACTCGTCGGCAATTCCGCCGCAATGATTTCCGATGCGATGCATTCGCTGTCGGATGTTCTCGCAACGGCAATCGCTTTCGTAGGTGCCAGAGCATCAAGAAAAGAAAACGATCACGAACATCCTTACGGACACGAACGTATCGAGTGCATAGCATCTCAGATACTTTCCGTGATTCTTGTCATCACCGCAGTCGGAATAATGTATTCCGCGGTTCAGTCGATAATCAGCGGAGAGTACGAAAACAATGTACCTACGGTACTGCCTCTGATTGCCGCAGTGGTTTCCATCGTTGTCAAGGAAGGAATGTTCTGGTACACGATGCATTTCGCCAAAATTATCGACAGCGACGCATTCAGAGCGGATGCGTGGCACCACAGATCCGATGCACTGTCGTCGATAGGTGCGTTAATCGGTATCGGATTGGCAATGATGGGTATTCCGATTGCGGATCCGATAGCCTGTATCATAATCGCCGCATTCATCCTCAAAGTCGCATGGGAGATTATGAACGATTCATACAGAAAGATGCTGGATACTTCATGCGACGATGAAACCGAAAACTGCATGAGAGTATCGATATGCACCGTTGACGGCGTAAAAAGCATAGATTCGATACACACAAGACTCTTCGGCAACAGAATTTATGTAGATGTCGAAATCGGAGTGGACGGAAATCTCACTGTAACTGAGGGACACCGTATCGCGGAAGCCGTACACAATCATATAGAAACAGAATATCCCAAAGTCAAGCATGTCATGGTTCATGTGAATCCGTTCTGACACATCGTCGGTAATATTCTAATCGTTGTTGCCGTTTCACCTTATGATGCAGTCCGAGTACAGAATCAGATACACAGCGGAACAGTTGGACGATGCTCTGAAAAACGGTGCAATATCTGAAGAAATGTATAATGCCAACATAGAATCCGCAAGATTATTCTCAAAGAGAATGTCCGATGTGAATTCCATGCTGAATGAAGGAGCATACATTTTCTCAAGATCCCCTTCTGATCTGAAAGAAGATTTCGAACTCAGACTGATAAATCAGGATGTCTTCAATGCGGCATCCTGGTTCGGAACACTTAATCTCAGGAATCACGGCGATTGCGGAATAATCTCGGTGAAACTCAGATTCAGTCTTATGGGGCTGAAAGTAGGCGGAAGATACGATACATTCGAATACATCCTCGACACGGAAGATTCTCAGATTTCGGACAGAAGATATTGTGTTCACGGAACACTCTTCGAAGGCTGCGGAAACTACAGAGCGCCCGATTCCGCAGATATCAGAACCGTATCTCCCAGGATAACAAAACACATCGTCGATCTCATCTCCTGTCTCATCGAAGACGGTTCTCTGAAGAAAGATTATGTCGGAGCCGAAGGATTCGACTGCACATTCTTTGACTTATACGTAAGAACAGAGGAAGGAAGCATCCACACCAAAGGTACCGATACGTATCCTCTGTTCCTGCGCTGTATCATGCTGATGATGTGTGCAACGGATTCGTGATTAGGATACTATTTTATCGACAGTATCGGATGACGGTACATGCCCCGTAAATCGGATTTCTCTCCGCCGGACACTTCTTTTCCGGAAGATGTCGAAAAATACAGGAATGCAACTGCGGAGAAATGCGATTATGTCAAATCTTCCGAAATAATAAAAGGACTCAGACATGCAACACCTCCGGAGCTCAGTTATTATCTGTATTGGCGTTCCCAACTCAAAAAAGGAGAAGTGCCGGAGTTCGATACCGGATACGTATATGTGCGCCTGAGTGAGATGATTCTCGACGGCGAACCCAAAGACAATGTCAGAGAGATGTCGCTGATTCTGAATTCGTCCTCACCGTACTCAGTCGAATACAGAATGACCGCACAGACCTTACTGAAATACTGTCTGTATCGCGGGTTGGATATGAAAGGTTTGGATCTTCTCGATGAATACGCCGACATCGTTACGGGAGAATACGTCAGAGGCAATTTCGAACTCCTCGGCGTTAATGACATTATTTCTATCGGTAACAAACGCGAAGAACTGTACGATTTGGACGATACGGCTGCTTTCACCGTCTGCAGGGCACTGCATGCAATCGACGAAAATATGATTGAAAGAACCGGAGTCGGCATGTCCGAAGCATTCGGACAGCCTTCCGCCAAAAGAATAACTCTGTTCGAAAATCTTATCTGGTACACCGAAGACGAATACATCCTTGAGTACCGCGACTACACCGCAGACAAAGAATTCATGAGGATTTTCCTCAACACCGCATTGTATGTCATTGCGCTGTTCGAAGACAGAAAAAAAGCAAAGAAATGTTCTTCGGCAGAGTTGTTGACGGACGATGAAAAAAGAATCATCGAACAGACAGTCTCGGGAGACATTCCCGAATTTACCCGCCGCAGTTACGGGCCGTGCTGTAAACTGCGCCCGGCTACACTCAATGATATTAATCTCATCGATCTGTCAAATCCGGATGAAGTACATCCTAAGCCGGATTACAGGAGCATTTTCTTCTTCTACTCCCGCCCGAGGAATATGGAAAAATTCCTCGAAGACGCGGAAACCTATGAAGATGTGTACCGCACAGACATACGCGAATACTGCAGATATCCTCATGACGGACTGCGTAAACTGTCATCCCTGAGCAGAGAGCAGTTGGAATACTATCTGTTCTGGCGTACATTGGTCGCCGAAGGAAAGTATACGGACTGCGATGACGGCTATGTCTGGCACTATCTTTTCGAACTTGTGAATACGAATGATGACAAAGAATACGTGGCAGACCAGATGGTCAGACTCTACCGTGCATACAAATCGGAGTTGGTTCTCAATGAATACTGCGAATACGCAATCGCCAATGACATACCGTACGTAATTACCGAAACATCGAGAATCAATGCAATTGCCGGAAGTTACGCTCTTGACGGGATGTTTGACAGCGGTACCGCGGGACTGTCGGTTAATGCAATTATAAATATGTGTATGATTGAGGACTACAATGCGGAAAAATTCCGCAGTATCGACGGATGTGCCGATGTTGTCAACCGCTGCCTTGTAAAAATAAACAGACAGGAAGACATCAGAAAGAAATACCGCATAAAGAACACAAAGGTCAAAATCAAATCATTCAGCATGGTTCGCATAAGATACAACGGCATACCTGAAAAAACAATAACGATTCACAATTACATCAACAATTCCGAATTCCTGAAAAGTCTCCGTGTTCTTACCAGAGGAGTTGCCGTCGCCCTGAACGGTTCCAGGAAAATGAAACAGCTTGAAGCGTTCGGCATCAACTGCATTCCTGTGATCAATGAAGCAATCGAAGATATCAAAACCGAAGAACGGCTGAAACTCCGTAAAAAGATTGCAGAGAAAATATCACTCAGTGCTTCGTCAATCGAGAAAGCGGAGATCGATCTCAATTCCGTATCCGAGATGATGTCCGTTGAAGAGGAAGAGGAAAAATCGATGGAATTCATCGACAGGAATGAAAACACCGAAACAGGATGGGGAGCAT
Organism: Candidatus Methanomethylophilaceae archaeon; assembly: GCA_963640855.1. GTDB lineage: Archaea > Thermoplasmatota > Thermoplasmata > Methanomassiliicoccales > Methanomethylophilaceae > Methanarcanum. Next base: position 28,531 of record CAVIAJ010000006.1, read on the forward strand.
TCGGAAAGATGCTTGATGATAAATGCAAAGCATACCTTTCCGATATCTTCTCCGGTAAAAAGGTAAGAAAAAACACCAAAACCGAAGATATGATTAATTCGGCTTCTATGGACACAGTCGGAGATATTGTGGTGGAAAACGGATTAATCATTGAAGACTATGCCGACGAGTTAAGAGAGATACTATGACGCCGCCGATACCCAAGAGGACACTTACCGTTTTGATGAACGCACTCTCATCCGGAGTTGTTCCGAGAAGAGGTCTCGAATATATCGCAGTGGGAAGAAAGAAAGAGACGGAAACTTTTGTTTCCGACCTGGAAGACACTGCGGAAGGCGGCGGTGCGTTCAGATTCATTTCGGGAAGATTCGGCAACGGTAAAAGTTTCATGATCCAGATGGTCAGAAACTACGCTCTCGACAGAGGATTTGTGACGGTGGATGCGGATCTTGCCATGAACCGCAGACTTACCGGTTCCAAGAAAGAAGGATTGAACACCTATATGGAACTGATCAAAAACCTCGCCGTCAAAACAAGACCCGACGGCGGTGCATTGGAATCCGTACTCAATTCCGTTTCCGATGGTATTTCGGAAAAATTACAATCGAAAATCACAAAAGATGCCGTTTTCAAAGAACTCTGTAAAATGACCGAAAAGATGTCCGCAATGCAGCACTACCGCGATTTCATGAAGGCTGTGTCATCGTATTGTATTGATTACATCGAAGAAAAGGACGATGTTTCCGCGATGAGATGGTTCAAAGGAGAGTACGATTCAAAAACAGACGCGAAAAGAGATTTGGGGATTTCTTTACTGATTAACGATGAAAATTGGTACGATATCATCAAACTCTGGACCGGTTTCTGTGTATCCGCAGGATACAGAGGACTGATTATGTTCATTGACGAAGGCATCATTCTGTATAAACTGCAGAACAGACAGTCCCGTCAGAACAACTACGAACGTCTGCTGACAATGTTCAACGACATTATGCAGGGCAAATCATCTCACCTTTCGGTATACATCTGCGGAACACCCGAATTCATAGAAGATCAGGACAGAGGACTGTTCAGTTACGGTGCATTAAGGTCAAGACTTACAACAGGACGTTATGAAAACGGTTACGACAACTATCTCGGACCTGTTATCAATCTCAGACCTCTTACAAACGAAGAATTGTTTGTATTGTTAAGAACAATCAAAAATCTCCACGAACAGAGGTATGAATATACTTCCGAAATGGACGATGCCATGACGGAAAAGTATCTCAAATCCGTAATTGCAAATTCGCCGTCACCGTCGTTACTGACTCCGAGAGAAGTCACAAGAGATTTGATCAGTTTATTGGATACTTTACATCAGAACCCGGAACTCCGCCTTGCGGATCTTATCGGAGGAAGAAAAGTAACGCCCGCAAAGGATCCGATCGATGATATCATCGAGGGACTCGAAGTATGAAGGATTACATCCAAATGATGCCCTGGTTCATTCAGGATTTCATCCATGACAGCAGATGGTCCGGACTCAGGGATATTCAGACAGGTGTCTTCGATGTATTCTACGGGAGCAAAGAACACATTCTGATATCGTCCGGTACATCATCGGGTAAGACGGAAGCGGCATTGTTTCCCGTTCTTACATCACTACATAATGAGCCTGTAAACACAGGGTTCGGTGCTGTTTATATCGGACCTACCAAAGCACTGATTGATGATCAGTTCGGAAGAATCGACAGAATCATCAGAGAAACAGGAATCAGAGTGACCGAATGGCACGGAGATGTCGGGCAGAACAGAAAGAAAAGTGCACTGAAGGATGCCTCAGGCATCCTTCAGATCACTCCCGAATCTTTACAGAATCTCATCGTGAATGAATATGACAGTATGAAAGAACTGTTCAGAGAGTTACGTTTCATTTTGATTGATGAAGTGCACATATTCTGCGGTTCGAGAAGAGGCTCACAGTTACTGTGCTGTCTTGAGACTTTGGAACGTGTATGCGGGTGCACTCCGAGAAGAATCGGACTCTCCGCAACAATTTCCGACATGAATCTTGCATGCAGATGGCTTTCCGCTTCCACAGGTGTTGAAACACATCCCGTTAAAGACGGCAGGAGAAAAAAATCCGTCATAACCGTAAGGTACAATCACTTCCCGCATACAGATTCCGGGATCAAAGAAAGATCCCGTGCAGTCACCGCCTACTACAGGCAGTTATTCAATGATACAGACGGTAAAAACTGTGTAGTTTTTGCAAACAGCAGATCCGTTGCGGAGACTGTATCTTCATCACTGAAGAAGGTAAAAGAAGCCCTCGGAGGTTCGAATGACATCTACGTCCATCACGGAAGTCTCTCAAAACCCATAAGAAAAGCCGCAGAGGAAGCACTTGCGGATCCTTCCAAAAAAGTCACCGTCGTATCAACATCCACGTTGGAATTGGGTGTCGATATAGGTTCCCTGGATCTTGTGGTGCAGTTGGAACCTCCGCACTCATGTTCGGGTCTGATGCAGAGAATGGGAAGGTCCGGAAGGCGCGATTCCCCTCAGAATCTCATTGTCTACTGCAATGAAGATGAAGAAAAAGGGTGGAACAGATTCGACGGCATCCCTATGAATCTTGTCAAAGCCGTAGCCATGTGCAGTCTCATCTCGAAAGGTTGGGTGGAACCCGGACATGAAGACCTGTTCCCTTACGGGTTGCTGTATCATCAGACTGCGGAATACATGAAATGCTTCGCGGGAGTACGGCTTTCCGACCTGAAAAAAGACGTGCTGGGTATGTTTCCTTTCGCTTCGATAACCGAAAATGATTACAGAAAACTCCTCAGAGTCATGTCGGTAACAGGGCAGATACAGAGGATGGATGACGGAACACTGATTATAGGGAAAGAAGGCGAAAAAACCGCATTCGGGCGTGATTTCTGTTCTGTCTTCACAGCTGAAAAAGAAATAGACATCAAATCCGACGGAAAAACCATCGGCAGTGTGCAGAATATTCCGGAAATAGGTTCGTGTATTCAATTGGCGGGACATGTTTGGGAAATTGTATCGTTCGACAGTGCAAATAATATCGCCGAAGTCAAACTCTCTGACGGTACTGCGACATCGTCATGGAAATCCGCATCCGTCGATATCGACCGTACGGTAATGAAAGAAATGAGGAACGTACTCTCATGTACTGACAAATATCCTTTCCTCGATCGGAAAGGACAGGAACGTTTAGACTGTGCGAGATACGATGCGAAAGATATCCTCAGAACTTCGCAGAGAACCGAAAGAGGACTGATACTCCGTCCGTGGACAGGGACGAAGGAATTCGACACTCTCAGAAGAATAATTTCCGAAATGAGCGGTGTGAATTACATAAAATGCTTCCAACCGTATCAGATCAATATCACAGGAAATGTCACAATCGACGATGTCGTCTCGGAAATCAAATCATATTCCGATGACGATTTTATCTGTCTTCTCGACCCGTACGAAGACATCGAGGTAGGAAAGTACGATGATCAAATTCCCCGGGATCTGCAGGAGAAATGCTTCGCATCGATGAGATTGTCTTTGGATCCGGATATGTTCCGATTGATCTGATTAAAGCATCCGCTCGGAGAATTTCAGTTGTAAAAATGAGTGGACAGGGCGAGATTCGAACTCGCGACCTCTACAATGCCAATGTAACGATCTTCCAACTGATCTACCTGCCCAGTGGATAACACCTTGATATGATGGCTGTAATTAAACGTTTTGTTTCACACTGTCAAAGATCCCGACGGCATAATGTGAAATAACTTCAGACCGCCTTCATTAAAGCGAAGATCTCCTTTCCGGCTCTTTTCGGAAATCGAGCATTTTCTAAATTTCGAATGTGAGAAATGTTAATTTACAGGCTATGTAATCTGGAGGCTTATGAAATATATTGCCGTGGTAGACTGCGGTTCTACGGGACAGATATACATCGAAGATATCGAAGAAATGGGGTACCGCCCATTAATTATATACACATATTACAATGCAGAGCATGCAGAATATTGGAAATCCAATGTTGATGCAATCAGCAGAATCTACAAAGACAGAGCCGATTTCATTCAGATGACTGAAAACGATACTGCGGAAGATGTTGTCGCACAGCTGAAAGGTCATGAGGTCATCTGTGCAGTTCCCGGTTCGGAGCACGGCGTACGCTTTGCAGACAAACTGAATGCCGCCCTCGGACTCAGAGGCAACAATCCGGAAACCACATATCTCCGCTGCACCAAGGCGGGGATGTATGAAGCGCTCGGAAAGGCGGGCATCAGACGTATCGAATCGGCTGTCGTTAACTCCGAAGAGGATCTAAAGAAATTCTGGAACGACAATAAACTGACGAAAGCAGTTCTGAAATTCTCCGAAAGTGCGGGAACAGTCGGCCTGAAAATCTGTTCCGCCCTGGATGAGGCTGTTTCACATTACAGATATATGCTAACAACCTACAACATATGCGGTTTCAAATCACCGATTCTTATCCAGGAATACATCGGAGGTACGGAATATGTCGTAAACAGCATCAGTATCGACGGAAAACACAAAGTAACAGACATCTGGAGATATGAGAAAATCATTCAGGACGACGGAATACTGGTTTATGACAGAGGTGTTCTGGTGGACCGTCTCGTCCCCGGAATGCAGGACATCATACAATACGATTACAAAGTCCTTGATGCCGTAGATATGAAGAACGGATTCTGTCATAATGAAATCAAAGTAGATGACAAAGGGCCTGTTCTTATCGAAACGAATGCAAGAGTCATGGGTGCAAAACTGACACGCGAATATCTTGACGAGATTTTCGGAAATCACATGACGGACATTACACTGAAAGCACTGATCCAACCGTCGTTCTTCTCCAATTTCTTGACGACTCCGTATCTTCCGCGTAAATTCGCTATGATGAAGCATTCCATCGTCCCGCAGGATGTGAAAGCCGATCTCGAACCCTTCTTCGAGCTCATAAAGCACCTGGATTCCTATAGAGAAATAACTTACTTCGGAAAACCTGGAGTGCAGGAATTCGTACGTACAGTCGATTTGCATACATCTCCTTTCTTCATTAAAATGGTCAACGAAGATTACGGCAAACTGATAAAAGACTACGAACTTGTCAGACTCCTGGAAGAACGCTACTTCAGCATGCTGTTCTCCGTGAACAATGAAGTTGAAGGCGTGCCTCTGAAAACAGATGTTGAGAAGATTGTGAAAACTCTCCCGCCCATGCGTAAATTCGCATTGATAGAGGACGATAAAACCACCGTCCTGCAGTACGGAGAAAAGACTCCTGCCGAAGGATGGGGAATCTACGACGGCGCAATTTTTGCCGTGTGCGGCACTTCCACACTCACACAGCGTTTCCGTCAGATGATGGAATGTCTCAACCACATCAGAAAAGGAGGAATTGTCATCATCGTTCCCGAAGCATATCGTAATCTCCCTTACGGAACGGTATGTGCAGAGGTTGTCATGACAATTATGGGATTCAGAGCGGATATTCCGCCTTCTGTCAGTAAAAACATCCTGTACGGAATAAAAAGATGATTCTCTTATGAACAGATTCGAAAGCAAAAACAGCGTAAACCTGCTGCTAATCCTGTTGGCACTGTCTACAATTCTCGACGGACTCGATGCGTCCATCGTAAATGTAGCATTGCCTACAATCTCACAGGAACTCAATGTGTCAATAGGAGATACGTCGTGGATTACACTGACGTATGTAGTGGCTCTCGCATCGCTCCTGCTGCCGATGGCAAAACTTGCGAAAAACGGTACCGTAAAGAGAATTTTCATCGGCGGAATCATCATTTTCACAATAGCGTCCGCTCTGTGTGGTATTGCAAATGAATTCTTCGGACTTGTATTCTTCAGGCTCATACAGGGAGTCGGTGCGGCGCTTATGACCGCTGCGGTACCTGTACTCATTGCGAATTTTCTGCCTGCGGATAAAAAAGGTCTCGGAATGGGTGTCCTCGCCGTTGCTTCCGGCATATCTGTTGTTGTAGGTCCTTCGGTAGGAGGAGTAATAACGTCAATGGTCAGTTGGCACTGGATTTTCCTGATCAATATCCCGTTCGGAATTATCGCGGTTGCACTGTCTTTGAAAATCCTTCCGAAGGATGAGGGATATGAAAAATCCGAAAATCCAGATTTTGTCAACAGTATTCTCACAGTCTTCGGAATCGCCGCAGTGATGATGTGTGTTCAGAACATCACAGGATCGAATATGTCTCAAATGCTGATTGCAGGATGCGGAATCATCGGTGCGGTGTTCCTGTCGATTATGGGTTACAGAATGTCGAAAAAACCGGATGTTGCATTGATTTCCCCGGAAATGCTGAAACGCAGTGATTTCCTGATTCTTTCCGTTGCATTCACGATGACCACAATGGTAATCACGGGAACGCATTATGTTCTGCCGTATTTCCTTCAGATTTGCGGAGAATATCCGGTATCTGAGTCAGGACTTCTGCTGTCTGTGGCGTCCGTATTCGCAATCGGCCTTTCCGTCCCCGTAGGGAAATGGTGTGATGTCCGCGGATGCAAATTGCCGTCGGTATTGGCAGGTGTGGGACGTCTCATATTCTGTGCGATATTCATTATCACAGTTCCGAAGGAAAATTTCGCACTACTGCTGTTCGGTCTTGCGATCATGGGATGTTCGATGGCATTTGCCGGAACCGGTCTCACAACTGCGATGATTCATCATGCGGATGAGAAATATCAGGCAGATGCGGCAACCTTCCTGATGGAAGTGAATTACGTCGCCGCTTCTCTCGGTGTGGTTCTCTATTCGATTGTATTCCAGGCAGGAACCGGAACCGGAACCGTAGCGGATGTTGCCAAGAGTGCCGTCGAAAGCAGTTTCGATATGACAATGATTGCAGGATGCGTACTTTCGGTGATAGCGATTGTCTGCGCCCTGTACGTGAAAAACATTATTCCCAAAAAGAACTGAGGGCTGCCCCGTACGGGGCGGCTCCTCAGCCGTAAAAGAACAACAATTTGTCCGTGATTTCCGTTATCGGAAATATGACTCAGGTCTCCAAAAAATGCGAATGCTGCGGAACGTACAACGACATGTTCAGTGAAAACTGCATTTACTGCGGTGCGCTCCTTCCGAAAACAGAAATCAAAGAGGAAGAAGACGATTAATCGAAACGGTATTTCTCGCCTTCTATCCTTGTGGGATAGATTCCGTTTACACATGCAAGGCAGAGGTCTTCCTTCGGAATACCGAGTGCCTCTACAAGGCCGTCGATGCTGATATAAGTCAGACTGTCTGCTCCGATGGATTCCCTGATCTGTTCGACAGTGTGTGTACATGCGATGAACTGATCTCTTGTCTTCATGTCCACTCCGTAGTAACACGGAGCGATGACAGGCGGACACCCAATCCTTACGTGAACTTCTTTCGCACCTGCTTTTCTGAGCATAGAGATAAGTTTCATCAGCGTCGTACCGCGGACGATACTGTCATCGACTATGAGTATACGTTTGCCTTCGATAGTCGACCTGATAGGGTTCATCTTCATAGCTACAGCATTCTCTCTCGCCGACTGATCGGGAAGGATGAATGTACGTCCGACGAAACGGTTCTTCATGTATCCCTCTTCGTACGGAATACCTGATTCGAGTGAGTATCCGATTGCGTGTGCACGTCCCGAATCCGGAATAGGCATAACAAGATCGACATCCGCAGGAGATTCCCTTGCAAGAATCATTCCTACTCTTTTTCTTACGTCGTAAACACATCTGCCGTCCATTACCGAGTCGGGTCTTGCAAAATAGATCCACTCGAACATACAGTGTGCTCTGTGAATAGGTTCTTTCTGCCTGTCTGAGAGAATGATATCGTCTTTAATCTCGACGATCTCTCCGGGCTCTACATCTCTGACAAACTCCGCACCTAAGGAGATAAGTGCGGCACTCTCGGAGACGATAATCTGTCCTCCCTCGGCCTTACCTATGCACAACGGCCTCAGTCCCCGAGGGTCCCTGACACCGAACAGACGGTTGCCGATCATAATCGCCAATGCATATGCTCCGTCGAGCTCGGACATCATCGATCTGATGGCTGCAATGTAGTCGTCCGTAGAATAGAGGTATTTTGAGAGGATACGTGCAATAATCTCCGAATCGGAATCGGTAAGGAATGACCAACCCTGTTCGAAGTATTTGCTTCTCAGAATGTGATAATTTGTAATATCGCCGTTGTGGGCAATTGCAACGGTTCCTTTGGCCGACTGAACGGTTAAAGGCTGTGCGTTTATGGCACCGTGAGAACCCGTAGTGGAATATCTGACATGTCCCACACCGCAGTTTCCAGAAACGAATCTGAGTGTGTTTTCGTTAAGTACAGCATCCACTAATCCGTTGTTCTTAACGGTCTGTACATTCTTTCCGTCAAAGACGGAAAGACCCGCGGACTCCTGTCCGCGGTGCTGGATGACAAGTAATGCCCTCTGCAAAGAAGGTACTACGTTGTACGTCGCATTCATTCCGACGACACCGCAGCTGTGCTTCGGGCCTGCCATCTGCGTTCCCTCATCAATGCGTCTTTGCCCAGTTGTATGACCTGAGCGTTGCTGTCTTACCGTATCCGCAGGATGCACATACTCCGGTCCTGACGTGGTAAGCGCGCTTTCCGCATCTGCGACAGGGAATGTGTGTCTTGTACTTGTTGTGTTTACCCTGTGCCGGTGTTCCTCTTCCCATGTTTCTCTCTCCTTATGGTGATATGTAGATCACATTGTCTCCGCGGACAATGACCGTATTGAGCTTTCTGACAACCTCCCCCTCGTACATCTCATCCGCGTTCTTCAGAACGAGATTCATGTGGGGATCGTATCCGTCGAGCACTCCTCTGTACTCCCTCTTTCCTTTCAATTCGACGATGACATTCTTGCCAGCCGACTGTTGAAGAGCGGATAACGGTTTCATCATTTCAGCCACTGCCAAGCCCATTATCGGTTTACTATAAAAGAGTTCGCTCACTCTATTATAAGAGAAGATATCAGACAAACGCGCCTATCGCCGGTGCGTCCAACCTGTCCATATCATAGAAGATTATCGCTTCCCTGATACCTTCCGCCCCCATGCCCGTTCCGAGGAAATAATCAAGCATAGATGCCCTCCAAAGGAGATCGATTATTGTCACACACAATGCACCGTAGTAGGTGTTGGCCATATCGTCCTCGTAACCGAGTTCGTCCATCATGTAGAACACGTTACCGAGGAAACTGCCCCTTCCGTTGAGTACTCCGATATATTCCGCAAGAACTTTCTTTCCGCTTTCATCGGGTTCGGCAAGAGGTATATCGCTGACATAGACGGATTTTTTCTGAGTGAGATCTCCCTCATCATCCATCACGGACCATTCGATTTTTCCGTCTTTGACCATAAACATGTTCCAGTTGTAGTCTTTATCACAGTAAACGGGAACGTTGAGGGGATCGTCCGATGCCATGGAAGCCAAAGATGCTTCTCTTGCGGCATCCGTAAGTTCTTCGGCATTGTACTTCGAATCGGGCGTTATCTTATCAAGTGACATTTTGGCTTCCTCGAGGGAAACATCCATCACTTTCGCAACATATGCCAGATTTGTGAAATTCATGAGATTGTCGGAAACCGACGCTCTCAGTTCGGAAATATCGCACATTACGCCCGCTTCTTCACAGATCGAATAGAATTCCCCGTAAACGGATGATGCTTCCCTGAGAGCATTGGAAAGTCTTCTTTCGGATGCCTGTGCCAATGCCCTTGCTTCTTCCTCTGCGTCATTGCCCTTTCCCGTCCACACTCCGCGGCAGGAAAGATCCAATTCTACCTCGATCTTATCACTGACATAGAAGTGATATGGGAACTGTCTGCAGTATGTGGTGCGGTTCTTGTAAATATCACATTTTCTGCCGTTCAGAAATACGCAGGAGCCTCTTCCCTTCTTCATCGCCAACGCAAAATGCTGATCCGCACATTTGCTCTTGACCATCATTTTCGGATATTTCGTTCTGAAGAAACTTCTCTCTTCCGGAAGAACTTCGGGCTGACAGAGGCAGCACATGCCGCATCCTTCCGGACATTCCGCTTTCTTACCTGAAACTTGTGAATAATCTACCTCAATGACCACATATATCCTCTCCGACAGTGCTTCCGCAGTATTCGCCGTCCTCAATCTGTAACTCTCCCCTGATGATAACCGTATCGGGGAAGATTGCTCCTTTGCCTTCGTACGGAGTGTAACCGGAACGGCTGTGGAGCCTGTTTACATCGACTGCGACTTCGTTTCCCATATCGAAAACAGCGAAATCTGCATCGTATCCGACGGCAATCTTACCTTTGCCGATACCGAATCTCTTCGCAGGCATTTCCGCACCCATTTTCACTATGAGTCCCAGCGGAACGCTGTTGTGTTTTACCAGACTCATCCATATCGGAAGGTCTGTTTCGACTGTAGGTATTCCGCTCGGTGCGGATTGATAGTCCTGTTCCTTCTCTGCAATCGCATGGGGGGCATGGTCGCTTCCGAACATCGTTACCTTTCCTTCGGCGAACGCTTTGTAAAGCGAATCCCTCACCGCACGGTTCCTGAGAGGGGGGTTTACTTTGGTGTATGGGGTTTTACTGTCCTCCGCACAAAGGAACAGATGGTTCATTGTCACTTCTGTTGTAAAACCGCATGATGATGCAAGAGCTATCGACTGTGCATCGGTTACGTGACAGATGTTGATCGGCATTCCTCTGTATTTTGACAGTCTTCTTATTGCGTTATGCTCGGCTTCGAGAGGCCTGTTTTTCAGATGATCCCAATTGTTCTCTTCGGGAGTTTTCGAAATCATCGAATCATCTTCCGCATGAACGCTTACGACCTTGCCCGTACGTGCGACATCCTTCATTACGTGGGAAATCTCCTCATCGTCGTTCATCAGAATGTTTCCCGTAGTGGATCCCATGAACAGTTTGAATCCGCAGACTTCGGATGCGAGAAGATTTGTGTTACAGCCGGGCGTCAGTGCGACGAACAGTCCGTAGTCGACATGTGCTTTCGATCTTATGATTGATTTCTTGGATTCCAGCGAACGTACGTCTGTTACCGGAGGAGATGTGTTGGGCATGTCCAATACACAGGTCTTTCCCCCGAAAAGAGCCGATAACGTGCCTGTTCTGAAATCTTCTTTATTGGGGAATCCGGGGTCTCTGAAATGAACATGCGGATCCGTAAATCCGGGAAGAATCAGCTTATCGCCGAAATCGATTCTTTCGTCTCCGCCGCGTACGATGTTGCCGACGGTTACAATCTTTCCGTCCTCAATACCTACCGCGGTATCTTTGATCTCGCCGTTTATGAAGAATCTGCCTTCGATGACAAGATCCGTATTCATCCCTCCGTGATTTCACCGTTCGGTGAGATTTCACGGAATATCTGTCCCGTGAATGAAAATAACGACGAATCTCTGAATTTCCATGCATCTTCCGGAAGACCTGCTTTAAGACATACCTGTCTCAGGAATTCTTCCGGAGTCCATCCGTATTCAACGGGAACCTGCGGTAACAGAAGTCCCGATCTTCTGCCGAACTGAATTATCAGTCCGTCGCGTCCGATGACAATGTTCTTCGGAAGATCTTCTTTTTCACACTCCAAGTACACGGGAGGTGTCAGTATTGTTACCTCCACGGTACACTGAGATGCTTCTTTATCTGTAAGTCTCGGAAATCTCGGATCATGGCAGGCAGACTGTGCGGAACGGAGTATTGCGTCTCCCAACGGAAGAACAGGTGCAGAATACCCTATGCATCCTCTGAGCATTCCGTCAGGATATGTGTTGACTGTAACGAAAACACCACATTCCTCATCAAAGGATGAGGGAAACGATACTTCCGGTGCAGCACCGATTACTTCCGCTTCTACGGCTTTCCTTGCAGCCTTTACCGCAGCAGTACCTTCCTGAAGATTCATCTCACTCAATCTCTATTTTCTTTACACTGTCCTTTCTGGGACAGTCTTCGTTCTTGGCACAGTGCTCTCTGCTGATGTTACTCTTAATGTCATCAACCTTGTCGCAGGCCTTGGAAACGACTTCCGGTTTGGGAATTGCGTCGAGTATGCTGCTGAGTGCCATCATGAACTCCATACCGCTCCTGATGAGATGTCTCTGAACTTCGGAGCTCGTGAATGCTTCGACGAATTCCTTTGCGTTGCTTTTGACAGATTCGGTGTGTGTATCCGCTTTCTCTCTGATCTGTTCTTCAGCCTCTCCGACCTTTTCGGCCACTTTGCCGACGTCCTCTCTCACCTTGTTCAGGGCCATACCTGCCATCTCGATGCCTTCTGTCTTCATGTAGTGTATCAGCCTGTCTTTATTCTCGGATACGAATTTTTTGAAATCGTCATCGCTCATATCGCTCATCTTGCTTCCCTCCTGAATTTTATTCTCAGTTCGTGGTCTCTCAGTTCGGCACCGGTCAGTTCTTCCTTGGCCATTGTCAGCGGAAGGTTGATCATTCTCTTCTGACTTCCCACGTGAACCAATATAGTGCTGTCCTTCGGTTTTAATAATTCTATGTCGCTCTTCTCGACGAAAGGCATTGTCAGTACGATAACGTCTTCATTTTCGTTGGATTCGAATCTCATCGGACTCTGATCTGCATATATTTCCGTAGGATCGGAATCTCCGTATATCATATCCGCAAGATACTCCAATTTCTCCTTTCCGACCAATTCCGTAGGCATCTGATATGAAAAGAATATCTTCATCGGATCGAATGCGTGGTGAATTAAGTCAATGTACTGTTTCTGTTCTTCGAGTTTGTTCTTAAAATATTCTCCGTCGACGTTGTCGGGGTACACACGGTTGCATATGAGACATTCCACTGTTTTATTGTAAAGACATAAGTAAGAATATGCACGCATGGTTTCGTGAATAACCATCTTCTCGGGATTTACCACAAGACGGACGGTTGTCTTCTTCGGATCTTCGAGAACGTCTCTGACCTTAATCATACGTTCCTTAACTGTGGCGATGGTGTTGAATACCTCTTTCGAAGGCATAGGGATGTCCACAACCTTTCCGACGAATTTCTTCGCAAAAAGGACTATTCTCTTCACGATGTTAAACAATCTGTCAAGGTACCATTCCGACATATCGGGGAAACTCAAAAGCCTGAGTGTCTCTCCTGTAGGTGCGGTATCGATGATTGCCACGTCGTATGTGTCTTTTTCATCGAAGTCGAGAATGTAAAGCAATGCAACAACCATTTCCATTCCCGGGAATACCGCAAATTCCTCTGCGGAAAGATCGTCCATTCCCTGAGATCTGAAGAAATCTGTAATGTATTTTTCAATGTCCGACCATTTGGTCTTGAGTTCGTGAATAACGTCGATCTCAAGAGCATCGAGGTTGGGTGCAACATTTGTGATGTCCGAGCCGAGTTTCATGTCCAGGGAATCGGCGAGTGAATGAGCGGAATCCGTACTCATCACCATCGTCCTGTAACCCATCTTGGCGGCACGCATTGCCGTCGCCACAGAAATCGATGTCTTTCCGACTCCGCCTTTACCGGTATTGATGATGAGCCTCATGTCGGGCATCATCGCTGCATCTGTATTTATTCTGAACGACTGAATAACAGAAGGAGTGCCGAGGATGGGGTTCGAACCCATGACCTTCGGATTTCCCTGGAAGAGGTCTGTCGACCATCTTAGACCCTATGAGTCCGACGCTCCACCAGGCTGAGCCACCTCGGCATGTGTAATAGGTTTGAGGGGAAGATGTTTGAAGGAGGATATATTGGTTTACTCTTCCTGAGCTTCTTCAGCTGCAGGTTCCGCTGCGGGTTCTTCCTCTGCGGGAGCCTCTTCTGCTGCCGGTGTCTCTTCGACTTCGGGCTTTGCGAAGATATCCATGATGGATTCGGGCTCCCCCTCACCGTTGGAGAGAACTTCACTCTTGCGGATTTCGATCCTCTTGATGGGGATGACAACATGACATGCCTTTGCGACAATTCTGCCCATGTCGCCGGAGACGATGAGCTTAATCATGTTGGAGAGGTCGTTCTCCTTTCCCATCTCGTTGAGTGCGTCTGCGATGCAGCGCCTCATCCCTTCTTCCTGTGAAGACTGAATCCTCTTGTCCGCGATTGACATTGTCTTAATCCTGAGGACGTATCCGTCTTTGGTCTCGACATCGACAACGTGATCAGTCTTCGTCTTCTTTCTTCTCGTCAGTCTTCTCACGTAGTCGCTGGTGAGCTCGTGACCGATGAACGATGTCTTCGCGTCATGGCCGTCAACGCCTGTAATCTGGAACTTCATCTTGATGTGCTGCTTGGAGAAGTCGCCTGTGAGTTCCTGAACGGTAACATCGACTGTCCTTCCGTAGAGTGTTTCCACTTCGATTGCGGGTGTGTCTCCAATCTCGACCTCGTTGAACATACGGGGTGCGTGAATCTTATACCATTCTTTTGCTTTCCACTTGTCCTTAATCTTACGGGACGCGGTCTTGACTTTCTTTGCTGCTGCCATCAGAATCCTCCTTGACTTGAAGCAAGATGATGATATACACTTAGTATAAAAACACTTTCAGTATGTTTTAAATATAAGTGGTTAATGAAAATCGTCCACAATTATCCCAAACAGGATAATCGGTACGATTCGGCAGATGTCCTTTCAATTTTATACTGAAACAAACAGAGAATTAATTGGAAGTACAGGGGGATGATCCCCCTGCGTTTCAGTTTCAGAGCACGACAGGTGTCTGGTGTGCCGCAAGTCCGAGCGATTTCTCGTCCATTCCCATTGCAATTCCGTAGAGCTGCGAGAGGTGGAGAACGGGGATGCTGTAACCAAGTTCCTTCTGTCCGATATCGAACTGGAGGTGACAGAACGGACATACATCGACGATGTATTTTGCGCCAGATTCTTTCATGTTCTCGAGGTTGGTCTGTGTGAACTTGAGTGCGTTTGCGGGGAATCCGGAACGGAGACCTCCTCCTGCACCGCAGCACATGACCTTCTGTTTCCTGGGCATGGATTTTGCACCGGTTGCCTCGATCAGATCGTCAAGGATATGGGGGTTCTCGGGGTCGTCCAGCTGTTTGATCTTGCTGGGCTTGAGGAAGTGGCATCCGTAGAATGCTGCAACCTGGTACTCAAGGGGCTTGGTGATCTTTGCTTTGATTGCTTCGACACCGACCTCGTTGTAGAGGACTTCTGCGAAGTGCCTTACTTTGGTTGTTCCTTTGTACTCGAGTCCGATCTTTGCGAGGATCTTGTTGACTTCTGCGAGAAGATCTTTGTCCTCTGCAAGTTCGTGTGCTGCATCAAAGAGTGAACCGTAGCATCCGTTGCAGACTGTGAGGATGTCGAGACCCTCTTTCTCTGCGAGAGCGAGGTTCCTTGCCGCTGCGGCAATCCATGTTGTCTTGTCGAATGCCCTGATTACTCCGGGTGCGGGACAGCAGCTTGCGTCTTTGAGATCGACGAGCTCAAGACCGAGTGCTTCTGCAACGACCCTTGTGGATTTCTCGATACCGGGGTATCTGAGAGGTGCGATGCAACCGAGGAAGAATGCGTATTTTGCCATTATAATCACTCCATCAGTTTCTTGAATCCGGTAGCCTCAAGGATAACGCTGAGGTCTGCCATGGCTTTATCGTTTGCGAGTACCGTCGGGGGTACCTCGTCGAGACCGAGTTCTTTCCTCTGTGCCTTGACTTTGTCGTTGATGGATACGGTGTGTCCGTATGCAACAAGGTTCTCTCCTGTCTTCTTGTGGGTGGGAACCATCTTGCCGTTTGCGACTGCAATGTTCCTGAGTGCGATAACAACATCGACGATCGGAACACCGCGGGGGCATCTCTCTTCGCATGTGTAGCATGTTGTGCACTGCCAGAGATCCTCACTGCTGATGATGTCGTCTTTCAGTCCGAGCTGTGCCATCCTCATGAGTTTCCTGGTCCTGTAGGCTGTGTTCTTTCCCGAGGGGCAGCCTGCGGAACAGGTACCGCACTGGAAGCACATTTTTGCGCCCTCTCCGCCTGCAGCGGTGAGCTCGCCAATGAATTCAGGGTTGGGTGCTACCATTGATATTACCTAGGACGTGTTAGGTGGACGTACTATATAATTCATTTACGTCCGAAGTTTGAAGTATTACCTTAAACAGCAATACTCATCAGAACTGCTTCGACTGGAGATACCTCAGGATGCGGGTGATCTCTTTGACTTCCCTTCTGTAGACTGCGGTTATCGAATGTCTGAGAAGATGTTTGTCGGTGGCGCTCTTTAATTTAAGACCTTTCTTCTGCAAAAGATATTCATCTATGAAGAAACTCTTGTTTGAATTGATAAGTTCCGAGAGAAGATATGTCTCCGAATCTATTCTGTAATCCGTGCCCATGAGGTCCAACTGTGCGTATGCGATTCTCTGTGCACCGTATTTGTACCTCATATACGAAGGGCCGTTGTCGACATGGATCATATCCATATATCCTACGTCGGACCATTCGTAATCGTCCACTTCATTCAGAAGCTGGGGATCGTCGAGAATTATGATATCGGACATCCCTTGCTTCAGAGAACGTACGTTGGTGTAATCGTCTGACACTATGATGGATGCTTTGATCTTCGACGAAGACACCGCCTGCATCACCAATTCTTCGGTAACAGGAGAACAGGATATCGTGAATTCTCTGTCGTAAGTGCATCTTTCGTCCATCATCCCTGCGACTTCCAAAAGTCTCAGGCCTGTTTCGGTAAGTTCCGTACCGTTCGGAGTGGATGCCATCAGACGTGTACCCGCAACATCCTCCATCTGCACCATATATCTGTGAACAACCGGGGGCGATATACCGAGTTCTTTGGCCGCTGCGGTCTTACTGCCCAGTCTGTTAATGGCTGCAAGTACCTCCAACTGTCTGGATGATATGTTGCGTCCGTTCACGACCATGTATGTTTTTACCTCAATCTCCACAATTCTGAAGATGCACGGAGTATAGATTTAATTTTCGACAGTTTCCCTTTATTTAGTTGAATAC
This sequence comes from Candidatus Methanomethylophilaceae archaeon, assembly GCA_963640855.1. Taxonomy (GTDB): domain Archaea; phylum Thermoplasmatota; class Thermoplasmata; order Methanomassiliicoccales; family Methanomethylophilaceae; genus Methanarcanum. The sequence continues at coordinate 45,589 of CAVIAJ010000006.1, forward strand.
ATATCACACACCGTAGATTCGCAGTAACCGGGGATTTCATGGACACCACGACGATTATAACGGCAATTCTGATGCTCGCGGCAGGTATCGGCGTATTCCTGGTTGCATGCATGATGCTCAGCAACAATCTCGAATCGATTTGCAGTTCCAAACTGAAAGCACTTTTTGCGAAAGCATCTGATAAGAAATTGGTCGGAGTGGGAATCGGTACCGTCACCACAGCCGCAATTCAGAGTTCCGGAGCTACATCGGTCCTGGTCATCGGTTTCGTGAATGCCGGAATTATGTCTCTGACATTGGCTACGGCGATTATCTACGGAGCCAACATAGGAACTACGGTTACGGCTCAGATTGTTTCATTGGGAATGTTCGGCAGCGACGGCATAAGTTTCACTGTGATTTTCTCGGCATTGGCCGGTGTGGGAGCATTCATCTACGCATATGCCAAGAACGATAAAACAAAGAAAATCGGTGGAATAGTTGCCGGTTTCGGTATGCTCTTCGTCGGCCTGGATCTGATGAGTGTATCGATGTCGGACTTCGCTCAGTCAGGGGAAGTTATCAATTTACTGTCGAATATCGATAATCTGATTCTTCTGATTATCATCGGAGTGTTACTGACCGCGTTGGTACAGAGTTCGTCGGTCGTAACATCTATCGCAATCGTTATGCTCGTTCAGGGACTGATCAGTCTCGAACAGGGAATCTATATCACAATGGGTTCCAACATCGGTTCGTGTATTGTCGCTATTCTTGCGGCCCTGAGCAGCGGACTGAATGCAAAAAGAGTTGCGGCAATACATCTGTCGTTCAACGTTTTCGGTGTCGTTCTCTTTACGGTTGCGGGATTTATAATGACCGCCGTTACATCCGGCGAATGGACCTTCGGTACACTGTTCGCATCCATGTTCCCTAATGCTCCCCAGATTCAGCTGGCTATGTTCCACACGATATTCAATGTGATTACGGTCGCCATTATGCTTCCGCTGACGTCCTATCTCATCGCATTCGTCACGAAACTTCTGCCCGATAAAAAAGTGGAAGTTACCGTGGAGGAAGGAGAACCTCACATGTACTTCATCAACGAATACATGTTGAAAACCCCCGCAATCGCAGTCATGGAAGTCAAGAACGAGATGATCAACATGTCCAAAATCGCAATCGAGAACTTCGATTACGCATGCGACGTCATCTGTACCATGGACAATTACGACTACAGGACATTCAGGGCAAAAGAGAAAGAACTCAACTATCTCAAAAAGAATATTCCCCGTTTTATCGTAAAACTGTCCAACACCGAGCTGAGCAAAAAGGACAGTGTCTATGTCTCCACAGTCTACCGCACGGTTACCGATTTGGAACGTATCGGAGACTATTCCAAAAATATCATCGGATACGCGGAAAAGATGAAAATATCCTCGGATGAATTCTCAGATTACGCCAAAGACGAGATAAGAAACGTACAGAAACTCATTGATTCACTGTACACCAATATCGTGAAAGCGTATGAGAATCTGGACTATGATGCACTCGAAGAAGCCTACAGGATCGAAGATAATATCGACAGTGTCACAGACAAGATGGCCGACAGCCACATCCTGAGAATCAACGAAGGCATATGTTCCACCAGCGCAGGTGCGGAATTCCTCTCGCTTACATCGGACGCGGAGAGGGTTGCGGACCACTTTATCAATATGGGTAAGACAATCAAAGAACTCAGAAGATGAATTTGATTTTCGTACGAACATTATAATTTAATATCCGTCACTATATACGACCACGCATGAGTCTGTTGGGAGAGAAATTCAGAGAAGTCATCACCTCCACTGTCCCGATAGTACTTTTGATTACGATTCTCGCGATATTCGTTTTGGGACTGCCGACAGATCAGATGATGCTGTTCCTCCTGTGTGTGGTAATGGTGATTGTCGGATTCGCAGTGTTCCTTTCGGGTGTCGATTGGGGAATACATCCGATGGGAATGTCTATAGGACAGGAAATCCCGAAGAGAAGATCAAGACTGTTTATGATTATCATCGTCTTCGCAATTTCGTTCCTTGTAACGGTTGCGGAACCCGATGTGACCGTATTCGGAACACAGGTTCATTCTCTGTTCTCGTCGATAGATCCGACCACACTCGCCTATGCAATCGGCATAGGTGTTGCCGTATTCCTCATAGTCGCATCGTTCAGAATCATCTACAAACTGTCGCTGAAACTTCTGATAACCATAGGTTACGCCGTGGCGATCGGATTGGTTGTGTTCATGGATATGACCGGAAACACCGAGTTCATCGGTATCGCCCTGGATTCCGGAGGTGTCACCACAGGTCCGGTTACAGTACCTATCCTTCTTGCTCTGGGCATAGGGATATGCACTATGGGACACAGCAGAGACAGTATGGACGGTTTCGGAATGATCGGATTGGCATCCATCGGACCGATTATCGCCGTTCTTGTATTGGGGCTGTTCAGCGGAGGAGGTTCCGAAGAAGTTGTTTCCAGCGTTTCCCACAGCACCATCGATTTCGATCTGATTCTTACGGAATTCAGGAACTCGGCGTCAAGTGTTGCCACCGCGCTGATACCTCTGATGATATTCTTCGTCATATTCCAGAGAATTTTCCTGAAGTACTCATGGACTGCAGTTACCGTGGTATTGGAAGGTACTGCGGTCGCAGGTATCGGAGTTGTGATATTCCTTACCGGTGTGTACACAGGATTCATGCCGATTGCGACAAGTCTCGGTGTGAAATTGGGAGAAATGGCTGCGGATCAGTGGTATCTGATCGCAGGACTCGGATTCCTTATGGGATTCCTCGTCGCATGTGCGGAACCTGCCGTATCGATTCTCGGAGATCAGGTTGAAGAATCCTCGGGAGGGATTCTCCGTAAAAGACTAATTATCATGATTATATCCATAGGTGTGGCGGCATTCGTCGCCATCGGTATGATGAAACTCATGTTCAACATCAACCTTGCATACATCGTCGTACCCGGATTCATTCTTACGCTGATTATTATGTGGATCGGCGACAGGGAAATGGTGGGTATCGCATTCGATGCAGGAGGTGTTGCGACAGGACCTATGTCAGTCGCCATACTTTCGTCGTTCTATGTAGGATTGGCATCCGCACTTTACACGGGAACACAGGCAGTCATCTACGGATTCGGATTGATCTGTCTTATCGCTCTCGCACCGTGTATGTTCCTGAGTATACTCGGACTGTACACCAAACACAACAAAATGAAAGACGGCGAATACTATGAGTGATACAAGATCCGACAGTGTTTTGGTCATAGGGCTCGGAAGTCCGATAATGTCCGACGATGCAATCGGATTGATTGTTGCCGGGAAAATCGAAGAAATGAATCTGAAGAACGTGGAAACACGTCAGGAAGCCATCGGAGGATTGGACATCATCCCCGTTCTGTGGGGATATAAGTATGCAATAATCGTGGATGCCATTCAAACACGTCAGCAGCCTGTGGGTACTGTAATGATTTTCAACCCCGAAGATTTCGAACCTACCGTCACAAACGCCTCGGCTCACGATTTCAATCTTGCAACGGCTATGAAAATCGGGCGCAATATGGAACCGGAACAGATACCCGATAAGGTAATTTTCATTGCGATCGAAGTCGAAGACATTCAGACAGTTCACGAAGGAATGACGGAGAGCGTGACAGCCGCAGTCGGCGACGCTGTCGACGCAGCCCTCCATTATGTCGAAGAATTTCAGAAATCCAACTGAGATACGCTGAAATTCTTCATGTCTTTGACATCCGCACCGTACATCACAACGTTGAGTCCTTTCGGATCCATTACCTTCCCGGCAATGCGCATAACATCTTCTTCGGTAACGGCATCCAATCTCATCAGACGTTCATCTAATGATCTGGGTTTTCCGGTAAGCATAGTGCCTTTCGCAAGACTGTAAAGTCTGCGGTCTGTGGATTCGGTACCTCTGATCAACGCACCTTTCACGAGATTCTTCACCCTCGTCAGTTCTCCTTCGGTAAGTCCGTTCTCTTTCAGGGACCTGTATGTACGCGCAACGGTGTTGATTGCTTCATACACATTCTCTTCGGTAGCGGACATGAACGTTCCCATGCTTCCCGCATCGGTGTATTGGTCCACGTAATCGTATATGGAGTAAACGAGAGCTTTCTTCTCTCTGACATCCTGGAACAGTCTTGAAGAAGAGCCGGATCCCAGGATCGCACTTAACATTGACAATGCAGGAATATCATCCGATTTTGCATCGAATGCTCTGAATCCCATTCCCACATAACAGTGGTCTCCCTCCCATTTGTAATGCTTATACACAGAACCTGAAACGTTCGGAGCTTTCCTTTCGTTGGCTTTTCCTCCCGCCATATCGTCGAAGTTCTCTTCCGCCCATGCGACGGCATCCTGAGGATCCGCCGCACCGCAAGCAAATACCGTAAGATTGGGAATTCTGTATCTGTCTTCGTAATACTTACGGAGATCTTTCGATGTGAGTGATTTTACAACCTCTCTCGTACCTGCTTCGTTCTGTCCCAGACGGTGACCGCCCCAAATAACTTCTCCGAAAAGATCGTGAATATACGAATCGGGATCGTTCTCACACATGTTGATTTCCTGCAGTACGATCTTTTTCTCCAACTGAGTATCGTCTTCCGCAATCAGAGGGTTTCTGACGATATCGGCAACCAATTCTTTGGCGACGTTGGATGTTTCTTTCAGCGTAAGTCCGTAGAATGCAGTCATCTCTTTTGCGGTGAAAGCATTCATCTCTCCTCCCGCTCCTTCGATTTCCTTTGACATCTGGAAGGATGTACGCTTATAGGTTGCTCTGAACACAACGTGTTCCAACAGGTGCGACAGACCCATAATCTCCTGAGTTTCGTCTCTCGAACCTGTATTCACCGCCACCATGTATCCGGAAATTCTGCATCCGGGAACGGGATCGGTTATGACGGGTATGCCCGCCGACGTGTATTCGGTTGAGATTGTATTGTCTGCCATAATCCGACGTATCGTGGAACACCTTAATATCATTACCACGATGGGGTAAGCATGGATGAGATGACCCTTCACGAATACACCGACAGAGAACTGAAGAATGCCGTTGCCATCATCGGTTTCCCGAGCCTGGGGCTCATCAGTTCCATCGCAACGAGTTTCCTTGCCAAAGAACTGAAACTCGACCTGATTGCTTCGATCTCATCTCCTTCGTTCCCGCCCTATGCCATAATTCAGGACGGAATTCCGATGCCTCCTGTCAGATTCTATATGGGATCGAGAGAAAACGCAGAAGGTGACGGAGGAATCGACTGTGAAGATATTGTAGTCATAACATCCGAATTCGTTCCCAAAGCCGAAACGTTCACTGTACTGGCGGATATTCTTGTGAATTGGTGCCGTGACAACAACGTTCACACAGTGATAACATTGGACGGAATACCTCAGTTCGATGCGGATCAGTACAGCATCCTCGGTGTCGGTTCGACACAGAGGGCCAGAGATTTGATGAAAAAATACGATATAAATTCAATCGACGAGGGAATGGTAAGAGGGCTCTCCGGAATGGTACTTGTAAACGCAGCCGAAAACGATCTCGATGTCATCACGCTTTTGGGTTCCGCGAGACAGGATATGCCGGATCCGAGAGGCGCCGCCAAGATTATGGAACCTTTGGCGAAAATGTTCCCCGAACTTGAAATCAATACAGAACCTCTGTACAAAGAAGCGGAAGAGATTGAAAAGAGATTCACGGCCCAGAACGATGCAAGAAACGACAGCATCTACGGCTGAGTTCCCTCTTAAATATCAGTTGCCCATATGACTTCCTATGTACTTAGTGCCGTGTGAATTCTTCATTACATCAAGTTCGGCAGTCAGTGAGGTCTCCGGTCTGAACGCTTTCGACCGTGCACTCATAAAAGCTGGTATCGGCGAACAGAACCTTGTTTCTGTTTCATCGGTGATACCCATAGGTGCAAAGAAGACCGACAGAAAAGAAATGCCGATGGGTGCGGTCACACACTGCGTACTGGCACAGATGAGAGGTACGGAAGGGGAAATGATCTCCGCAGGTATCGCCTACGCCTACAGAAAGGACGGCAGAGGAGGATATGTCGCGGAAGGACATCTTCACGGATCCAAAGAATCTCTGAGAGCGGATCTCAGATGGAAAATGGAAGAAATGGCGAGAATCAGAGAAATCGAATTGGAAGAAGTCCAATACGTCATCGAAGAACTTCAGATCCCCACAGACAACTACGGATGCTGTCTTGCATCCTTGGTATTCACGGAATATCGGTGACATGTTCGGAATTATCACATGTTCCGGATGCGGCAGAAACAGGATCATCGATCTTTACGATGAAACTACGTGCTGCCCCTACTGCGGCGAGAAAGCAGTCACAAAAGACATGAGAGTTCTCTACAGCGATAACAATCAGAGTAAAGTAAGAGATGCTCTGGCATATCTGTCGGGAACAAAAGCCGAAGAGAAGAAAAAGATCGATCCGAACATCGATCCTATGTCTTCCCTTGAGTACAGAGTCGAGAATACGACGGACATCAAAGACAGGATGCTCGTAATCGCCAAAGGCCTCACCGACATACAGGGAACTTTCACTCTCGAAGACGTGGAAAAATTCGTACCCGGAAAGGGAGAGAAATACCTGAAGATGATGCTCGGAGAATGCGTCGTATACGAAACGGGCTACGGCAGATACAGATTCGGATGAATCACTTCAGACGGTAGATGTCGTTACGTGTCTTGCCGTTCATTTTCAGTACATCGTCCACGACCCTCGGCAGTCTCACATACACCGCGCGGTAGAATATGAACACTGCAAGGATACTTGCCGCAATCAATGCCGCGTATTTGATCCAAAGCTGATCGATGTTCATGTAGAACGGAACGATAAGTACGTGGAACACTGCACTGTACAGCACTGCCTGTAACGCAAATTCCATGGGCTTACGTCTTGCAACACCTTCTCCGACGACTATTCCGTTGGCCGCACCTATGAAGAGATACTGAAGTGCGAGCATTATGACCATTACCAACGATGCCGTATCGAGATTTCCTCTCAGCCAATAGTAGATCATACCGAATGCCATGGCCGCACCGAGACCGAGTCCCAATCCGAATCCGTAGAATATTGTATCAGAAATACCGCTGAACCTCTTGAAGTTGAGAGAAATCAATTTGGCGAATTCGATTACCGCACCGAATACTATCGCTATAACGAGACCCAATCCGTTTACCGTGAAATACTGGAAGATGTACGTATACAGCACGAACAGCAACGTACCTTCGAACAATCCCAATGTAAACAGCTTGAACAGAGTGGGATCGCTGAAAAACGGCTCTTCTATTTTCGGGTATGTGTAATTCCTGAGTACGGCATACATTACGATGAGTGCCGAACCCAATCCTATAACAGCCGCCAATGTCAGAGCCGCGTCCATGGAACTGACAATAACGGGCTTACATTATAACCATTACTGACGGTCTGCCTCACATTATCTTGTCAAAATAATGTGCCACCATACATGAGGGCTCACATTTACCGCAGGAATTGCAGCGGTTCCTGTCAATGTGCAGCCCGTCTTTAATGCGTATCGCGTGACGGGGACATTTCTTTTCGCAGATTCCGCAGGAAGTACACATCTGCGCTCTGAGTAAAGCTTTCACCGAACGTTCGAACAGTGTCTTCACATCTTCCTCGGAACGCGGAGATGTGATCGATACCTGTCCTCCTCCGAAGAGTTTGGCGGTACCTTTCGGTGTTTTCACCAAAGCTATCTCGAATTCCTGAGAGTATCTTACGTCTCCGACGGTCATAAGTGCATCTTCGACGGCGGAGAAGTCCCTGGATCTCGGTACGGTTACTACGGCTTCGGCGGAATAACCTCCCGCCGCACAGGAAGATGCTCCTTTCAGCATCTTCATGGAAGGACCTTTCACATTCTTCGGTGTGAGTGTTAAATTCATATCCTCCGCAATACGGATCATCTTCGGAGGCAGCACCTTCCATCTCCAGAATCCCATATCCGCATATTCCGGGGGAAGACCGCGTTCTTCCGCATATCCGTGAAGGAAATCGGTCCAATCTCTGTGTAATTCGGGATGGATGCGTTCGGTATTCTTCCATTCGCTTGCGAGACACGAGGCGCAGAGATAACATCCGATACGCTCGAAATCTTTCTCATACAGAGGGTTGTATTCCATCCCCCTCATCCAAATGTATCCCCAAATCTCCGCGGCGGACCATGCCCTTACGGGATTGAGATTCACCTGATTCGGAACGAAAGGATTGCGTGAAACGAATCCGATTTTCGATCTTGCGAAGGATTCCAACATCCTGTTGCCTTCGACGGTTACTGTACCTTTGGGATATTTTCCCGAGATGAGTTCCGTTATCGGCCCGAGTTTGCAGACTTTACAGCACCATCTGAAATCTTTTGCCGGAGGGCCGAATGTATCTACATTCTCCCTGAAGGCGTTATCCGCTTTTGCGATATGCAGTGCCAGATCATTCTTCTTTGCAAAAGAACGGACGTATTCCAATGTCTCGGGAAATTCCAATCCCGTATCGATATACAGTAATGCTATGTCATCGACGGCTTTCATAGCCACACCCAATGCGGCCAGTGAATCCTTGCCTCCGGAGAAGGATGCGGTCATCGGTAATTTCCTGGTTTTTAAGAAAGAACGGATGTCTCCGACGGCGTTGCCTTCGATGTTTTTGAGATGGTTCTTATTACATTTTACGAAGGTGTTCCTGTCCGAATTCGGAGATATCGGGATGCCTTTTCTGTTATCGAGATCTCTTATCCTGACGGCTTTTTCCATCCCATTGAGTTTATCGGAAGAACCCAAAGCGATACCGACACCTACTTTCTCTCCTTTTCTGAGAATCAGCGATTCTCCTTCGGAGAATTCTCCGGTTATTTCACGGATATTCTCTCCCGGGATGCTCTTGCCTTTGAGATGTCCGGACATCGAACCGAAAGTTACGACATTCTTCTTTGCGTAATCGCAGAACAGTTCAGCACCGGGCTGCCTTATCTCGAGAACGTGTTCGTTTGTCCTGAGACTGAACATCATCACTCCGATTACTTCGCCGTGTGCGATAATCTCGTCTGTTCTGTCTTCCCCGGGTACTTTGTTAAGGAACATCATCTTCCCGCGGAGCGGTTCGGATGTGCCGAATGTTTTCTCAAACAGCGATAAAATCAGGCCGACACTGTCTCCCATACACGGTCTGATATCTCCGGGACTGTTGATCTCAAACTCTCTGGGAGGATTTCCGCATGAACATGTCTTCCCCAGAATCAGCGTTCCGCAGCGGTCGCACCAAAGACAGTGCTCTTTGCCGTGAGCCGCATTATTCGAGACCATATATCCGTCAGAAAGGTAAACATTATAATAAGGTATCATTGTAAGAAACCGAAAGGGAATACGATGACAACCGTCAGACAGGTCAATCCCGGATTCGGAAGGCCGAAATTCAGTAAGATTGAGATACGCGACATACTGATTGCGATATTGGTACTCAGCGTATCGTTCACACTGCTTTACAGAAGAAACACAGACTTCTTCAACGACAACTACGTCATCAATGTCCTCTGTTGGCTCGGAGTTTCTGCAGTACTTGTTGTTACGAGTTTCATGTTACATGAATTCGGTCACAAATTCGTCGCACAGAAATTCGGTGCGTGGTCTGAATTCAGAATGTATCCCATCGGACTGCTGATCTGTCTGATTTCGTCTATGTTCGGATTCCTCTTCGCAATGCCCGGTGCGGTCTACATCAACGGTTACATCACAGAAGAACAGAACGGTAAAATCAGTGTTGCGGGACCTTCTGTAAATGTTGTTCTCTGCGGCATTGCGCTTGTTGTTGCAATTCTTCTCGGCGGAGCATACACCAAAGCGGGTGCAATCGCACTCCTGTTCGCATATCTCAACTCATTCCTTGCAGTGTTCAACCTTCTCCCGATAGGTCCTCTCGACGGAGGCAAGATTCTCAGATGGAATGTGCCTCTGTATGCCGTGATGATGATCGTATCGATTGCGTTACTCGTTCTGACACGTGTCGTCATGAACGGATGATTTGGGAAAAACCGAAAAATATTATTCCGGACGGACCCTGACGGGTCCGTCCGTAATGTTTCACATGTACTCCTTACAGGGGTACCTGAGGGGAACTTTTCCGAGGATGGATCCTTCCCACTGCTCCAGCTTACCGGGATTGAGGATGTTGTTGGGGTCGAACGCTTTCTTGATTGCTTTGATTGTCGAAAGCTCAGATGCCCTCTCCTTCTGGAAGTCAGGTGCTTTGGATATTCCGACTCCGTGTTCTCCGGTAACCGTTCCGTTGAGTCCGATACATACATCGAATATCTCGCTGACGGCCTGAACTCCTCTGTCCCACTCGTCCTTGTCAAGCGGGTTGATGAGCATCTTCGTGTGAAGATTTCCGTCCGAAGCGTGACCGTATGTTGCGACTGTTACCCTGTATTTGTCTGCAATCCTCTGGAATTCCAATACCGCATCGGGGATTTTGGATACAGGTACACCCATATCGTCCGCAAGAGATACCGATGAGTAACCGGGCTTCAGTGCAGACAGAGATGTCATAACAGACTTCCTTGCAGAAGTCCATGCCGCAATCTGTTTCTTATCGTGTGAAGCGGTAACGGTTGTCGCACCGATTCCCATTGCAATTCTCTCGACTGTCTTCAGATCTCTCTCGACCTGCTCGGGTTCGCCGTCGCATTCCACAATAATCAGTGCCTTACAGTCGGGCAGAGGGTTGCCCTGTGATTTGTTCACGGCTTCGATTGAAACGGAATCCATGAGTTCGCACGATGCGGGAATCAGCGGTTCCGCAATGATTGCGGAGATACATTTTCCTGCTTCGTGAACCGAATTGAACGAACAGAGACATGATGCGGTCGCCTTGGGTTTTGCGAGGAGTTTGATTGTTACCTTGGTGATAATTCCCAATGTTCCCTCGCTTCCGCAGAGAAGACGCGCCAACTGATATCCCGATGAATCCTTGATTGTCTTGGTACCTGCATTGACGATTTCTCCGTTCGCTTTGACGAATGTCAGTCCGAGGATGAAATCTCTTGTCGCGCCGTATTTGACTGCTCTCATACCAGATGCGTTTGCGGCGACCATACCTCCGATTTCACACGCTTCGGCGGAACCGGGGTTGCACGGGAAGTGGAAACCGTATTTTCCGATGTGCGCGTTGAAATCGTTGTAAATACAGCCTGCTTCGACTTCTGCCCAAAGATCGCCTACGCTGACCTGAAGGATTCTGTTCATCCTGCTCATATCCATCACGATACCTCCTTTGATAGGTACCGCGGAACCGCAGAGACCTGTACCTGCACCTCTCGGAACGACAGGGATCCTGTTGGCATCGGCAATCTTCATGATTTCCGAAACCTGCTCTGTCGACCTCGGCTGTACGATCATCTCCGGTGTCGTATGGAATATGGATGCATCGAATCCGTATGTGTACAAATCGGCAGTCCTGGTCGAATAACCGTCTTTCCCGACTATCTTTTCAATACTGTCAATGATCTTTTGATCCATATGCATCACCTTTCGGTTCTCACTTATATTTTCTATATTATAAAACTGTCATCATCCGACGCCGTGTTAGTTGATGGATTGCCGAACTTCCTGAGAACAGACCGGAGAAATTTCACATCATCCGAAGATTGTGGAAATTGATTGTAAATACTGAAAATCAGAGTGACGGCAACGGTAAAATACGACGGATTCGGATGAAATACATGTGACTGCAGACTTCGTCGTCTATGAATCCCCGTCATCCGTTCTGAGAGATCCGAAAGATACCGAAAGGTTTGAAAAATCATACGGAAAACTGAGCGATGCGGGAGTGAAAATCGAACGTATAACTGTGAACAATGCAGATAATCTCAGTTCCGAGGCCGCCGAATATTACGCAGAACAGAAAGATGCGTGTCTGCCGATGGGCGTGTATCTCGGAGCCGTAATCTGTTCGGGAAGATACCCGTCCGATCAGGAAATCGTTGATTATGTCGATGTGCCCCGCGGAACACTCGATGTCGAAAGATGGGTGCTGGCACAGGCAAACGATATTCAGTCCGACTGCACCTGCAGACGCAGTTCGAGATGAAAACATCATGAATCCCCGTACGGCGTTTACGTCCGTACGGGATGTTTATTCTCAGCACAATAATCAAAATTCTGCATTGACGGCGTTCATTTCGGGGAATAAGGAAACGAAGATGTAATATCTGACATGGCCATGCCAACCTCCATGAAGTCGAAGATAGTGCTTCTCGGTCCGCCCGGTGCGGGTAAGGGTACACAGGCGGAGATCCTCTGCGACAGGCTCGGATTCGTCAGCCTTTCCACCGGAGATATGCTACGTGAGGCAGTGAGGAACGGAACGGAACTCGGTAAGAAGGCAAAGGAATATATGGATGCCGGAGGACTTGTTCCGAATGATGTTATTATCGGTATGATGAAAGAGAAGATCAACGGTCTCAACGGCTCCTTCCTGTTGGACGGATTCCCCAGAACCATCGAGCAGGCAGACGCATTGGGAGAAATCCTCGATGTTGATCTGGCACTTAACATCGATGTCCCCGATGAGGTACTCGTACAGAGGCTTACGCAGAGGCGTTCGTGCCCCGACTGTAAGGCTGTTTACAACCTCAGCAACAAACCCCCAAAGAAAGAGGGCATCTGCGACAAATGCGGTGCAGCCCTCTACCAGAGAGACGATGACAGGGAAGAGACTGTGAAAAACAGACTCAGTGTCTACAGAAAGAACACCTTCCCGCTCATCGACTACTATGAGAAGAAGGGAAAACTCATCACCGTCAAAGGCGATGAGGGCAGTATCGAAGAGATATTCGCCAAAATCGAAAAAATCGTAAAGGGATAATCGGGACTCGAGTCCCGACCCCTTCTTTTTTTCCTGTCGACGGCGGCATAAAGCCGCCGTCGCAATCAGGCCCTTGGAAAGTTTTAATAAGGGTTCTGTTATTGTCCGCTTAACAGCCTCATAGTGTAGTGGTCAATCATCCTAGACTCTGGATCTGGGGACTGCAGTTCGAATCTGCATGAGGCTACCAGTTTTCTTCTCATTAACATCTCAGTGATGGAATTTTATACGGCGTACCGATTATCCGTTCTGATGACAGAGGATCAGAGAGACTTCACTACGATGGGTGTGTTAGGCCTTGCCTACACCGTATTGGGAATAGGTTCGGTATTCGTATTCATCGCAGGCATGACCGGTGCGACTGTTCCGTCATTCTTATCGTACAACACGGAGAACTCATACAGCATCCTGCTCATAGGAATCGTAAACATCGTATCCGCAGTAGGCCTTCTGAAAAGAATCGGTTATATGTGGTCCGCTACGCTGATGTTTATGATAGTCATCTTCGCAGGAAACCTTCTGAATCTTTTCTATACAGGCACACTGAAGTATGTCTTCATCGTGTTCACTGCTTTCGCCACCCTGTATATGTTCTCGACAAACGCAAGACTCTGGTACGGTGTGTACGAACAGACCCAGTAATCAGAGCTCTTTCGCATCCCCGTTTGCAAGATCGATGAAGTAGTCGGCGCTCTCGTCGGGCCCTCTTGCGATGAGAACATCTCCCGCTTCGATCTTCGTGAACTTATTGGGACCGTAGATGAACTGATTGCCGCGTTTCATGGCAATAACATACATTCCCGAAATGCTTCCGAGTCTGATGTCTCCGAATGTCTTACCTACAAGTATCGAATCCTCCGCAACGGCAGCTCTTTCGATTGTTACTTCGGATTCCTGAATACTCATCTGAATGACAGGGTGTTCTCCCAATCCTCTGAGAACGACATCCGCGATAGATGCGGCTGCATTAGCAATCTCTTCCGCAGCCATCTGAAGTCTTAATATGACTGAGAATTTGGCGACCGCATCGGGATTGTCTTTGGCTACGTCCAATAACTGATCCTGGATTTCCGCACCCAATTCATCCATTTTGCCTTCGAGGAAAATAACTTCCTCGGCAATCTCGGTGTTGTTGTAGAGTAATGACGAATATGCCAAATCTACCATGAATTCGGAAGTGTCCTTCAGTTCGATCAGCATCTTTTCGATTTTGTTCATCATTCCTCATCACCGTCCTTCTCGGGGAATTCCCACGGCAGTTCTCCGGATGCGAACTTCTTAAGACGTTCGAAACCTCCGTCCGAACCGCGGACGATTATGTCGTCCCCTGCACGTAACTTGGCATCGTCCTCGGGATCGTATGTCCATCCGTGACGGTTCTTAAGCGCAATGATCCTCGTACCGGTACATGCTTCCACGGCCAATTCGCCGATTGTGTATCCCGCCATATCCGATCTGTCTGAAATACGGGTGATACGGAATTTCTCATCCGCTTCGTTGATAAGATTTGTAAGGAACGGCCTCTTCTCCGGAGGTACATCGATTAATTTTGCAATGACTCCAGCAGATCTGGCTATTCTGTCTGCCGCAGACGCAATCTGCAGTATTCCGGAGAGCTGTTTTGCCTCTTCTTTCGTCCTTGCGGCCATAATTGCCTTCACACGGACTGCGTACTTCAGATCCTCCATCTCGTCCTGTATCTTTCTGACCTTCTCTGCCATCTCTCTGCTGTTGTACATCAGCGAAGCGTAAGCGAGATCGACGATAACCTCGGATTTATCCTTCATTTCCGTAAGGATTTCCTGAACTGTCATGTCGATATCATCAAGATCCAAATATTCACCGGAAGTCTCACTCATTCAGTGACACCTCCTGAAAAACAAATGTCTGAGACGACTACTGCCGTCGGAGTCTTCATCGGAACCGGTAGACGGAATTGTCTGCATATCTAATCCAACGTTATGTCTATCCCCGTCACCGTATATAATATTGAACCCGTGTATTTTCAGAATAAGGATCGCATATCAGGATGCAGGCGGACGGTACCGCGTTTCCGAAACCGTCATTTGTATCGGCGTCTGGGTATTATGTGTTTCCGACACAGGTTCTGGGTGAAATATATAAAGTTCAGCCGACTTACAGAATATATGAAACAGCTCCCTGTCGGCATCAAGGACTTCAAAGCTATCCGCAATGACGGCAACTATTATGTGGATAAAAGTATGCTGATAGGGGAAATTCTCAGCAATAATGCCAAAACCGTCTCCCTCTATACCAGGCCGCGCCGTTTCGGAAAGTCTCTGAATCTCAGTATGCTTGATGCTTTCTTCAACATCAAATACAAAGGCAATACATGGTTCAACGGGTTGGAAATATCGAAACACCCTGAGTTTGATTCTTTCAAAAATGCATTTCCAGTCATTTCCGTGAACCTGAAGTTGGGAAATCCTCAGAATTTCAAAGATTTCATAGATATGTTCAACTCGAGACTGTTCGACGTATTCGATAATTTCACGTATCTCAGGAACTCAACTAAACTGAACAAAGATAAAATCAAAAATTTCGACAGATATTACTCCGGAAGAAAGACCCTTGCCGACACCAGAGTAGCTTTGACAAAGCTATGCACCATGCTGGAGGTTCACCATGATTCAAAGGTCATAGTGCTGATTGATGAGTATGACGGCACTGTTAACAACATAACAAATGAAAAACTCCGCCGTAAAGTCGTATCGTTTCTCGGAGATATGCTGTCTCCGTTACTCAAAGACAACGACTCACTTCAGATGGGCATCGTTACAGGCATAATGCAGATTACAAAAGAAAACATCTTCAGCGGAACGAACAATCTTTCCGTAAATCACATCATGGACAAACAGCATGATGAGATGTTCGGTTTCACAAATGATGATGTAAAACAGATTTGTGCCGATTACGGCCATCCCGAGAAATTCGAAGAAGCCAAAGAATGGTACGACGGATACCGTTTCGGAGATGCCGACATCTACAATCCGTGGAGTGTACTCAAATACATTGAGAAGGGTTTTGAAGCCGGCACCTATTGGGCGAATACCAGCAGCAATAACCTGATTTACGACTTCATTTCAAAGGCGGATAAAGAACTTTCAGATGATTTGCGGATTCTGGGTTCCGGCGGCACAGTGGTAAGAGATGTCTCTACAGAACTGACATTTGACGATCTTAAGGACAGTAAGAATGTTTACTCCCTTATGGCGGTTTCCGGGTATCTTAAAGCAATACCCAGAGGACAGAATTACGATCTGACGACACCTGAAGGACGGAAGTGCATACTGTCGATACCGAACAGAGAACTGTTCTTCGTATTTTCGAATCTGATCAACCGTGCGGCATTCAATGGCGGAGGCGATGAATCAAAACTCACGGATTTCACCGTCGCTGTCACATCGAATGATATCGATGCGATGAAAGAATCTCTGTATAAACTCATCACGGCAATAAGCTCCCGTGTTTTGGACAATGAACATTCCTATCAGGCATTCATTACGGGTTTGCTGATGAGTCTCTGCGGAAATTACGATGTCAAAGCCGATTTCGAAAACGGAAGGGGATATTCCGACATCATGATGATGAAAAAGAAGGGCATCGGCCCCAACATCATCATCGAACTGAAGAGATCCGAAAATGACAGACAGCTCGAACGCGATGCGCAGGCGGCCCTTCAGCAAATCAAAGACAGAGATTACGCTCACGGACTCGAAGGTAAAACAATCCTTTACGGCGTAGCATTCTCCGGCAAACAACAGTTCATCATCTCGGAAGAGATTTAAAACGTGTAAGCTGAAAGAGACTGCATATCTTTTCTTTGCCGTACCGTCACACGGCAATCAGCCACCGTCCCTTATTAATAGTAAGTGAGCACTCACAAACGTTGATCACAGCAATGTCATGAGGTGTTTTTTATGTTCGGTGGCGGAAATTCCGACGGGTTCTTCATTCGTAACAAGTCGGTATTCGTAATGGGACTCATCGCATTGCTGATTGCAGCTGTTGCAGATCTCATTGCGGGAATGTTTCTCACTACGATGGAGGAATACATCCTTCTGATTCCCGGAATGATGATTATGATTTATTCCGCAATAGGAATGCGCGGAAATATCTTCGGCGCAATGGGCAGCCGTCTCGGTACCTCGATGCACATGGGTACGTTCAAGATGAGTTTCAAGAAAGGTACCGTGCTGAGATCCAACATCGAGGCATCGATGGTTCTTACCCTGAGTCTTTCCGCAATCATGGGAATAATCGGATGGGTTATTGTCGAAGTATTCTTCGAAAGTACCATCGAACCTCTGTCGTTCATATTCATTTCACTCGTCGGAGGAATTCTTGCGGGAATTATCGTCATCATTTTCAACATCATTATCGCCCGTGAAGGATACAAGAGGGACTGGGATGTCGACAACATCACCGCTCCTCTCATCGCCGCCGCTGGAGATATTGCGACAGTTCCGATGATCTTCGTGGCTACATGGATTGTACTTCACACCGACAGAATTTACGTCGATGTTGCCTGCGTAATACTTCTTATAATAACCGTCGCAGCCACCGCCAAAGTACTGATGAGGAAAAACAGAAGGAGAAGAAGAATCAATGAAGCGAAACGTATCGTGAAACAGTCCATCCCTGTGCTCACGGCATGCATATTCTTTGAGATTGCCGCAGGTATCATCGTCGAAAGCGGTACCAATGCCGTAATGAAATACAGCGTACTGCTGGTACTGTTACCTGCATTCCTGAACGAAGGCAACGCATTATCTGGTATGCTCACGTCGAGACTCAGTTCCATGCTTCACATCGGTACCATGGAATCGAGAAAATATCCCAACGGCCCTGCGTATGAGAATTTCCTTATAATTTACATCCTCGCAACTGTAACATTCCTCTTCATCGGTACCGCCGCATACATCATACAGCCGGATACTTTGGACTATGTGACAGTCATAGGGATCGTACTGATTTCCGGACTTCTCGCAACAACCGTGATTAATTTTCTGTCGTACTATGTTGCAGTATCCGCAGTCAAATTCGATCTCGATCCCGACGATCACTGTATTCCGATTACGTCGTCGATTATGGACATGGTCGGTACGGCGATTCTCGTCAGCGTGATCATGTTCGCCATATGATCCGACCGACTACCTTATTATCTTACAGAGAATAGGGTGCAGTATAACGAGGCTATCAGATGATCGGCAGAGATGAGATTTTGGCAAATCTTGACGGATACAACGCCAAGAAAGCAAAGATCGGAGTCGTCGCATCGCATTCCGCATTGGATACATGCGACGGAGCGACATCGGAAGGATTCAGGACCGTTGCCATCTGTCAGAAAGGCAGGGAAGCTACATTCGACAGATACTTCAGAAAGTACTACAACGACGACGGCAGCGTATACCGCGGAGTCGTCGACGAAACAATGATTCTTGACAAATTCAACTGTATTCTCGATCCGAAGATACAGGAGAAACTCATGAAGGACAACGTTCTCTTCATACCGAACCGTTCCTTCGTTTCCTACTGCGGTATCGATGCAGTGGAGAACGATTTCAAAGTGCCGATAGTCGGCAGCAGGAACCTCCTCAGGTCTGAGGAAAGAGGCGACGAGAAAGACTACTATTGGATTCTCGACAAGGCAAACCTTCCTGCACCCAAGAAGGTCGAAAAACCTGAAGATATCGACAACGTCGGACTCACCATCATCAAGGTACACCACAAGCAGAAGAAACTCGAGAGAGGATTCTTCACCGCAAAATCCTACGAACAGTTCTGTCAGAAATCGGAAGAGCTTATCAAAGACGGTGTCATCGAGGAAAACTTCCTTGAATCCGCAAGGATGGAGCAGTATATCATCGGTCCCGTTTTCAACCTCGACTTCTTCTATTCACCGTTGGAGGAGAAAGGTTCCAAGCTCGAACTCCTCGGAATCGACTGGAGATTTGAATCGTCACTCGACGGTTACTGCAGACTTCCCGGAAAACAGCAGGTTGAACTTGAAAACGACGGAATTCTTCCCGAATACACAGTATGCGGTCACAACTCCGCAACACTGAGAGAATCTCTTCTCGACAAAGCATTCGAACTTGCCGAGAAGTATGTCGAAGCCACGAAGAAATACTACGACCCAGGAATCATCGGACCGTTCTGTCTGCAGACCTGTGTCGATAAAGATCTTCACTTCCACATCTACGATGTCGCACCCCGTATCGGAGGAGGTACGAACGTTCATATGGCGGTAGGTCACCCGTACGGAAACTCACTCTGGAGAAGAGAGATGAGTACCGGAAGGAGACTTGCTATGGAAGTGAGAAGGGCTATCGAAGAAGACCGTCTCGATGAAATCATCACATGAGTGATATCCATGAAAACATCGCAGAGAATCGTGATTGCCGCAGTGATCGCAATGATCGCCCTGGTACCTTCCGTGCTTGTATGCGAGAGTGCGGATGCCGCAACGAACTTCGACCACGGCGACATCACAGTAACCAAAGCATTCGACGATATGTCGGGCGGAACTGCATCTGTCCCTGTCACAAACAAGACCGATTCGGTACTTCACGTTACCGTCACAATTAAGGATGTTTCCGGAAAGAACACCTACGCAAGCTCCAATTTCGACATACCTGCGAACAGCACATCCGACTGTGCTTTAAGCTGGAACTTCGGCAGTTCCGGAGATAAAAGAGTAGACATTTCAATCTCAGACGGAAACAAGCCGGTGTCATTCCAGAGGACGATTTCCGTAAGTCATTCCATCTGGAAGGATCCGATTACATACATCGCAATCGTTGTTGCGGTGATCCTCATCGCAATCCTGATCTTCGTCAAGATGCGTGCGACGAGCGATGCGAAAGCCAAGAGTATGAAGGGAAAGAAGGAAGAGAAAATCTTCACAAAGATGGCCGAAGAAAAGAAAAACGCCAAGGCCGCAGAACCCAAACCCAAGGCTCAGAACGTCCTCGCCGAGAAGAAAATGTACGAAGGATCCAAACGCGAACGCAAATGAACTTATTTCCTGTCGGGTGACTGTACCCGACAGGTAATTTTCTTCAATATTCTGAAAAGATAAAATCGCGGAAGAACGGCACCGTACCGTCTTCCGTATTGTAAAAGAAAGAATCAGGGTCTCCTGGGGGTCTGCGGCCCTACCTTGTGATCGTTACAGTCCAGCAGAGCCACTTCGCGCCTGTCGATGAAGAATCCCATCTTTTTGTGCATCATAATCGACGGTGTGTTGTTCGGCTGTATGGAACTGTGAATAACCGTAGCTCCTTTTGTCATTCCTGCATCGATACACGCACGGAGTAACTTGTATCCGATACCGTTACGCCTGAGGTACGGGTGTACGCCCATATTCTCGACCCAAACGAGATTTTCCGCATTGTTGACGTGATGTAACATCTGTGCGAAGATGAAACCTATAATTTCACCTTCGTCCTCCGCGACAAAGCTCAGACCGGATTCCAAATAGGTTCCGAAAGCCTTCTTGCTGCTGGCCCCGAGATCGTCCTTCCACTCCTGCGGAAGTTCTTCCCATTTGTTTTCCAGAATCTCCGCAAAATATTCCCTTATGCAGGAAATTTCGAGATCCCTTACCTGAATGATGTCTTTGAGCTTCATCGGGCGGATTTCCATGTTTACATCTCCTCGGGTGCACCCAATCCGAGACAGTCGAGAACATTCTTCAGAACTGTCTTTGAACATTTGACCAAAGTCAGACGTGCATCCTTCTCCGCTTTTGAGTTCAAAACGGGAACTGATGCATAGAACTGATTGAATGCGGATGCCAACTCATGTCCGTACGCAGGAAGGAGGTGAATACGTTTGTACTCTCCCGCCTGTTCGATAACACTTTCGAATTTGGAAATTGTCTTGACAAGTGTCAGCTCGAAAGGATCTTTGAGTAACGAAGGATCCACGACTTCCTCAAACTCTCCGGCTTTCCTGAGCATACTGCATGCTCTTGCGTGTGAGTACTGAAGGAACGGTCCGCTGTTACCGTCGAAGGATAATGCTTCCTCCCACTTGAAGACCAACTGTTTCTCGGGCTGCACGCGTACGATGTTGTATCTGATCGCACCGATACCGATGATGCGGGCGATTTCCCTCATCTTCTCTTCAGACATGTCGTTACGCCTGGATTTGATCTCGTTGTATGCTCTTGAGACGGCTTCGTCGATAAGATCGTCAAGATAGACAACAACACCTTTCCTGGTGGACATCTTACCTTCGGGAAGCGAAACAAACGAATAGAACAGCGCATCAAGTTTTCTTGTCTGTCCCAGGATCTCCAATGCACAGCACAGCTGTCTGTTTCCGAGTTTCTGATCTTCTCCGAGAACATCGATCAGTCTGTCCGCTCTGCTGAATTTATCCTGATGGTATGCGATATCGCGTGTGGTGTACAGTGTCGTACCGTCGGATCTTGTGAACGTAAATTTGGTGTTCTTTCCCTGAATTCCGAAGTCTTTGAGTTCGAGATAGGACGCACCTCCCTCTTCGACACCCGCATATTTCGATTTCTTCAGTTCTTCGACGTATTTCCTTGCCGTACCGTCTGCGATGAATTTGGATTCCCATGTGTATGTATCCAAAACAACATCGATTGCCGCAAGTGTATCTTTCAGACCGTTGAGCATAATCTCCGCAGTCTTCCTTACTCTTGAGATAACTTCCCCGTCTCCGGCCTCGAATCCCCTGAGCATGGAACCGATTTCTTCCTGCACTTCGGGATTCTCTTCCATCATTCTGTTGGCGACTCTGTAGTATGCGACAAGCTTGTGATCCGTTTTGTCGCGGTCGTCCTGCATTCCCCTCTCGGCAATATCTTTCTCGGCCTGTTCTTCGGTAACGTTCTCCACACCCCATGTGAGGATAACAACCTGCTTTCCCACATCGTTGACGTAGTATTCCGTGCTGACATTGTATCCGCACATACCGAGAATCCTTGCAAGAGTATCTCCGATAATCGGGTTTCTGGCACGTCCGACGTGAATAGGTCCCGTGGGATTTGTGGATGTGTGTTCGACGATAACGCTGATATTCTTATCGGGATGACTGCCGTACCTGTCCTTCATCTCAAGAACATCTTTCAGCGTACCGCCGATGAGTTTATCCCCGTCCATTCTGAAGTTGAGATAACCGTTCACTGCGGATACATCGGATATCAATCCGGAAGGTTTGATCTTACTTGCAAGTTCTTCGGCAATATCTTTAGGCGCTTTTCTCAGTGCCTTCGACATCGTGAAACACGGAACCGCAAGATCCGCCGTATCGACGGAAGGAATCTCCGTCGTGAATGCGGTATCGTTTCCGAGTGCATTCCTTACTGCTTCTTCAACCTCTGTTCTGAATGAATCCATTACGGACATTTCAATCACTGTATCCTGTATCTTAAAATCGCGGCGATTCCGCCGAATGCCGTCATCAGCATCTGACCTTCTTCCGAATCCGCCGAGATAATCTTCACTTCCGTGTTGTAAGCCTCGGACAGAAGGAAGAAGTCGTCGATGAGATCTTCATTCCTTATGACGGAAAGCGTTCCGCCGCATTCCTTACACTGTATCTTCTCATCCGCATTGTTTACGGTGAGGTCGTAAGTGTGTCCCTGCGGACATTTGACTGTAATTCTCCTCTTATCGAGATCTTCCGAAAGCAGCAGTGTGGCGACCGCACCCATGTTGAGAGAGTCGCGGACCATGTCCTCACCGTATGCGGAGAGTCCTCCGTCGGTTTTTCTGATTTCTCTGAAGAATCTCTGAACGTATTCTTTCTCTTCGACAAGATCGATATCCTGAATCGTATCCGCCGCAGCATCGACAAGTTCTCTGAGGCCCGCTTCGTCCGTATAACCGGTATCGAAGAACGGTTTCACGACTTTCTTCTGAAGTTCGTGGTGAAGGTATCCTTCGTTGATGAAGAAATCCTTGGTCGCACCCGGACCGCCTATAAGCAATCCGATAAGTTCCGTCCTGTTCAGGAAGACTTCCGTTGCATTGTCGGCGACTTTCTTGAAGAATTCGTGAGCTGCAATCTCGATCAGTCTTTCGAACCTTACCGAAGACTGACCTCCCTGGTGGTGTTTACTGGGAACGAGTGAATCGAAGTGTTTCAGTGTTATGATCCTGCTTCCGGTGAGGATACCCAATGTAGCCTCACGTCTGTCGATGGTGATGAGGCCGTATGATTTCTTGTCTACAAGCATCGATTCCAACGGTTCGGTGAAGAATGTGGAATCGCACCTGTACAGGAATGCGGTGATGGCCTCGGGAGGATTGATGACATATTGGACCATCTTCGTCTGATCTCCCGCTCTGGGGACTTCTCCGCAGAAGATTACCACTCCGTTTTCGGGTGCGGCTTTGTATGTCTTGATTCTCGACATTATAGAATCGATTGCACCCTGGACGTTCTTCATAGTCGATTTTGACTTGATGTTTGAGGACTGAGAATACTCGTCACGGAGGTATGCCATGACATCCGAAATCTGTCTTGACTGAGGGATGTAGACCGAGATTAACTCAGTCCCGCGTCCTCGCATGCCCATGATTTCTTTCATGGCTTTCTTAAAATCATATTTGGCTTTAAGTTCAGATTCGGTTTCACTCATGTGTCATCGACCTTTATACCCACACAAAATAAGATTAATTATAAACGTATTGGTGCGGAACATGGAAAGAGTTGTAGTATCCATCGGAGGTTCCGTGCTGATCCCCGAGAAGGACGATGCGAAGTACATCAGGGCACTGGCCGACATGCTCAGAGAGGTCTCCAAGGAAGTTGAGATAATGGTTGTCTGCGGGGGCGGTAAGGTATCGAGATACTACTCCAAGACCGGAAGAGAGCTCGGAGGCACCACGTATCAGCTGGACGAATTGGGTATCGGCGTCACAAGGGTCAACGCAAAACTTTTGGATATTGCGTTGGGAGATGCGGGAATAGGGGAGGTACCGATGACTGCGGAAGAGTGTGCTTCGGAGAGAGCTGCAGGCAAAGTTCCCGTTATGGGAGGTACCGAACCGGGACACACGACGGATGCCGTTGCTTCCATGATTGCCAAAGCATGTAACGCAGACCGTATCGTCAATGCAAGCAATGTCGATGCCGTGTACACAGACGATCCGAGAACGAATCCCGATGCCGAAAAGATCACAAAGATGACGATTGGCGATCTTGAGAAGATCGTTTACAGCGAACACGATGCGTGCAGATCTTCCGTATTCGATCCTCTCGGAGTTAAGATTGCGAAAGAATTCAAAATCGATCTTCTGATGGTGGACGGAAGGGATCTCGGCGAACTGAGGAACGCAATCCTCGGAAAAGAGATCAACGGAACATTCGTCGATTCACATTGAATCGAAATCCGAAGAACTCATTCTCTCCAGACCGAGGGTGTCGATGATGCCGTTTATGCGCCTCTCTTCGGCACCCTTCATGGATTTTCTGTGAACGTACACACATTCCGTGTCGGTTGCTTTTGAAGCATTCATTATCATTTCTGAAATTTCATCATCCGATGAGTCCTTAAGCTGATACGCGGGAACCATGTGTCCGATGTTGACTTTTTTAGTAAGAGCCAGCTCCGTAAATCTCGGAGCATAGTGACCTCCGCCTACACCTATTACGACAGGATCGCCATCTTCCTTATCCGCCGAGAGAATAACATCTGCGAGAATATCTGCGGCGTGCTCATCGCCCCAGTGTGTTTCCTCACTTCCGATTTCGATGAACATTGTGGGTGTTTCAAGATACGGGCCGTGGTGCGTAACCTCGAACGACACACCGTATTCCGTTGTATCGTTCATTTCCGATATTTTCCTGAGAGCGTGTGTCATAAGATGCGGCGTGGATTTCACCAAAGCACGCTGTTTTCCTCCCAAATCCGCTCCTTTGTAATTTCCTATCGGGTGTACCGTGAGCGTAGGCATTCCGCTTGCGGCACTGTGTCTGCTCATAAAGACAACATCTTCGACCTTAATTCCGAATTTTTCCGCTTTCTTATCGATATGGTCGGCAAGAAGATGTTTTTCCGGTATGTTCATGATAACAGCATCGCCGTATCCGAGATACGAATTTTCGCCGTCGGTACTTAAGTCCTCCCACTCGCGCTTCATCAGGAGATGTTTTCTCATATTCGCGGACGGAAGGTCTTTATCGTAACACACCAGGAGCATGACCATGTGCCGGAGAACCGCGTCACTGTATAAACATAATACGGATTCTCTTTTACATCGTGCCGATTCAATATGCTCAATTGACATTAGTTTTAATAATATAGTATTAAGATTCGCTTACCGAGAATATGGAATGCTCCGTAAGCGTCAAGGACAGGATCACAGCCCACCTGGGAAGGTACCGCACAGTCGATCTCAGGGACAAATACAATCTGCCGTGGGACATAACCCAGGACGGTATCGCATCATCGTTGGGAATCACACGTGCCCATGCATCGTTGGAACTCAAGAAACTCAGGGAAACGGGAATAGTCGACGAGATGCAGGTTCACGTTAAAGGAGGAAAAGTCAAGAGGAAATGTTACAGCCTCACTCCAATCGGAATGGAAACTGCAGACAGAATCGTCTCCGATGCACAGCAGAAAGGAATCGATGTGTTTTCGTTTATTGATGTAAAGAAACAGGATCCTTCGATAATCTTAGACAGTCTGAAAGAGAACGAAAGATTCTGCATGGGATGTGCCTGTACGCTCAGGATTCCTGTCCACAGAGATTTACTCCCTAACAGAGGATTTGATTCATTACCGGTGGATTTTACGGGAAAAACGGCATTGAGCGATACGCTGAAGAAGAACATTCTTTCATTGGCTGCGCCTGAAGAATTACGTGCCTGGAACAGTTACGCCGCGGACTGTTGGTTGGATCACCTCAAAGAATTGGGAGGGGATGAAATCAACATGATTCACGAAAGACTGTACCATCTTGTCAACGCAGGAAGAATGACGGATGCGTGCAGACTCGTCAGTAACAACATCCACGAACTCATCAGCACCGCAACCGACGATTTATGTGAAACTTTACAGAAAATAAGTCCGTTCCCGGAAAAATATGCCGCAGATGTCCTCTCCGCAAGAATTGAAACCGATATGGATACGAACGATGTCGATGATATGAAGGAATCGATTGCATTATTGGAACCTTATGAACACGATCTTTCCGTAATGTATTCCTCGGACCTCGCTTACGCAACGGGAGACAGAAAAGAAGCAATGACAATTCTCAGAAACATGGATCTTTCCGATCCACTTGTTAACATACGCATTGCGAAACTGATGTACGAGGACGGAGAATACGAAGGAGCGAAGATGATTCTCAACTCTCTCGGGGGAATCAATACAATCGGACGTGTCGATGTCGCCGTAGAGAGATTCATCCTGCTTGCTTATGTGGACCGTGCCGAAGGCAGGGATGCGGATGCCTACACCCATCTTATGAAAGCGAGGGCATCTCTCCCCGACAGAGGAAAAAGAAGAGTGGACATCATTCTGGAGTCTATGGGACTTCAGAATGTCTGACTCTTCTTCAGATCGTCGATATCCGAGATATACAGGTCGCGGATATCGGTGATGTTCCACTTGAGCATGGCGAGTCTCTCGAATCCGAATCCCCATGCGAGAACAGGATACTTCACACCGAAGGGTGCAACCACTTCGGGCCTGAATATTCCGGCTCCTCCGAGTTCCATCCACTTGCCGTTGAAGAACACTTCCAATTCGAGAGAAGGTTCGGTGTACGGGAAGTATGCGGGCCTGATTCTGATCTGATCGAATCCCATCTTTGCGTAGAATTCTTTCACCAGAGAAATCAGCATGTCGAAGTTTGCGTTCTCGTCGATGACGATACCTTCAATCTGCGTAAACTCGGGAAGATGAGTTGCATCGATGGATTCTTTTCTGAAAATCCTCGACAGTGAGAACACCTTTGCGGGTGCTTCGGGGTGTTTGGAGATGTATTTGATTGTGTTGACGGTTGTGTGGGTTCTGAGCATAGCCTGTTCGGCTGCTTCCCTTGACCATTTGCCCCCCCATCCGGTGGAACACGTGTCTCCTCCGTTCTCGTGAATCTCTTTTACGGTCTTCACAAGTTCTTCATCCTTCGAAAGGTCGAATTTTGCAGGGTTGGAGAGATAGAACGTATCCTGAAGTTCCCTTGCGGGGTGATCCTGGGGGACGTAAAGAACATCCAAATCCCAGAATGCGGGCTCGACGAATTCTTCATCGACTTCCGTGAATCCCATATCTGTGTACAGTTTCCTGACTTCCGCACCCAATCTCGACAGAGGGTGTTTCTTCGCAGGATATACGGCAGGCGCAAATGTCTGAACATCGTATTTCCTGAATTCGACATCCTTCCACTTACCGCTCTGAATAAGTGCATCGGTGACCTGCGTAACCTCTTCCTTAAGCTCGATACCCGAAGACGCAACCTCAATACCCAGGGGTGTGAGTCTGATTGTTTTTCTTACGTCGGTATCCTCCGAAATAAGGTCGTAGTGTCCTATCAGATCCTTAATTAATTTCGGATCCGCCTCGGATTTCGGAATAGGCCCTTCCATAAGCTTATCGACGAGAATCTCGTCGGGCATCTTCTCATTGAGGATCTTCTTTCCCAAATCAGTCAGAACCAATACTTTGGATTCTCCTTCTTTTCTGATGTCCGCAAGACCTTTCCTCTTGAGCCATCCGACTGCAATCTTGTCGTCACCGTTTGGCATAGCCTCGGCGAGACCTTCCATAGTGAGTGTTCCTCCGGCCGCACCGATTGCGTTGACGGCACGCCTCTCGAACAATCCCGCTTCTGCCTTCGCTCTGTCCGCGATTGAGTAAAATTCACTCTGAACACTTTCGATATCCGCCAGACCTTTGATGTTGAGCCATGAAGCGGAGCCCATGACCTCGACTTCCAAATCAAAAATTCCTTTTGCCATTATCTCGGCAGGTGTCGCAGTTCCGCCCATATCATTAAGTGTAATGAGCAGTTTCTTCTCTTTGTAACTAAGGCTCTCGATGATCTCTTCCGTTGCCATGACCGTCACCACTTGAAACCGTCGAAGGCCATACTGTCCACGACCTCCTTGGCCTCCTCTCTCTTAGCCTGATGATCTTCGAGGAACACATTGATCTTCTCGGTAAGTGCCATCTTACATTCTCCGCAGAGAATCTCTCCGTTCCTGCACTTGCGGACCATTTCCTCGAGTTTTTCGTTATCATGCTCAAACATGTAATAATTGTACTTGAATACGGCACAGACATCGGGGTTTCCTCCCTTCTGTCTCTGCTCTTCGACGGAAACACATCCTCCGGTGAAAGCCCTTCCGACTTTCTTCTTCACGGCTTTGGGTGTGTCTGTTGTGTAAATTGTAGCATTTTCATCCGATGAAGACATCTTGTCCGCACCGCTCAGTCCGGGAAACATCTTACAGTAAATCAGACTCGGTTTCGGGTATCCCAGGCCGGGTGCTACGTCCCTTGTCACTCTGAAGTGGGGATCCTGGTCGATTCCGCACGGAATCAGGCAAGGCATCTGCTTTCCGTAGACTTCCGTTGCGAGGAATGCGGGTGCCGTCTGCATAGTAGTGAAAAATATCTGTCCGATATTCGATGAATTCTCGAATCCGAATACCGCTTTTGCAGTGGAGAATGTAACTTTTTTAGCCACTTTCAATGCAATCGGATACAGTGTTTTGATGCATTCGGTATCGAGGATGATTTTTGTCCTTTCGGTATCGAATCCCAATGCGATGAAATCCAATGCATTTTCGTATGCCATATTCCTGGTGTCGTGAAGTGTAAGATCCTTGAACAGGAATTTCTCATCGTCCGTCATCTGGAAAAACATCGGAACTTTGAATGTGTCCTGAATCCACTTGTTGAAAATCCAGGGCATCATATGACCTAAATGCGTATTTCCGGAAGGGCCTCTTCCGGTGTACAGCATGAATTCTTTTCCCTTGTCATAATCGTCGAGAATCGGGATTAAATCTCTGTGGGAATAGAATATTCCGCGTCTGAGCATCGGATGTAATTCACCGTACTTCGAAAGCCTCTGCAGAACGGCGTCGTCTATCGGAGACGTTCCGAACTTTCTCTGCAGTTCGTCGTAATCGATATCCCCTGTGACTTCCCATGGCGTGACGGTGAACTCTGTCATATACTCAGCCCCAATGTATGACAATGCCTTATAAATACCCGTACGATGGGACAGCAAACCGTTTATCCAGATTGTACGATTAGGGAGGTATGTGGAAAGTACTCGGTAAAGACTGTCTTTACATCGACATTGCCGGAACCTGGACCGAACGTATACTGGAACTCTCAGCCGGAAATGAAAAGGCAGAGGAATTCAAAAATCTCATGGACGGGACCGAGGTAAAACATCTCTTCGACGGTTCGTTGGAAACACACAACTTCATGCTGGACGTTCCCAAAGACTATACTCCAGAACAGATTCAGAAGATGGCGGATGTCATCCTTGCCGTTGCAAAAGACAATGTAGATACACCTTTCGTCGAAATCGACGGAAAGTATCAGAAGAGCAATGTAATCATCTCCAACGACGAAGAACCCGAACTCCTCGGAAGCAACAGGACGGACGGTTACGGATCCGGAAAGATCTTCATGCCCATTCTGACATCTCTTTCGCAGCCCGGAAGAGCAAACGATTCGATGTTCGACTGATTTCATTTAAAATCGAACGAGCTGTAATCTTTCATATCCCTGGTGGGGGTAGCGGGATAGAATGTAACATCATCCTTCTTCCCGTCTAACTCCATCAGCAGCGATATCGGACGGAACACTTTCCATTTCGCAACGATATCATTTACAATTTTCTTTTCGAAGAATGCGTAATAGATCATCGACGTCAGTCCGATGATGAATGCCGTCACAAGTACAGATAATACGATGTATGTCAGAACCGACATGAAACCGCTCTTGTTCACTGCTATGAGCAAATATGCCAGAGCTGCAAACATAGGGAGAACGATTCTCTTGAGCGTTTCGAGGATTCCGTTGTAAAGATAAAAGTCACGGTATCTTGTCTTGATTCTTACGTCGAGTGACATAAAGATAGACCAAGGCATGACGATAACGGGAATGAAAAGAACGATTGAGAACACGTACATCGGAGCATCCATTATCGAACCGAACAAAATGAATGTGGGATTCATCGAGAAATAAATCCACATGAAGATTCCGATCATCATACCCATCCTCATCGTCATACCGATTTCCTTCCACGGAGTGGATGCTCTGCTGAGGTTGTAATTCATGGTAATTGAACGAGTATCGAGGTCGCTGGGTATGTTGAAAAAGAAGGCAACAATCGTATCGGTCAGCGTCATTTTTTCCTTGATGTTAATGATCTCCGTCATCCTCAGAACTCTGTAGAATATCAGTCTCTGAGTGGCAGCGACAAGAGAAACCACACCCACCGAACCGACCAATACCGTGTCAATGAAGAAAACGAATATCGAATCTATGCCTGCATAAATAATAGCCAGCGCAGTGATTACGGCGATTGCCACCAATAGGTACCACGCGCCGCATTTGATGTAGAACACCAATCCGAGCAGGAAGAACGGCAGTGTAACGAGAACCAACGCATAATACGACGGCCAATCCGTCATCGTCATTATCATAGCCGCGCCTGCGATGCACAGAATCAGAGAAACTATGTATATGACAAGCTCCGCTTTATCGAATTCCGACATCAGATTAAGTTCGTCGGCGGAATCGTTCATCCAGAAGTTGATTTTCCTGCCTTTGACAAACTTGAATGCCATCGAAATCACTCCGTCCATGCTTCGAATTCTACATGTGCCAGATCTCCGCGGTACACTCCGAATATCAATGCCATGGTGCCTTTCTCTTTGGCATGTACCGGTCCGATGACGGCATCCTTTACGGACTCGGAGAACTTTGCGTTGTAACCGTTCGTATCGACGATTGAAACATCCACGCCGTTGTCTGATTTGACTGAAACGTAAACGTTCTTTCCTTTCTTCACGTTGAGAGGAAATGTCAGAATATTTCTGTATAAGCCGTCCGCTTTGATATCGAACTCACCTATGGTGACTGACTGTCTCTCAATGAGTACCGATTTCTTCTCGAACAGCATCGTCACTTGATTACAGGAAGAAGATATTATTCTTCCGTTACGATGTCATCCAAATCCGTAGAATAATGCCACATCTTGGGATAATGGCCGCGGTCCATCAGCACCCTGTCGATGTCTACGGCTTTGCCTTTGTCGGTAGCCATAATCTTCTGAGAAGACATCAGCATTCTTCCGATAGCGATAAGTTCTCCTCTTGCGGTCATAAGTGCAACGAGTGCATTCTTTCTGATTTCATCATCGAGCATATGTATGCCTGAAATGTTCAGATCCGCACCGTGACATATCGCATCGACTGCGGTTGCCTTTACGATAATCTTGGGCAGAGGTTCCACGAGAACTTCCAACGGCATAATGATGCTGCGCAGCCATGCCTCTCTTCCGTTCTGCTGCCACAGAACATACGCATCGGCAAGATCGTACAGAGTGGCTGCGTTACTTTCATTCATAACGCCTGATGAAGGACGTCTCAGTTCCAGCATGTTTCCGCCGCATCCGAGTGCCTCCCCGATATCGGTGCATAATGTCCTCACATATGTTCCGGCATCGCACTGAATCCTGAACAGAATCTTACGGCCCTCAATCTCAAGAATTTCAATCTCGGATACGTTTCTGATTCTGAGCTGACGTTTTACGGACGATCTCACGGGCGGAAGCTGATAGATTTTTCCTACGAAGTTTCCGATTACTTTACGGACCTTCTTCTCAGGAACATCGCCGCGGAGTGTCATCAGACAGATGTATTCCTTCTTTGACGAAAGAACGATATCCGTGAGTCTTACCGCTTTGCCGACACAGATCGGAAGTACGCCGCTCACGTACGGATCCAAAGTACCGCCGTGTCCGACCTTCTTCACATGTAACGCATCGCGCGCCCATGCGGTGACCTGATGCGATGTGGGTCCGCGGGGTTTGTCCAATGCGATTACACCTGCATCGAGCAATTCGCCGACGGTTCTGTCGGAAGGTTTCTTACCCCATCTGTCCTTAACAGCCTTAGGGTCTTTGACCAGCAAGGTTCATCCCTCGATTGCCTTCAGGATGGTGTTCAGAACGCCGTCCGGATTAAGATTGTCCGTGTTGATGATAAGGTCGTAGACACTCATATCGTTGATGTCTATGCCGTAGTACATCATATAACGCTTAGCCTCGGATGCCTGACGTTCGAGAGTATCGGAAACGGCTTTCTCGAGAGTGTCTCCCTCACGTATGCCGATTCTCTCCATACGGACTTCAGGACTTGCTTCAATATAAATTTTGAATGCGGGAATCCCGTTCCTGCTGAGCATATACGCCGAAAGACGGGATTCGAGAATGATGTCATCATTCTCTCTGGCTGTTTCGAGAATCCTTTCGTCGATATTCCTGTCGATGGACGGATCCTCTTCCGCCAGTTTGCCCAATTCGACAAGTGAAATGTTTTTCTCTGCAGCAATCTCTCTGAATATCTTTCCAAAGACAACAGCCTTCAGTCCGAGAACTTCGGAGAGCCTGTTACAAGCAGTGGTCTTCCCGGAACCGGGAGGACCACTGATTGTTATTCTCATGCGACCTCTTCCTCGGACTCGATCTCGTTGAGGCGCTTCTTGAACTGATAAGTCCTTACGAGCCTCATCACAATCTGTCCGATAGGGATACTGATCAGCGAGTAGATCAAAATCCATGCAGGAAGTACGTACACAGCATTGAGATCGACACCTGCGCCCGCAGATATCATCGACCAGGGAACACTGATAGTGCTCATTCCGGCCATGGTGATACTTACGAAGTACCTCACCCACAGGAACATCGGGATGACGATGATCATGGTGACGGGCATAGCTTTCATCATCTTGTTGCTCGCCTCCATGGTCTTCGCCATCACCACAGGCTGCATTTCCATCAGCTTTTTGAGTTTGTAGGTGTTGTTGTCAAGCCTGGCCTGACGCAGTTCCTTGTTGAACGCAGTACTGTATGCCTGTGATTTCTGCTGGCTGATCATGTCCATCATCAGTGTCCTGATGATCGTGGAAACCACGACCATGATCGTACCTGCGAGCATTAAGGTCACCACGGGCCACTCTCCGTTGAAGTCGAGGGCTTGGAACACATAGTTCAGTAGTTTACCGATTACGTGTTCGCTTCCGTCGATCCAATAGAGAACCATAATCATCATCATCATGATGAGCATGGTCCACATGCCCTTCATATCGGGCATGGGCATATTATCGGGCGACTGCTGACCGCCAGGCGCTGCCATCTTACTCTCCTCCAAAGAATCCTCTCAGTACAGGATTCATTTCCATCATCTGTTCCTTACCCATCGCTTCGTAGAAGTGAATCAGGATACCGACTGTAAGCAGAACTCCTGTTCCGCTTGCATGACCGGTCGTACCTATCAAATCTGCGAATGCCGCAAGAGCACCGACGATAGCTCCCGACATGACAGTCACGGCGGGAATGTATCTCTCAAGCACTCTCTCAAGCACACGGGGATCGCGACGGAATCCAGGGATCTGCATACCGCTCTTCTGAATCTGGTTTGCAACCGACTTCGGACCGAGGTTGGTTGTGTCTACCCAGAACTTTGCGAACAGCACCGAACCGAGGATCATTATGGACACATAGATTACCACACGCATCAGGTTCATCAGCGGACTGTGGGCGTTGGTTCCGGGCGATAGGATAGGCACCAGCCAATCCGTGATTCCCGAAGGTGCCGACAGATACCATGCCAATCCGCCCGCCGCCTGTGTACTCGACTCTTCGAAGTATCCGATGTACGAGTTATGACCCAGCAGGGGAATTCCGCTCAGCAGATTGTTGCTGTAGAACAGCAGAGCGAACATACTGATGTTAGCCAGAAGGGCGGACATCAGAATGACCGGAATGTTACTTGCGTAGATCAGTTTGATCGGATATCTGCCTCTGGCACCGCGGGCGTTACCGTGTGACAGCGGCAGTTCGATACGGGTCGACTCCAGATAGGCGACAACGAAGAAGATCGCTAACGTACCCAGCAATGCAATCACGGGGTTTGGCTGCGATAGGAACATGATTTCATATCCCTGGCTGCTTAGCTGCGCCGGAGTGCATGTTGCGATGATGTAGATGACCTTCGGGATTGTACCGGCCGGAGGGTTGCTTAGGCTGTACGCTTCACCTGTTGTGATCGGGTTCCAGTTCAGAGTTCCTGTAAACAGGGCCTGAGCCACTCCCGCGGCGATGAACAGTGAGATACCGCTTCCGATACCCCATTTAGATATCACCTCATCCATCAGGAACAGTACGTACGATCCCAGAGCAATCTGCAGGACAATCAATGCCCTCGCGCCCCCGGTACCGAAGGCACCCGAGAAGGATGCCGACGGTACGAGGTATCCGAATACCTGAGGTATGGATTCAAAGAGAATCATGACTATGACCAGCAGCTTGAGTACCGACTGGTAACAGCCCTTGTCCTCTTTGTTTGTGAGGTCGAGTTTGATGATCTTGGCACCGACGAACAATTGCATAATGATTGAAGCCGTCACAATCGGCCCGATACCGAGTTGCATCAATGTACCTGAAGCACCTGCCATGATCGTTCTGTACTGCGCGAACAAATCCAGAGCCTTGGTCTGATCCAGACCGTAGACACTGACGTTTGCCATGAAGAAGTACACGACGAGTACGACTAACACCCACAGCATCTTCGTCCTGAAGTGCACATGCCCTTCGGGACGCTTTACTGCAGGTAGCCTGTCGGAAATCGGCTTAACCTTATACAGTAAGCTTTTCGTCTCTTCTGCCATATCTCAATCTCCTCATTCTTCTGTTTCTTCTTCGAAACCGACAACGGAACCGCCGGCCGCTTTGATCTTCTCAACAGCGGTCTCGGATGCCTCGGCGACGGTGACGTTTGCCTTGACGGCAATGTTACCGTTTCCGAGGAGCTTGTCTATTCCGGCCTCTGTGAGGTTGACGTCATAGACATCGCCATTCTTTGTTGCGAAACCGAGTGTTACGAAACGCTCAATCTGCTCATTGAGTTCCTCGACGTTAAGGGTGCTGTTTGCGGAAACGGTGCACTGAGGCCTCTTGAATCCGTGGTGTCCGAAGTACTCCGAGTGGTTAGCCTTGTCGTTCTTCAGCATCTGGATCTTCTTAGTCTTGGAGTAACCGGCCATACCGTGTCCTCCGATGATACCTGCACCTCTTCCGGACTTCTTACCGCGTCCGTGCGTCCTGGAACCTCTGAATTTCTTTGTTCTGCTCGGCATGTTTTCACCTCACAGCATCCTGGCGATGAGATCGTTGATCGCTTCGCCCCTGTAGCCGAGTGCACCGCCGTTCTTCCATGAGCGCTTGTTGCCCTCATATCCCTTGATAGGGGGGTGGAGGCGGAACACGGGTTTTATTCCGTTGTTCTTGACGTTTGCCTTGAATTCATCGGCAAGGATGGCTTTTGCCATTTCCTCGGGTGACTTCACAAACTCGTTGTCGCTGAGCGTCTCGTTGCTGATCGGCTCGTCGCCCTCGAGTTTTCCGCGGACCTTGATCATGTCGATCAGGGTTTCCTCATTGATTTCTCCCCAGGTGATGTAGTCCTTTGCCTTCTGAAGCATACCTTTCATCGCATCGTTCTCAGGAACGACAACACAGTGGTTGACCCTCGTGAGACCGAGGAGCATCATGGTGTGCTCGATATCGTAGTTGACATCGGGCTGACCGCGTACACGGATAACTGCATATGCCATATTTATTCCTCCATCGAGTCGACGTCAGTTTCCTGTATGGTAAGTCCAACAGGTCCTGATACGATGTTCTGCTTCTGTGCCTGTTCATCGGTGACCCTCATTGAAGAGGTCATCCTGAGTGCCTCGAATGTTGCAAGTGCATAGTTGACCTTCGTCTTGGTGTTACCCCTGGCGAATCCCCATGCATCCTTGACACCTGCGAGTGTGAGCAGGCTCTTGGCGACATCACCGACAGCGAGCGTAATTCCGCGGGGTGCGGGCTTGAACGTCACTTCGACTGAACCGCATGTTCCGTGTACCTCGAAAGGCAGTGAGTGAGGCTGCTGACAGCCGCATTCCCAGGAACCGCATCCTCTCTTGATCTCGATGATGTTAAGTTTTGCGTTGTCGATAGCTTTCCTGATTGCGGGACCGACTTCTTTTCCTTTCGCCCTTCCGATTCCTATGAATCCGTCGCCGTTTCCGACGATACAGGTAACAGCGAACCTGACCCTCCTTCCGGAGTCGGTCATCCTCTGTACCATGTTCAGATCGATAACCTCATCCTGAAGTTCAGGGAGGAGGATATCCACGATCTGGGGTTCACGGAGCGGGAGTTTCGTGGCAAGAGCGTCGCTCATTGTGGTGATCTCTCCGTTGAGGACCATCTGTCCGAGTCTTGTCTTAGGGACCCAGTCTGCCATTTTACTCAGCCTCCATCTTTTCTTTAACTGCAGCGACGAGTGCTGCAATGCTCTCATCGATGTGCGCACCGTTCAGCCTGTCCTCGTCGGGGAGAACATCTTCGCCGTGGGGTACTTCGAGACCGGCATCGCACATTCCGGCAACTGTCGCGAAGAGAACTCCGCCGTGCTTGGGTTTCTGCATACCGATATCGAGAACTGCGTACTCGATTCCTTCTTTCACTGCTTTCTTACCGACAAGGTATCCCGTGAGGTATGCCGCAGGTATGCTGGAGCAGGATTTGTCCCAGCCGTACTTTGCGAGCTCTTTGGATGTTGCTGAAACAACGACCTTGTCTCCTTCCATTCCGAATTCCTCGAACTGGATGTTTACGTTCTTGTTGGATCTCCTGACGACAGCCCTGAGCTCTCCTCCTCTGAGGAGTTTTCTGCGGGTGTAGTAGTCTGTGCGACCCTCTCTTCTTCTGCGGAACGCAACGTTGTATCTTGGTCCTGTTGCCATCAGTTCTCCTCCTCCTTCAAGTGTCCTGCGTTGGTCATGTGCATCCTAAGGTTCCTGCGGTTCTTGTAGACGCCTCCCTTAGCCCTCCTGTAGTACAGCCTGTATACAGAAGGCGTGATCTTTCCGTCCGCACGAAGCTGTTTGAGCTCGTCACGGATGGGCCTGATTGTGGAGATCCACCTCCTCTTGTCAGGCACACGTGCGTTGTCGGTACCTTTCCTGCTTCCGGGACCTTTCCTCTTGCCCTTGGCCTTCTGACCCTTGACATATCTGATTCTTCCGTAGGATGTTCCTTTCTTTGCCTTCGCTTTGATGGTTCCGGATGCGATGGCCGTACGGATATCCGCACGGGTGATGCATTCTGCAACGTCCTCGATCTTGTCGGGGTCGATCCATACTCTGTTCTCACCGCATTTCAGGATCTCTGCGGCCATTCTTTTCTGGTTCTTGAGATCCATGTTCACACCATCCTGTTGAGGACCCTGATTCCGAGTTCATCCGCTTTTGCCTGGATGTCGATCCTCTTCTTTGTTCCGACAGTACCGCCGATGCGGACTGCCTGTACGCTTGCGTCGATTCCCGTGAGTCCGTCCACATTGTAAACGATGACCTCTTCGAATCCCGAGGGGTGAAGTCCCCTGACCGATGCCGGTCCGCGGTATCCGATGTCGACCATGTGTGTGCGTCTCTTGAGGTGCCTTCTCATCTTTGAGTGAATACCTCTGGGTCTTCTCCAGCTGTCTCCGAGCTTGGAGTATCTAAACCACTCCTGCCTGTGGAAGGCGGGTCTGCGGCCGCTGATGAGCGCCCTCTTGGCGAGATCCGTTGCCGTCTCTTCGGAGATCTTGGCTTTGATAGAGGGGATGTATGCCTTGGGTTCTTCCACGACTTCGACCTTCTCCTCGGTCTTCTTCGCCTCTTTCTTGGCTTCCTTCTTGGCCTCTTTCTTGGGCTCCTCTGTATCTCCCTCGACGAGTGATTTCCACTTCGTTGCGGTCTTGGGACCTACACCTGAAAGTGATTTGATGATTTCTTTCATCTTGCTCTCGTCTTTCAGAGCGGCGGAGAATTCCTCGACAGTCTTGATTCCGATTGCTTCGAGCTCAGAGATATTCTCATCTTTGAGTCCCGGGAAGTCCTTGAAACTCTTAACGCTCATTCTCTCACCTTGTGGGATTTCTTGATGACATAGATTCCGTCCTGGAAGACCCTCTTATCGAATCCTCCTCTGGATGTTGCCCTCTCGATGTTGGCGGAGGTCTGTCCGACCGCCTCTATGTCGATTCCTTCTACTGTGACGTCTGCTCCGCTGACCTTAACCTTGCATCCGCCGACGATGTTAGCGAAGCGAGGCGCGTGGCCTCCCATGTAGTTGTCGATCTCGAGTCTGTCTCCCTTAACAGCTACCTTCATCGGGAAGTGCGAGAACACGACCTTGAGCTCATAGAGGTAACCCTCTGTGACTCCCCTGATCATGTTCCTCACGTGGGCGTGGAATGTTCCGACCATGGCTTTTTCCCTGATGGTCGGGAATTCGCACGACACGTGCACGTTGCTTCCGTCGACGGCAACAGATACGCTGGGATGCGCGAAGTTTCTGCTCAATTCGCCCTTAGGTCCTTTGACCTTCAGGACATTACCGTCCATTGTGACGGTAACCCCATCCGGGATGGCGATGGTGCTTACGATTTTCCCTGCTATTGTCATCTATATACCTCAATATACGAACGCTAACAATTTTCCTCCAACGCCGAGTTCTTTGGCGCTGGACTGAGTGATCACTCCTGCTGTGGTAGTCAGGATAAGGACTCCGAAGTCCTGTGCGGGAAGGTACCTGGCCTCGAATTTCTCGAGGTCTGCTGCCTTGACCGAGTACCTGGGCTTGATAACACCGCAGTTGTTGATCGCTCCTTTCATCATGACACGGAATTTTCCGGCTTTGCCGTCTTCGATGTACTCGAACTGGTTGATGTAACCGTTGTCCTGCATAACCTTCAGTACACGACCGATAAGTTTCGAGGACGGTTCGATGATGCACTCGCTCTGACCGTTCTCCGCGGCATTCTTCATAACCGACATTGCGTCATTCAATGGATCGTTCTGCATCTTCTCACCTCACGAATATTTCTTGAATCCCAGCTCAGGGGCCATCTCTCTGAAGCACTGACGGCAGAGGTGCATTCCGTACCTCCTAATAATTCCTCTTCTGCGTCCGCAGCGTGTGCATCCTACGGACCTTCCGAACTGTTTCTTTGGCTTCATTCAATCACCTTGACACTGAAGTTGTCTTTCATGTACTGTATCGCTTCGTCGCGCTGGACACGGTGATCCTTGGGGATCTTCCTTTTGAGGAGCATCCTCTGTGTGATCCTGTTTCCGGTCCTCCTGAGGACGACATTGACATCCATACCGAAGATTCCGATTTCGGGATCGTATTTCATTCCCTCGAAGTCGGTGTAATCTGTGATACCGAATGACATGTTTCCTTCTTTGTCGAAGGAGTACTCGGGAACACGCATCTCACGGATGACGAGTGCTTTCTTGATGAAGTCGGTCGCTTTGTCTCCCCTGAGGGTGACTTTGCATCCGAGAGGCATACCGACACGGATTCCGAGATCCCTGTTGACTGTCTTCGAGATTGTCTGGATAGGTTTCTGTCCGGTGACCATCTCAAGGACTTTGCATGCTTTGGTGAGCCTCTCTCCGGCTTCGCCGACACCGATGTTGACGGTGACCTTCTCGACGTGGACATCCCTGGGGCTGCTCATTCGGATGCCTCCGGGAGTTTGATTGCGGGTGTTCCGTTACCGATGACGAAGACGTTGTGTTTGACTGTCTCCGTTCCGTCCGTGAACTTCACGATGTTTGCCGAAGCGTCTTTCGTGACGATGTACTCGGACACGGTGTTGGTCCTACCTGCGTGCTGTCCGCTTGTGATGAGTGCGGCTGCGTCTTTGCCGAGTGTGTATGATTCGAGGATTTCCTGCGAAGGCACTGCGATCTTAAGGACATCGCCGGTCTTGTACTCATTCTTGTCGAGGATGATGTTCCTTCCGTCGTGGAGGTTAAGCTGGATTTTTCCGCCTGCGATCTTGGTCTTGCCCTCGATCCTGCAGAGTTTCCATGCCGCCTCGTCTTTGGCGACGGGGGCGATAGTGAGCTTTCCCTTGTCTGTAAGGACGATGCGGAAGTAGAGATCCATCTTGGGGATTGCAACCGCATCCATAAGTCCGACAGGTGCTTTTACGCTCCTTACGGGCTTTCCGTCGACGAGGAGGTCACGGTTTGCGACGATCCTCTTTGCTTCCCTTGCGGTGTCACAGATCTTGATCATATCCCTGAGCAGGAATACTGCGGGGATACTGTTCTCGACCGAGTGTGAACCGGGGCGCTGTTTTGCTGTCCAGATGCTGACCTTCCTCTTGATGGGCCAGGACCTGGGTGCATTCAATCTCTTCAAGTGGTCGCTCATTGTTTAGCCCCCTTTCCTCTCTTGAGTGCATCCTTTCTCCATGCATCATCAAGGTTGAGCTTGGTGATGACGACGTTGGATGCGTGTACGGGACGTGCGACTGCGGTGTTGTCAGCCTGGTTGATGGTGACTCCCTCAATCGTGATGCGTCCTTCATCCGTCATGACTCCGATGACTTTTCCTTCTGTTCCGCGGATTCCTTCTCCGCCGCGGAGCACAAGAACTGTGTCACCGACGCAGACACGTGCGGAGCGTTTGCCGTACTCCTTCTGGAGGTCGGCGCTCAGGTGCGAAGAGAGCATTTTTCTCTTGACGTGGGTCGGTGCGTTTGCGCGCATCTTCCTCTGGTTTCTTGCTTTGCTGCTTACCATTTCCCACACCTCACACGATCACACTGGCTGTCGCTGCGATACGGGGCCACCTCTCGGCTGCCTCCCTTGCAACGGGGCCTTTGATGTCTGTTCCTTTGGTCTCACCGGTATCTGTGGTGATGACCGCCGCATTGTCCTCGAAGAAGACCATTGTTCCGTCCGGGCGTCTCATCGGGCGTCTCTGGCGGACGATGACTGCGAAGACAATCTGTCTCCTCATCTGGGGGGTACCTTTCTTCACCGATGCGATGACCATGTCGCCGACACCTGCCGAAGGCACACGCCTTGCGACACCGTGGTATCCGGGGACTGTGATAATCTCGATGACTTTGGCACCTGTGTTGTCGATCACATTGATCTCAGAGCCGTTCTGAAGGCCTCTTGTCTGTTTTCCGGCAATTCCCTTCATTTCACTCCCTCTTCTCGACAACGACGAATGAGACCGTCTTGCTCAGCGGGCGGCATTCCATGATCTTCACTTCATCGCCAACCTTGAGTTCGAAGCAGGCGGGTGCGTGCACCGTGTACCTGCCGGTCCTCTTCTCGTACCTTTCGTATTTCTCCTGATATTTCAGGTAGTTCTTCTCAACCACCGCGGTCTTGTCCATCCTTACGGAGACAACAGTTCCCTCGATGATCTGTCCCCTTACCGGCAGTGTGCCGTGGAAGGGACAGTTGGGGTCGCTGCATTCCGCCTTAGGGGGGTTGACATTGATTCCGATATTTCTTGCTGTCATGTTGTTCACCTAACCTTCTTTATTCTGTCTTCTGGTCGGTGTTGTATATCTTTACCTTTAACGACGAATTCCTTGCCTTCATATGTGAACCTGAATTCATTGCCTGGTTTGGGTACCATTCTCTCAGTTCCGGCCGAGTCGATGGTGAATGTGTTCTTCGTCTCGTCGACAACTACGCCGGACAAACCAGAGTAGCATGGTGCTGACAGCACTTCCACATCCAATCCAATGAATTCCGTTCTCATGAAATCACGAGTATTCATCTTACCTTACTTCCGTCTTGAAGCCCATCTCCTCCAGTACGGCTTGCACTTTTCTTTTGTGATCGCCCTGGAGTTCTATGCGTCCGTCTTTGGATGTTCCGCCGGCGGCGCATTTGTTCTTCAGCTTCTTGGCCAGATCGTTGATGTCGATAGAACCGTCATCGATTCCGTCGATCACCGTAACGACCTTTCCGTACCTACGGCTATCCACCGAGATCCTCACGGACTGGGACTCGCGTGCGATTTCCTCGCACATGCAAAGTTCCTTCGGCAG
The DNA here is from genome assembly GCA_963640855.1 of Candidatus Methanomethylophilaceae archaeon. Classification (GTDB taxonomy): domain Archaea; phylum Thermoplasmatota; class Thermoplasmata; order Methanomassiliicoccales; family Methanomethylophilaceae; genus Methanarcanum. Next base: position 87,742 of record CAVIAJ010000006.1, read on the forward strand.
GCCACATACGGGGCAGATCTCCGTCATCAGAGCTCTTCCTCCTCCTTCTGGACAGTGAGGATGCGGGCAATGTCGGTCCTGATCGAACGGATCGCTCCGGGGTTGGCCGGTGCTCCTCCGAGGGATGACACTCCTCTCTCGTGCATGAGCTCTTCCCTAAGCTCTTTGAGCTTCTGGTTGCGCTCATCGGCACTCATGTCTCTTATTTCGGAAACTTTAAGTGCCATCTCACTCCGCTCCTGCGTTTGCCGAATCGTCGGCTTCCTCTGCGGCAGCTTCCTGGACTTTCGAGGGTGCTACGTAGCCTTCCTCGAAGATCTGGGGGAGAACCGCTGCTGCCTCAGTCCTTCCGAGAACAGTGGTGTCTGCAGGCAGTTTCGCGTTGGGTTCCATAATCTGAACGGTCACACCGATGACCCCCATCTTCAGTTTTGCCACGGCGTAACCGTGATCCATGAAGTTGGTCTTCGGTTCACCGCAGAACTTGATGTTACCGTCTTTGAACTTCTCGGTCCTGTGCCTCTGACCTGTGAGCTTGCCGGCGATGATGATATAACATCCCTTTGCACCGGAGTCCATGATCCTGCGGACGGACGAGTGTCCGGCTCTTCTGAAGTGCCATCCTCTCTCGAGAGAGAATGCGAGCTTCTCTGCCATGATCTGGGCGTTGAGGTTGGGGTTGGCGACTTCCTGAACCTCGATCTGGGGGTTCTCGAAGCCGAACTGGTCCTCGATTGCTGTTGTCAGGTTCTTGATTGTCTGACCTTTCCTACCGATGACGAGACCGGGGCGCTCCGTCGTCAGGATGACGCGTGTTCCCATGGGCGTCCTCTGTACGTCGAGTCCGCCGAATCCGGCACGGCTTACCTCTTTCATGAGGTACTCTTTGAGGAGAACCCTGCGGATGTTCTCGGCAACGAATCTTCTTTCTGATGCCATTTCACTCTACCTCCTCAATGATTATTTCGAGGTTGACTGTCTCCTGATTCCACTGGGTCGCCCTTCCGTGTGCCCTGGGCATGTGTCCGGGTGTGACCCTTCCCCTCGAGGCTGTGATAGTCCTGATGACCATGTTGTCCTTCGAGAGTCCTTTGTACTCTGCGTTCGCAACAGCGCTGTTGAGGACGTTGAGGGTTGCCTGTGCAACCTTCTTGGGGTACCTTCCGGGACCTACTCCGGGCTTGTGCGAGACGCGCTTGTTGTATCTCCTGAGCGGAACGGGTGTCTCGATTGCGATGATGCCTTCGAGAACCTGGATGGCCCTGTCGACCTTCATTCCGCGGATCAGTCCGCATACTTCACGTGAAAGCTTGGGTGAGATGGGTATCTCTTTACCCAGTGCTTTCGCGGAGTTTTCGGGGTTTGAATCTGCTGTATATCCTTTCAACTCAAACACCTCACTTCAACGGCATGAACTTCGAGGACCTTGTTGCACCGACTCCGGGTCCGGAGTGCACAGGCATCTTCCTTGTGATGACAAACTCACCGAGGAAGTGTCCGATCATCTCGGGCTTGATCTCAATGTCCTTGAATTCTTTTCCATCATAGATGCTGACGGTCTTTCCGACGAACTGGGGGATGATAGGCAGGTCCTTGCGGTGTGTCCTTACGGCTGCTCCTCCGACCTCAGCATTTTTGAGGTTGTCGAAGAGCACCTGCTGCTCATAGTTCAGTCCGCGCATGTATGTCCTTCTTGATCTCGAAGGCATGAGTCCGAGGATCTCATCGAATGACATCGCGAGAAGTTCTTCCAGGGTGTAACCGCGGTAAAGGAACTCCTTCTTCCTCCTTGCCTGGATCAAGCTTGCCTTCTTCCTGGACTTTCTCCTGGAAGCTTTTGCCGAACCCATTATCTTAGATTTTCCCATTTGAATCACTTCTTGCTCTTCTTCTTAGGTGAGAGACGTCCTACCTTCTGACCAGGCCATGCGTTGCGGCTCTTGGTGCTCGGTCCGCCGATGTGCGGGTGGCTTCCTCCACCATGGGGGTGATCAACTGCATTCATTGCAACTCCGCTCACGTGGAAGTGTGCCTTGGACCTCGATCCGAGTGCGTGGCACTTCTTACCTGATTTTGCGAACGGTTTGTCTGCCCTTCCGTTACCTGCAACGATACCGACCGCTGCACGGCAGTTGGGGTTGAACTCTTTGAGGGATCCCGACGGCATCTCGACGATGACGACTGCACCCCTGCTGACGACTGTACCGGATGCACCGGCGACTTTGATGTACTTGCCTCCGTCTCCGGGCTGTGCCTCCACATTGTGGATTTCAGTACCTTCGGGGATTGCCGCAAGTGCCATGATGTTTCCGGGCTTTGCGTCGGACTGTCCGACGATGACTTTCTGACCGACTGACATACCTTCCGCTGCGAGCTGGTAGTCCTTCTTTCCGCCGTAGTCGATGACTGCGAGGGGCGAGGTCCTTCCGGGTGCGTGAATGATGTCCAAGATGACACCCTCTCCGCTGCTCATTGCAGGGAGCCTGATGTCGTCAACGTGTCTGTGGCTGGGTGAACGGTACTGGTTACCACCTGCTCCGCGCCTCTGCGTTCTCAATCTCTTTGCCATGTTCACTCACCTTCAGAATACTCCGACTCTCATTCCGACATCCTCAGCCGAGTAGCCTTCAGAGAGTTTGATGATCGCATGCTTTCCGTCCTTCTGGATCCTGGTCCAAACTTTGTCGACCTTGACCTCGAAGCGCTCTTCGAAGACGGTTTTGATCAGTGCTTTGTCCGCATCCCTGTGAACGAGGAACTCAATCTTGTTTCCGTCTTTGTAGTCCTGTGTGGGTGTACCGCCGATGGCGTTCATTGCCTTCTCTGTTACGAAGGGTCTGATAAGAACATCGTTCTGCTTCACTGTGTCCACTCTCCGATCTTGGCTATGGCCGATTTGGTATAGACTGTGAGCCTGCCTGCGTCTCCTCCGGGTGCGAGCACCGCTGCGTTGATGCTGTTGACAGTCTCAACCTGTACACCGGGGAGGTTTGCCGCACCTTTGACAACGGGTGCTTCTTTCTCTGTAATGACGAGGAGTATCGACACGGGTGTGCGGTACTTTCTGTTCCTCATCTTACCCCTTCCTGCACGGATCTTTGTTCCGTCTTTTGCACGGTCGACATCGTAAGCGATTCCGATCTTCTCGAAAAGACTGTAGACTTCCGATGTTGCCTTCAAATCCTGTACTTCATCCTCTATTACAATAGGGAATGAAACTGCATCGTCGAACTGGTGTCCGCGTGCTTTCACACATTCTGCGCAGGCTGTTGCTGCGAGTGCGGATTTGCGTGCGAGGATGCGCTCTTTCTGGTTGACCTTAAGGGACCAGTTCTTTTCAGGTACCGGCGGGTGTGCCCTGCGTCCGGAGACGTTGTTAGGTGACTCCGTTGCTTTGCTGCCGTCGTGGATACGCTGTACACGTGCTGTGCCGCGTCCCTTACCCCATGTGCTCACGGAGTGCCTCATACCGGATCTTGCGCCGGGTCCGTAGGGCTGCCTGCCGTTAGCTGCTGCCGCGAGGACTGCTTTCTTGATCAGGTCGGGCCTGTAGGGTGTCTCGAAGGCGGCGGGTACATCGATTTTACCTGCGACGTCTCCCTTGACTGAATAAACATTTGTCTGTGCCATCTAACTCATGCCCCCTGCTTGGATGCCGTGGAAACATAGGTAATGTCCGAGACATCGTTAACGTTCTTGGGTGCCCTGGTTGCATCTCTGAGCCTGACGAGCCTCTTCGTGGGTCCGGGTACTGAGCCGTGTACGAGAACGTATGTGCTTACAACGTCACCGTAGTTGACGAATCCGCCCTTGGGCGTGATTTCGGAACCCTCTGCTCCGATCTTCATGAGCTGCTTGTTGAACTCTGTCCTCTGGTGGTATCCCATCTGACCGGATCCGGGAACTGTGCTCCTGACGTATCCGGGTCTCTTAGGGCCGAGGTTGGCGATTCCCCTGCGGTGCTTGCTGTTCTTGTGCGAGAGAAGTTTGACTCCCCAGCGCTTGGTTACACCCTGGAATCCCTTACCTTTGGTCACTGCGACAACATCGACGAGTGTTCCCTCAGCCACGAAGTCGTTGATCGTGATATCTTTACCGAGAAGACCTTTTGCGAACTCGAGCCTTTCATCGATACTGCCTCCGCCGATCCTGAGCTCCATGACATCGGGGACCTTCTTGGGTACTCCCTTGACCATCTTGGGCTGAGTGTAGGCGATGACGCGGACGTCATCGACATCGACACCGTCGTATTTTGCGAATGATGCTTCGTCGTGTGCTTTCGGGACGTTGAGGCGCTTGTCGAGCAGGGGATCGAGATCCTTTGCCCAAACTTCGCCTGCAGTCTTGAGTCCGTAGATTGTGTTCTCGTAGAGCCTTACTGCTGCTACCTTCATCGGGGGAACTTCGAGTACCGTAACGGGCACCTGGACTTCCATTCCCGATGTTGTTGTCTTCGCACGCTTGTCGACTATGAAAGCGTGTGTCATACCGGCTTTGTATCCGGCGAATCCCTGGATCTTGGGTGCTCCTGAAATCTCAGGCCAAGAATCAAGGCGGGGTGTCTGCGACTGGGCTCTCTTCCTGGGGCCGTACGCGCGTGATCCCTTCTTTGGACGTCTCCTTTGTGGCATATTTCACATCCTGCGAGAGTATCTTCGCTAATCTCGCAATAGTCGATTTTCAACGTCTCAATCTTCGACCGTGACACCGCGTCCACATCTCGATAAACATCGACATGAGACCTGGATATGGGTTGCTTATGCATTGCCCGATGTGTCTGGTCGAACATCTTGCGCATTAATCTTAAGGGGTCGTAAACCCAAGTCGTATATAAAGGTGTCGCAATAAGTATTCCTTATTTGCGCGCATAAATAAAGGGGAGGGGACGCCCTCAGAGCGTCCCTTCTTTGGCCTTTTTCTGAGCCCTTTTCATACGGGCTTTTGCATCGAATCCGGTGGCCTTTTCGGCGAATTCGTTGAGTCTCCTCTTGCTGTCGAGGATCTCGTCGTCGGTCATAGGTCCGGACCTTGTTGCGGTGGCGATATCCATCTTGTCTTTGGAGACGATTCTGACCTCGATGCGGGTCATAACTCCGTACTCTGACACATATGCATCGCCTTCGGTTTTGACGTTGCCGAAAACCTCTTTCATAAGACCGGGAAGGGCATCGCCTTCGATCTTCTTGAACCAGCCTCTCTTGATGTCGTAATCCATCCCTTCACTTCCTTATCATCAGGTCGCTGCCGAAACCTCTGTCAAGATCGGCTGCTGTACCCAGAATAGACTCCGAGAGAATATAGTTTTTCCATCTGCCGATGCAGTCGCAGGTTACGTCGAGATCTCCGATGTTCTGAGTAAACGAAAATCTCTCAATTGCCTCCAATGCTTTCTGATCGCACTCTCCGCAGTTATGGACACCTCTCTGACTTCCTCCTCCGGAAGGTGAAGACATAAGTCTCGAATTCACTGTGCCAGATAACTCTCTGAACACTTCGATCAAAGACCAGATCCACGGCGGTCTGTAATCGCCTCTCTTCCATATTCTCTCGACAACCGTACCTTTCTGCACATTGACGGGGTTGATTGAAATCTCATCCGAAAACGGATCTGCGAACCTTGCCGATGCAACTGCGGAATCAATCGCCGCACGTTCCTGCATATACAGAGGTTTCAGCAGAAGATACGAACGGATCATCAGTCCCGCATCCTTCGCATCGGTTGCGGCTCTTTTCACGTCATCGGGTGTGAATCCCTTTCTGATACTCTTTTCCATGACAATCGGATCGGAAGATTCCAATCCCAATGCTATCGTCGTGCTCTTCGGCAATGTGGAAATTACATCCTTCGTTATGAACTCGGGACGGCTCTCGAAAAGTATACGCTTACATGAAGAAAATTCATCGAATATCCTTTCTCTTAGTTCGACGGGAATCTCTTCGGTATCCAGGAAACTCCCGGACGTGTATATCTTGACAAAAGGTTCACCTTTGTAGCGTGACAGCATTTCGTCTACCTGGCTCATCAGGTTTTCAGTCGTCACTCCGTGTAACGATGCCGTACGGTACCCGCACATTGTGCAACCTCCGCCGTTCTTAGCCCATACGCATCCGTTGGTGCGCATAATGGCGACCATGGCATTCGAAACCTCGCCGTCGATGACGTCCTTTTCCTTCCAGAGCGTCTCCAATCCGTCCGGTCTTCTCTCTTTCATCTGCCGGTGTATCCTCCTCCTTCTTATTAATGTCGCGCACACGCGACCATAAGTATATATCGCACGGTCAAATGAGCAGTCAAGGAATGCCTATGGCAAAGAAAATCATTGTAATCGGATCCGGTGCTGCCGGAATGACCGCAGCTTCGGCTGCGAGGAGACAGGATCCGTCGGCTGACATCACAGTATTTACCGAGGATGAGTACATTTCGTACTCCCCGTGTGTTATTCCCTGGGCCGTCGAAGGAAAGGCCACCTGGGAAAGCATCGTTATGCACGATCCTTCGTACTACGAGAAGGAGAGAAACATCAGGGTTCTCACGAAAACATCCGTTACGGAAGTAAATGGCGACGAAAAGAAAGTCACTGCTGACGGAAAGGAATACACATACGATTCTCTTGTCGTTGCAACCGGAGGTACCGTTTTCATCCCTCCCGTACCCGGAAAGGATCTTGAGAATGTTTTTGTTGTGAGAACAATCAACGACGGTAAAGCGATTCAGAAAGCTCTGAAAGACGTGAAGACCGTCGTAATCGGAGGAGCCGGTGTCATCGGATTGGAAATGGCGCTTGCTCTGAAAAATGCAGGTAAAGATGTGATTGTCATCGAGATGATGGATCAGGTCATCCCCCGTATCGCGGACAAAGATATGGCGGATCCCATTCAGAAATACCTCGAAGGCAAAGGAATCCGTTTTGTTATGAAAGCACCTATTCAGTGTGTAAACGGTGAAGGAAAGGTAAAATCCGTTACCGCCGCAGGCGAAGAATACTCCTGCGAGATGATTATCTTCGCAACGGGTGTCCGTGCAAACCTTACAATCCCCAAGATGCTCGGTTTGGATATCGGACAGCTGGGAGCGGTTGCGGTGTCGCCGACGATGCAGCCCTACAGAAGAGGAAGACTCGTTCCCGATGTGTTCCTTGCAGGAGATGTCGTTCAGTGTCAGTCCGCAATTCTTGCGGGACCTACAATGAGTCAGCTGGGATCGTCCGCAGTCAGACAGGGATTGATCGCAGGTGCAAACGCCGCAGGTGCGAACAAATCCGCAGGTCCCGTCGCAAGTCCGTGGGTCAGTGTCATCGGCGAAATGCAGATTGCGGGAACCGGTATGTCGCAGGGTCTTGCTTCATGGTACGGTGTGAAAACCGTCGAAGGAAAAGCAATGGGACTTACACGCGCAAGATACTATCCCGGAGGAAAAGAACTCACCGTGAAGGTACTTGCGGATGCATGTTCGCACAGGATCATCGGTGCGCAGATTATTGCGGGTGAGGATGCAACGGGCCGTATCAACTGGCTTACGGAAGCCGTGATTGACGGAATAACCGCGGAAGATTTCTCGGTACGTTCCGAGAATGCGTACTGTCCCCCCACATCCATGGTAAGAGATGTTGTCCTTACGGCAGTGGACGACCTCTGCGAGAAGCTGAAGAAGTACTGATACCATGGAATACCGTGAGTACAAGGACATCTACAACCGCCTGAATACACTCGAAGATGTCGAAGAACTCAAAAAAGAAGGATACGACTTCAGATTCGCGGAGACACTCTACACTCAGAAAATAAGCAGAGATGTGAAAAGAAGATTCTATGTCGTAAAGAACAACTCCTCCAAACTGCTCAAAGAGTGGAAGAGAGGAAAATCCATGCTGGAACTAGCGGTGAAGTGGAACTTCCCGCCTATCCTCATGGCTATGTTCATCTTCCTCGAAGACGGCGCAAGCAAGAAAGAGTTCTGGGAATACATCAACGACCCCGACATCCTTACCGAAGAGGTTGCGGATGAACTGAGGGATGTTATCAGAAACGATATCATCTACTCTCCCGAAGGAAACGCAAGGCAGAGGGAGAGAGGTATTTGGGGGGAAACGCTTCTCCACGAATGGCTTGACGGACAGGGTATTACGTACCGTGTAGAAGACGATCTTAAAGGAGTGTATGAGAAAACACCCGATGCATTATTGGACAAACCGATGATGTATCACGGTCACAAGATTTACTGGGTTGAAAGTAAGGCATCGTTCGGCGACAATACGGAATTCAAGTACAATTCCAGAAAACAGCTGATTCCGTATACGCAGATTTTCGGTCCCGGCGTCGTTGTATATTGGACGGGATGTCTCGACGATCTTGCATGTCCCAAGGACGTTTACGTCAGAGAGATATCTATTTTGAACGACCGTCTTGATTGGATTGAGGAAGAAGAAGAGGAGTGATCCTCTTCCCTCTTTTCCTTTACAGAGAATTCTCTGTTCCTGATTGTAATTTTGAGAAATCGGATGGTAGCGAGGAGTCGATTTGAACGACCGATCTCCGGGTTATGAGCCCGACGGGATATCCTGGCTACCCTACCTCGCTATGATTCCTCCTAACCTCAAGTCATATTTATATTTTTGTCGATTTTGACTACTGTGTTCGGCAATTCTGGTAGGTAACTTCTTTTGATTTGTTCTGCGGGTATT